>JAZRKM010000091.1:0-36486 GCA_045646325.1 Akkermansia sp. | reverse complement strand
CTCCACCATGTCAAGGTGTTGCTCTACCAACTGAGCTACCTCCGCATGGGAGAAATGGGCAGGGATGGATTCGAACCATCGAAATCGTACGATAGCAGATTTACAGTCTGCCCCCTTTGACCGCTCGGGAACCTACCCATTTGCAGGCTACTTATTCAGTAGCGTGCGCCGAGAGTATAAACGATTTTTCGGCGCATTGCAAGCTTTTTTTTAAGAAATTTCGATTTTTTTTGATTTTTTGAGGTTTTTGAAGGTGGGGAAGAGGAAGATGACGCCGAGTGCGACTACGCCGAGGGAGAGAAGTTGCCCCTGGGTGATGCCGTTCCAGACAGCGGCGTCGGGCTGCTTAAAGCATTCACAGGTAATGCGTGCTGCGGCGTAGAGGAAACAGAAGAGCGAGCAGAAAATGCCTGCGGGAGCGTTTTTCCACCCCAGACGCACGGCGATGAGGATGATGAAGATGATGAGCCCTTCGCCGGCTGCCTCGAAGAGCTGGGAGGGGTAGCGCGGGGTAAGGAAGGGGGCTATGGCCTCGCACACGGCGGGGTTTTCGCGGCAGAGTCGCAGCACGACATCCACGTATCCCTCCGTAAATTGACCGTCGGCACCGCGGGCGACGAAGTTTTCGATGGGGGCGCCGAGGGCGTGGTCGATGGCAACACGCGCTTGAATTTGTTTTTCTGCGGGGAGCTCGAAGAGTTCCTGGGGGAACTTACACGCGAGCGCGTGCGTGGCAGCGCAGGCGCGCCCGTATAATTCACCGTTGATAAAGTTCGCTACGCGCCCGAAGAAGAGACCGATGGTGCAGACGATGGCCAGGCCGTCGCCCACAGCGGCGATGGAGTGGCCGTTTTTGCGGGCATACCATATCGCAACGAGCAGCACGCCGATGATGCCGCCGTGGGAGGCCATGCCGCCTTCCCACACACGCATTACCCAGAACGGGTCATCGAGCAGGCCGCTCAGGCCGTGCTCCGGCAGCCAGTAGAAGAAGAACTCTCCCAGTCGGCCACCCGCCAGCACGCCGAGTATGCAGACCCAGGTGATGAAGTCACCGAGTTTTTCGCTGTCTACGCAGTAGAGTTTCTTTTTGGAAAGTTGCAGCAGCACCAGGTAGCCGATGAGGAACCCTGCTACATAGGCCAGGCCGTACCAGCGCACGGCCAGCGGGGTGCCGGGTATGTCGACTATAACCGGGTCAAGGTTGTGAAAATAAGTGGCGAGTGTATTCATATTGACTGTTTTGCTTATAGCATAAGCGCTGTCGGCTCACAAGCCAAATACCTGATTATGCCTCAGAAAAGGTGTGGGCCATCCCATCGCATTGAAAAAAAGTTAAAAATTCGCGTCAGGTGGAAGTTTATTCTCGCCAAGAGGGGGGAGATTGTGTATAAATATAACGTACATCTGAATTTTTACCATGAAAAACACGTTTTGGACCATACTTACAGTGGCTGCCTGCTCTGCCATGACAGCCTCCGCGCTTGATGCTGACTTTGCACAAGTAACGATGAAGGCCGGCAAGCCCGGACAGGCTAACAAGATTGTGAGCACGGTGGATTCTAAGCCCAACACCTTGTCATTCAGTGATTCCAAGAGTAAGGGCGGTCGCAACTGGCAGCGTGTTTCTCTGCCGGTGAAGGTCGAGGGTCGTGCCCGTAAGGCCAAGGGTGACAACGATAATCCTATTCCTGATTATGTGGATGGCCTGACCATTACCGCACACGTGCTTTTCAAGACAGCCGATAAAGACGGTAAGGATAAGTTTGCCCGCGTGAGCAAGACGCTTACCTACCACGAAATCGCTCTGAACAAGGCTAAGGATGGCGGCGAGTGCGAGATGAGTGTTGACCTCTTCCTTTCTCCGCGCAACGCTATGAAAATCAGCACCGCCGGCCCCCGTGCCAAGTCTACTGAGGTGAAGGTGATTGCTGCTGCCATCGAGGCTACGTTCAACGGGAACCCCTGCATGAACAAAGATGAGTCGCCGGATGCCCGTTTTGACCGCACGGATCTGCCCAAGCAGTGGTGGAAGTCGGAGAAGGTGAACTCCTGCGGCGCTGTGCTTTACGCTATCAACGAGACTCCCTATGCTGCCGTGCTGCCTGCTACGGAGGCCTGGGTAACCACCGATGCCGCTTCCGCTGCCACCACAACTACTACCACCACAACCACCGGCACGGATGATGCTACCTCCACCATGGGTGCGGATGATACCTCCAGTACCACGCCTGCTGCTGATACCACTCCCGCCGGGGATGACTCCGCTGCTGCTGAGGAGGATACCGACCGTCGCGGTAAAAACAAGCGCGGTAAGACTTCCCGCAAAAACAAGCGTACGCGTAACTGATTTTCAACTTATTACTTATCTCTATGGCTGAATATAAAACAACCGTCGCTCTTGAGATAGGCGCGCAGAGCGTCACCATGGGCGTATTTACCCCCGCCGGTAAGGGCTACACGCTCTCGCGCTATGGCCGTCGCGAGATTGTGCTCGACCCGCTTGAGGAGGGTATGCGCATGGACTACGTGAGCAATGCCATCGCAGAGCTCGTGACGGAACTGAAAGTGAAGGGGAGCGACGTGCGCAACGTTGTCTCCGGTCAGCAGGTTTTCATGCGCTTCATCAAATTGATTGCGCTTGATGATTCCGACATTGCCGAGCAGGTGAGCTATGAGGCTCAGCAGCACATCCCGTTCCCGCTCGATGAGATTCAGTGGGATTACCAAGAGCTGCCTGATCGTGGCACCGGTGAGACGGAGGTGCTGTTGGTGGCCATTAAGAAGGATGTGCTCGACAACCTGAACACCCAGGTTGAAGGCAGCGGGCTGAAGACCCGCAGCGTCGACTGCTCCATTACTTCCCTCTACAATGCTTTCCGCGTGAGCTACCCCGAGGAGGAGGAGCCCGTGATGATTCTCGATATCGGTGCGAAGACCACCGACATCATCTTTGCGGAAGCCGGGCGCTTCTTCACTCGCTCCGTGACGGCTGCCGGTGCCTTTGTGACCAACGGTATTGCCCGTGAGTACAATATCAGTTTCCGTGATGCTGAGAAGCTCAAGATTGAGTCCGGCATGATTTCGCTGGGTAACGGCTTTACAGACGGTCTGACCGAGCAGGAGGCTGCCCTGGCCGCCACCATTCGCAATGCGATGAACCGCCTGAGCTCGGAAGTGCAGCGTACCATCAATCACTACCGTGGCCAGTATCAGGGCAGTGCGCCCACGAAGGCCTACATTTGCGGTGGTGGTGCCCGCATGCCCTATGCTGTGGAGTTCCTGCAGAGCACGCTCAATATCCCCGTTGAATATCTTAACCCCCTTGCCGCGTTCGGTATCAGCAGCAAGGTGGATGAAGAGGCTCTTGCGATGGATGCCCTCTGCCTGGGTCCCATTGCCGGTGCTGCCGTGAGCGGAGCCGGTGTGGGTGACTTCAATATCGACCTGGTGCCCACCAGCGTGGGTAAGGAGCGCGCTGAACTGCAGATGCTGCCCAAGGTGCTCACCGGTGGTCTGATAGCGGTAGCCGGTGCTGCCTTCTTTGCTTGGGCTGCTGATTCCGCTGCTGCGGATGCCGAGAAGATGCTCAAAAACGCCAATCCGGCCAAAGAGTCCATCGAGCGCATTAACGAGACTATCGAAAGCGAGAAGTCTAAGTATGACCGCGCTAAGAAGGACCTCGAGAGGCTCAATGAGCACTACGCCATGCGCACGGCGTACCCGGAGCTTATTAAGCAGCTCTCTGAGCGTGCCGCTTCCGTCAAGTTCTGGTTCACAGAGTTTGCTCCCCTCATTAACTATGAGGCCGACAAGGTGACTATTAATGATTCCGTGGAAGTGAAGGGCACTCGCCTGATTGACCCGAGTAAGAGCCGCAACTCCGGTAACAACTCCGCCATTAATCAGGCTCCGGAGGCTGTGGATGTACGCAGCCGCAACAAAGCCCCCAAGGTGACGGCTATCTGCATGACCGGTTATACGTCCAAGACTCCCGGCGATGACCGCAGTCAGGCTCAGCGTCAGGCTATTTACGACCTGGTGGCCAAGAACTTCGACGAGCGCAGCGCTGATTCCCTGTTCTCGTACCAGAATGCCGAGGTGATGAAGAATATGAACCACTACTACCAGTTCATTGACTCGAAGAACTCGCGTGGTAAGGTCTCCGTACCTGATTATGTGGATAAGTTCATGCTCGTCATGCCCCTGAAGAACCCCATTGCCATCCCCGAACTCAGCGAAGGCAAGTAACCCCCGTTTAACCCCAATATTTTGACACACATATGAGTATTCTCGAAAATAAGCGCGTGGTTGCCCTCTCCGCTGTATTTGCCCTGGCTTTCGGTGGCCTGGTTTATTATGGGTTCGGCCGTACGGCTGATTTTGCCGCTGCCAGCAAATCGCTCAAATCCATCAACGAGCAGGTGGCTGACTATGAGGCCGCGGAATTCCCGCCGACGGATAAGAACGCTAAAGCGCTGCGTGCTGCTGCCAAAACCACGGCAGAGGCTTACAAGGCCCTCAAGGCCGATTTCGATTCCTATGCTGCCAAGTGCGTGGGCGATGGTAAGGTGATATCTTCCGTCGATTTCCAGAACGAGGTTCGCGGGGCTATCGATGACCTGTCCCGCGCTGCTGGTGAGAAAAACTGCCAGCTCGGCTCTGCCGCTGCGGATTTGGGTATGGCTACCTACAAGAATGCTGCTGCTACGGCAGAGGAAGTACCCTACCGCAGTTTCCAGCTGAAGGCAGCCAAGCGTGTGGCTGACATTGTGATGGATGCCGGCGCTCCGCTGCTCGACAAGGTGTATTGCGCTCCGTTGCCGGATGAGAAGGTTCGCAAGAAAGAGGCCCACTTCCCCCTCGGGATAGAGGTTGCTTTCACGGCCACCCGCAGCGAGGTGGAAGACGGCAAGGTGCCCACCAGTGTGCTGCCTGCCGTGCTCAACAAGCTCTCGACCGACAAGGATTTCTTCATTAAGATTACCGGTCTGTGGGTTGGCTCGAACGAAGGGAATCTGCCTGCTCGCGACGAGTATCAGTCGCCCGTGCAGGACCCCAATCAGGGCGATGACCTGAGCGGTGAGGCCACCCCCGCACCGGCAGCAGGTGAGGGCCGCGTGATTGCTGTGCGCAAGACCGGTATGCCTGAGGAAACCGTGCGCGTGCATATCAACCTGCAGGTTCTCTATTTCAGCGCCAACGCCGGCAAGAAGTAAAATAATTTTAACACATTTTAATACATAGCATTATGGCTGAACAGAATAATTTCGGCAAGACCGCTCTTGTAACCGGTATCGTGCTTGGCGTTGCCGCCGGTGCATTCGGTGCTTACACCATGTCCGACAGCAAGGTCGAGCGCCCTCAGACCCGCCTGGATGCCGGCGAGTCGAAGGCTGCCGCAACTCTCACACAGGTCGTGGCTGATATCGAGGCTGCCCGAAAGAAGGACCACACCATCGTTGATGTAGCACCCGAAGGTGCCACTATCAATGGCAAGCCCCGTTACGCCCCCATCTTCTTCTCGCCCGAGCTCTGGCAGGTTACTCTCGATGATAAGAAGGCTACCACGGTCATCGACATTTATGACCCCTCCGCTCAGAATGTTCACGGCGACGTACCCAACCACTGGTTTATCTCCAATGGTATTGCGGACGCTCTGGGCCGTGCGGATGGTCTGACCCTCGACAGCGACTCCGACGGTTTCTCCAACCGCGAGGAATTCGAGGCTAAGACCAACCCCGGCGATGCTGCCAGCCTGCCCTCCCTGGTAGAGGTCGGCAAGGCAGTGAAGCTCGAAGTGCTCGAAGTGAAGAAAACCGCAGCCGTTATCGCCGTGGATTCCACCTTGGCGTATGAGAAGAACCCCACCTCGGTCGGTGTGAAGATTTTTACCCGCCGTGGTGATACCAAGTTCGTGCACCGCAGTAAGGAGCCCATCAAGGTGAACGGCACCTTCGGTCTGAAGGCTGATGGCTCCGACAGCGGTCGCTTTACGGTGCTGCGATTCGGCGAGATGGAATTCAGTGATTCGGCCGGTAACACGCAGTCTGAAAGCGTTGTGTACCTGCGCGATAATGTGACTGCCGGCCCTGACAAGGAATTCCACGTGCGCTCCGGTAGCCCCAACAAGCGCACCTCGGAGCATTCATCCAACGACAAAGGTAAGGATATTCAGGATGTTTACGTCACCCTGCGAGTAACCGCCGGGCCCGCCGTTGGCAAGCCTGAAGGTACTATTACCGTGCAGTTGAATGAGGACTTCACCGTGCCTGGAACCGGTATCACCTGCAAGCTGGAAGCGGAGAATAATGACAGTGTCGTTATTCGCCCCAAGAATGCTGATGGCACCTACGCCGAAAGCCCCGTAAATGTGCCCAAAATTGCAAAATAACACCTATTCTTACTCGAAAATACAAAAAAAACGCCATAAAACGCACTTTTTTGAATTGTAGACTTTACAAGTGAACAGATTTCTGTCATAGTTTAGACATTACCATGAACCACGCACCTCTCATTACCTCAAAGTACTCGATGATGCTCGCGGCTATCGCTATGACCTGCCCCTTTGCGCAGGCCAACACTGATGGCTACCTGAGCACTTCTACCGCCGCCGGTACCAGCGAAGTCGGCCCCACCGCCGTCTACGCCGGTCAGGATAGCATCAATGCTCGTGAAACCGCTCGCCGTCGCGCCATGGAGCAGGAAGCCCACCAGCTCCTGCAGGAAGGCCGCGAAGCCTACAAGGCCGGCAAGTATTCCATCGCCCTTGAGAAGTTCAAGGACGCCTGGAACCGCGTGCCCAAGGCTCCCGCCACTCTCGTGCTCCAGCAGCATATTGTGGACGTGATTGGCGATGCCTCCATCGCCGTAGCCGGTGAATACGCCAAGGTCGGCCGATATGACGATGCCGAGCAGCTCCTGCTCGATGTACTTTCCCGTAACCCCAACAATGAGCGTGCCCGCCGCGATCTCTCCATGCTGCGTGACCCCGTGCGCAACAATCCTGCGCTCACTCCCCAGCATGTTCGCGACGTTGAGGAGGTAAGCCGTCTGCTCGCTCTGGGCTATGGCTACTATGACCTCGGTAAGTTTGATGATGCTTACTCTACCTTCGCTCAGGTTATCAAGATTGACCCCTACAACAAGGCTGCTCGTCAGGGTCAGGAGGCTGTTTCCAAGCGCCGCATGAACTACTACAAGAGCGCTCGCAACTCCTTCCGCGCCAAGGCTCTTGCGGAGGTTGACGCTCTGTGGGAAGAGTACGAGCCCCAGGATCTCCCCGACATCCAGGTGGGTGGCGGTGAGTCCACTGCACAGGTGACCGAGAAGCAGATTGCCAACGATCAGAACCTGAGCAAGATGCAGATTTCGACCGTGAACTTCGAGAACACCCCCATTGAAGACGCCCTTGACTTCCTGCGTGGTGAGGCTCGTAAGAACGGTATCCAGATTAACTTCATCTTCGAGAAGCCCAAGGCTGCCGCTGCTCCCGCTGCAGCAGAGACCACTGATGAAGAGGGTGAGGAGGCCGAACCCGTAGCCGTGAACAACGAGCCTGAGGAGGCTATTGTTACCAAGCTTAACATCCAGGGCGTAACAGCCAAGGAACTTCTGCAGCTTATCTGCAGCCAGGCCAGCTGTCAGTACCGTGTGGATGACAACGCCATCGTTGTGTACCAGACAGGTGCCGGTGTGGAGCGTATGTTCAAGAAGCAGTGGAAGGTTTCCCGTGACTTCTTCACCGGTAACGAAGAAGAGGAGGATGAGGAAGATTCCGGCGAGGGCGATTTTGGTGAGGATTCCGGCCCCCGCAAGAGCAAGCTTGACGCTGTGAAGGCACTGCGCAACGCCGGTGTCACCTTCCCCAAGGGTTCCAGCGCTCAGTACTCCACTCGCACCGGTATGCTGACGGTGGAGAACACCGCTAACAACCTTGATGCCGTTGAAGAAGCCATCAACGAGTATCGCCGTCAGATGCCCCAGATGATTAAGGTGAGCGCCAAATTCGTGGAGGTCTCTCAGACCAACGAAGAGGAACTCAGCTTCGACTGGGTGGTCAACCCCATCTCCGTGGCCAACAACGGCAGCACCTACCTGGGTGGCGTGAACGGTACCGCTTCTGACCCCCTGCGCACGATGAATGACTTCGTGACCAGCGGTGGCTCTGCATACGTCAACAATCACTCCAACAGAGGTTCCTGGCCCATCTATAACAACAGTGCTCTTTACTCCACTTCCGATCCCATCTCCAACGGTCTGATGACCGGCGGTCTGCGCTCCGGTACGGGTGCTCTGACCGGTAGCAGCATGGACTCTCTGGTGGCCTCCGGTTCCGCTGCAGCCAACACTGCTCGCCAGGCAGCCCCCGGCATTCTGTCCCTCTCGGGCATTTATGACGAAGGCTCCTTCCAGATGATTATGCGCGGCCTTTCCCAGAAGAAGGGCGTGGACATCATGTCCGCTCCCAGCCTGGTAGCCCGCCCCGGCGAACTTGACTACACCCCCGAGCCCGACCCCCTGGCCTCTGACCAGAACGGCGATAACGGTTGCGCCAAGATTGAGGTGATTCGTCGCTTCGTCTACCCCTCCGCTTACGATGCTCCCGAAATCGGCAGCGCCGGTGGTAACAACAACTGGAACAACAACAACAACAACAACCAGTCCATGCCCATCGCCTCCCCGGCGAACCCCTCCGAATGGGCTGTTGAAGAAGTTGGTATCGTGATGCGCTTTAAGGTTGACGAGCTCGAAGGTAACGACATCATCAAGTTCAACCACTTCGAAATTAAGGTTGTGAACTTCGAAGGTTTCGTGAACTACGGTTCGCCGATTACCGCCGGTGTGTCCAACGACACGGAGATTAAGCACATCACCCTGACGGAAAACCGCATTGATATGCCCATCTTCAGCCGTCGCTACATCAACTCCAACCCCTGCATTTATGATGGTCACACCATCGCCATCGGTGGTATGATTGAGGATAACGTGCAGAAGGTGGAGGACAAGGTGCCCGTCTTCGGTGACCTGCCCCTTATCGGTCGTTTCTTCCGCAGCAACGCAGAATCCCACGTTCGTAAGAACCTCATGATCTTCGTGACCGCTGAGAAGATTGACCCGACCGGCAAGCCCACTCGCCTCCGCGATGTTGGCACGGGCGACAGCCCCACCGCCGGCACCGGTACGCCGAGCCTCTTCCCGGATGACGGCCTTGCTAATCCGTAATCCAACACAGGTTCACTGGTAATTTTGCCCCGCTCCTGCAACATGCAGGGGCGGGGTTTGCCATTTAAAGGCCGGAGCTGTTGTCAGTGCCCATGCTGCTATTGTGAATGCTGCTTTGCCTTCGGCCCGGTACATGGCCGCAGCGGCATGTCTGTATATCAGGTGGCGCCCTTTCTGCGAAGGTGGGCGCTGATTACCTCATTTGGGGTATGGTAAGTTGTCAGAAAACAAAAAAAATACATTTTTTTTGCAAAAAAGATGAAATAAATCTTGACGCGAGGGGCTCGTTGTGATAAATTGTCCCTGCAGACGGCTCAAGGGCTGTCAACCTAGTGTCTGGATCGTCTAGTCGGCCTAGGACACCCGCCTTTCACGCGGGCAACACGGGTTCGAATCCCGTTCCAGATGCTTCATAAAGAGCGCCATCGCGAGATGGCGCTCTTTTATTAGTGGTGATTTTCTGAGATTGAAGTATGGGAGAAAACACAGGCAGGTGGATTGATCGCAAAGAGCTGCGGCGGCTGATGGCGCTGATGCTCCCGCTTTATATCGGTAACGTGCTCCACATGGGCATGGGGGTGACGGATACTCTCGTGGCCGGCTGGAAAGGTGAAGTGGATTTGGCAGCGGTTGCCATGGGGTTTTCCATATCGGGTACTATCATGATAGCCGGTGGCGTGACGCTGACTATACTCAGTGCCATGATATCGCGTATGCGCGGAGCAGGGCAGGCCGGTAAGGTTGGTCTCTTGCTCAATAATGGTAAGGTGTTGGCCTTGGGCTTGAGTGTGGTGGAGGTGTTGCTGATGTATGCGGCCTCATTCGTGTACCCGTTGGTGACGGATAGTCCCGAGATGGCAGCGAAGGCGCAGACATACGTACATTTCATGTTGCTGGGGGTACCGGCCAACATGCTCATGCGTGTCGTTGTGTCGAACTTCGAGGGGTTCGGGCAGACTCGCCCGGCCATGTTTGTTTCTCTCTGTGGGGTGCTCATCAACATACCGCTCAACCTGCTGCTGGTTTTCGGCTATGGGCCTGTGCCTGCGCTGGGGGGTGCCGGTTGTGGTCTGGCTACCTCAATCGTGAATTGGTGCATGTGTTTCTGTGTGCTGGGTATCATGTTGGGCAGTTCGCAGCACCGCGCGCGTGCGCTGCAAATGCTCGTATTCCGCCGCCCTGACTGGTCGCTGGTGCGCCACACGCTGCGCCTGGGCTTGCCTGTAGGTATTGCCAGCCTGTGTGAGATGAGTTTCTTCAATTTGGTGATTCTGATGATGGCACCGCTGGGCGAAGTTGTCGTGAGTGCGCAACAGGTGGCCATCAACGTCAGCGGCATTATTTTCATGTTGCCGCTCAGTCTTGGTATAGCGGGTTCCATACGCGCTGCTTACCACGTGGGGGCACGCCGCAAGGCTGCATTTGACGCCATGCTGCGCACGCTGCTGCTGGTGGCGTACGCGCTGGTGTGCATGTTCATGCTGCTCAGCATACTGTTTCGCCGCGATATTGTGGGGCTGTATACGGATTCTGCGGAAATTATTGATTTGGCCTCGGTGCTGCTCATTTTCTGCGCCGTGTACCAGATTCCGGATGCCACACAGGTGCTCATGTCCGGGTTGTTGCGTGGCTGTCACGACACGGCCATCATCACCTGGAGCAATATCTCCAGCTACCTTATCGTGGGGCTGCCGCTGGCCTACATCCTCATCCGTACCGATTTGATTGTGCCTGCCATGGGCGCCCCCGGTGCCTGGATCAGCTTTATCGTCGCGCTCAGTCTCACGGCCGTCATCCTCTCCCTGCGCTTTATTCGCACCCACCGCCGTGTGTTCTCTGAGCATAACTGAGTTTTTTTTCGAAAAATGGATAAAAAACTGAGATTGTGCTTGACGTCTGCCCTGTAAAAGTGTAAACTCCGTGACCCCTTACTACAGGTGTAGTGTAGGGATATCACGCAAACAATCAAACACACACACGATGAAGACCCACGTGAAGAAAGGTGACAACGTTCTCGTTATCGCCGGCAAGAACAAGGGCAAGCGTGGTGTCGTCCTGTCCGTAAACGCTGCTAAGCAGACCGTTATCGTTGAGGGCGTGCGCACTCTGAAGAAGGCTACCAAGCCCTCCGAGTCCGACCCCGAAGGCGGTATCAAGGATATTGACGGCCCCATCCACATCTCCAATGTGAAGAAAGAGAGCTGAAGCCGAAAGGCAGAAGCTCCGCGCTTAAGCCATCATAACCAAATTATTAACAATAAGAGCTGACCCGCTAAAATTATGAGCACACCGACATTGCTTACATACTATAAGGAGAAGGTCGTTCCGGCCCTCCAGGCGAAGCATCAGTACACCAATGTGCACCAGATCCCCCGTCTCGAGAAGATTGTGGTGACCACCTGCATGGGCAAGCACCCCGACCGCAAACAGGCTGTCGAGGACGCCGTGGCTGAAATCGCCAAAATTACCGGCCAGAAGCCGGCCGTAACCTACGCCCGCAAGAGCGTGGCTAACTTCAAACTCCGTGAGGGTGAAGTCCTCGGCGCCCGTGTGACGCTGCGTTCCACCCGCATGTGGGAGTTCCTTGATCGCTTCATCAACATTACCGCCCCCAACATCCGTGACTTCCGTGGTCTGCCCACCAAGTCCTTTGACGGTCGCGGTAACTACGCCATCGGTATCCCTGATCAGTCCATCTTCCCCGAGATTGAACTTGACCAGATTAAGCGCAATATCGGTTTCGACATTATCTTCGTGACGTCTGCTACGACGAACGATGAGGGTCGTGACCTGCTTGCTGAGCTGGGTATCCCCTTCCGCAAGCCCACCAAGAAGACTGAAGAGAACGCCTAACATATAAACGACCATGGCAGTATTAAGTGATCCTATCGCAGATTTTCTCACCCGCGTGAAGAACGCCGGTATCGCCCGCACTGAGGGCTTCGCCGTGCCGTTCTCCGGTATCAAGGCCGAGATCGCCCGCATCCTCCAGGAGGAAGGCTATATCTGGTCCTATGAGATCGTAGGTGAGGGTAAGGACAAGGCCATCAAGGTGAAGAGCAAGTTCACCAAGGAGGGCAAGTCCATCGTAACAGACGTGAAGCGCTGCTCCAAGCCGGGCCGCCGTCAGTACGTCTGCTCCGCCGACATCCCCACCGTTATGAACGGTCTGGGTATCTCCATCGTGTCCACCTCTTCCGGTATGATGACGGGCGCCAAGGCCCGCAAGCTTCAGATCGGTGGTGAACTCATCGCACTCGTCTGGTAACCTGAACCCCTAACCGTATAGAACACTATGTCTCGAGTAGGTAAGAAAGTTATCACCATCCCCGCCGGCGTGACCATTACCATCAATGGTCAGGACGTGACCGTGAAGGGTGGCAAGGGCGAACTGAGCTGGACCCTTCCTGTTGGCATCACCGCCGCTGTAGAGGGCACCGAGCTCACCGTGAGCCGTGCAGATGAGTCCCGCAAGCTCCGTGCTCTGCACGGCACGAACCGTTCTCTGCTCTCCAACATGGTTGAGGGCGTGAGCAAGGGCTTTGTGAAGCAGCTTGAAATCGTAGGTGTGGGTTTCAAGGCCGCTGTTAAGGGGCAGGCTCTCGACCTGGCCCTGGGCAAGTCCCACCCCATCCTCCACCCCATCCCCGCTGGCGTGACCGTCACCGTGACGGACAACACCAAGGTGAAGGTCGAGGGTATCGACAAGCAGGTTGTCGGCCAGTTCGCCGCTGAGGTGCGCGGCTACTATCCGCCGGAGCCCTACAAGGGCAAGGGTATTCACTATGTGGGTGAGTACATCCGCCGCAAGGAAGGCAAGAGCGTTGGCAAGTAATCATCTCAAACACTTATTACAAAGTTTACAAGAATATGAGCACTATCAATCGCAAAGCCATCCGCGCCCGCGTTCATACCCGTATCCGCAAGAAGCTTGCCGGTACGCCTGAGCGCCCCCGTCTGGCAGTTAATTTCTCCAATCAGCACGTTTATGCTCAGGTCATCGACGACGTGAAGGGTGTAACCCTCTGCGCCGCTTGCACCAAGAACATCGAGCTGAAGAAGGCCAATGTCGAGTCCGCCGCCAAGGTGGGCGAGCTCATTGCCAAGAAGGCCCTGGAAGCCGGTATCACTGAGGTTGTGTTTGACCGCGGTGGTTTCCTCTACCACGGGAAGGTGAAGTCCCTGGCCGACGCCGCACGTGAGGCCGGTCTCAAATTCTAAACAGAAAGGTTTAACAGACAATGACTGAAGAAACAAAGGCTCCCGCAACAGAGCAGAGCGCCGCTCCCCAGCCCCAGCGCGGTCGTGGTCCCCGTCGTGACGGTGGCCGTGGCGGTCGTGGTCCCCGTCGTGAGGGTGGTCGTCGCAACGAGGCCCCCGTGGAGGAGGGTCCGCAGCTCATGGAGAAAGTCGTGTACGTGAACCGCTGCGCCAAGGTGGTCAAGGGTGGCCGCCGCTTCTCCTTCTCCGCCCTCATCGTAGTGGGTGACCAGAAGGGCAAGGTAGGCTACGGTTTCGGCAAGGCCAACGAGGTGTCTGACGCTATCCGCAAGGGTACCGATGCCGCCAAGCGCGCCATGAAGAACGTAGTGGTGGTGAATGACACCATTCCGCACGAGGTGTACACCGAGTTCGGTGGTGCCAAGATTGTGCTGAAGCCGGCTACCGCCGGTACCGGTCTGGTGGCCGGTGCTAAGGTACGTGCCGTGCTTGAGGCCGCCGGTGTGACCAACATCATCGCCAAGTCTCTGGGTTCCTCGAACGCCGCCAACGTGGTGAAGGCCACCATGAAAGCCATGCAGTCCATGCGCACGGCTGACCAGGTGCTCTCCGCCCGCGGTAAGAAGAAGAAGGAAGCCGCTATCTGACATTAACATTCAACCATTGATTTTACCATCATGTTGACACTCCAAACACTGCAGCCCAACCCCGGTGCCAAGCATCGCAAGAAGCGCCTCGGTTGCGGCGAGAGCTCCGGCCTGGGCAAGACCTGCGGCAAGGGCAACAAGGGTCAGAAGGCCCGCAGCGGCGGCTCCATCCGCCCCGGCTTCGAAGGTGGCCAGATGCCCCTTCACCGTCGTCTGCCCAAGAAGGGCTTCAACAACGCTCGCTTCCAGTCCACCATCGCCATCGTCAACCTCTGCCAGCTCGAGGCCTTCTTCGAAGCCGGTGCTGAGGTGAACGAGAACAGCCTTCGCGCTGCCGGTCTGGTGAAGGGCTGCTGCGACGCCGTGAAGCTTCTCGGCAATGGCAACCTGTCCAAAGCTCTCAACGTGACGGTTGATTTCGCCAGCGCCTCTGTCGCTGAGAAGATCACCGCCGCCGGTGGCACCCTCACGGTGCTGAGCGCTCAGTAATGGTTGATGCGTAGTAATACGCTGAAAATCATCACTTAAATCTACACGAGGCCGGGTGGCGCAGCGCCACCCGGCATACGTGTGGGGAAGGGGAGGGCTCCGAAAGCCCCATAACCCGCCCCGAATCCGGTTGAGGGCCGAATATCCCGGTGCTGATAATCAGAGTGCCCCGCACGCACCGAACCACCTCAACCACCACGCTGCAACTCTTCACTTCTGAACATCTCAACAAAAGAACAGCTAACATGATATCTGCATTTGCCAATACCATGAAGGTGCCGGAACTGCGCAGCCGCATACTCTTTACGCTGGCGATGATTGTCATCGTGCGTCTCGGTGTGCACCTGCCCCTGCCCGGCGTAGACGTGCAAGCGCTCAACGATTTCCTGGCCAAAACCGCTCAGGAAGGTGACAGCCCCTGGGGCGCGCTGGGTGCCATTCTGACTATTTTCTCCGGTGGTGGTCTGCAGCAGTGCGGTATCTTTGCTCTGGGTATCATGCCCTACATTTCCGCTTCCATTATGACCCAGCTCATGGGCGCTGTGATTCCCAGCTGGCAGAAAATGCTGCAAGAGGAAGGCGGTCGCCAGAAGATGACCAAGTACACCCGAATTCTGGCCATCATCATTGCTGTGGTGCAGGGCTACCTGCTCACCACCTCCCTGCGCAATCCCGCCAACATCGGTCTGAGCGGTCTGGGCGACCTGGTGATGAACCCCGGCTTCATCTTCACCATCACCACCATCTTCATTATTGTCACCGGCACTATGTTCCTCATGTGGATTGGTGACCAGATTACCGAGCGCGGTGTGGGCAACGGTATTTCGCTCATCATCTCCGTGAACATCATTCACGCTCTGCCCGGTGCTTTCTCCATTGCCTGGAAGACCTGCGTGATGGCCGGCGACGGTCTTGAGATTAACCCGCTGGGTTCCCTCAAGATGGTGGCTCTCATCCTCTTCATGATTCTTGTGGTGGCTCTGGTGGTTACCATTACACAGGCACAGCGCCGCATTCCCGTGCAGCAGGCCAAGCGCATGATTGGTCGCGGTAAGGTTATGAACGGCAGCACTCAGTACCTGCCCCTGAAGCTGAACTACTCGGGCGTGATGCCCGTTATCTTCGCCACCGCTATTCTGGCACTGCCCAGCCTGCTGGTGAACCAGATTTTCTCGGCCGACAGCTCCGTGGTTACCGTGGTGAACGTGCTCATGTCCCCCTCCGACATCGGCTACTACATCATCTCCGCTGTCATGATCTTCTTCTTCTCCTACTTCTGGGTGGCCACCATGTTCCGCCCCCAGCAGATTGCTGAGGATATGAAGCGCAGCGGCAGCTACATTCCCGGTGTGCGTCCCGGCCCCCCCACCGCCACCTTCCTCGACCAGACCATGAGCCGTCTGACCTTTGCCGGCTCCCTGTTCCTGACTCTTATCTACTTCCTGCCGAGCCTTCTTTCCGTATGGGGCAGCCTGCCCATGCTGGTGACTCAGTTCTTCGGTGGTACCTCACTGCTCATTCTTGTGGGTGTGCTGCTGGACATGATGCGCCAGATTGAGGCCACCCTTCTGCAGAAGAACTACGATGGCTTCATGAAGAAAGGTCGCATTCGCGGCAAGTACAGCCACCTGCAGGGCACCGGTGCCGCTGCTGAGGGCAAGGGCATCGTCATCCTCTGGGTGATTATCGCCGTCTTCGTGCTCGCCGGCGCGGTTGTGATGGCCGCCTGATAAGCCTGAGCTCTTTATTTACGATACAATCGCCCCTGTGCCGCAATGGTCCAGGGGCGTTTTTTTAGGCTAACCTGTGCATTTTCTCTTGCAAAGAGGTGCGGGCTGTAGTACAGTGAGCGTGTTATGTTACGTCTAGCTGTACTAGGTTCGGGGTCGGGCAGTAATTGCCAGTCCATTTTTAATGCCATCAAAGATGGTCGGCTCGATGCCGAGGTGGTAATCGTTCTCTCTGACAATCCCGAAGCGTATATTCTGGAGCGCGCCCGGCAGCATGGCGTACCTGCAGAGGTAATGGATTGCGGTGGGTACAAGAATAAGTTCCCCCTTGAGGTGCAGGCAGCCGTGGCTGAGAAGCTGAAGTCTCTCAATGTTGATATGGTGTGTCTGGCAGGCTTTATGCGCCTGGTCAAAGAACCCTTGCTGAGTGCATTCCCGCGCCGTATTTTAAACATCCATCCGGCCCTTCTGCCGGCTTTCCCCGGTGTGGAGGCCTGGCGTCAGGCTCTTGAGGCCGGAGCTACTCAGGCCGGTTGTACGGTGCACTACGTGGATGCCGGTATGGATACCGGCGAAATACTCATGCAGGCTTATGTGCCTGTTCTGCCGGATGATACGGCTGAGAGCCTGCACGCTCGCATTCAGGTACAGGAGCACATCCTTTACCCTGCCGCCATTCTGTCGGCCATCTCACGGCTCTGAGATAGCGTTATACATCTTTCAATTGCCTTCCCGGTATCACATGCCCGGAAGGCATTTTTATGCCCTTCGCCCCAAAAAAACAAAGCGCTGCGGGGTGCAGCGCTTTGTTGAAAAATTGTGGCAGCTTTTATTTACTTGCGGCGGCGGCGTGCAGCCAGCCCGGCCAGTGCCAGCAGGCTGAGGGTAGCCGTTGCCGGCTCGGGGATAGAGGGCGTCGGCTCGGGGCGCTTCTTTTCAGGTGCATGCTGAGCATTCAGTTCGCGAGCTCCATCCACATCAACCGCACCTTCGGTGTAAACTACCGAATTAACGAGAGCATCATCATACGTAAGCTCCAGCAGTCCAGAAAGGTTAGCCGTGCAGTCTATCCCCTCGGTCGATGTTGTGTAAACTGTCTCATATTCATCGTAGCTGACACGAAGATAGTAACTTACAGTACCATTGCCATACGACACCGTAAGAGCGGCTATCTCAGAATTCGCACCATCGGCATGGCTTGTGGTGTCAAAGATTTCGTTGCCGCCCAATACAGACTTTTCATTATCTTTCGTGCAAACGGACTGGAGGGATGCCGTATAGGTCACTCCGAATACGGGCATGTCCGTAACGGGGTCTTTAGAAAGCCCTGTGTTCTCAACGTCTTTGGACTCTACGCTAAGTGAGTTACCGCTGTCTTTGTCGGTTAAGGAGAACAGGGTGAAATCATGTGCAGCTGTGTTGTCTTTCAGCAAGCTGATGATTTCATTATCGGCTTTCCAATCGAGCACGAAGGTCAGGGTAAACGCCTCACCGCCGTCAAACTCCATTGTCTGATCGGCAGCTGTAGCGAACGTGACGAGCGTCGCCGTGCAGAGCGTTAATGTCAGAAGCGTCTGTTTCATGTGGAGAAAGTGTTCAGATAGAAAATGGCGTTAGCTCGGTGTAAGATAATACACCTCGCGAATAACTGAGCGTAGTTTAGCGTATTTCTTCTTGTCTGTAAAGAATTAAATTCGATATTTCACCCTTTTTTATAAAATAACATCAAAAATCATCAGTTGATGGCCGCGCGGATGGCGGCTGAGTACTTTTGAGGCTCTCCCGGCGCAATATCGTAACGGAGATAGCAGCGCTTGCGCAGGGCATTGTAACTCTCACCGGGGCGGGTGATGAACCCTCCGTGCCTGTAGAGCAGGCGGGAGATGGAGCCGTTGTGAACAGGCGCCAGGTTATAGATGGCAGGCATGCCCGGGGCAACGTGGCGGAAGGTGCTCATAACACCGCTGGAGCAGTTGTTGCTCAGGGTGTTGTAGGCGGTGTGGCGTTGCTCTGCCTGCTGTGCGAGCTGCACGAGGTGCAGCAGCATGGCTCGGGCGGTTTGGGGGGTGACATCCAGTGGCATGAGCAGTAAATCCTCGTGCCGGTAATTGGTTCGCAGGGCGAAGATATCTTCCTCCGTCCCGAACAGATAGAGCAGGCCGTAGCGTTTGTACAGACCGCCGATGGCATTCTGTTCTTCGCCCTCGGGCAGGCGGGTTTCGGCAGAGATAACCAGGTGTTTTCCGTCAGCAAAAGAGAAGGAAAGCATCGTATGGCAAATAGCTTCCATTCCATCCCAATGGCACTCAGCAAAATCCGCCCCGGTTATCTGAGAAAGATTGTAGGTTTCGGTGCGCCAGTTGCAGTCGAAATCCTGCTCGGTACGGTAGCGGAAATCGCGCAGGTTGTGCACGGTGAGCGTGTCGCCGTTGAGGGTGAATTGCGGAGCTCGCTCCCAAGGTGCCTGCCACTTGTCCGGCTGTGGCCCGGGCAGCAGCAGGTAGGCTACACCCCCCAGGGCGAAGATGCACCACAAGGCCCATTCGGTACGGCGGCGTAGCAGCCACCATGCGGCAAGCACCGGCAGGCACACCGGTTGGTAGATGAAAAGCCCCAGCAGCCAGACTAAACCGAGTGACAGCAGCAGCCACCGCAGCACACGTCCCGAGAGGCGTGTTATTCTCAGCAGCGGTGGCAGTATCTTTCGCACGGGCGGGTTACTGTAAACGTATGATGACGGGGCGGGAAGGGGTGGCACTGTCACCCACAGGGCTGATATCGGCTGTGAGCACCCAGCCGCGCACGCCGGTGAAGGTCTGCACGTAGCTGAAGGTGCCGCGCACGGCCAGCAGGTGCAGGGGAGTGGCCGGGGGGAGGTCAATGACGCTCGGCGCGGCCTCTGCTGCGGCGGTGCGGGCCGTGGTGGCAGTGGTGACGATGGCCAGCTCATTCGGCGGCAGGTCGCTCATGTCGGGTATATCGCGAGTGCTGTAGTAGAGCCTGTCGGCAGCGCACAGCAGGCACAGCAGGGCGGCGACTGCGGTGCAGCCGTGCAGCCAGGGGCGGCTTTGCCCCCGGCGAAGCACCTGCAGGGCTATGCAGAGCAGCAGGGCAGCGGCACATACATGGGTGAGCAGCCACAGCTGGTTGCTGCTCAGCAGGGTGAACAACTTGTCAACGCTGCTGCGGGTGGGCAGTACGGCACCTTCTTTGCGCTGAATGAAGCCCAGGTTGGCGCGGGCTTCGGGCAAGCCCGGGTCGGCTACCAGGGCACGGGTATAGTACAGGGCGGCGGTACCGGGTTTGCCCAGGCGGTAGTAGCAGTTGCCCATGTTGCAGAGCAGCTCGGCGCTGTTGCGCTGCGGGGCGCCATTTTTCTGGTCGGCTTCCAGCAGTTCAAGAGCCTTGCTGTATTGCCCGGCGGTATAGGCGGCTTCGGCGGCATCTTCTGCTGCCTGCGCCTGCGGCAGCAGTGCCAGCAGCAGCACCAGGGCCGTGCTCAACCCGGCCAGCGCCTTGCGTACAGCACGCAGCATGCGCTGACGTTCAGCCGGGCTTACCTGGGGCGCAGCCCCGGGCAGGAAGGCCTCTTCGTCTCGCCGCGACAGAATGCCGCGCACGGCTTCACTCTGCGCGCCGGCGGGTATGTGGCTTTCGATGAAGGCGCCTATCCCCTTCAGGAAGGCAAGCCCCTCGGGCCGGGCGGCAATGGCAGCCAGCTCTTTTTCGCGGGCGCGGTTACCGGCACCTGCTGCTACACGGCGCAGCAGAGCACGCCCCAGCAACCAGGCAAAGATGCCCAGCCCGGGCAGGTAGAGCAGGTAGACGAGCCACCGGGGTAGCTGCAGTTCGGGGCCGTTGCCACCGGCGGCAGCACCGGGTAGAAAGTGGTAAATGTCTGTCAGCTCGGCAACGGGTACGGTGCCGGCGGGCGGGGGCTCTGCTGCCGGGGCTGTTACCAGGCCGCTGCCGGCGGCTTCCGTCTCGCGCCAGGTCAGGGGAATGGGTTTGGTGGCAGCGGTGCGATAGGCCATTTCTTCGGGGTCGAAATAACTGAAACTGAAGGCCGGCAGGCCGCCTACCTCAGCCGTGGGGCGCATGAGTTGAGAGAAAACCATGCCTACCGTCTCGCCATTGGCACCGAGAAGCGGTTTGCGCGTAGCCGGTACCAGGCGCCAGTTGAGCTCATCCTCGGGTTTGGGGGTAGGCAGCTGCTCCAGATTGCCGGTGCCGCGCACGGTGATTTCGACTTCCACGGCTTCATTTACAGCCAGGTCTTTCGCCTGGGTGGTGGCGCTGATGGTGTATTGCCCCACAGTGTCGGCAAAATCGGCCGGAGCCCCGGGGGGCAGGGGCAGGGCGCTGACGGTAAGCGGAGCCAGGGGGAGCTCCTCTTGTGCGACGGAGAAGAACCCGCGCTGCTGGCGCATGAGGATTTTGCCCACCACATCGTTGTTGCCCTCGCGGAAGGGGGTGAACGAACCGATGAAATCCGCCGTGTGCCAGGTTTGCCCACGGGCATAGGCCTGAGGGTCGGGCAGGTAGCGCCCCTGCAGCTGACCGACGATACCTTCTACCGCCGGGCGGAACTGCCCGACTTTCACCCCCACAGAGCTGAGCTGCGGCGGCAGCGGGGTGTTGCAGTCACTGCGCATGAAGATTTTGATGGCGGCCTGTACCGGCTGGTGGGTGTAACCATCGTTCACGCCGGTGTGCCACAGCACACCATAGGGTATGGGCTCGGCAAACCACTTGATGTCGCTTGTCGGGCGTACCGTCAGCGGGGGGACTTGCACGGTGGCCTTGCGCCCTGATTGATACGTTACCTCAATGGGGGCCGGGGCTATTTCGCCCGCCGTATCAGCCTTGAACATCACCGGCTGCACCTCCAGCATTCGCCGCTCAGGGTCCAGTGGGTTGGCACCTGCTGCCGGTTGCAGGATGGTGGCGGTACCGTTGTTGACGGTGGGGGTGGATTTGACCTCAAAGATGTCTTGTTTGCTGTTGGGGTCCTCTTGTGTTTCCACCAGGTACAGCACAACTTTTTCTCCCGGTACTGCCACGCCGGTGGACCATACCGGTACAATCTCTGCCTGCGTGAGCCCGCTCAGGGCGCTGAGGGCGGTACAGAATACTGTGATTACTCTTCTCATATCTGGCGTGTGTTAGTAGTCTTTGGCGGGGGTACGGGAAATGGTGTGTTGGGGAATGGGCGACCCTTTTTCTTCGTCCAGGTGCATTTGCAGGATACTTGCTGCGCGTTGAGCTGCTTTTTCTTTTTCAGTGGCAGGAGCTGCCGGTTGCGGTTGTTCCGGCTGCGGGCTTTGCTGTTTCTGCTGGTCATCCTCCTTCTGCTGGTCATCCTGCTTTTGCTGGTCATCCTGCTTTTGCCGGTCGTCCTGCTGTTGCTGGTCATCCTGCTGTTGCTGGTCATCCTGCTTCTGCTGGTCGTCTTGCTTCTGCTGGCCGTCCTGCTTCTGCTGGTCGTCCTGCTGTTGCTGGTTGTCCTGCTTCTGCTGGTCGTCCTGCTGTTGCTGGTCGTCCTGCTTCTGCTGGTCATCCTGCTTTTGCTGGTCATCCTGCTTCTGCTGGTCATCCTGCTTCTGCTGGTCATCCTGCTGTTGCTGGTCGTCCTGCTGTTGTTGTTGTTTAAGGCGTTCTATCTCTTCTTCGAGCTTTTTAATGAGTTCATTGATTTTCTGCTCATTAATCCGGGCCGGGGTGAAGTGCGGGGAAAGTTTGAGGGCATCTTGATAGGGGATAATGTCGCGGCGCAGCTCATCGACAATCTGCTGCAGTTCTTCGGGGCCGGGCGGTGTCGGGGCAGTGTCGCTTTCTTCGTTGCCTGAGTAGAGTTTGCGCAATTTGTCGAACGTAGCCTGTGCGGCCAGATTGCCGAGGGCATGGTGGGCGGCTGTCTGCAGAGCGATGTCATCATCGAGCAGGGCCTGCGAATAGGCTTCGCGTGCGAGGTCGGTTTTTCCCTCGCGGCTGAGGGTGTGGCCCAGAGAGTAGCTCAGGGCATTTTCTGCCGCCGGTGCGGCCTCTGTCGGTGCGGCGCTCAGTCCATATAACAAAACCGCTGCGAGCAAGCCGGCCCGAGCCGGTCGGCGCCACTCCGTGCTCAGCAGTATGGCTGCGAACAGTAGGAGCAGGGCGGGGATGGTGAACCAGATGTAGAGATCATTCGGTACTTTGGCGGCAGAAAACGTCTCTTCGTGGCGGTCGAGTTTGTTGGCGGCTTCGCGTGCGAAGGCGGCGAGATCGGTGCCGGAGTTCATGGCGAAGAAATCGCCGCCTGTGGCGCGTGCGAACCGGCTCAGGTTCTCGACATTGAGCTTGCTGATGACGTGCTTGCCGTCGGCATCTTGCCACAGCCCGTTTTGCCCGCGCGGGTCGGGAATCGCACCGCCGGCGGGGGTGCCGATACCGACGGTGATGACAAGCAGGTTCTTGCTGCGGGCTTCTTTTGCCAGTTCATCTGAACTGTTCTCCGTATCTTCACCATCGCTCAGAATCACGAGCGCATTCGTACCGTCCGGAGCGGAGCGCTCGAAGTCTTGCATGGCGCGCTTGAGTACCAGCCCGAAGTTGGTGCCGCCGGTGCTTACCCAGTTACGGTTCACATTGTAGAGGGTATCTTTGAGCGCGCTGTGATCGTAGGTCAGGGGAACAACGAGGTCGGCCTCACCGGAAAAGACAATGAGCCCGATTTTGTCGGTTGGCAGGGCATTGATGAGTTCATAGGCTGCGCTGCGGGCTTCTTCCAGGCGCGAGGGGGTGACATCGGTTGTCTCCATCGAGCGAGAGACATCGAGGGCGATGATGAGGTTGCGGCCACTGCTTACGGCACCTGATTCGGAATAGCCGTTGATGGGGCGAGCCGCCGCAATGATGGTGAAACAGAGTGCCAGCAGCCCCAAGACTGCGGGTAATACCGTGCGCCACAGCGGGGGGCGGCGTACCAGCTCCGCCCGGTGCGCCGGAGCCACCAGCCGCTGCCAGCCCTGCCGCGCGTGACGGTGGGCCACTATGCCCAGCACTGCCAGCAGCAGGGGCAGCAGCAGGGCTATCAGTACGTAGGGGTATAAGAAACTCATGGCTTTTCGTCAGAATGTGTAGGGAATATGCTCAGGGAGCCGGGCGCGGGCGGGTGAACTGCAACAGGCAACCCAGCGCCAGCAGCACGCAGCCTGCACTCAGCGGCCAGGGGAACAGCTCTTCATAGCTCTGCAGGGTGCGGCGTTTGACCTCACTCTTTTCGAGCCGGTCGATGTCGGCAAAGGCTTTCAGCAGGCCGGCACCACTGCTGGCCCGGTAATAGCGGCCGCCCGTCAGGTTGGCGATTTCCTGCAGGGTTTTCTCATCGAAGGTATCTACCGCAGCGGTGTGGCGGGAGAGCCGCTCATCGCGGCCGATGGCGATGGTGAAGATTTTGATGCCGAGTTCGGTGGCTTGTTTGGCGGCCTCGATGGGGGAGATGGAGCCGCTGTTGTTCACGCCGTCGGTCACGAGGATGATGACCTTTGATTTGGTTTCTTTGCGCTCATTGAGTCGGGTCGCGGCGGAGGCAATGGCGGAGCCGATGGCCGTGCCATCCTGCGCGATATAGCCGGCGCGAGCCGGTTGCCCGAAGCCACCGGGGTGCGCCAGGTAGAACTGGTCAATCACATAGCGTACTATCCCGTGGTCGAGAGTGAGCGGGCTGCACAGTTTGGATTTGCCGGCAAAGGCCACCAGGCCGATACGGTCATTCGGCCTGCCGGAGATGAACTCTTTGAGCACATGCTGCGCGGCGGTCAAGCGGTCTACGGCCGTGCGGGCGGGGCGGTTGCGCTTGTCGCGTACGGTGAATACCATGTCACGCTCGGCCATCGAGCCGGAAAGGTCGCAGGCCAGCATGATGTCAATGCCGCTGACCTTCTGCTCCTCGTAGGTGTCTCGCCACTGCGGGCGCGCCAGTGCTGCCAGCAAGGCGGCAAAGGCCAGCGCCAGGCACACGGGCCCCAGCCGCCCGGCCAGGGTTGCAGGGCGCCGCCAGTGCTCTGCCGCAAAGCGCAGGGTGGGGTGCATGATACCTGCCGCCGTGCCGGCTCGCCGCCGCAGCAACAGCAGCAGGGGCAGCAGCAACAGCCCCCACAGCCATGCCGGCTGGCCGAATATGAACTCGCGACCCGTTTCGGCCGTAACTGCATTTGCAGCTGCTATGGTAAGAGTGGGGAACATGGGCATCAGGCTGAATGTTTCTTGACTTTGGCAATTTCGGCAGCGGCGGCGATTTCTTCTGCCTGCGAGCGGGTGATATCGCCTATCAGGCTGCGGGCCTGGTCGATGAGAGTTCGCACAAGCTGGGGTTCATGGGCGTTGTTGCCGGCGTATTTGAGCTCGGCCAGACGCTCCAGCAGGTCACGGGTAGCCACCTGGCAGTTGCGAGGCACGGTTGACAGGGCATCCATACGGCGGCTGAATTCCTCGTGCGTTTCAAACAGGGCGGGGTCTTGGGTCTGCCCGGTCAGGAACCCTCGCAGAATCATCGAGAGGCGCAGGCTGCTTTCGCGCAGGGGCGGCAGCTCGTCGGCCAGCGTGTCGAGTGCTCGCTCGGCAAGCTCACGCGGGCTTGGCGGCTGCACAACGGTACGGCGGCGCCGGCGCAGTACCAGCCACAGTGCCACGCCGACCAGTACCAGGGCTATTCCCAGCCCCCACGCCAGCGGTACCCAGAAATTCTGCACCATAAACTCAGCAGGCGGAATATCCTGCTCCAGTTCGGGGATGGCCTGTAGTATATGCTCATTCATGGCTCGGTATGGGGTGGTCAGCGGGCAAACATGCGGCTGCGGCGTGCAAAGAGCTTGCGCAGCTCGCTCACAAAATCATGGTTGGTCAGCAGGCTCAGATAGTCTACCCCCAGCTGGGTGAAGGTACGCTCCCACTCCACGGCGTGTGATTTCATGGCCTTGCTGTGAGCGGCTCGCAGAGCAGGGGTGGCGTTCACCAGGTATTGTTCGCCGCTCTCGGGGTCCTGCGCGTAGAATCGGCCTGTTTCCGGCAGCTCCAGTTCGTATGGGTCATTCACCCGTATGGGAATGAGCTCGTGGCGGAAATTGAGCTTACCGATGGCCTGCTTGTCCGGCGCTGACAGGAAGTCGCTGATGACGAAGCACATGGCAGGCTTGCGCTGTGTGTGCAGAATTTCGGTTGCGACGTCATCGATGGTATCATCTCGCCCGCCGACGGGGGCAAAGAGGATTTCGCGCACGATTCGCAGGCACTGTTTCATGCCCTTGGAGGGCGGCAGGTAGAAGTGCGGCTGACAGCCGAAGAGCAGCAGCCCCACTTTGTCACCGTTCTGCACGGCGCTCCACGCCAGCACCGCGGCGATGCGGGCTGCGTACTCCAGCTTGCTGTCGGCTGCTGCGGAGCTGCCGTAGCGCATGCTGGCGCTGGCATCCACCGCCAGCAGCAGTGCCTGCTCGCGCTCCTCATGAAACTTGCGCACATAGGGCGTGCCTGTGCGGGCCGTTACCTTCCAGTCGATGAATCGCGGCTCATCACCCGGCATGTACTCCCGGAAGTCATCGAAGTCCAGCCCCTGCCCGCGAAAGCTTGAGCGGTACTGCCCGGCAAAGGTGGTGGTAGCAACCTTGCGCGCCTGCATTTCAATGCGGCGCACCTGCTGCATGATTTCCTGAGTCTTGTCCATGACCGGGGGAGGGGCAGGGGGTTACGGTACGGGGACTTTGGCGAGGATGTGGTCGATGACGTTGTCGGCGCTCACATTAGCGGCCTCTGCCTCGTAGGAGAGCAGTATGCGGTGGCGCAGGATGTCGTGCGCCAGGTCTTTCACATCCTGCGGGCTCACGTACGCGCGCTGGCGGGTGAAGGCCAGGGCCTTGGCGGCCAGGGCGATGTTGATGGTGGCACGGGGGGAGGCGCCGGCTCGTACCAGCCCATCGAGGCTGCGGTCCACTTTTTCGGGGGCTCGGGTCGCCCGCACGAGGTCAACGATGTAGTGCTCGACGGCCGGGTCGATGAAGATGCGGTTCATCAGCCCTCGGGAGTGTTCAATCTGCTCCGCCGTCACAACGGGGGAGGTGGTGGGCGTGCCGCTGGTGCGGCTCATCATTTCCAGTACTCGCAATTCTTCATCGCGCGTGGGGTAGTCCACCATCACTTTGAAGAGGAATCGGTCGAGCTGGGCTTCGGGCAGCTGGTAAGTGCCCTCCTGCTCAATCGGGTTTTGCGTGGCCAGTACCAAGAAGGGGTCAGGGAGCGGGTAACTGGTTTCACCCAGCGTGACCTGGCGCTCCTGCATGGCTTCCAGCAGAGCACTCTGCACCTTGGCAGGGGCGCGGTTGATTTCGTCCGCCAGAATCAGGTTAGCAAACACGGGGCCTTTTTTGGCGGTGAACCGGCGCTCGTCAGGATTGTACACCATGGTACCCAGCAAGTCGGCCGGCAGCAAATCCGGTGTGAACTGTATGCGCGAGAACCCCGCGCGCAATGTGCCGGCCAAGGCTTTTACCGACAGGGTCTTCGCCAGGCCGGGTACACCCTCCAGCAGTACGTGACCCTTGCACAGCAGGCTCAGAATCAGGCGGTTTACCAGCTCCTGCTGGCCTACAACCACCTTCGCCATCTCCATCTTCACTGCGCTTACCCAGCCCGAGCTGCGCGCAATCTCGTCTTTGATTTGCTCCGTGTTCATTGTTTGTTGCCCTTTACATTACCATGGCATTTGTCGCGTGGCAAGCTTGTTCCATGTCTTCCGATACTATGACACACGCCGCCGTTGCTGCGTTCGTGTGTTTCCATCTATAAGCTGTCACAGGGCGTACTTTGTCGATTGCAGTTGAGCGAATTTTACTTTTTTTGCCTGAATTTGCAAATTCGCCTTGACGTATGCGCGATTTTGTGTAAAATGTCGCTCCGCAAGTCTTTAATCCGCCCCTCCACGGGCGCGAGTCAAACTTTAACCGTACTAAAATCTTATGTCCAGAATCTGCAATATCACGTTTGCCATGCCGCATAAGGGCCGCCGCATCCACCGCTCCGGTCTTGCCAAGAAGAAGGGCGGTATCGGTCGCCACGTCACCAAGACTGTCAACCGTACGGTCTACCCCAACCTTCAGGAGAAGCGCATCTGGGTGCCCGAGCTCAACGGTGGCCGCGGCGGTTACATCCGCATGAAGCTTTCCTGCAAGGCTCTCCGCACCATCTCCAAAAACGGCGCCTACAACGTGCTGAAGAAGGCCGGCATCCTCTACTAATTCGCCGTTGCCATTTTTTCTGCACTTTTTTTGAACGGGGCGGCTTGTTTGGGAGTCTATCAGAGCGAATGATAGAATTACCTGCAAGCCGCGGGGCTGTTCAGAGAACGAACGCGGGTAATTTCGCAAAGCTTCCTACTGCATTCACAGACTAAGCATTTCGAATTAAAAATGACACCTCAACAAACCAAAATCGCGCTTCGTATTAACGACGACAACCTTAACCACCACCTGTGGAACAACCGCGGTGTATGGTGGTGCCACGTAACGGTGCACAAGCCCGATGCTACCGCTGAGCGCCTGCGCTTCTCCCTGCGCACCAGGGACATTAAGAAGGCCCGCACGCTGCGCGACCGCATCTTTGCGGACATTCAGCGTCACTTCGGCATCGCCACCTGATAGAACCTTTAACCTTTAACTGAAACGGAGCTTCCCCACCGCGCGGAAGCTCCGTTTTTTTTGATGTTCCCGTCCCTTGGCATGCTTATGCCCGGAGATATCAGAATGACCGGCTGTTACTTGCGAGCGGCGCCTTGGCTATCTTTTTGTGCCATATTTGCGCGGATATACAATATATACTTGACTCGGCAGTCAAACTGTGGCAAACTCTCCCTGCCGCCGGGGCCCCCGGAGGTGTGGCTGGAAAACCCCGTCAGGACCGAGAGGTAGCAGCGGTATTCAGACCCCATCTGCCGGGCCAGCCTCGGCGGCGTTTTTTTATTGGAACTCCGGCTATAGCAAATCCGACTATAGAGTAAATTGTAAATCGACAAAAGCCGCTGCCCCGAAGGACAGCGGCTTTTTGAACAAAGCGGTAAACGCAGTTTACTGCAGCGTGGTGATGTAGTAACCGGCGATAACAGCGGTACCGATCACACCGGCAACATTCGGGCCCATGGCGTGCATGAGCAGGAAGTTGCTGCGGTCGGCCTCCTGACCCACGTTGTGGGATACACGAGCGGCCATCGGCACGGCAGACACACCGGCAGAGCCGATGAGCGGATTGATGGGGTTCTTGCGCCAGCCGGGGATGAGGTTCATGATGTGGGCGCAAATCAGACCGCAGCAGGTGGCTACGGCGAAGGCTACCACACCCAGCAGGATGATGAGGAGAGTCTCGCCCTTCAGGAAACGCACGCCCTGCATGGTCAAGCCTACGGAGACACCCAGCAGAATGGTGGTGATGTTCATGAGCTCGTTCTGAGCGCAGGTCACCAGACGCTCCGTCACCTTACACTCGCGCAGGAAGTTGCCGAACATCAGCATGCCGAGCAGCGGGGCGGCATCCGGGCAGAGCAGGATGGTGAGGATGGTTACCGTGAAGCAGAAGAACATCTTCTCGCCCTTGGAAACCATGCGCAGGCTCTTCATCTTAATCTTGCGCTGTTTCTCTGTGGTGAGCAACTTCATGAACGGCGGCTGAATGAGCGGCACCAGAGCCATGTAGGTGTAGGCAGCCACGGCGATGGCACCCAGCAGCTCCGGAGCCAGCTTACTGGCCAGGAAGATGGAGGTGGGGCCGTCTGCACCGCCGATAATGCCGATGGCGCTGGCCTGACCCTTGGTGAAACCTACGCACACAGCGCAAAGGAAGGTGAAGGCCACACCACCCTGGGCAGCAGCACCCAGCAGCAGCGCCTTGGGAGAGGCAAGCAGCGGGCCGAAGTCTGTCAGAGCACCCACGCCCATGAAGATGAGGGCAGGGAAAATCTCGCACTTGATACCCAGGCCGAGCCAGTCGAACAGGCCACCGTGCGGCTTCACCAACAGGTATTTCTGCGGGGTCTGGCCGGTGACGGTCAGCTTGCCCTTCTGCACCTTACCGGTTTCGGGGTCGATGGCCTCTTGTGCAACCATGGGCTGAGCCATAGCAGTGTCATACTCTGCGGCTACGGCGGGGGCGAGCCCCTCCGTGCTCTGCTTGCTGACGCCGGGGTCTGCGAAGGGGGCGAGCTCGAGCTGGATGAAGCCTACGTCGTTCATGGTGGAGCGCTCCACCTTGCCTTCCTTGAGAGCCACCACCTCACGTTCAGCCTGAGTGATGACCATGCCGTTGTCGGGGATGTTGGCAATCAAAGCGCCGAAAGCAATCGGCACCATGAGCAGCGGTTCAAACTGCTTGGCAACACCCAGGTACAGCATCACTGCAACGACACCCCACATGGTGTACATCTGCCATGTCATCTGGAACAGGCCGATGCCGGACAGGAAATCCGCGAAGGAATTGATGAGTTCTTGCATATTGCAATGGGAATTTGACTATTTGTTACACCCCCTGCACATCGCATGTGCAGGGCCTGTAAGCCGCTGCGGGCTTAACCGAGGTAGGCCAGGGGCTGGTTCTCAGCTACGGTGTCGCCGGGAGCTACGCAGAAGCTGGTCACGGTGCCGGCGGCGGGGGCGTAGATGACGGTGTTCATCTTCATAGCCTCGAGGGTGAGCACCTGGTCACCTTCCTTCACGGCGGTGCCGGGCTTCACATCGAGGGACACAACCTTACCGGCCAGGGGGCTCTGAATGGGGGTGCCTGCACCGGCGGCAGGAGCGGGAGCAGCAGCAGGAGCGGGGGCAGCCACGGTCACGGGAGCGGCTACGGTTACGGGGGCAGCCACAGGGGCGGGAGCCGGGGCGGCTACGGGAGCGGCGCAGTTGCCACCAAGGGTCTCTACGGTTACATCAAAGGTCTGACCGGCAACGGTGATACGGAGTTGTTTCATTGTATGATATAGTGTTTGGTTAATTGTTGAGAATGTTATTGTGGGGTGCAGCTGAATCAGCCGCGGTTGATGGCGTGGGAGTTCATGATGGAGGTGCGACCGCTCTGAGCGTATGCAGTATCGACAGGCTTGATGTCGAGGATTCGGGCCTCGTTGCCTACCGTTACCTTCACAGCCGCAGCAATGGCGGCGACGACCTCGGGTGTAATGCTGCTGGCAGCGGCATCATAGATACCGGCAGCGAGAGCCGCGACCTGAGCCGGGGTGGGCTCGGGCCCGAGCACGGGGGCTGCTGCCACCGGGGCGGGGGCAGCGGCGGCCAGCTCGGCCTTCGCGGCGGCTGCAGCTGCTTTCTTCTTCTCCTCCAGGCGCACGGCAACGGCACCGGAGATGGAGAGAATGACGCAGAGCAGGGCGAGACAGCAGAACACCACAACCATGCCCGTAATCTGGTACGTCAGTGCGTCCATGAACTCGGGCCATGTAATGGCTAGTGTCTGGGTTATGTTCATATTATGTTATAGTGAGAAGAGGGGAGGGATTACAGCGGCATGTTGCCGTGTTTCTTGGCGGGGCGTACCTCTCGCTTGCTAAGCATGGTACGCAGAGCCAGGGCAACCTTGGCGCGGCTTTCCTTCGGGTTGATGACCTCGGTCACCTGGTCGCTGGCGGCAGCGGCGTAGGGGTTGTAGAAGGCCTCGGTGTATTCGGCGAGCAGCTCCTGCCTGCGGGCTTCGCGGGCGGCAGGGTCTTCGATTCCCTTCAGCTCGCGGCCATACAGAATCGGCACGGCGCCCTGTGCGCCCATCACGGCGATTTCGGCGGTCGGCCAGGCGAAGACGGCGTCTGCCCCCAGACCCTTGCAGCACATGGCGATGTAGGCGCCGCCGTAGGCTTTACGCAGAATAAGGGTGACCTTCGGCACGGTGGCGGAGGAATAGGCGTAAATCATCTTGGCACCGTGGCGGATGATACCGCCGCGCTCCTGCTGTTTGCCGGGCAGGAACCCGGGGACGTCCACCAGGTTGAGCAGCGGGATGTTGAAGGAGTCGCAGCAGCGGATGAAGCGGGCGGCCTTGTCAGAGGCGTCGATATCCAGGCAACCGGCTTTCACGGCAGGCTGGTTGGCGATGATGCCGACCACTACACCGCACACGCGGGCGAAGCCTACTACCACGTTGCCGGCGAAACCGGCGTGTACCTCCAGGAACGAGCCTTCGTCCACCAGGCGGGAGATGACTTTCTTGACGTCCAGCGGGGTGTTGTTGCTCTCAGGGATGATGTCGTTCATGCCCTCATCGTCCGCGATATCGAGCGGGCAGCCGAGGTCATGCGGCGGTTCCTGCATGTTGTTGGAGGGCAGGTAGGTGAGCAGAGTCTTGGCGATGTTGATGGCCTCCTCGTCCGTGTTGGCCACGAAGTGGGCGTTGCCGCTCACGCTGGCGTGTACGTCGGCACCGCCGATTTCTTCCATGGTGCATTTCTCGTAGGTCACCTGCTCAATCACCTTGGGGCCGGTGATGTACATGCCGGCGGCACCACCTCGGCGAATGATGATGAAGTCTGTCAGGGCGGGGGAGTATGCAGCACCGCCGGCGCAGGGACCCAGAATGAGCGAAATCTGCGGCACAACTCCGCTGGCTGCCACGTTGTTGTAGAATACGTTTGCAAAGCCGGTCAGGGATTCCACGCCCTCTTGCAGGCGGGCGCCACCCGAGTCGTTAATCTGAATGATGGGCATGCCGCCCTTCATGGCGTATTGCTGGGCGTCGCATATCTTCTGGGCGTGCATGTAACCCAGTGAGCCACCCTGTGCCAGGAAATCTGCTGCAGCGGCTGCTACGGGGCGCCCGTTCACCAGGCCGAAACCGGTCACAATGCCGTCCCCGGGGATGTCTTTGCCCAGCATGCCGAAGTTGCTGCAATGGTGCTTCGTGTGCATGCCGATTTCGGTGAAGGAACCTGTGTCAAACAGGCAGGCCATGCGCTCGCGTGCCGTCCAGTCGCCCTTGGCGTGGCGGGCATCGTATTTCTCCTGCGTCGCTGCGTATTTAATCTTGCGGCGGCGGGCTTCAAGGTCTTCCAATAATGTGGGATCTATGGCCATATGTTTTTGGTGGTGTGTGATTTGTAATGCATTGGGCGCCTTCGGCTGTGTACAGCACCGCCGTGCGCCCTTTCCACGCAGCCACATTCTACCACATCACCCCTCCCATGAAAAGCAAATTCCGCGCCCCATCCCCCTTTTTTTTGCAAAAAGTTTGAGTCTGCTCTAATTTTGCCCGCGGATGGGCTGAAAAAACAGGCCGCTGCCCATTGTGCAGCGGCCTGTTCAAGATTTTTTGGAGGCTTGTTTTACTTGCGGCGACGGCGTGCAGCCAGGCCGGCAAGCGCCAGCAGACTCAGCGTGGCCGTGGCCGGCTCAGGCACTACGTCTACGTAGCCACCGATTTCAATTTCTTTTACCCCCACATATACCGGTTCCGAGGAGCCGTCATCAGGATCGAGCGGTGCGAGTCCCGTCATCTTAACAAAGATGGTTGCGCTTTCGAAGCTATTGAGGACAAAAAGCCCCGGTGTGATAGAGCTGGCTGTCGGGCCGCTGGAGCCCGCGCTGTTGACCGCAGTGAGATAGCCGGTTACGTCTTTGTGGAACAACTCTTCTTCGCCGAATTTGACACCGGCCGTGTACGTTATGGTGTACGGATACTGGATGGTCTTGGCGTTGGCTCCGGTACCGGTGAAGGCAAAAACGGTCAGACGGAATGAGTCAAAATAAACTGTATGGTCGGACTTGTTTGTGAGCGTGTATGAAAGAACCCAGCTATTGCTCTCCCCCGGCTTTTCCCCTGTCAAGGGGAGATTGGGGCGCAAATCCATTTCTCCGTATCCGAACCCGGATTTGCCATCCAAGCTGCCATTCATGTACGACTGCTCAGTTTCGACTTTTTGACCGGCTTCGTACAAGGTCAGGGAGAAGTCGCTCAGGGACAGGTGGTTCCCGTCATTGTCATTGCCGTTATCGTGTTTATTCGTGCCGTTCCATTCGATTTCGAATGTTTCCTGGTGGTGGGTTCCATTCCATGCGGTTTCTGCAAACGCAGTTCCGACAAGGCAGGACGCAGTAATAACTCCGACGAGTTTTCTTTCCATAACTGATACGAATTTGTTTGGAGCGGAGTTTTGTTCAGGATTCTGTCAATATTAACATGACCTATAACAACTCTCCGACGGGGCCGCGGAGTCTAGCGTAATTCAATGGAAATGTAAAGCAAAATTTCGCAGATTGGCGAAATAACATTTATAAGAGCATGATAATTATGCCTGCACTGTGATTCGCGGTGTGATGATGGCGCGGTTGTAGGTGCCGGGGGCTACGTGAGTGCGGGGCCAGACGATGCAGTCTGTGAGGTCGCAACCGGCGGGGATGACGGCATCTTGCCCGACCATGCAGTCTTCACTGACTTCTGCCAAGGCGGAGATGGTGGCCGTGGGGTGTATGCGCTTGCCGGAGGGCATGTCGAGAACTGCCTGCAGGTAGCCCTCGGGGGAGCCGATTTCGTACCAGTTGGCCCAGTCGAACTCCATGCCGCCCACTTCTCCCCGGCGTACCAGCTCAAGCCAGATGGGGAAGATGGAGAATTTCTCCTCAGCCGGGAACATGTCCGCCACGCAGGGTTCCATGATGTAGGTGCCGGCGAATTGGTGGGTACCGGGGTTCACGCCAAGGGCGTGGCGGATGTCGGTCACGCAGCCGGTGGCGGGGTCGAAGCCGACGTTGCGCTTGCCGTCCACACTGCGCAGGGCCATGGTGATGAGCTTGCCGCTGCGGCGGTGCTCGGCGAGCAAATCAGCAAGGGGAATGTCGGTGAGAATATCACCGTTGTGCACGATGATGGGCCCCTCTTTCCACAGGGGGAGGATTTTCTTTACGCCGCCGCCGGAATCGAGCGGTTCATCCTCATGGCTGAAGGTCACGGGGCAGCCGCGGTACTGCGGGTCGGGGCAGGGGAAGGCTTTGTCCCACGCGAAGTCGAGGCAGGAGGTATTGATGATGAATTCCGTCACCCCTGCCTTCATGAAGTAATCCATGGTGTGCTGGATGAGCGGTTTGTCGAAAACCGGCATCAGGGGTTTGGGGAGGATGTGGGAGAGGGGGGCCAGGCGGGTGCCCAGGCCGGCACCGAGGATGAAAGCTTGCATGGTTCAGGGAGCAGTGGCGGTGGAGGTGCGCCTGTTGATGATGAAGTTGCGGATTTTACGCAGGCAGAAGATGAAGAGGAAGATGAAAATCACCGCTCCGACCACGGCGAGGATGGGGGCGATGATAGCCAGCAGTGAGCCGATGGTGGAGAAAATGTTTTCCATCGTGCTGATGATGGGGTTGCCGACACCGACCGTGGTGGTGGTGCTGGTGGCGCGTACGGAGGTGGTGCCGAGCTGTACGGCACCTGCGGCGCCGGCACCGGCTACGATACCGGCGCTCCACTGCAGCCAGTCGGGCAGGTCGCCGAGCATGCCGCCGGTCACGATAGCACCCGCTACCAGAGCAGCCGGACCGGCTATGGTATCAAGTACATTGTCAATGACCGGTATGTAATAGGCTATGATTTCTGCCAGAGTTGCCGCCCCCAGGCAGCAGATGGCGGCATCGCTGCCGACCCAGGCGAGGTTTTCATCTATATCAATACCGCCGAACCTGACACCCAGAGCCATGACCAGCAGGGGAACAAAGACGCGGAACCCGCAGGCGGCTGACAGTGACACCCCGGCACACAGAGCCAGCCCGAGTTGAAGATAATTGATATCCATGTGACTTGCGAGAGTATACAATGAGAGTGCCCCGTTGTCAATTACCATAACTGCGGCATGTCGAACCCTATGGCGCAGGCTCCCATGATGGCATTTGCCACGGCGTGCATGGTGATAGCCGGGGTGAGGCGCCGGGTTTTGACGACAAGCAGATATGTCAGGCTGCCGTAGCAGAAGGCCCCTGCGTAGTCCACCGGGTTGTGGATGAGCATGAAGGCCGCTGTAGTCACGACGTAAGCTAACCAACTGTGCGTACCGACCGGTACATCCTGCGGGAAATCGCGGTTTACGCACCAGCGCATGAGGAATCCGCGCCAGAACAGCTCCTCTGCCAGCGGCACCACCACGGCGGCACGCGCAAATCGCATGGCGTATTCGGCGTATGTGGCCGCGGTACCCTCACCCAGTACACGCTCCGGCTCAAATCCTCCGCCTTCATTCGGCACCCAGCCGGCAAAGTACGGCACCAGCCACAACCCGATGCCGACCACGCCGAAAATAACCCCCAGCCCGCAGGCACGCGCATTCCAGTCCCACGTCATTTCCCGCCGCACATGCCACAGCCACCAGCCACACACCAGGGTCTGTACCGGGTAGAGCAGCAGTTCCGGAGCCTGGCGCCACCAAGCGGCTTCCGGGTGGTCCCACTCAATCATTTCGCCCCCCACGCCCAGCAGAATGCTGAACCCCATGAAGATGGCCAAGGGGTAGACGGAGGTGCGGTAGAGAGGGGTGTCGGAGGGCATGAATTTACAATTTGCGGTTGGCTATATTGTGCCGAGTTGTGTTAATGGAGGCAGTAATCAGGGTAGAAGTCGACTGAGCCTGCGGACCTGTTTACTTCCGGCTTTGAATCTTCGCGTTCCTATACGGCCGAAAAAACTACTGCACTAAGGGGCTCGGCGCGGCTTCGCTGCATTCGCGGCGAAGCCGCCGAACCTATCACATGGTCAATCACTTCAGCGATTCGCAGAAACGCTGAATCTTGTCGCATGCCGTTTCGAGCAGCTCGAAGGCCGTGGCGTAGCAGCAGCGCAGGTAACCCTCGCCGCAGGGGCCGAAGGCCGTGCCGGGAACGGCTGCGACTTTCTGCTCTTTGAGCAGGCGCATAGCAAACTCTTTCGAGGAAAGCCCGAAGCGCTTGATGCTGGGGAAGGTGTAGAAGGCACCCCCGGGCAGGTGGCAATCCATGCCCATTTCGTTGAATCGGCGCACGATGTAGTCGCGGCGGCGGTGGTAGCTGTCGCGCATCTCCTGCATGGCGGTTACGCCGTTTTGCAGTGCCTCGATGTTGGCCTCCTGGCTGGTAATGGTGGGGCAAATCATCGTGTAGGAGTGAATCTTCATCATCTGCTCGATGAGCTCCTTGGGGCCA
>JAZRKM010000090.1:0-21296 GCA_045646325.1 Akkermansia sp. | reverse complement strand
CCTGAAACCCAGCGATGAGGAATTCTACCACGACCCCCTCATTGAGCAAGCCCTCGAAGTTTTCCACGCAACCCTTATCAAACAATAATCCCCCCGCATATGAACCTGCAGAAACTCATGAAACAAGCCCAGGCCATGCAGGCCAACATGGCCAATGCACAGGCACGTCTGGCAGAAAAAACCTTTGTCGCCGAAGCCGCCGGCGGTAAAATCAAAGCCACCGCCAACGGCAGCGGCATGATTACCGACCTCTCCATCGACCCCGCTGTTGTGGACCCCGATGACGCCGAATTCCTGACCTCCCTCGTGCTCAAAGCCGTGCAGGATGCCCTGGAGGGTGCCCGCCAGATGGCTGACGCCGAAATGCGCAAGGTGACCGGCGGCCTGGGCTTCCCCATGTAAGCACCCCCACTGCTACCATGTACCTCCGCCCTGCAGCTTCCTTGCTATTCCTGTGTACCGCCTTGCCACTAGCGGCTGAGCCCGTGGTGGTGGGTAAGTTCAGCGCCAAAATCGTGCCCGAGCGAGTCGGCGTACTCAATTTACCTGATCGAGGCACCGTAACCGACCTGGTGGACGCCACCGACCGCCTCAAGGCCGGCACGGTGGTTGCTGTGCTCAACAAAGAGCGCACCGAAACCGAACGCGAAGACATGGAGCTGCAGATTGCGCGCGAGCGAATCAACAAAAAAGATGAGGTGCAGAAACTGCGGGCACAGCGCCGTAAAGTCAGTTTCTACACCTCTCTCAGCCCGAGTGAGCGACGTTACAACACCGACTTCAAGGGGGAAGAACCTCCCACGCCCGAGACGCTCAGCGACATCGATGAGCGAATCTCCCTGTTAGAGCGAGAGTTGGCAACCATGGAGCGCCGCAAGCGCATGGAGTTCGACCGCAAGCACGAGCCGCTCACCCTGCGCATGCCCTTTGATGGCAGGCTGCAGTACCACATTACCCTGCCTGAGGACCTCTCACAGCCGCTGGAATACGCAGAAAACTCTCGCGTGTTCGCCACCGTATGCGATGATTCCGCCTTCTACATCACCCTCAACGTGGGCGACAGCGACCTTTCGCTGCTGAAAGAGCAGAACTTCTCCACCACCGTGACCCTTCCCGGCGGCGAGAAAATGCACGGCACCTACTCACACCGCCGAGTGGAGCGCGCCAACCATGGCGGCGACATGCTCGTCTACTTCTTCAAAGTACCTGCCGACATGCATGAAACCGCCTACAATATGCTCGGCAGCAATACCAACGCCATACTCACTTACGAAGCCGGCGATGATGTCATCCACATTTCCAAAGCCGAACTGGTAGCCCGCCCCGAGGCGGCTAGCGCCGAAAACTGGGAAGAGCTCATCAACATCACCCACCCGGGTTATGGCATATTGCTCGTTGGGCAGCGCGAGCTCATCCTCGTCCCCCGCCCTTAACCCCGAGCACGGTCTCGCCATGGAACTCGTCTGCGAAAACATCACCTACGGTTATACCCGCAAGGAACCGGTCATCAAAGACTTCAGCTACACCTTCCGTACCGGCATCACCGTACTGAAAGGCTATTCGGGCTCAGGCAAGACCACCCTACTCAAGCTGCTTGCCGGTTATCTGAAGCTGGACAAAGGGCGAATCATCACCCCGACCGGCCGCAAGGTCACCAGCCGCCGCTACCACCGGCAAGATGTAGCCTACATGTTCCAAGGCATTAACTTGCTGCCACTTATGAGCGTAGAACGCAACCTGCGTCTGGCAGCCGAAATGGCCGTGCTGCCCGGCAAAAAGTGGAAACCGCTGGCAGAGGAACTCATACGTGACCTCGGTCTTACCGAACTGCGCCACCGCCGCGCTGACAAGCTCTCAGGCGGCCAGGCACAGCGTGCAGCCCTTGCGCGCACACTCATGAAAGATGCTCCCACCGTCTTGCTCGATGAACCCACCTCCGGCTTGGACGACAGCAACACCAACATCATCAAAAACCTCGTGCTGAAGGACGCCGGGCGGCGCATCTGCATCATCAGCACCCACGACAGCCGCTTACTCGAACTGGCCGATGAAATCATTGATTTTGACACTCCTGTATCTTGCTAAAGATACGGTACACCGCTGGTTCACACGCATATCAAGCCCATTGGCACGAGTGCTGGTCGTCTTTTTCCTGAGTCTCAGCGCTCTGAGCGCGCTGGGCAGCTATGCTATCTCCACCAAACTGGTGAAAGACAAAATCGTGCGCCAAGGCGGTGACCTGGTATTTGCCACGCTCACACCACCGGGTGATATCCCCTCCGCCCTGCCCACGCAGAAAGAAATCAGCGATTTACTTGGCGCAGAATCTTACGCCCTCACCATCCTGACAACCGGTCTGACGGACGAAGATAAGCGCGTCAACGTCTACACATACGACTTCTGCCGCAGTGCCCAGTTCATGGAGTTCATGCCCCCCAACGGCACTCCCACCGTGCTGGCCACCCCCGAAAGCGGCATCCCCACAGGCCCCAACAGTGTGCGTATCAACCGCAACCGCATGGATGTCTATGTGCGCCACCTCTCCGAAGACCACCCGCTCATGCGCATGATTGGCTCAGCCGGTCTCATCCTGCAGCCTGAGTACCTGCCCGAGCGACTCTCAGCCGGGCACGCCACCCAAAACATCACCATCCGTATACGCGAAATCAACAGCTCTGAGGATATCCTGCGCGTGGAGCGCTACCTGCGCAACTTCATGAAACTCGACTCGCGCCACGGCAGCATCATCTCCGCCTCGCGCCTTCTGGGTGAAATGGACCTTGTGCTCAGCAAGCAGACCCAGTGCCGAATCGCCTTTTGCGTGGGCATCAGTGCCATCGTGGGCATTCTGCTGACCGCACTGGCGGGTATGGAATACCGGCAGAACGAATACATCTACACCCTCATGAAAAGCTTCGGCATACGCCCCGGCCTGCTGGTCGGTGCCTTCATTGCCGAAAACATCTTCATTGTCGGTGCCACATTTGCCGCAGCCCTGGCCTGCTTCATGTACTTCCAGAAGCTCATTGTCAGAGAAATACTCAAACTGGGCAACTACACCCTCTCCCTCACGGAAATCCGCCCCGAAATCGAGTTGATTTGCTGCACGCTGCTGGGCTGTATTCTGGTGTCAGCCATCCCCATTGCAGCCGCTGCCAACCGTGATATAGGCCGCGTGCTCAAATAATTCTCTGACAGCATGTCACTGCACGCGTACTTTCTGCTTGCATTCATGCACCTTTCTGCTATAACTCTATAAGTTCACCTTCCGCATGCCATTGCGCTAGTGATATAAGAATCTCAACATCAATCATATACAAATACCATGATCATTCAAGCCGCCGTCCTTTGCGACTACGCCGCCGACTATCAGGGCAAGCTCTGCATCCAGGGTGCCTTCGATACTCTCTATGCCCGCCAGTTTCCCGTCATCCACCCCGCCTGCGCTCTGGCCCTGCGCCTTTGCTTCGAGAACGAGGATTGCGGCGACCACAAGCTCGGCATCTCCATCGCTGACGAAGACGGCGAACCCCTCGACAAGGAGCGCATGCCCATCGTTGGTGACCTCAAGATTGCCCTTCCCGAGGGCGTTTCCTTCTTCACCCGCAACCTCATCATGAACTTCCAGGGCCTGAAGTTCGAGAAGGACGGCGTGTACTCCGTAGACGTAACCCTCGACGGCGAGCTCGTTGCCCGCACGCCCATCCGCCTGGTCAAAGTTGACCAGCAGGGTTAAGTTTCACACCCACTAATCTTCTTTCTGAGCCGGTTGCCACGTGCAACCGGCTCTTTTTTTGCAAAAAATGAAAAAAAATCAGATTTCAGCTTGACAAGCGCGGGCAAAAGGTGTAGAATCTCGGCGTTCCAAGCAACACAGGGCTATGGTGTAATTGGCAACACATCGGTTTCTGGCACCGCTATTCGGGGTTCGAGTCCCTGTAGCCCTACTGAGAAAGCTCCGAGGTCATCCTCGGAGCTTTTTTGTGCACAAAATTGCCCCTTGGCTGCAATATATGGCACATAATGCTTGCAAAACGTACCTGATATGGTAGAATGCACGTAACATATCAGCCATAACTCATCACAGCCATGGATAAACTCATCGTCGAAGGTGGTTACAGACTCAGCGGAACCGTGAACATCAGCGGCTCCAAAAATGCATCCCTGCCCATCCTGGCAGCAGCGCTGCTCACAGATGAGCCCGTGCGCATCTCCCGCGTACCGGACGTATCTGACACGAACTACATGATTCAGATTCTGAGCCAGTTAGGGGCCTCCGTTGAGCGTTCCAGCGGCACAGTACGCATCGAATCACCTGATGGCATAAGCTCCAGCGCCTCGTACGAGCAGGTGCGTAAAATGCGCGCCTCCATCTGCCTGCTGGGGCCGATGATGGCCCGCATGCACCGCTGCACCCTTCCCCTGCCGGGCGGCTGTGTGATTGGCGATCGCCCGGTGGATTTGCACCTGCGTGCCATCCAGGCGCTGGGTGCCCGCGTGCGCGTGAAAGGCGGTAACATGGTGATAGAGGCTCCGAACGGTCTGGTGGGCACCACCATCGATATGCGCGGCGACAGCGGCCCCACCGTGCTGGGGACGGATAACCTGATGATGGCTGCCGTGCTCGCTCGCGGCACTACCGTGATTGAGTCCGCCGCACGCGAACCCGAGGTGGTAGACCTCGCCAACTTCCTCAACAAGATGGGCGCTCGCATCGAAGGCGCCGGCTCCCGCACCATCACCATTCACGGTGTGGAGAAACTGCACGGCTGCGAGCACGCCGTCATTCCCGACCGTATCGAGGCCGGCACCTTCATGGTAGCCGGTACCATGGGCGTGAGCGATGGTATCACCCTCAACCGCGTATGCCGTGAGCACATGAAGTCCATCTCCGACCTTCTGGTGGAGTGCGGCCACGTGGTCGAGTACAACGAAGAGGGCACCTCCGTCTTCGTGAAACCCGGTGAGCGCCCCCGCAGCGGCAAGATACTCACCAACCCCTATCCCGGGTACCCCACCGACATGCAGGCGCAGATGACCGCCCTCTTCGCCCTCACCCCCGGTATCAGCGTGGTGAAAGACACCATCTTCCCCCAGCGCTTCATGCACTGCTCCGAGCTTAAGCGCATGGGTGCCAACATCAAGGTTGACAACGGCACCGCCATCATCACCGGTGTGGACGGCCTTTCCGGCGCTCCCGTCATGGCCAGCGACCTGCGCGCCAGCGCCGCCCTGGTACTAGCCGCCCTCGCCGCCGAGGGTACCACCGAAATTCACCGCCTCTACCACATCGACCGCGGTTACGAACTGCTCGACGACAAGCTCGAACAGCTTGGCGCCAAAGTTAAGCGCGTGCTCGACCTCGAGGGCGGACTGGTGGAATAACCCCGGTCAGCCACGCCCCCTCTATGCGCAGAGTGACTGTCAGCCGAGTGCTCAAGCAGTTACTCTGCGCCTTTTTATGCACAGCGGGTGTGCTGGGAGCAGCCCACTGGCTGTGGGTAGAAAGCGCTGCGGCACCGGCAGAGCGCAGTGCGCGCGCCCGTGGTTGCGCCCTGTGCCACGGCAGTGAATGGCAGCGGCAGCTCCACCCCGCCCTGCGCCGCCGACAGCCCGGCAGCGCCATCAGCCCCCCGCTGCAGGCAGCTCTGCAACAGCGCCACCCCGTGCTCAGCCATGGAGCGGAGGGGGAACTGACCGACTGGCTGGCGGCACAGCAACTCCCCCTGCTGGCTACAGCAAACCGCGAGCAGGCCGGCGCCACCCTCTACCGCGTCAAATGCGCCGCCTGTCACGGCCTCAACGGCGAGGGGCAGCCCGGCCTGTACCCGCCCTTGCGCGGCTCCGAATGGCTCACGGAGCAGCCCTCTCGCCTGCCCGAGATTCTCACCTACGGCCTGAAAGGCCCCATCACCGTGCGTGGAGAACAGTGGAACTCCACCATGTTGCCACCCGGCCTGAATACCACCGAACAGCAGGAACAAATCATACACTATATTCGAGAACATTTCTCGGCACGATAATATACTTTTTAACTAAATGGTACAAATCTTTCACGATATCATCAGCAACATATGAATACCACAGCAATTACCATTCCACAATACGCCCTTACCGTCGTTGAGCAACTCGAAAAGTTCGGATTCGAAGCCTATGTCGTTGGTGGTTGCGTGCGTGACAGCCTGCTGGGTATCTGCCCCAAGGACTGGGACGTGTGCACCAACGCCACGCCTCAAGAAGTTCTGCGCGTCTTTCGCCGTCGCCCCGTCATCAAAACAGGTCTTAAACACGGCACCGTCACCGTCATGGTCGACCGCGAACCGGTAGAGGTCACCACTTTCCGCATAGACGGAGCCTATACCGACAACCGCCACCCCGACGCCGTCACCTTCGTCAGCCGTGTGGAAGAAGACCTCGCCCGGCGCGATTTCACCATCAACGCCATGGCCTACAACCCCACCCGCGGATTGGTGGATGCCTTCGACGGCCGCCGAGACTTGGCCGAGGGGCGCATACGCTGCGTAGGTGAACCCGATGAGCGATTCAACGAAGACGGGCTGCGTATCATGCGCGCGCTTCGCTTCGCCGCGCGTTTTGATTTCGGCATTGAGAGCGAGACCGCCTTCTCCATACGCCGCAACCGCCACCTGCTCGAAAATGTGAGTGTTGAGCGAATCTATAAAGAGCTCAAAGGAATGCTGGTGGGCAAGGGCGCGCAGAGCATGCTGCTAGCCTTCCCTGATGTGATGGCCGTCATCATCCCCGAGCTGGCACCCACCTTCGGGTTCGAACAGCGCAATCCCCACCATCGATATGACGTGTGGACCCACACGGCCCATGCCGTGCAGGCAGCGCCCGCGAGCGAGCCCCTGCGCCTGGCCATGCTGCTGCACGACATCGGCAAGCCCGCCTGCCACTCCATCGGGGAAGATGGTACCGCCCACTTTTACCACCACCCGGAGCGCAGTGCCGAACTCGCTGAAAGCATACTCACCCGCCTGAAGAGCGACAACGCCACCCTGCGCCGGGTTGTTACCCTGGTGCGCGAGCACGACAACGACTTCCCCACCACGCGCGCGGGTATGCGCCGCTGCATCGGCCGGCTCGGCCCGGATATTGTGGAGCAGCTCTTCGACATCAAACGCGCCGACCACGCCGCCCAATCCGACTATCGCGCGCACGAGAAAGCAGCCGAACTCCGAGCCGCAGCCCTGCTTATCGATGAACTCATGAGCGAAGAACACGCCTTCACCATTCGTGACCTCCACATCGATGGCCGTGCGCTCATGGCCATGGGGATACCTGCCGGTCCCGAGGTTGGCCGCATACTCAAAACCCTGCTGTCCGAAGTGCAGGAAGATAAACTGCCCAACACCGCCGACAGTCTCGCCGCCCGTGCCGCTGAGCTGCGGGATTTTGGGCTTGACACATCAGCCCCCACAGAGTAAATTAACCGCACACACAATCATACACTCATTATGAATCGAGACGAAAAAACACTCATTCTTTTCAAACCGGACTGCGTGCGTAAAAACCTCTCCGGCGTTATTCTGCAGCGCCTGCTGGCCGAGGGATTCCGCCTGCGCGGCCTGAAGATGATGCAGCTTGACGATGCCATCCTTCGCGAGCACTACGCCCACATCATTGATCTGGTTATCGACGACAAGCCCCTCTTCCCCACCCTTTCCTACTTCATGCAGACCAGCCCTGTTGTAGCGCTGGTACTCAGCGGCCCGGGCGTCATCACCCGCGTGCGTACCATCCTCGGCCCGACCAACTCCATGAAGGCCGACAAAGGCACCATCCGCGGTGACTTCGGTACCAACAGCATGCTGAACATCTGCCACGCCTCCGACTCCCCTGAGAGCGCCGAGGCCGAAATCAAGCGCTTCTTCAAGCCCGAAGAGCTCTTCGACAACGTGGACTGATTCAGCCACTAAATCTGCACAAGCATTTCATCAGCGCCGCTCCTGCGTAGGGCGGCGCTGATTATTTGTCTTGCAAATCGGTTCGGCGTGTGCATAATACACGGCATGTTACATGAACTGATTACCATCTGGATGGGCTGGGTTGTCGATTGGGGCTATTGGGGCGTGGTGCTGCTGATGGCGATGGAAAGCTCCATCTTACCCGTACCGAGTGAAGTTGTGGTACCGCCGGCCGCCATTCTGGCCGCACTGCCGAATGCCGAAATGACATTCTGGGGTGTCGTGCTGGCCGGCACCGTAGGTTCATACCTGGGTTCAGTTGTCATGTATGTATGTGCCCTGTGGGTAGGCCGCCCCTTCATTTACCGCTTCGGCAAGTATTTCTTTATGCCACGGCACAAGGTAGAAACCGCCGAGGCCTTCATGCGCAAGTACTCGACCGCCGGCATCTTCTTCTCACGCTTTCTGCCGGTGATTCGCCACCTCATCTCCATACCGGCCGGCATGGCCCGGGTGAACTTCGGTATGTTCAGTCTCACCACCATCACCGGTTCAGCCATTTGGTGCTGGGTGTTGGCCTGGTTCGGCGACAAGGTAGGCCGTGAGCACCCCGGTATATTGGATTCCCCCGAGGCTCTCATCGACGCCGTGAAGGGTGAATCCCACCTCATCGTAGCGGGTGTTCTGCTGCTGGCAGCCCTTTACGCGCTCATGAAATACCTGACCCGCGAGAAAAAGGAGCCCAAGGCGGAGTAATCCCACAGCTCACAGACTTTCACATCAACAAAAAGGAGCGGTGACCACGGCCACCGCTCCTTTTTGTTTGACTGGGTTCTTCCCCCGCAGGGTCAGAGAGGTTTGATTGTGATATCCACCCCTTCAGGCTTGAGCGGCACAATCGTCTCAACACCATTGATGATAACCCTTACAGCCTGAGGCGAAGTCGCCGGCTGGGGCGCCTTACGAATATCAATCGCGGGGCGCACCGCGTGCATACGAACGGAGGGGTTCATGGTCTGACCATGGCGGCGCACACAGGGCGGAGTCGTGCCATAGGCCGGGGTATCAAACGGGCGAGCCTTACCACAGGGCGGCATGTCGCCGGCAGCAGGGCGCACAACCCGGCGCACCTTACCACAGCGAGGGCAGGTAGGCTTATCAGCAGCAGCGGCCGGCTGAGCCGCACTCGCAGGGGCTGCATGTCGTGCAGGGGGAGCTTTGCGTACCGGTTGGGGGCGGCAAATGGGCTTCTGCCCGGGAACCGGTGCGGGAACTACCCTCACCACATCGGGCCGCACCTCTTTACCATTCACAATCAAGCGCACTTTACCACAGGCGGGCTTTATCACCTCTGCCTTTACGGCCACCGGTTCAGCAGCGGGTGCCGGGGCGGGTTGCACTTCCGGAGCGGGAGCAGGCTCTGCAGCCGGGGGTGCAGGGGACTCAGCCACCGGCGCAGGGGCGGGAGCCGGTTCAGCCGCAGGGGCCGGTTGAGCGGGGGGCGGCTCCAAACCGGGCGGCGGGGGTGTCAGCTCAGGGGCTGCGCCGGGGGGCGGCAACTCGGGGGCCGGGACAGCCTCCGCTGTCGGCTCCTCTCCCAGCAGTTGGCGGCGGAACTGAGCTCGCATTGAATTCATCATCTCCGCGGCCTTGGCAGGGGGGACCTCTTTGCCATTGATGAACGCGCGGGTTGTTACCATCACCCCTTCGGGTACGGTCGGCGCAGGGGCGGGCTCCTGCGCCACGGCAGCGGGCAGCATGGTCACAGCCGCAATTACAGAAAGAATGGTTGATTTAGTCATAATACCGGTTCAGTGGGGATTCACCTTGGAATTTAGCAACTCGGTCGCGCGATTGCAAGCAAAAAAGCCGCAAACTCGCTCTAATTTATCAAATAACTCTCATCTGAGCACCCCTGAAAGCCCCCGTTCTACCGGGAAACAGCTCCGGCATGAGAAAACAACTTGCAATCTGACTCTGTTATGGCATACTATCAGCATCGATTAAAACACGTTTCCAGGCATGCGCAACACCGTTCTCACCTCTATCGCTCTCAGTCTCTGCCTAACCCTCCCGGCGGCAGCAGCCGTATCGTATCCCCTCCACGATGCCGTGAAAGCCGGCAAACCCTCGCAGGTAAAGGCCTCGCTCAACAGTTCCCGCGTGAACCAACGCAATGGAGCCGACATGACGCCGCTGATGGTGGCCGCCATGTATGACCGTGCCTCCTCTGCCCGCTCACTACTAGCAGCAGGTGCCCGACCGGATGAAGCTACGGCGAACTACGGCACCACCGCACTGATGATGGCAGCCATGAACGGTTATCACGAGGTGGTGGAAGTACTGGCGCAAAATGGTGCCGGCCTGAACATCCGCAACAAATCAGGCTTCACCGCACTCATGCTCGCCGCGCAGAAAGGACATGCACAAGTGGTACGCCGGCTTCTGCAAGCCGGGGCTGACCCCACCGTGACAGATTTCAGCAATCGCACCGCACAAGCTCACGCCGCGACGGATGAGATTCGCGCCCTGCTGGCAGCAGCCCCTGCCACCCCCGCAGCACCGACGGAGGGCACAGCGAGCCAAAATCGCCCGGCACCCACCGGCCCTATTGTCGAAGTAGTCATCCCCACCACGGGAAAATCGCTGAAGTTCCCCCAGGATTTATGGAACCAGGTGAAAGCTGTGAACGCCCGGCTGGAAAAGGTGCTTGCTCCGCAGGATTACGGCTACCTGCTCGCCTGCCAGCTCTTCTGGTGGCAAGAGAAAGAAATCAAACGCAAATCACCGGATGAATTCGATGGTCTCACTACCGAGATAAACACCGTGCCGGAGCTGGTAAGCAGGCTCGAAGCCATTGCCGAAAAGCCGGAAACGATTCGCTACAACACCCCCTCTCACTGGCAGAAAAACGAAACTCAGGGCGTGCGCGAGCGAGAGTTTATCACCGACCTGACGGATGAATATGTGACAGCCGACGAAAACATCATTGTCGGACTTTCCATCAACGAAACAAACCGCTATTCGTTCTGGGATTCCCGCACCGGCCACTTGCTGAACCGCTTGATATCTTACAGCGGGTACCCTGATGTGCCGACATACACAACGGACGGGCACTATTGGATGTACCCGGTAGGTGAAGTGGAAGGGCCTTCCGTACCGTTTCTGGGATGGTACGCCACCCAAGACCTGCCGATGAGTGCAGCGGAGCTACTCAATCCCCTGACCGGCGACGTACGCCTGCCGATGTATGATTTATTGGGGCTGGACGATTTGTCGCAATTCACGTCATTTACCGGCGAGGTCGCCACCGACGTCATACACGGTGAAGCGCTGACGGCCTGGCAACGCTCCGGGGCAGATTATCTGGGACTCGGTGAACTGAAGGTATGGAGCAGCGCCTCGGCCGGCTACGCCATGATGCTTTTCAGAACCACCCCACTCTTCTACGCCGGTGGAAAAAACACGGGATTCACAGCTGTGAATGCGAATAATCTTTCATTCACCGTGGACTTGGGGAACTTAACATACCGCAAAACCGCCCATGCAGGGGAACTCCCCCTGATTTCACCCGCTTGGTTGAAACCGGAGACCTACTCGCAACAAGCCAAAGACCACCCCATGTTGTCCACGCTTTCGAGTGAAGCTACCGAGCTGCTGGCCACTCTCAAGCCTGTACCGTACGAAGTGGAAGGGGTAGATAAATCTGAATATTCGTCACAGCCGGGACAGTACAGTCTGGCATGTGCAGGGCTACCGGTTACAGCAGATGATGTTGCCGTGTATGTCATGTCCAACTATGCCTATATGCAGGAAGAAATCATTCAATCCTGGGGTCAGTGGGTCATGTTCATCCGCAAGGGCGAACAACTGTTTTACGCCGCCGATGGTGAGGAAATCACAGAATTCAGCGGAACCGTGCACTGCCAAAAGCCCGCCGATGGAGAGGAAGCACTGAATTATTGGCGCCTCGCCCACATCCTGCATGTCGAAACGAATGGACAACATGCCGACGTAATGGTAAACCATTTCAGCAACACCCGAGTGTACCGTATTGATTTTACCACACGCAAAATGCAGGTACTCAAGGAATACCCCTGCGGCTCCCCCGGTAATCAGCGTGCCTTCTATGTGCCGGGGCTGCGCCTGCTGGTTCAGCCTGTCACCGCCCATCGCAGCGAACTTCTGCGCATGGATGATGAGTGGAACGCCGAAAAAGTGGCCGATTTGTTCATGACCCGCCATGGTGACTACGCCGTCGTGCTGCCGAATGGTCACTATGCCGGCTCCCCCGGTTGTGAAAAGCTGCTGGAGTTCGCCGAGGGCGAGCGGGTACTGGGCATGGATGCCCTGGCTCCTTGGCGCAACCGCCCGGCAGAAGTGCTGAGCGCGCTGGGCGGCAACCCGGATGATATCGCCGCCCTGAAGGCCACCACCGAGCGCTGGCTGCGCCGCCAAGGTTACCATGCTGATTCCATGCCCGACGAACCGGGAATAAACAGTTTCCCCGTGGCCGAGGTGGCACTTCCCCCGCTTAACGTCGAAAAAGAAACCCTGGAGTTCGATGTCACCCTGCGCGCAGCCGGCAGAGCTATCACCGGACTGAGCGTGCGCGCAGACGGTGCCGAGATACCGCAAACATGGAGTGCCGATTTACTCATCCCCGCCGGTCTGAGTAAAACCGTAAGGGTGCAGGTACCGCTGGCAACCGGCCAGAACTGGCTCGAAGTCACCCCTGTCGACTCCATGGGGCTGGTCGGCGACAAACAGAGATTCCGCACCATCCATGCCGGCAAATACGATAGCGAACTCTATGTGGTGACGCTGGGTGTGTCGGACTATGCCGATGACGGTCTGGACCTGCAATATGCAGCCAAAGACGCCCGCGATTTGGCAGAAGTCTTCAACAAACACGGTCACGGTCGGGTGCGTACCCTCACTCTTACAGATAGAGAGGTCATTGATGCCGGCGTGCTGGAAAAAGTGCGGGCATTCCTGGCCGGCGCCACCGTACACGACCGCGTGGTTCTCTACATAGCCGGCCACGGCATGCTGGACACCAAGCTGGATTACTACTACGCCCCGCATGGCTTCGACCCAGAGCGCATTGCCGAAACCGGCATCTCGCTGGAAGCCTTGGTAAGGTGCCTGCAAAGTGCAGCACCCCGCAAGCGACTGCTGATGATGGACACCTGCCACTCCGGCCAGTTGGGCGAAGCCGGCGAGGAGCAGCTGGCGCTGGCCGGCATGCAGCTGCCGCATGGCGTGCGCGCCGTACAGAACCGCGGTATGAAGGTGAAAAAAGCGACCACCGGCCTGAGCACAGCCCAGACCAAGCGTTACATAGAAGATATGTTCTCCATGGGCAATACCTACCGCGGCGTCAACATCATCGCAGCCTCGGCCGGTGCCGAATTTGCCATGGAGTCCGATGAGTGGAAAAACGGCGTATTCTGTGCAGCCGTCTGCCGCAGCCTCGACGGCAGTGCCGATTACGATCAAAACGGCCTGACCACCATCGGTGAACTGCAAAACACAATCGCTCACCTGGTAAAAGAGCTCACAGGCGGCCGCCAGAACATCAGCACCGTCGCGCTGGAGGATGAAACCGTCCCCCTGTGCGGAGAGCTCGTCAAAAAAGAAATCAAGACTCTAGAAGATATTCAGGCCGAATATGAGGCACAATCCACCGCTGAACCCGCCCAAATAACCACCACCCCTGTCGGTCCCCTGCACCAGGCTGTGGAAGATGACGACCGCCACGCGATGAGAAGAGCTCTGGAATCCGGCTCACCTCTCAAAGCAAGAGATGCCCAAGACCGCACGCCGCTCATGCTCGCAGCCGTGCGCAACAGGGTCATGGCTACACGCACACTTGCCGAAGCCGGCGCTAATGTAAACGCAGCCTCGACCCAATACGGTACCTCCGCCCTCATGATGGCCGCGATGGAAGGCAACGCCGAGGTAACAACCGAATTGCTTCGCCTCGGTGCCAATGTGAACGCGGTGAACAAATCAGGCTACACAGCGCTCATACTCTCCGCCAGGAACGGTCATGAACCCGTGGTACGCGCGCTCCTGCAAGCCGGTGCCAACAAGACCTTACGCGACAGCAGCGGCAAGAGCGCGGCAGATTACGCCACCACCCCGGCCCTGAAACAACTCCTGCAATAAACCTATTTCCCCAGGCAGAAGGTAGCAAACACGCGCGAAAGGATGTCCTCCGTATCCACCCGACCGGATATGGAGCCCAAGGCATCGAGCGCCGCGCGCAGGTCAACATCCGTGAACTCGGGCGACTGTCCCGAGAGCAGCCCCTCGCGAGCTGCAACCAGGAACTCAAGTGCCTGTTGCAGGGCATAGCGATGGCGCGTGTTGATGGCGGCCAGGTTGTCCAGCTCACGCCCCTGCTGCAAGAACAAAGCCTCTATCGCAGCCGAGAGCGCCTCGGCTCCCAGCCCGCTGAGGCACGACAACCGTATGGCTTGCTGCCCTGCCCATTCCGGGTGCTCCGGCAGGTCACACTTGTTGAGCAGCAGCAGGTGAGCCGCACCGTTCAGCTCCAGTTGGGGGCGTGCGGGCGGCAGGGTGCAATCCGCCACCTCCAACACCAAGTCAGCCTCAGCCCCGGCACGGCGACTGCGCTCCATGCCGGCCAGTTCTATCGCATCGGCACTCTCATGCAAACCGGCGGTATCAATGAGCCGCAGGCGCAACCCGCCCAGGCTCACGCTCTCCTCAATCGTGTCTCGTGTAGTACCGGCCGTAGAGCTCACGATAGCTCGCTCATAGCCCAACAACATGTTAAGCAGGCTTGATTTACCCACATTCGGCGGCCCCACGATGGCTGTGCGCACGCCCTCACGCAACAGTCGCCCCTCATCCGCCGTGGCCAGCAGGGCACGCAGCTCGGCCGTTACGGCATCCACCCCCTCTACCAGCTGTTGCGTGGTATCGGGTGCGATATCCTCCTCGGGAAAATCAATATAAGCCTCTACATGCGCCGCAACGGAAATCAAGCGGTCAACAGCAGCTGCCACACGGTTGCTGATAGCACCATGCAGCTGGTTATGCGCGGCACGCAGCGCCAAATCACTGCCGGCGCTGATGACATCCATCACCGCCTCGGCCTGCGTCAAATCCATCTTGCCATTCTCAAATGCGCGGCGGGAAAACTCCCCCGGCTCTGCCGGGCGAGCCCCACAGGCCAGCAGGCGCTCCAGCACGCGGCGTGTCACCAACATACCGCCGTGACAGCTCAGCTCCACCACATCTTCGCCCGTATAGCTGGCAGGCGCCGCAAAGTATGTCGCCACCACATCATCTATCACCCGACCGGCACTGTCTTTCACCCGTACCAAGGTTGCCCGGCGGGGCTGTAATTCCCGCCCGCTGCACGCGCGCAGCACCCCCGGAGAACCCGGGCCACTCATGCGTATGACGGCTATCGCCCCGGTACCCGGTGGTGTCGCCACCGCTGCTATGGTGTCTGTCTCTGCTTGCATCTGCCGCACATGGTCGCATATATCCCCTCTTTTTGCAACTGTTTTTGCCGTTTTATTGCTAAAAATTGAAAAATATTCACAAAATTCACATTTTAGGCTTGCCAAACCGGATTTTTTGTGTATACTGCGCTTCCCGACATTCCTACCCCTGGTTGTCGGTAGCTAACAAAAGCAACACATTAATAGACAAGAAAGTTATGAAGACCATCGCTATTCTCGCTCTTACAGCCGCCGCCCTCGTGTCCTGCCAGCAGCAGCAGCAGCAGCAGGTGACTCCCACTCCGGAGCCCACCCCCGTTGCCCCCATTAAGAAGTAAGTTTGCAGAGCTTACGCTCTGAATGTCTTTTTCATTGTTGTGCGCCCGACTTCGGTCGGGCGTATTTTTGTTAACAACTTATTGATATTCAAGCTGAGTTAAACATCTATATCCTGTTATTCCCTGTATGAGAGGGATGTTATTCTGCATCTAACCCATTCTTAATACGCTATTTTTTACAAAAAAAGTTCATTTTAGGCTTGCCAAGAACGAAAAAATGAGTATACTAGGCGCGCCTCCTTCCTACTCTTGGATGTTTGGGGCACTTCAACAATCAAAACTAGTCAAGATAAAATGAAGACCATCGCTATTCTCGCCCTTACGGCCGCCGCTCTGGTTTCCTGCCAGCAGCAGCAGCAGCAGCAGGTGACTCCCGCTCCCACCCCGGAGCCCGCTCCCGTTGCCCCCATCAAGAAGTAAGTGAAGAAGGGTTTTAACCCTACCATCATTTTACTAGCGCGTCTGAGTTCAACTCAGACGCGTTTTTTATTTGCCAAGGTCGGGTGAGGTCTGGTAGAATGCGGGCATGGCATATCTGGAAATCAGGGAAGCGAGCGTACATTTCCCGGTGCGCAACACCTGGGGAAGTACCGGCGAAGTCGTGCGCGCGGTAGACGGCGTGAGTCTATCCGTTGAGAAAGGGCGCATACTCGGCCTGGTAGGCGAGAGCGGCTGCGGCAAGAGCACACTCTCGCGCGCCATCATGCAGCTGCAACCGCTCACCTCCGGCAGTATATCGCTGGCCGGCACCGAGCTGAGCAGCCTGAGCCCGGCCGAAGTGCGCCGGAGACGGCTTGATTTTCAGATGGTGTTTCAAGACCCCTACGCCTCCCTCAACCCCCGCTTCAGCATCTTCAGTACCCTGGCCGAGGCCCTGAGCCGCCGTGCCCCCCTGCCACGCAGTCAGCGAGAACAGGCCGTAGCCGAGCTCATGCAGCGCGTAGGGCTCAGCCCCGAGCACATGTACAAATACCCGCACGAGTTCTCCGGTGGCCAGCGGCAGCGCGTAGCCATCGCCCGTGCCATTGCTCCGCAGCCGGCATTGCTGCTGGCAGACGAACCGGTAAGCGCGCTGGACGTCTCCATTCAGAGTCAGATTCTCAACCTGCTCAACGACCTGACCCGCGAACTGGAACTCACCATGATTTTCATCTCGCATGACCTGAGTGTCGTACACTACATGGCAGACGACATTGCCGTCATGCGCCGTGGTCAAATCGTGGAATACGGCCCTGCCGAGCAGGTGTTCTCCCACCCGCAGCATGACTATACCCGCAGCCTGCTTGCTGCGGCCCCGGGGGGCTTCTGAACCTACAATCTACGGATTTACAATCCTCAAAGTCCTTTCCCCACATCAAACCACCCCGCAAGTTGCTATTTACTTGACAAAAGGGGCAGTGGTCTGTATACTGCGCGCCGTATGGAGAACCAGACGACCAATATCGATCTCTCGACGCTTGACACGGAGGCCATGCGCAGCCGTCTTTCCGAGCTCGGGAGCTATCTTTGACCCCGCTACACTGCAAGCGAAAGTAGATGAACTGGACGCCCGCATGAGTGCGCCCGATTTCTGGGATGACCCGGCAGCGGCCCGTGCCCTGATGGCTGAGGTAAACCCGATTAAGCGCCGCCTGGAGCAATTCCGGGCATTGGAAAGCAAGCTCGAAGACGTCGAGGTAGCCATTGAAATGGCAGGCGAAGAGCCTGAGATGGCAGCCGATGCCGCGAGCGAGTACGAGAGTTTCGTGAAGAGCCTGCAGGAGTTCGAGCTTATCACCCTGCTCAACGGCCCGCACGACAACGCCGGCTGCTACATTACCATTCACGCCGGTGCCGGCGGTACCGAGGCCTGCGACTGGGCCAGCATGCTGCTGCGCATGTACCTGCGCTACTGCGAACGCCACGGCTTCAATACCGAAATCATGGAAAGCACCGACGGCGATGAAGCCGGCATACGCTCCGTGACGGTGAAGATTGAGGGTGAATACGCCTACGGCTACCTGAAGAACGAGCGAGGGATTCACCGCCTGGTGCGCATGAGCCCCTTCGACTCCGCCGGCAAGCGCCACACCTCCTTCTGCTCGCTCGATGCCACGCCCGATATCTCAGACGATGTGGAAATCGAGGTGAAAGAGGCCGATGTGAAGATGGACACCTACCGCTCCGGCGGCAAGGGCGGCCAGAACGTGAACAAGGTGGAAACCGCCGTTCGACTGACCCACTTGCCCACCGGCATCATCGTAGCCTGTCAGACCCAGCGCTCACAGCTGCGCAACCGAGAGGAAGCCATGCGCATGCTCAAAGCCCGCCTGATTCAGCTGGAGGAAGACCGCAAGCGCGCCGAAGCTGATCGCCAATACTCCGAGAAGGGTGACATTGCCTGGGGTAACCAGATTCGCTCCTACGTCTTTCAGCCCTACCAGATGGTGAAAGACCTGCGCACGGGCGTGGAATCCGGTAACATTCAGGATGTAATGGACGGCAACATCGATGCCTACATCGAGGGTATGCTGCGCCACAATATGTGATTTACCATTGACAATTTACCATTTACAATTTTCAACACATTGTAAATGGTAAATTGCAAATTCGATATAGCTTTCATGCTTACCATTGACGTACTGACCCTCTTCCCCGAGCTCATCAGCACCCCGCTCTCACAGAGCATCATGGGCCGTGCCGCCGACAAGGGGCTCATCAACGTGCGCGCCCACCAGCTGCGCGACTGGGCGCACGATAAACACCACCGTACGGATGACTACCTGTGCGGCGGCGGTCAGGGTATGCTCATGAAGTGCGAGCCTATCTTCGAGGCTATCGAGCAACTGCGCCGGGAGAACACACGCGTCATCCTCATGACCCCGCAGGGGCGCGTGTTCAACCAGAGCGTGGCGCGTGAGCTTGCCGCCCCCTGCCTGGAAGAAGGGGCCGATGTGCACTACATCGTGCTCTGCGGTCACTACGAGGGGGTTGACCAGCGCGTCATCGACAAGCTGGTAGACCTCGAGCTCTCCATCGGCGACTACATCCTCACCAACGGAGCCATAGCCGCCGTGGTGGTCATCGATGCCGTAGCACGCCTGCTGCCCGGAGCACTGGGGGATGCCCGCAGCAGCGAAGAAGAATCCTTCTCCAACGGCCTGCTCGAAGCCCCGGCCTACACCAAGCCGAACGTCTTCCGCGACATGCCGGTACCCGAGGTATTCCTCTCAGGCAACCACAAGGCCATGACCGAGTGGCGGTTCGAGCAGTCCCTGCAGCGCACCCGCACCAACCGCCCCGATTTGTATGAGGCCTGGGCCGCTGCACACCCTGAGCACTTCGCCCCCAAAAAGAAGAAGAAAAAGCCCACACCGCTCACCCACTACAAGCCCCGCCCCGAGCAACAAACGCCGCCCGAAAATAACTGAACCATCGGGCCGCAACAAAAAAATTGCATTTTTTTTGAACAGAAACCGCCCGGCAGACATCACAACAATCGAGAGAGCGCAGCAGTGTGCTTCTTGTGGGGCGAGTTACCCTGCAAGGTCTTTTTCATGTAATTTCAGAGTTGATCGATACGAGCGGGAGAAGGCGCAAGCCCCCTCCCGTTCGTTCGCTCAAGTCACCTCCCGAAATTGCGGAAAACTTCGCTAATAAGCTTGCATAAAATCGCCCTGTCCTGTATAATGCGCGCGCGTATGGCAAGGAAATGGTACAAGAACCCGTATAAAGCAACTTTCCTACTGCTGCTGGCAGTGGGTGTGGCGGGGGCGTGCTATACCTTTGCCGGTCGCGGCGGTGCTGCCGCCCGGGCAGAAGAAACCAAGCACAACAAATACAGTGCAGCAGAACCGCTCAGCAGTCTGCCCGCCGACGGCATACACCCCGGGTACCTGCAGCTCACGGCCGAGCAGATTGTACGCGTGCCGCTTGCAGATGGTTTTCAATGGCCTGTCGGGACCCCGACCATGGGGATGATGTACGATGCCCAGCCCTTCGCCGCCCGGAACGAAAAGCGTGGCGGCTACCACACCGGCCAAGACCTCAACGGAATCGGCGGTGAAAACACCGATGAAGGAGAACCTGTGAACGCCGCTGCACGCGGACTGGTGCTCTACAGCGGCACACCCGGTCCCGGCTGGGGCAATGTCGTGGTACTTGCCCACCGCCTGCCCGGCAGCAACGACATCATTCAGACCCTCTATGCCCACCTCGGTGAGCGCAAGGTACGCCCCGGTCAAACGGTAGGCCGCGGTCAGCAAATCGGCACCATCGGCACGGCTGACGGCGCCTACCTCGCGCACCTGCATTTCGAGGCCATGCGCTCTCTGGCGCAAGAGGCAGGCATGCCCGGCTACCACCCTGCCGGCACCATGAACCGCCTCGACCCCGCCACCCTCATCGCTGAACACCCGGCCCCTGCCATAACCGACCCGTACGAACAGGTGCGCCGCCTGCTGATTATCGAAACCGCCAACGCAGCCCCCGCAAGCGCTAAGCCGGTGCAACCCGCAACCTCTTCCGACACCATTCAATTGAACCCCTCACAATTCCTGAAATAATGAAACGCAGCATCATCCTCTTCCTTATCGCATTCCTGGTCACCGCCGGCATAGGCGGCGGCGTGTTCTACGCTATTAAGAGCGGCTTAATCTCCGGTGTGCAAATTGTGAGCGGTACCGGTAACACAACGCCCGATACCACCACCACGGCAACCACCACGGCAACCACCACGGCGGAGCCCTCCCGGACCGGTGAGCAGACCACCACAGACGCTCAGCCGCAGACCACCACCACACCTGCTGATACCACTGACCCGCAGGCTCCCACCTCCGGCGATACCACCGAAAATACCACTCAACCGCAGGACACAACAACTACCCCCGACACCACCGGCGAGCAGGCCCCCACCACCGTAGACCAGCCCGCCACCGACAAACAGGAGGACACCACCACCACCCTGCCTGAGCCACCGGCCGAACCGACCACCACCCCCGAGCAGCCCCAGGCTCCCCGCATCACCCTGCCCGTGCCCGAACAGCCCCGCAGCGATGCTCACAACGTAGCACTCATGGCCCGCGAAGCCCTGCGTCACAGCGAGCAGGACGCCGCTATGAAATACCTCGTTGAGCGCGGCGGCATCACCCCGCAGGCGGCGGAAGACCTGCTCAAGTGGGGGCAAAACAACAAAACTGCGGATCTGCACGAAATCGCCGACAGTCGCCGCCCTGATGGCAACAAAGTAACCCGCTATCGCCTGAAGTCCGATGGCGGCAGCGAAGACATACTACTCGATGTTGTTACCAACAACAACCAGATTGCCACGATTGAGAGTGTCACCCCCACCCCCTCCGACAAAACCCTGATTTCCCCCGACAGCGACCACTTCACGGTGACAGAGGGATTCATGGAGGCCGTGCGCGGCGGCAACATGGCACTGGCACGCAGCCTCAGTATTGCCGAAGAAGTTTCGCCGGCCACCGTTGCCGGTCTGTGCATGATTTTTGAGGAAGACAACTTCCGCATGCGCGAGCACACCCCCATCCGCAACACCTTAAGTCGGA
>JAZRKM010000089.1:0-39001 GCA_045646325.1 Akkermansia sp. | reverse complement strand
GATTACCGCCGGGCATGGGGATGGCGGGCAGCGGTACGGTGGCGATGGGGGTCTCGGGCAGGGGGGCGCCGTTGAGCGCGCGGATGATGTCGCTGATGTTGGCCTCTGCCAGGGAGTGCACGGCCTGAATGAGCCCCATTTCGAGATACAGGCGTTTGTTGGTGCTCCAGCGCATTTGCTCCTCGGCGTGGGAGAGCACTTCCATCAGGCGGATGATTTTGTCCGTCGGCGTGCGAGCAAGCAGCTCGCTGAGGCTGGCGCGCCACTGCTCGGGTAGGGTGGAGTGGGCCTCTTGCGGGGCCACTTTAGCAATGAGCAACTCGCGCACGGCTCCCATCAATTCGCTGAGTAGCTGGCCCATGTCGCGGCCGGCCTCAGCCAGCTCATGCACGAGGTGCAGCAGGCTGGGGAGCTGGCGGTCAAGCATGTAGACCAGAGCTTTGGCGACGGTGTCGCGGCTGGTGACGCCGAAGATGTCGTTCACATTCTGCTCAGTGATGTGGTTGCCGCAGAAGGAGACCAGCTGGTCGAGCATGGACTGAGCATCTCGCATGCCGCCCTCGGCCACGGTGGCAATGGCGTAGGCTGCATCGGCATCGAGCGTGACTCCTTCGTTGTTCGAGATGTTGACCAGGTGGTCGGCGATGATATGCGTGGGAATGGGGCGCAAGTCAAAGCGCTGACAGCGCGAGAGAATGGTGGGCAGTATCTTGTGCGGTTCGGTCGTCGCAAAGATGAACATGACGTGCGCCGGCGGTTCCTCAAGCGTCTTGAGCAGAGCGTTGAAAGATTCCTTCGTGAGCATGTGCACCTCATCGATGTAGATAATGCGGTACTTGCCACGGGTGGGCGCAAACTGTACATTGTCGCGCAGGTCGCGGATGTTGTCAATACCGCGGTTCGAGGCGCCGTCAATCTCCTGCACGTCCAGGCTGCGGCCTTCGGCTATCTCCAGACACACGTCCTCATCGGGGTCGAAATCGACCTTTGGGCCATCGGTGCAGTTGAGCGCCTTCGCGAAAATACGCGCCGTCGAGGTCTTGCCCGTGCCGCGGGGGCCAACGAAAAGGTAAGCGTGCGCCAGTCGATTCTGCTCGATGGCGTTGCAGAGCGTGCGCACAACATGATCTTGCCCCAGCACATCGCGGAATGTGCGCGGGCGATACTTTCTGGCAAAAACCTGATAACTCACGTTCCGCATTCTATCCTATTGCTCACGCCCGCGCAAGGCTAAACTGTGACACACCACATTTTGTCCACCCGTACTGTGGCCGGATGTGCCGTGGCGCACCTTGTGAAAATAATAAAAAACGTATGTGAAGCTGATGAAATAGTGATGATTAAACATTTAAAAAAAGATAATATGAATACAAGAAAAACATATCATAGAAAAGATGATATCAGGGAGGTGACAATGATATTAAATGAAAGGTATATATAGTATGTAATGAGTTGTCATGTTCTAAAACGTGGTAAAAACACAGAAAACCCATGGGAGCAACAAGGAAAAGGCGTGGCAAAAGCGTCGGCTGTGTTTTTGCTGTCGGTGACGTAGAGCTCAGGAGAGCAGAATGCTTTTTTATACACCTATACACCTACAGGAATAAGGCTGTCAAAAAGTAAAAATTGCACACAATAGTAAGCAAATATTAAAATCTCAGATTGCCTGAATTTCAGGAAAAATTGACTAAAATGGCGGGTGAAGCGATTATTTGTGCAAGAAAATGCGAAAAAATACGAGTCTTCCGCTGCTAAAGCTCTCTTTAGTGAAATTAGGGTGGTGCGTAAGCGTATGTTTGGCAGGTGCTCGGCAGCTGTCGAAGTGTGAGAGATTAGTACCAAAAGTGATGAAATTTGCTTAATTTTGATTAAAAATAGGCCAAAAATGGGGCAAAAAGATAAAGGGCGCTTTACCAACAAGTGCAAGAAAACAAAATAAGCACTGAAAATCTGGGTGTAAGGGTGCGATTGAACTGATGCCGGATGCGGGGGATTTTGGCTCCCGGCAGAACCCTAAATGGGGGTGCGAAAGCTCTTACACGTTGCAATTCGGCACGTCCGGGAGTGTTCCCGAATGTGTTGGCGCGCCTGATTATTATCTCTGTTTGCTCTTAGGGTGTGCCGGGGTGGGGATAATGCTCGGGTGGTGGGGGCTTATTCCTCACCCTTTATCCAGCCTTTGCCGGTAGCGAATCGGAAGAAATCACTCAGCTGCTTGGCGTAGCGAAGTCTGAGCGAGGCGGATGTTGTGTGTGCAAGTACTTTCTGGGTGAACTCCTCCGGGTTAATATCCTGCATCTGCAGGTTGGGAAAATCAGGCATGCACTGAATGATGGAGCGGAAGAATCGGCCAAGTTGTTGGTAGGCCTCGCCATCAAATCGCAGCAGGTAGGCCTGGGCGGCCTTGCGCGCGGTTATCGGTGACTTGCGTGATGTAGATTCAGTGGTATCCATCGGTGGGCGTGAGTATGAGCAATATTATGCTGAATGTCAAGTTAAAAGTAAATCGTGACAGAGTAAGTTGTTATTTGCGTGTGATAATTAGTCTTTGAGAGGTATATGCTATGCTCTCGAGTCAAACTGTTGCGCGAACGACTGAGAAGTTTGCTGCCAGTGTTTGAGCCGGAGGTAATCAACGGAAGGTAGACCTCGGGTTTTGAGTTGGATGCGGGCAATCATAGAGTTTATCCCTTCAATTCGTCCCGAGGTCAGCCGATATCGGAAAAAGTTAAGCACCTGCTGTGCATGCTTAGAAAGTGTTTTTGCTAAACGGTTGAATGGCTATAGAGCAGACGCTTCGGCCAACGCTATCCATTCCCCAAAAGCGGTAGCGCACTTCTTGAAACTCGAAAACTGAAACACGAGCCTGTGTTTCTCTTTGAGTAGATAGGCTTCCTGCAATGGTTGATTGATTTGCTGTATCTTATCTAATTCTTCCCGTCTATCATCGGTCAGATTCTCCTCACCACCTCAATGTCTTCTTTTTGTTCCGGCGTCAGGCTACGGAAAAATCCATCCAGACTTGCTTTACCCTTACCTTCCTTAAGCCGGAGTATTTCTCCGGTACCGCCATCTATTACGCATGTCACGAACTTCTTATCACGCCCCAGATATTTCTCATCTATAATCTATGCGCGCCTGCCGTCCATGCAAATCGGGCATACTTCATCCAAGAGGGTGAGGATGTCCTTATCCGCTCGTAGAATACTGCTTTGAGACAAGCGTAAAAGCTTGGAAAGAAGTCTTGCCGATGTCTCCTGCATTAACCTTGCAATGTACCCCATAAGGCGCAGAGTCATGCAACGTTTGGGGTGTATGCATTGTGGCCTGACTACTGCATATTTCGAGCAATGAGGACAGTATAAGCAGGGCGTCTCAATCTGCAACTCAATGTCGTACTGCATGTAGGGGGTATCTACTACGGTACGTTTGCGACTTCCTCGCCTTTGCATTCGCCGATTGCATAACCTGCACCGGAATGTCTCAGAAGAGACAAACTCGTACTTGACAACTATCTGATTCCCTGTACAATCTGACGCAGAGGTGCGCCAGCCCTTCATTTCAAGAGCCGGTATAACATTCATTCCAACCACATATTACCACAACTCATGGTGGTTGGTGTACCTCTGTTCGCCATCACGCGATTTTTTTGACGCAGTGCCTTTGCGACTCAGCATCTATTTCGTGGCGTTTTGAGTAGGCCTGCAGCCACGTTGGCAGCATGGGATGGAGCCGCTTACCGCAAGGCTGGTCGGATTTCAACCCAATTGACTTTATAAGCTCGATGTCGCAGGGTTGCAATTTGGGCAGTCGCCCTCTCTTCTCCACACGCTTGCGTCTGCGAGCGCGCGAATAGTACCTAATAATGCTTTTAGACGACTTGTAACCAGTTAGTTCCATTAGTTGCTTCAGAAGTTCGCCCTTAGCTTTACGGTAGCGTGTCTTTCGATACTTTACTGCGTTAGAATTCAGGAACTCTATTATTGCTTGTTTACTCATTCTGAGTGTCATGTGTATATATTAGTGCCTGATTTATGAGGCATCCGGCTTTTCACGTGTCAGCCGAACTCGTGGGAAGTGTCAGTTCGGTGACTGGTTTTTTGAGGCAATGCGAGGCAATGCGCACATGTGATTTTGCATCGATTTACCTCAAAAAGAGCTTGACTTGACTGAGGTTGATGTGATATATCAGTAAACAGTGCCTGATGAATGCAACGATGTGACCAAAGGTTCGCATTCCGAGTGCTGAAGGGGGGCTCTTTGTTTAGTATCTAGTTAATAGATTGAGTGACAGGAAGCTGTTTATACAGTTGCCAGTTGCCGAGACAAGGGCAGGTTTACTTTCCCCCTCATCGCAGAGAATACGGGTTGGCTGTGGGGTCATACTTTCGTGTTATCCTAAGGTGCATGGTTTATTTCATACACAGTACTTATACTAACTCATTATGTTCACAGATAAGACTATACTTATTACAGGCGGTACAGGTTCGTTCGGTAAGAAGTTCACGAAAACGGTTTTGGAACAGTATCCCGGGGTTAAGAAGATAATTATATACTCTCGGGATGAGTTCAAGCAGTTTTTGATGTCCAATATGCCGGAATTTAAGGAGAATGCGTCGAAATTGCGATTTTTTATTGGCGATGTCCGTGATAAGGAGCGCTTAAACATGGCCATGGAGCATGTAGACTATGTGGTGCATGCCGCCGCTCTCAAGCAGGTGCCTGCTTGCGAATACAATCCGTTCGAGGCCATTAAGACCAATGTTCTGGGTGGACAGAATGTTATTGATGTCTGTCTCGCTAATAATGTAGAGAAGGTGGTGGCTCTTTCCACAGACAAAGCGAGTTCTCCTGTTAACTTGTACGGGGCTACCAAGCTGTGCTCAGATAAGCTGTTCATTGCAGCCAATGGTTACAGCGGCTCCAAACGCACTACTTTCGCTGTGGTTCGATATGGCAACGTGGCCGGCTCACGTGGTTCGGTAATTCCTTTCTTTAAACGTTTGGTTGCAGAGGGGGCTACCAGCCTTCCGATTACGGATATGACCATGACCCGTTTCTGGCTCAAGTTGGAGAGTGCGGTTTGGATGGTCATCAACGCCTTTGAGAAAATGCGTGGCGGTGAGTTGTATGTTAAGAAGATTCCTTCCATGCGTATGCCTGAGTTGGCCGAAGCTGTTTCTCCCGGTATTGCCGTGCATGAATGTGGTATCCGTCCCGGTGAAAAGATTCATGAACAGATGATTTCTGTAGAGGATGCGCGTAATACGCTTGAGTTTGATGGTTATTATGTCGTGCAACCTACTGCCGACTGGTGGAAGGAGCGCGCCAAGGGTATGGGTGGCACGCTTTGTCCCGAAGGTTTCTCGTATGATTCCGGTACGAATACGGAATGGCTGAGTGTAGAAGACATGAAACAACTTATCGCTGATTTAGATGCAGAGTAAAACTTATAACTACGGTCGTCAGCTCATTGATGAGGCCGATATTCAGGCTGTGCTCGATGTGCTGAAGAGTGACTACCTGACTTGCGGTCCCAAAGTTCGCGAGTTCGAGCAGGCTATCTGCGAATATACCGGTGCTAAGTATTGCGTTGCCGTGGCCAATGCCACGGCAGGGCTGCATATTGCAGCATTGGCTGCCGGTTTGGCTCCCGGAGATGAGGCTATCACCTCACCTATCACGTTCCTTTCTTCATCTAACTGCATATGTTTTACGGGGGCAACTCCTGTTTTTGCTGATATTGATGAAGATACAGCCAACATCGATCCTGTTGAGATTGAAAAGCGCATCACGTGCAAAACGAAGGTGCTCATTCCTGTGCATTTTGCCGGCCAAAGCTGTGATATGGAGGCTATTGCAGCCATTGCCAGGAAACACAATTTGCTGGTAATTGAAGACGCGGCTCATGCCATTGGTTCCGATTACAAGGATACTAAAGTCGGTTCCTGTAAATATTCGGACATGACCGTGTTTTCATTCCACCCGGTTAAAACGGTGACAACGGGCGAGGGTGGGGCTGTTACTACCAATAGCAAGGAGTTATACGATTTGCTTTGTGCCCTGCGCGCCCATGGCATGCACAAAGATGGTGATATGGCCACCACCTGGGAATATGAGATGCGTGAGTTGGGTTACAACTATCGCATGACAGAAATGCAGGCTGCACTTGGTATCACCCAGCTGCAGAAACTTCCTTTCTTCAAACAGCGTCGTCGCGAAATTGTGGCGCGTTATAATGAGGAACTGGGACTGCCCCATCTCACGGAAAGAGAGTTCTCTAATGCCTGTTTCCACCTCTATCCCGTTCTAGTCGAGGATCGCCGCGGCTACTATTTCCGTGCTAAGGAAAAAGGGCTCAATCTTCAGGTCCATTATATCCCCGTGCACACCCAGCCTTACTACTCTCGATATGGTTATAAAGCCGGAGACTATCCCAAGGCTGAAGCATACTATGCCAAGTGTATATCCCTGCCGCTCTATCCTTCTCTTACGGATGATGATGTGCAGGAAATTATCATCCGGCTGAAAGAAGTCTAATTACAAACGTCTATGAGCACCATCGCCATCATCACTGCCCGGGGCGGTTCCAAGCGTATCCCCCGTAAAAATATTAAGGAGTTCATGGGAAAACCCATGATAGCATATGCTATTGAAGCTGCTCTCACCTCTGGTATGTTTGATGAGGTGATGGTGTCCACAGACGATGCGGAGATTGCCTCTATTGCGCGCCAATATGGCGCTCATGTTCCCTTCATGCGTTCTGAAGCAACATCTAACGATTACGCAACTACTTATGATGTGCTCTCAGAGGTATGTGAAGAATATTCCAAATTGGGGAAACATTTTGACCATATATGTTGTATATATCCCTGTGTCCCATTCCTTACCGGGGAAATTCTAAGCAACGCGTGTAAGGAGAAAAGCATACGCGGAGCAAAGGCTTTAATGCCCGTAGTCCGATATTCCTTCCCTATCCAAAGAGCTGTGAGGGTCAATAAGCAAGGCTGGTTGGAATACAGAGAGCCGCAGTTTGCTGCTCAACGTTCGCAGGATTTAGAGCCCTCGTATCATGATGTAGGTATGTTCTACATAGTCGATACAAAATCTCTACTGGAGGAGAGAACTCTGGTACCATCGTCTACAATATTGTTCGAATTGGATGAGCGTAACGTGCAAGATATTGACACTGATGACGATTGGCGCTTAGCTGAGCTAAAGTATAAGATTCAACGCATGTCGTAGCGTATTATGTCTTCTTACCAAATAGGCTTGAAGCTCTGGTCTACTAATACAGATTATTACTTTCAGGAAGCCTGTAGATTATATAAGGAAGGTGTATATGAGTATATAGAGCTGTATATCGTACCTGGGTCCACCGCGTCTCTGCCGCAGTGGAAAAGTTTGGATATACCCTTCATTATTCACCACCCTCACTTTGCTCATGGGTTTAACCTTGCTGACAAGAATAAGGAGCAATCGAACAGGCTTGTATATCAGGAGGTAAAACAGTTTGCTGATGAGCTTCTTTCCCCCTTCATCATCTTTCACGGCGGTATAGATGGTTGTGTGGAAGAAACTGCCCGTCAATTAGCCGCGTTGGAGGAGCCAAGAGCTATTATAGAGAATAAGCCTTACGTCGCTTTGCCGAATCGAATGAATGGGCGATTTTGCCGTGGCGCAACGTTGACAGAATTGCAGTACATTATTTCTACGGCTCGCTGTGGTTTTTGTTTTGATATTGGTCACGCCGTGTGTGCTGCTAATTCACAGCGCATAGAACCTTACTCTTATCTGCGTGAGTTAAACTCGCTCAAGCCTCAAATGTACCACCTTTCCGATGTGTCGGATATGACGTCTCCTTATGATGCGCATCCTCATCTGGGAACTGGTGAGCTGGATATATCAAGGCTTGTTCATGATATATTCCCGCAAAAAGCTATCATTTCAGTGGAAACAAATAAGAATAGCCGAGAGAATCTAATTGATTTCAGAGAGGATTGTATATGGTTAAGAAATTGCGATTAAGGCGGGCGTCATCTAGTGACGTTGCTAAAGTTTTCCAGCTGTCGAATGACCCTGTGGTAAGGAGTAAATCAATACATCAAAAACCAATAGTTTGGGAATCGCATGTTGATTGGTTTCAAAAGGCATTGCTTGATTCGTCATTAAAGTTTTATATTGTTGAAAGTGAAGAGGGTGAATTTATTGGGCAAGTACGCTTCAAAAAAGAAGAAGATTTTTGGATTACAAGCATAAGTGTATGCTCTGATTTCAGAGGTCAGGGGCTTGGTTCTCTAATGTTGCAAGTTGCTCTCGAGCAGATGATAGGCCATGTGGTTATAGCATATATTAGGGAAAATAATGTTCCCTCGCAGCGTATTTTTACCAAAGCCGGTTTTGTTTTTCAGAATACTAAGGAAATAGAGGGGGAGATATACCAATTGTACCGTTATGAACGATAAGGTTTACATTATTGCTGAGATGTCTGCTAATCATTGTGGCGACATGGTGTTAGCAAAGAAAATTATTCGAATGGCCAAAGAAGTCGGTGCCGATGCGGTCAAAGTGCAGACATATACAGCAGATACTATTACAATTGATTGCCAAAATGAAGAGTTCCTTATTCGAGATGAAGGAAGTTTGTGGAATGGCGAAAATTTGTATGCTTTGTACAAGAAAGCCTATACTCCATGGGAATGGCAAGGTGAATTGAAAGCATATGCAGATGAGATAGGTATTGACTTCTTTTCCACTCCTTTCGATTTTACGGCTGTTGATTTTTTGGAGGGTATAGGAACCCCCATATATAAGATTGCCAGTTTTGAAGCATTTGATTATCCCCTTATCAAATATGCAGCTTTCAAGGGTAAACCGATGATCATTTCCACCGGGATTTCGACATTGGAGGAAATTCAGGAAGCTGTGGATGCTTGTCATTCGGTAGGTAATCGCGACATTACCCTGCTTAAATGCACTTCAGCTTATCCGGCCAGGGTGGAGGATATGAACTTGTTGACTATCCGGGATATGATTGAGAGATTTGGACCTCAGGGGGTTCAAGTTGGACTTTCAGACCACTCGATGAGCATAATTCCGCCTGTAACAGCGGTAGCTCTAGGTGCAAGAGTAATTGAGAAACACTTTACCTTGGATCGCTCGCTTGGTGGTGCTGACAGTGGCTTCTCTCTGAATCCACAAGAATTTGCGGAAATGGTAAAAGCCGTACGCGAAACAGAAAAAGCTATGGGGTGTGTATCGTACAAATATAGTGAGAAGAATCGCATGTTCGCACGCTCTCTCTATGTCGTTAAAGATATACGTAAGGGGGAAACCATAACAGCGGAAAATGTGAGGTCTATTCGTCCGTCATTCGGGCTTCATCCTCGCTATTACGAAGAGGTTATAGGTAAACAGGCTTTGACCGATATACCATTTGGCACCCCTTTGAAGCTGGATATGCTGGTCTAGAAATTGTTAAGGTGAAAAATAAATAGATATGATGGAAAAAATCTTCGATAAGGCTTGTATTGACACGTTGATGGCCCAGGCTGCGGGCAATTCACGCAGACGTCAGTTTTTCGATTTGCGTAACAGCGCTGCGGATACCTCGCAGCGCATATTAAATGCATTGCTGCCAGATACGCAGGTGCCTATCCATCGCCACGAGAGTACATCGGAAACTGTCATATGCCTGAGTGGACGTCTGGAGGAGGTTTTTTACGAATGCGAAAGCACAGAAGAGGGTACAACCTCGTACAGGGAGATTGGCCGAGTGTTGTTATGCCCGACAGAAAGTAAGTATGGGGTTCAGATTCCGGCCGGCGTGTGGCACAATATTGTTGTTTATGAGCCGAGCGTTATTTTCGAAGCCAAAGATGGCCCCTACATGGGGTGAAACACCTGTTTTCAATATATTTAACTAAATTAATAAAAAATGGCTACAATGTCATCATCTCATTCATACTTGCAACATATCAATGGGTTGCGTGGTTTGGCTATTGTGATGGTTTTTGTATACCATATGCAGGAGAGCCTGGCCCCGCATGGATTCATAGGCGTAGACTTGTTTTTGGTGATATCGGGGTATTTTATGATGAAAGGATTCATGAAGACCCCGGGTGAGGCTGCTCTCGGAAGTTATTTGGGGAGACGTATTACCCGCATATACCCGTCATATGCCGTTGTTAACATACTGGTGTTACTGGCACTTCTGTCCCTTGCGGATTCGGAGGCTATAAAGCAAACGGCCATCATTGGACTGAATGCACTGGCTGGAACATCAAATATTTATTTGGACTCAGCGACAACGGGATATTTTGATACCGGGGTTTCAGATTTACCCTTGGTGCATACATGGTATCTTTCTGTTCTTCTTCAGTGTTATGTGCTATTTGCTCTGGGCTGGTGGTTCATGTGCAAATGGCCGAAAAAACGTGTTTTGTGGGTATTAGGTAGTGTTGCCGTCATATCGTTTCTTGTCTGGAACTGGCCCGGAATTGGTAAAAGCCTGAGCAAAGCCGGGATTCTGACCGGGGTGGAAATACCCTCGTTTTCATATTATTGGACAACGGGGCGTATTTGGGAACTTCTGCTGGGTGGTGGTGTGCTTTTGCTGCCGGAATTGAAGAATCCCGGTAAGTGGTGCAAGTGGACTTGTTTAGGGCTCTTGCTGTTTTTGTTGGTAGAGGCCTTCATCTCCTTCAAAGGTCTTAAGAGGCACAACTTCCCGGTGGTGCTTGCCGGCTGCGCGCTTCTGTGGTTGTTGCCGGCTGCAGGCGGGGCAGTCCTTCGTTTCTTCAACAACAGAGTGATGCAGTGGCTGGGAACGGTTTCGTTCTCTCTTTATCTGGTTCATTGGCCCATTATTGTATTTTGGAAATGGCGAGTTTCTGCCGAATTAGGGTGGCCGGATTGTGTGGGTATTATCCTCCTATCCCTTATTTGTACTGTACTGTTGTATTGGTTGGTAGAGAAACGGCGTATTAGTCTGCTGTGGGCGCTGGTTGCTACGTTAATTCCCGCAGGGGGCTGGTGCACTATTGCATGCTGCGAGGATGTGCCTTCGTTGAATTCCGCGGTTAATAAGGTTAAACTGCGCCAGGTGACTGAGCAGCATGTGGTGAATGACCCTGCATATGATGCAGAGTTGTTGCCGCCTTTCCTGACCACGGAGGAAAAGTCTGTAAAATATGTGAGTGTTACCGGTGAGCCCGTATCCGAGAAACACCGTGTACTTCTTTTGGGGGATGTCGGGCGTAAGCCTGATTGTACATGTTTGGCGATAGTCATGCCGGTTACCTGCGCTATGGTTTAGATGTTGTAGGGCGAAAAGCCGGCTTTACTGTGTTATGCTGCCCGTTTTATGTAACTCCATTCACCAATCTGACGCGTAGTACCTACTACATTTCACCGGAACAGATGGCCGCTTTCTTCGCTTGGTTGGACTCTCACCCTGAGCTGGATAAGGTAGTGCTTGTGCAGTGTTGGGCTCATCGCTTTATCCGCAAAGGTGGGCTTGATATGGATGTTCATGGTCGCCCGGTTAAAAGTGTAACTTTCGAGCAGGTTGGTGACGGGCTGCGAGATTTTTTGGGCGAACTCAAAAAACGAGGTAAAAAGGTAGCCTTGCTGACTGCTTGTCCGGAGGTAGCCGCAGCAGACCCCGGCAAGTACATTCGTCAGTGCCTGCTGCGCGGTGACCCGGTGGATATGGAGCAGATAACGTGTACCCGGGCTCAATACGATGAGCTGTACGGTCGTATAAACGCATTTCTGACCCAACTGGAAACCGAGGGATTGTGTACTGTTATTCACCAAGAAAGAGCCTTGCTGAAAGATGGCCGCTTCGAGGCTTGGCGAGAGGGAACTCCTCTTTATATGAGAGATTATTTCCACTTATCCACAGATGGTACGGTTATTTCGGTGGAAGGAATGCTGGAAGAACTGATGCAGTTTCTGCAGCTCCGCTCCGAATCGGCTGAGTGAGTTATCAGGTGCCTTTTGCTTGAATAAAGACGAGCGGTAAAATACCGCTCGTCTTTATTTTGGGTACGATCGACGTGATGGCCGCAATCAAGAGGCTATAAACGGAAGCTATGGAGCGGAATGGTTGCTATAGGGATGACGTGGGGGTGAATAGCATGCTCGCAACCCGCGAACATCTGTATGGACAACACGTGGCTACGAGCAGAGGGGGAAGCCCCCCCTGCTCATGCGCTTGGGCTTACATCGTTTGATCTTTAAACAAGCCCTTAAGTCCAACAGGATTGATGGAAATGATTTCCACATCCCGATAATAGCGCTTGGCAAAGTCAGCCAGGAGCGCCCATTCCAGTTGTAGACCATCAGAGGGTAAAAACTGCTTACAAATACCGCAATCGCCCTGGAAATAGCCGTTATTAGCACAGTCGCAGCCTACGATATAAATCCTTCTGGGGCGGCACCAGAGTGCAAATTGAAAGGCGCACGTGATAACGGAGTAGGAACAGGCCAGCGGTTGGTGAGCCAGATCCAGAGGCAATGTCAGGTAAGCATCAGTGGGATCCGTTTTAATGAAGTAATATCTTTCAGCCTCATTTTCCTTTACGAATGAGTCACTAAACTGCATTACCTCTTTAATGGGGTGTATGCCAAAAAATTTACGACATTCACCTTTTCTGTAGTTTGTGAGTTCTGGTGCTTCCGTGACAGGACCTCCGTCTTGCACAAAAAGGTAGTCGAGCTTCAATTTCTCGCACTGGTAGGTGCGATTAACTCCGATATGAAGGGCGCCGGGGATGGGGGTGTATTTATCGAGTGTGGGGCCGGCCCCTACAATGACAATATCCTGTCCGCTGTGTATATCCTTGTATTTTCCGAAAACGTCAGGGTGATGAATCTGGGCAAACAGATCCGTGGTTCTCATGTTTTGAAGCATGGTGTACAGTTTATGGAAACTATTCACCATTTCTATGTAAAGCTTTTCTGTTTTATTTCTCCTTTTTTTCCATATGCGGATGCCAAGGAAATAATAGTGCACATATTTATTGTCTTTCTTTTTGCCGATGAACATAGTTACTCTCTGAGGTTAATGCGATTTGTTGGAGATGTTATATTTTTGGGGGGATGATTTAGCCTATTGTTGCTGATTGATGATGGGTATAATTTGTGGGGCGATGTATTCGCCCATCTTTTGGGCGCCCGGTGTGGTCAGATGATTCGTGTCACCGCAAATAACGTAGTCACCCTGGAAATTATGGCATGAACCGTCTTTAAAGAAATGAGGCTGCAGGCGAATTAGTCGAACTGCTTTCATGGCTTCCAGCTCATTGAGATACTCTAATGCGTGCGAATAATATTGTTTGTAGTGAGCATCTGTGCAGGTAAACAGAGGTGACTCCGGCGCGGGGAGTAAACTCTGCCGTTTATGGGCTCGGAAGTAGGCTTCGCCCGCCGCACTTTTGAAAAACGGGGTGGGCTCCAGAACGACTACCGTACGATTCAAAGAAGCAAGTTGTTCAAAGAATTCAAATAACGGCTCTTTGTGCGGAGCTTGGGTTTTATTACCACTCCAGTCGGTCAGCGTCGAATCCAAACGATTCCAGACCTGACAGATGATGATGGTTTTAAATTCCGGGTGCATTTGAAGCCATGAAAGCAAGGCTTCGAATTTGTTCTTGTTGTAGTAGTAGAAGGCAGGTGAGGCGAGTTTCACTCCACGGTTGTAGAAGGGCAGTATGATGGAATCAAGCATAACACCCGAGAGTTTTTCTTTCCTGCATATGTGATCCAGGGCAATGCCGGTATGGTATATATGGCTGTCACCTATAAGAACAAAAGAAGGCGCCGCTGTACTGTCCCCAATACGTTTTAATGGGGGGGTATCCTGGGGATTGACACCCTGTGAAAAGAAGGCCGGTTCAAGGACGGAACAGTCCAGCCCGTCAGCGAGTTTTAAATCCTGCTCCTGTTGCCATTGATAGCGGTGGTGGGGGTGAATAGAAGGTGCTTTGCCCTCACTGTACAGCATTTTTTCAAAACCGTTGGAGCGTTTGCCGGTGATGCTAATTGCCAGTGCTAATAACCAACCTATGAGAAGTATACGCCATGATAATTTTCGTTTTTCGATTCCCCACCAAAGAATAAACCCTAACAGAATGGAGAGGATAAACAGAACGGTAATCGCTGTATCTGACGGTTGCTCGAATGTATATATTCTGTAAGCAACCAGTAAAGGCATATGGATAAGGTAGACGGAATATGAAATATTGCCAATCCATACCACCGGGCGGCAACTCAGAACAGAGTCGACAAATGTCTTGAACCCGTATTTGACCACCAGCATGGTGCCTATTACTGCCGGAACTGCCACAAACAGGTGATTACTGCCACTAAGAAGCATGGGCCATACAATACAAACCACGCCAATGCCGGCCAGGGCGTGGCGCCACTTGGTAGATGTGCATTCCGGCATCATCAGAATGGCTCCGCCGGCCAGTAGCTCCCACACCCTCGGGAAGGTGTCATAATAAGGAGAATTGGGTTCGGTGTGTGCGTAGATGAAGGGGACTATTTCCCGTAAATCGTTAAAGACATATACAACGAACGAAGCAATACCCACGACGATTAACGAAATGATAGTAACGCGTTGAGGTATTTTCTTCGCAATCCTGTATATGATGTAGCTGGCAAGGAAGAGTTGCAATGTGACAGATAGGTACCATGTGTGCAGAAAAGGGTTGGTAGAAGCATCTTCCGAGAAATAGCCGCTGGTCACGGATTTGAGGGTTACATTTGACCACCCGTACAGGGCTGAAGTGCCCACTTTGCTCATATTTTTCAGCTCTGAGATATCAAACAGCGAAATCCCAATGGCATAGGTGAATAACATGGTGACAACAAGAGCCGGTATCAAACGGCTGATTTTGCTGCGGAAGAAGGTTATTGCAGGAATGATGTCGGGCTTGCTGAACCCTCGAATGAGAAAATAGCCCATGATGACGATAAATACATCAACCCCAAGATAGCCGTATGATAATTTTTTGAAAAATGTCAGCTCTTCACAATATTGGGTGAAGTGAAACCAGAGCACCGCCAAGATAGCCAGGCACCGAAGCCCGGCTACGTGAGGCATGAATTGTTTTTCTTTCATGTGTGTACGTGTTATGTGCATTCCAATGAGGATTGAAAGCGTAACTTTGAAAATCAGGTGGAGAATAATCTCAATGCTACAACGGTCGACCCCTAACTTATACCATTTTTATATGTTGGCGTCAATTCTTTTCTAAACTCGCAACTTTAATTCACGGCTTCAAATTACCTATATTATTATTGACTTTATGAAAAAAATATGTAGACTGAAGGTGTATAGAACGTGTATGAGTACAGAACGCCCCATAGTTACAGTTGTTACAGTTACCTTTAACCTGATTAAAAATGGCAGAGTGGAGGCTTTCAGACAGTGTGTAGAATCTGTCCATTCACAGGATTATCCGAACATCGAGCATCTGGTTGTAGATGGAGCCTCCACGGATGGTACTCTGGAGATGATACGTGAGTATGAGGAAAAGGGCTGGCTTGTGTGCCGCAGTGAACCCGATGAGGGAATATATGATGCCATGAATAAGGGTATCAGGATGGCTCGGGGTAAGTATGTCGCATTTCTCAATTCCGATGATTTTTGGCACGATACGAAGGGGGTTTCTTTATCTGTTCGTGAGTTGGAGGCCACAGGTGCCACGTTGTCCTATGCTGACAGAAATGCGATTGCTCCCGACGGAAGTGTGAAGTGGGTAGATGTTGCCAATGTCGGCATGTTTGCCTGTGACATGCCATTTTGTCATCAAACTGTTTTTACCAGGCGCGATGCATTGCTGCGTTACGATGGGTTTAACTTAAAAGAGTATAAAAGTGCAGCGGATTATGAGTTAATCGTGCGAATGATTCTGAACGGAGAACCGATGGTGTATGTGCCATGCAACTTTACGTCGTTTCGCTATGGGGGATTCTCGGTAAACGGTGAGGAGTTGTCACGCCGGGAATGCGCCAAAATAAAGCAGGCATTGCTGCCGTGGTGTTCCGTAGAACAGCTGAACGCAGGATATATGACTGCGGATCTCATGAGAAATATATTAAGCCGTGTTCATTCATCGGTAGCGGCTCATGTGGTGCAAAGTTATTTTCATGTTAAGCCCGACCTTTACAGGTTGATAACAGGTCCGGTGTCGTATGATCCGGAAGGTAATTGCTGGGGGCGTTTTATGCTGCCTGTTTCTCCGACTGAGTCGGTTGTAAAGCTGTTCGGTTTTATTCCCCTGTTGAAGCTCAAATACAAACCCAGCAGCACAGAGGTGTACTTTCTGGGGGTTCCGCTGGCAAAAATCCGCAAGCGAGGAAACAGGAATTTTTTGTGATGTAGAAGCTGCCCGCTTAAATTGTTCGGCTGCTGTTCCGTGGCTAATATCAATACGGAACGGGCAGCATGTCGAGTGGGAGGGGGCGTTGGGGCTATTCCGAATGGCTGCTCTCCTTACTTAGTGACTTCGTCTTTGAACAACCCTTTGAGTCCGACAGGGTTGATTGAAATGATTTCTACATCTCGATAGTAGCGGTTGGCAAAATCAGCCAACCAACCCCAGTCTTGCTCTCGTGCAAACAGATAGTCCGGCTGCAATTTTTTGCATTGGTAGGTTCTATTAACCCCAATATCTGCGGATTATTCTGCTGATTGCCTTTTCCTGTTATAATCAAACTACTATGAACTGTGTCATCAGTACCCGCTGGCTTTCATTTTAAGAACGGGAATTCCGAACAAGCTGAATATTTTGGTGTTTCCGTCGTTGCGCTGTTCAAGGCTATACAAGGGGATGAGTCCGAGCAGCTTAGCGGAGATAACGTGTTTCTGCAAGGGTGCTCGTTGTTCGCGGAAGGTCATCAATGGAATGCCGCAGAAGAAGAAGGCTGCTTTTTCCTGTTGTTTTTTATAGCACAGGGGAATAAGCCAGAGTATCCTGATTTTATGGATATAATCGTTCTTCTCTGTTTGTTGAGGAATTAAAGAGTCTTTGAATAAAACTTCTTCCGGGCATTTGTACGAATGGGATATATTACGCTTGAGAACGGCATATCCTCCGGCTGTTTCGACAATTTGTTTTAATTCTTCTGCCACAATGGGGTGAACCAAGGCGAGAAGGAGCCGGTAGAGATAGACGGGCATTTTGCCGTCATACATTTCCCTGGTGGCCTCCTCGCCGACCAAGGTTGCAAAGTTATGGCGGTGAACCTCGTGCATTTCGGCCTCGAATTTGCCGATATCTGATGAAATGCCGCCTAATTTAAAGGTGGTGAAGCAGTAGGGAACGTACACCGGCTTGGCGCCGCGCAAGAGGGCACGGGTGATGAAGTCGTAGTCGGCAACGATGCGGTATCTCTCGGCATCGAATCCGCCCAGCTCTCGCATCAATTCGGTGCGGGTCAGGGCTGTTTGATGGTTAAAGGTGATGCGTGAGAAGAAAATGGCGGGCATAGCCCCCCAGTAGTGGGAGAACTGCCCATCTTCTCGGGCAATTTTCACCGGAGCGCAAGAGATATCGCCCTGTGTGAGCTCGAGGATTTTAACGGTTTGAGAGACACCTTTGGGGTCGTGCCAGAGGTCATCGGAGTTCAGGAAGGCGACATATTTGCCCGCAGCACGGTTGATACCCTTGTTCATGGCATCATAAATCCCCTTGTCAGGTTCGCTGTGACAGGTTACCCAGCCTTTTTCCTGATATTCGCGTATGATATCCAGGGTGCCATCGGTGGAGGCTCCGTCGATAATCAGATGTTCGATATGGGGGTAGTCTTGTGCGTGAACGGATTCTACGCATTGACGGAAGGCATCAACTCGCCCATTGGAGACGAGGTTGAAAGTAGCCGTAATAACCGTGACTAAAGGGAGATTTTCGCTCATTGGTAACGTCTTTTTGTATCGGTCAGCGTTGGTAGGGGCTTGTGATGCTCAGCAGGGGGATACTGCAGAATAAACGATAGCAGACACCCTTTTTGCCGCGGGTTTTGCGGAGCAGGGGAAGGAAACCGAACAGATTCCAGTCGGTTCGATTGGCGCGATCCCTTCGGGTGAGCAGCGGGATGAAGCCGAAGAGCTTGAAGGTTACGCGCTCTTTCAGGATGTTGTAGACTGACAATCTGCCTGAAGGGCTGATGTTGAGCTGCCCGGAAGCAAGGCGATAGATGCCGGGTTCGTAGGCTGCGTAGCAGCGGAGCATATCTTGCGCGACAACGGGGGAGACTCTGCCGCAGATGTGAAGGAACAAGTCGGTGTCTATATACCCGCGGCTTAACATGGCGGCGGCCTCTTCCCCCAGCAGTCGGCGGTGGCAGAGCGACATCTCCTGCAGGCTGGCTATGCAACCCTCTTCTCCGGAGGAAAGTCCGCTCATGCGGAACGAGGTGAAGTTGCGCGGCACATAGGCACAGGTAGCCCCATTCAACAACATGCGGAGAATCAAATCATAATCGCCGGCTGATTTGAAGGTTTTGTCGTCAAAGCCGCCAAACTGCAGTAAGGTGTCACGACGGGTGAACATGGTTTGGTGGCAAAAGGGCATCAGAATGGCAAATACGCCGATGGCGGCCTGCTCGATATGCTTCAGCTCGCCGTTTTCGTGCACAACGTTGCGGGAGGCGTAAGAGAAGTCTGCGCCGGTGGTTTCGAGAGCATTCACCGAGTCGGCCACGCCGGTGTCGGCATGCCAGTAGTCATCGGAGTTCAGGAATGCGACATATTTACCCTTAGCGGCTCTGATGCCTTTGTTCATGGCATCATATATCCCCTTGTCGGGTTCGGAGATATAGCGAATCCACCCTTTCTGTTCGTATTCTTTGAGTAGCTCTACTGTGCCATCCGTTGAGCCGCCATCGATGATGAGGTGTTCGATGTTGCTGTATGTCTGGTTGTGAACGGATTGCGCGCATTCTCTGAAGAAATCGGCCCGGCCATTCTTTACCAGGTTGAAGCAGACGGTCACAACGCTGACCAGCGGTGTGTCGCTTGTGGGAGTGAGGGTGTTCATTCAGTTTAGTAAGTTTTTTGCGAAAAGTTGACTGATTTCCTTGCGGACGGTATACTTGCTGCGGTTTTTGCCGCCGGAAAGCAGGCTCATGGTTTTGTAGAATGCGCTGATGGAGAGTAACTGGCTGTAAAGAGCCACGCGGCGCATGCTGCTGAGAGGTTCTGTAACGGTACGGAAGAAGTCGCTTAGGCGCTCACAGTCTTTTTGCTTGAGGTCGGGGTTATTGTCTGTAAGGATTTTTTGCACAGCGTAGCGGCGCATGTGCTTGATGATGGTGAGGATTTTTGCCGGGTGAGCGGCGACTTCGTCTTTGTAGGCTCCTGCAAAGTGTAGCATCAGCTCGTAGCGTTCGCTGATGACAGCCGGTGTGCTACTTACCCCGCCATCGTGGAATCGCGAGGCCGTGCCGGGCACTACTTCGCAGGGAATTCGCGCTATGTAGAGGCGGCGCATTAACTGGGTGTCTGCACCGATGCGAAACTGCTCCCACTGAAAACCGCCGATTTGGCGCAGCAATTCGGTTGAGCAGTACATGGACTGGTGGCAATAGGGCTGGCGCCAGAGGGTGCGTTTCAGGCAGGGGGCGAAGAGTTTTTCCCCGGCGTCTGATATGAAGACGGCACTCGCAACAGTATACCCTGCACGACCGCTGAGAATAGGCTCGCAGCAGGCAGGAACGGTGTCGGGGCAGATTTCATCATCTGCATTGATGAAGACGATAACCTTGCCGGCGGCTAGAGCAATGGCTTTGTTCATGGCGTCGTAGAGCCCCTTGTCAGGCTCGCTGACGCAACGGCTGATGTGTCCTGCTGCAAGCTCCTGCTGCAGGTATTCCAGGGTGCCATCTGTAGAGGCTCCGTCCACCAACAAATGCTCTACCTTCAGAGAGGGGTGACTGAGCAACGGGCGGACAGAGGCAAGGCAGCGCGGAAGAAATTTCAACGCATTGCGACACACCGTAGCAACCGTTAGGTCGTATGTGAAGGTATTTTTCATTAACAGTCGGCAGTATAGCCGATTTGCGAAGCGCTGTACAGAAAAAAAATAATTTTCCGGAATTTTGTGTTAATTTTTCTTTGGGGGAATTGGAATGTATGAAGAATGTGTGTTTTTTTTACATGGTAACGGCGAAAAATGCTTGCATATCTGCGTAAATATGTCAAACTGTCCGTGTAGTTGTAGCAGGTAGGTTGGCCGATTGAACAACGGGTGGTATCGTGCAGGCGACCGCCGGTTTCACTTCTAATAGTACGAGCGCGTATGCAACAGGCATTTATTCGTTTTCTGGAGACTGAATATCACTATCAGAACATTGAACCGTTTGTCAGTGTGAATAATGAGGTTAACAGCCTTTTTCTGGCAGATACAGCAGAGGGTGGACGTGTTTTGGTAAAGCGGGCGGCTCAGGCCGAGCTGTGCGAAAATGAGTACCGGAAGGGGAAGGCGCTGCACGATATATGCCCTCGGCATTTTGCTGAGATGGTGGCGTACAGCACGCACCCTCAGCATTCTTTCACAGCTCAGGCCTTCCTGCCGGGTAAGCGTATTGTGCAGGTGTTGGCGGAACCGGAGCTGGCGGATGAGGTGCGCGCCGGGATGGTGGAGGACCTGTATGCGATTTTTCAGGCGTTGAAGCAATCGGACGTGGTGCACAGGGATATTCATGCCTGGAATATCCTGCTGCATGAAGGGCGATTGATATTGGTTGATTTTCAGATAGCGGTGTCGAAGAAGGATTATCGGGAACTTTCGGTGTTCCAAGATGAGCTGTCGATGGCGCAGTACCGCGGGCCGCACCTGTACAGTATGATCGGTTGGGATGACACGCACTCGTTGTTGCTGATATTGCAGAAGGTTGGCAGCGCGCCCTCATACGCTGCTCGTTATACTGAAGTGGAGCGCGAGATGGCGGAGTATGTCGGGCGTGATACAGTGTGGTACAGGTTTTCCCCGGTTTGGGTGCTGAGGGTAAAGTGTATGATGCTCAGGTTGCGCATGATGTTTGCTGTGAAAGCTGCTCGCCGGTCGAAGTTTGCCGGGCGCTTGCAGGGGTATGGCAGGCTGATAAAGGCTATTCGGCGCGGAAAGAAGTTCCCCCGGGAAAATGACTTCGCAGAGTTGCTGACGCAGGGGCGTGGCGTGGCTGGTAAATAAAATTCAAAAAAAGGCTTGCAATTCAGGGGGAAGTATGGCATATATCTGCAAGTTTACACTGTACCATGCCTAAAGACACATCTATCAAGAAGATATTGGTCATCGGTTCGGGCCCCATTATCATCGGGCAGGGTTGTGAGTTTGACTACTCCGGTACCCAAGCCTGTAAGACATTGAGAGAAGAGGGTTACGAGGTAGTGCTTGTCAATTCCAACCCCGCCACCATCATGACGGACCCGGAGACGGCACCACGCACTTACATTGAGCCGCTCGCCCCCGAGTACATTGAGAAGATTATTGACCGCGAGCGGCCGGATGCCCTGCTGCCGACACTGGGTGGTCAGACGGCATTGAACGCTGCCATGGAGCTGCACCGCAGCGGTGTGCTTGAGAAGTACGGCGTGCGTGTCATCGGTGCAGATGCCGATGCTATCGACAAGGGTGAGGACCGCCAGCGCTTCAAAGATGCCATGCTCAAAATCGGTCTCGATGTGCCCGCCAGTGGTGTGGCGCACAATATGAGCGAGGCTTGGGACATCGCCAAGAATGTCATCGGTGGTTACCCCATGATTATCCGCCCCGCCTTCACCCTGGGTGGTACAGGTGGCGGTATCGCTTACAACAAGGCTGAGTATGAGGAGATTGTGCAGCGCGGGCTCGACCTTTCCCCCGTGCACGAAGTGCTGATTGAGGAGTCTCTGCTCGGCTGGAAGGAGATTGAGATGGAGGTTATGCGCGACAGCGCCGACAACTGCATCACCATCTGCTCCATTGAGAACCTTGACCCCATGGGTGTGCACACGGGCGACTCCATCACCGTGGCTCCGGCCATGACCCTTACTGCCCGCGAATATGCCATTCTGAAAGAGGCCTCCTTCGCTATCATCCGCGAAATCGGTGTGAAGAGCGGTGGCAGTAACATTCAGTTCGCCGTCTGCCCCCGCACCGGGCGCCAGGTGGTGATTGAGATGAACCCCCGCGTGAGCCGCTCCTCCGCTCTGGCCTCGAAGGCTACGGGTTTCCCCATCGCCAAGGTTTCCGCCAAACTGGCTGTGGGTTACACGCTCGATGAGCTGAAGAACGACCTCACACAGACTTCCCCGGCCTCCTTCGAGCCCACCATTGACTATGTGGTGTGCAAGGTGCCCCGCTTCACCTTCGAGAAGTTCAAGAAGGCTGATGAACGCCTGACCACTGCCATGAAGAGCGTGGGCGAGGTGATGAGCATCGGCGCTACATTCAAAGAGTCCCTGCAGAAGGCTCTGCGCTCGCTCGAAACAGGGCGCTGGGGCTTCGGGTTCGATGCGAAAGACCCCGTCAATCCCAGCCGTCAGGCCATCGCTGCCAAGCTTTCCGTGCCGAATGCCGACCGTATTTTCTGGATTCAGACTGCCTTTGTCAACGGTTTCACAGCTGAGGAAATTGTGGACCTCACCCAGATTGACCCCTGGTTCATCGACCAGCTGCAGCAGCTGGCAGAGGCCGGTATGCAGCTGAAGACTCTCGACCTGCGCGAGGCTAAGAAGCTCGGTTTCTCCGACCGCCAGATTGCTTATGCCCGCGGTTGCTCCGAGGATGACATCCGCGCCGAGCGCAAGGCCGCCGGTATACTGCCCACCTACAGGCTGGTGGATACCTGCGCCTCCGAGTTCGAGGCCGTGAACCCCTACTACTACTCCACCTACGGTGATGAGCAAGAGGCCCGCATTTCCGACCGCAAGAAGATTATGATTCTCGGCGGTGGCCCGAACCGCATTGGCCAGGGTATCGAGTTCGACTACTGCTGCGTGCACGCTTCGTTCGCTCTGAAAGAGCTGGGTTACGAGACCATCATGGTCAACTCGAACCCCGAGACGGTTTCCACCGACTACGATACTTCTGACAAGCTCTACTTTGAACCCCTGACCCTCGAAGATGTGCTCAACATCTGCGATGTGGAGAAACCCGAAGGCGTTATCGTGCAGTTCGGCGGCCAGACCCCGCTGAACCTCGCTGCCGCTCTGGCAGAGCGCGGTGTGCCCATCATCGGCACCAGCCCCCGCAGCATTGAGTTGGCTGAGGACCGCAAGTATTTCTCCGCGCTTCTCGATGAAATCGGCCTGCGTCAGGCCGAGGCCGGTACCGCTACCAATGAGGAGGAAGCCGTGGCCGTGGCCCAGCGTATTGGGTTCCCCGTGCTGGTGCGTCCCTCGTTCGTGCTGGGTGGTCGCGCCATGATGATTGTGTACGATGAGCAGGAGCTGCGCACTTACATGCGCGAGGCTGTGGATGCCTCCCCCGAGCGTCCGGTGCTTGTCGACCGATTCCTGCAGAATGCCCTCGAAATCGACGTGGATGTCATTGCCGACGGCGAGATGAGCGTGGTGGGTGCTATTATGCAGCACGTTGAGCCGGCCGGTATTCACTCCGGTGACTCCGCCTGCATGATTCCCCCGAACAAGGTCAGCGACAAGATGCACGCTGAAATGATGCGCGCCGCTAAGGAACTCGCTGCCAAGCTCAACGTGAAGGGTCTCATGAATTGCCAGTTCGCCATTAAGGATGAACAGCTCTATGTGATTGAGGTGAACCCGCGCGCCTCGCGTACGGTGCCCTTCGTGTCGAAGTCCATCGGTGTGCCGCTGGCTAAGCTGGCTGCCAAGGTCATGAGCGGTATGAAGCTCACGGAGCTGGGCTTCACCAAGGAGGTCGTGCCGCCCTACTACACCGTGAAGGAGGCCGTGTTCCCCTGGAACCGCTTCCCCGGTATTGACGTGGTGCTCGGGCCTGAGATGCACTCCACCGGCGAGGTGATGGGTATCGACACCGACCCCGAGCTGGCCTATATGAAGAGCCAGATTTCGGCCTTCAACCCACTGCCTGAGAAGGGGCTGGTGTTCATCTCCGTGCACGATCGCGACAAAGATACTGTGCTCGACATCGCCCGCAACATTGCGGCGGCCGGGTTCGACATCTGCGCCACCAAGGGCACGATGATTCACCTGCTTCAGCACGGTATCGAGTGTGAGCGCGCCTACAAGGTGCTTGAAGGTCGCCGCCCGAACATCGTTGACCGCATTAAGAACGGCGATATCGCATTCGTAATCAACACCCCCGGCTCGCATGATGCTCGTGAGGATGAAGTGGCTATCCGTGCCGCTACGGTGAACACTAAGGTGTCTTATGCCACCGACCTCTCCTCCGCTCGTGCCTGCGCCGCCGCCATCCTGCACAACAAGAACAAGGTGGCCGGTGTACGTACCCTGCAGGAGTACCACGCTACGAATTGATTTGAACCTCCCGGGCAATGAGCCCCGGGGCAGATAAGAAAAAGCCCGCCCGGCGCTTGCTGATGACCTATCAGCCGCCGGGCGGGGCTTTTTTTGATGGGGGTGGTTCAGTTCCCGAGAGTCAGCAGAAAATGGAGCGCCAGCTGCAGCAAGATGAAAAATCCCATGGCCAGTACAGCCACAGCCTGCAGCGCAAGCCAGCGCTTCCACCGGCGGGGGAGGGGCGCCTGTGGGTTCATTCGGTAGTCATTCACCCGTTTGGCGTATTGCCCCAGGGCCAGCAGCCCATTACCGGCTACACTTGCCACTGTACCCAGCAAGGCGGCAACATGGTAGCCCCGCTCGCCTCCTGTAGCAATCACGAGCATCAGGTAGCCGAAGCCGGCACATACCGCCCCGCCGTACATCAACAGGGCCGCCGTGGCTTTTTCGCGTGCGCTGACTTCAGGCAAAATCCGTAGCTTCATATCTGTTTTGATGTTAAATGTTCAGCCTTTGTTCAGATAAATTGTTGCCATTTTATTTCAGTATGTTATACTGGTGGTATGAACATCGTACTTGCACATGATCCGGCCGGTTTGTTAGCAGCCTTTCTGGGGGTAATGGCAGCGGTTTTATTCGGGATACCGCTGGTGAATTCGCTGCTGGCGGCTGTGGCGTTCATGCTGTCGGGGATTGGGGCCGGGGTGGCCTGGTGGCGGCGTATTCTGGCACCGGGTGTGTTTGCGGTAGCCTCTTTTGTGCTGGTGGGGCTCTGTTTATTGTTGCTGGGCGAGGCTACGGCAGAAGGGCCCACTCCACAATGGGTGAAGGTGGTGTTCTGCGTGATATGGGGTGTGCATTTGCTGTTGCCCTTCTGGTTGAGCCGCGGTTTGTTGCGCTTCTGCCTGTGGCGGGCTCTTCTGGCTACGTTGCTGGTTCCGGTACTGCATGTGGTGCTGGCCTTGCTGTGTGGCTATGGGTTGCACGAAGCCTGGCAGGAAATTGAAAAGGCAAATGCCGAGCGGCAGAAGCAGGTTCAGGCGATAGATTGAAATGGGCCGAGCTGTCGGCAGGCCGAATTTCAACCTATCGCCTGTGTTGAGGTGGGTGGCTCACAGACCGGCGAACTGCAGGTGCATCCAGTCGTAATTGCGGGTGCGGCCAAGGGAGGTTGCTCCGTGGCTTTCCCATATCTGCCACCAGCGCTCGCAGTCCGGGTGGCTGAGAGTGGCGCGCGGGGCGCGGGTGCCGTATGAGTTGGCCACGGGGGAGAAGTCCAGCGCGATTCCCCAGGCGTGCATGGAGAGAGCACTGCTGCCCGTGCTGCTGCGGTAGTTGTATGAACCGCCGTAAATATCGAGCCCCAAGCGGCGAATTTCGGCTGCTCCATAGTGCTCAAGTACTTCGCGCAGGGCTGCCTGCACATGCGTGGCTATCAGCTTATGCACGCGTATGGTACGTACCGGCTCGCCTTCGAAGTAGAGGGTGTAGGGCGGCACCAGCGCGGTAAGCTCGCTTTCACAACCGGGTGGGCCGAATATGCTTTTGCCGCTCCGTACTTCGGCTTGGGTGGGCCATGTGGGGGTGGTGGCTGTGGGGAGCCCGAGGGCAAGTTTGAGGGCATGCACCGTGCGGGGACCCACGATGCCGTCGGGCGTCACGCCGATGTGTTTCTGAATACGGGCGATATCATTTTTCATGGCCGGTAGTGATGACGGTGGAGTGTTCGATTCGTTCCAGTCGGGAGTCCATACTGCGCAGCACATCGACGGTGTGGGCGGCAGTGGTGGACTGTTCACAGGCGAGTTGTCTGAAATCGCTGTATACGAAGCACATCAGGCAGAAACCGCCGAAGGTCACGATTTCACGGGTATAATCTCTCAGTAGGCTGAGGTAATCTCGAAAAGGTTTGCACATACACACCTTATACAGCCGAAGCCCCGTTCCTGCAATACAGAAACGGGGCTTCGCGGCGACTGACAACCTGTTACGCTTTGGTAGCTAACAGGTTGCGCGCTTGTTACAGAATATTAGCCGGGGCTGTGGAAGGAGCTTCAGGCACAGCGGGAGCAGCCGGAACCGCAGGGGCGGCCGGAGCAGCAGGGGTCGGGGAAGCTGCGGGCGCAGCCTCGGGGCTATCAGCCTTGGGGTCCGGGGAGGCGTAGTACACCTCGCCATCGAGACTGGCGCGGTAACGACCGCCGGGCAGAATGGTAATGCCGATAGTCTTATTGGCATAGTTGGCCGGGGGAGTCACCTTGTAGCGGCGCAGCTCGGGGGCATCGGGCTTGTCGGGGTCACGAATCACCACCGTCAGCTGACCCTGAATGGGGCGAGCCTCTGAAGGCGGAGTGCTCAGGTTGGCACCGGCGAACATATAGCCCACGGGGAACACGTTGTCAGAATCGTCGAATACCTCCACAAACAGACGGCCTGTTGTGCCGTTAATCATCTGCACGGCATAGTTGGCGGTGCTGCCGGCTACGGGCTGCGGCTGGGCAGGGCCTTGCGGAGCAGCGGGAGCTGCCGTGGCGGCGGGGTCGCTGCCCACACCGTTAATGGTAGCCATGCCCGGCTGAGTCTGGGTCGGGGTGGGGTAGGGCTGCACGGTCGGCTGCTGCACCAGTACCGGCTGACCGGTCATGGGGTCAGTAGTGTAGACAGGCTGCGGAGCCACGGTGGGCTGCTGAACGAGCACGGGCTGGCCGGTCATGGGGTCCGTGGTGTAGACGGGCTGCGGAGCCACAGTGGGCTGCTGAACGAGCACAGGCTGACCGGTCATGGGATCGGTAGCATAGACGGGCTGGGCAGGCTGCTGGGGCACGTAGGTCTGAGGTGCGGCCGGTTGTGCATAGCCGGCGGGCTGCATGTACGGATTGGCAGCCTGAGTCTGCGGCTTGGTAGCGGGTGCCGGGGTAAGGCCCGGGAACTGCATCGGAGCGCAGGCGGAAAGAAGGAGAGCGCCGCCTGCAGCGAGTATGTAGGAGCTCTTCATGCGCACAGTCTATCACGGATTGTGTCATAATGCAAGTGTTTATTGCCATTAAACTGTAAAAAAATGATAAATATTGGGCTGATGTCTGATATTTTGCTTGCCAGAATGCGAAAAATTGTGTAGAATCTGCCACCCCCGTAGTCGGCTTAGTATTATCGGCGGCGGGTATGATTAATCCGTACATCACGTCATTCAGTTATGAAAGAACTCAAAGGTGCATGCATCATCGGCCAGTCCGGCGGCCCCACCGCTGTGATTAACGCCAGCGTACTCGGCGCCGTGCAGACGGCCCTCAATTCCCCCCAGATCACCCGCGTTCTGGGTGCCGCCCACGGTATTACGGGCGTGCTCAACGAACAGCTTTACGACATGGGTATGGAGGATCCCGCTGAGCTTGAGCTGCTCAAGTTCACTCCCTCTTCCGCCCTCGGTACCTGCCGCTACAAGATGAAGGACCCCGATGTGGATCCCACCGACTACGAGAAGATTCTCGATACCTTCAAGAAGTTCGACGTTCGCTACTTCTTCTACAACGGTGGTAACGACTCCATGGACACCTGCAACAAGATTTCCAAGTTCATGCAGAAGTCCGGTTACGAGTGCCGCGTGATGGGTATTCCCAAGACCATCGACAACGACCTCTTCGGCACTGACCACTGCCCCGGTTTCGCCTCCGCCGCCAAGTACATCGCCACTTCCTGCATGGAGGTGCAGCACGATGCCTCTTGCTATGACACCGGCATGATCACCATCATCGAGGTGATGGGCCGCCACGCCGGCTGGCTGACTGCCGCCAGCGCTCTGGCTACCTACGCCGGTGCAGGTCCCGACCTCATCTACCTCCCCGAGGTTGACTTCGACATGAACACCTTCCTCGACGACGTTGAGAAGCGCTACAACGCCACCGGCAAGTGCCTGGTAGTGGTTTCCGAGGGTATTCACGACGCATACGGTCAGTTCATCTCCCAGGCTAAGACCAACAGCAACGACGGCTTCGGTCACGCTCAGCTGGGCGGTCTGGCCAACAAGCTGGCTGAGGTGGTGCGCGAGCGCGTTCCCTCTGCCAAGGTGCGTGCCATCGAGCCCTCCCTGCTGCAGCGCTGCGCCTCTCACCTGGCTTCCACCACCGACGCTCAGGAGGCCTACCTCGCCGGCAAGACCGCCGTGCAGGCTGCCGTGAACGGCGACACCGACAAGATGGTTGCCTTCGAGCGCAACGACCTCTACGGTCAGTACGTGTGCAACACCAAGCTGCTGCCCCTTGAGAGCGTGGCTAACTTCGAGCGCAAGGTTCCCCGCGAGTGGATCAACGCCGCCGGTAACGGCATCGAGCGCGCCTTCATCGACTATGCTCTGCCCCTCATTCAGGGCGAGACCGGCATGAAGACCGTTCAGGCTCTGCCCCGCTTCGCCCGCCTGCGCAAGGTGCTGGCTAAGCCCTGCTGCTAAGCTCAGCTTGACAGCCTAAACTTTGCGGCCGCGGTTCCTTTCGGAACCGCGGCCTTTTTTTTGATGATGAATGGCAGATTCGAGAACAACCCGAGCCGGCGCCTTTTATTCGAGCACGATTTTGTCGAAGCGTTTCTGAATGTTGTAGCGGCGGTCCATGAGCTGCCAGACGGCGCGGTGGAAAGAGCGCGAGCGCACGGAGGTGGAACAACCGCCGAGGTTGACGCCGAACTCTTCTGACGGGCAGACGGAGAGGGGCAGGCGTTTGTCACCGCAGCGCAGCTCAAATCGAAGCCAGTAGTCGAGAGTCTCACCGTATTCAACCGCGGTGGTTTCATCTGCCAGCTTTTCAAGCTCTGCGCGGGGCATCGTTCCCAGGTTGACCCACTCGGCTTCTGAGAGGGCGGGGGAGATACACCATGCGAAAGAACCGTTGTCTTTTTCAGTGTTGGCGCTGTACCAAAGCTCAACGGTAGCCCCTGTCTGCAGGAAGGGGGCGAGAATCTGCCGGAGCTCCGCTTGCTGAGCGGAGGTCATGGGGGTAAAACGAGCCTCGCCGGCCATGAGCGGCGGCTGCTCGGCCGGAGCCTGCACCTTGTGGGTGCAGGCTGCCGACAGCAGCAGGAGGGTGGTCAGGTAAAGGGGGCGCAACATGGTGGATATCAGTTGTTATTGTGTACGAAGATGACCTCGAAGGTGTATTTGCCGGTCTGCTGAGGTGCTTCCAGCTTCACGCGGTTGCTGTCTGTCGGGACAGCGAATTCTTGCGTGAACTCCGTGGTAGCTGTGGGTTGAGCTCCGTTAAGCGTGCAGGCTGCGGTACCGACTACGATGATTTTCTTCGTATTGGGCGAGAGAGTCATATTGAGCTGCATGTCCCCCTTGCCATTGCTGTAGAACGTGGTCAGGTCGCCATCGGTGAGCAGTGCCGGGTTCACCTCTGCCTGTTCGGCGGGCAGCCCCAGGCGGAAGTAGGTGAGCTTGACCTCCTGTGCAGTATTGCCCTTGTGGGTCAGGCGCACGGCGGTGATGGGTTTGGTGGGCAGGTGTTTTTTGTCGAATACGAGCCATTCGTTTTCGCTCTCTCCTGTCACTTGAGTCTGTGTGCCGTCACTGTGGGTGAGGGTGATTTCTGCCCACTTGCTCAGTTCGGTGTTGGCCAGGTTGAGCAGCATGTTTTTCGGAGTGAGGGTGGACGGGACCTTCAGCTCTATGTATTCACCGGGAATCATGGTGAATACCTCCATGATTCGGTTGATTCCTACATGGTTTTCGTCCTGATAGGCTGAGAACGTGGGAGCTTTGGCCATTTTGTGAGCCGTGAAGGGCGGGAGAGTGCGGTTGACGCTGAACTCGTTGATGGCCGTGGGCGCGCTCTGCGGCTCAAGCACGCGGAAACGCAGCATCGTGGCCAGTACGGGGGCGTCGGAGGTGTCTTTCACCAAGGTATTGCCGCCGATAGCGGAGCCGATGGGTTCCCAGTTATTGCCGTCGGTGGAGAATTCGAACAGACCTTGCACCATGGGCGCGTGCCGGTTGGTGCGCAGTACAATGTTGCGAATATCGGTGGGCCTGCCGAAGTTCAGGCAGTAGCAGTCACCTGCCTGCTGTTGGTGAGTTTTCTTTTTGCCATCGGCGGGGGTGCCGGGCATGGGGTGCTCCGTACCGTTGATGGTGAAGATGGTGCGTGTATGGTGATAACCTACGATTTCTGCCAGGACGGCGGGGTTCATGTAGCGCAGGGTCGACATGATGGCGGGGGTCATGTGGTACATGGCCACCTCGGTGTCTTTCAGGTAAATAGTGCCGTTGGGGGTCCACTCATCGCGCAGGGTATTTTCCATATCTGCGTGGGTTTTCACCGCGCGGAAGAAGTACTGCATGCGCGATGTCTTGTCCGTGGCCTGTATCGCCTGCATGGCCGCCGTGCCGGCATGCCCGGTGAGGATAAACTGGGTAATCCACGGCTCGATATCGCTGCGGAGTTCAGCTGTGCCGGGGGCATTCAGCAGGGTGATGCCGGCGTGCTCCATGCGCTTGAACTCATTTTGGAGGGTGGCAGCTGCGACCGTGTTCGGCGCGTTGTCGTGCAGCGATTTTCTGTAGGTGGCGGATATTGGGGCGAATTGCACGGACTCCTCACGCAGGTACTTGTGCGTATTGGGCAGCAGGTAGGAGTTGTGGTCGCAGAAACACTGCATGGCCTTCGTGCAGTCGGGGTACAGGCGGGCAATGCCGGCGCGCCAGGATTTGTCGGACTCAAAGCCGGTGATGTTCCAGGTGTAGTCTGCCACGCCGAACAAGCCGATTTTGCTGGCCTCGGCATGTTCCATGGGGTTGGCGACAAAGCCGCTCATTTCGTTCTTCATTTCGGTGGCTGTTTCCAGACCGTAGGTGCGGCCCATCGAAATACGGCTGCGTTTGAAGTCATTGCAAGGCCAGTTCCACCAGATGAAGGTCGGGCGCTTGACGTGCTTGTTCACCCACTTCTGGCCGCTCAGGGTGATGTCATTCACAACGGTGTCGCCTGTCCACATGACAGGGATGGAGCGGTCGAGGCCGTTGCCGAGGGTTTGCAGGAACTGTTCGTTGGTCCAGGCCTTGTTGTAGCCGGTGGGGCACATGATGAGGGTCTGGTTCACGTCCGCATGTTTGCGGATGAAGTTCTCCAGAATGTAGTTGCAGAGCTGAACCTGGCGCTCGGCTTTGCCGATTTCGCCGCTGGAATCGTCCACCAGTACGCCGAAATCCCTCACACCTAAGTCATACATGAGCTTCAGCTTGTGGCAGAGCCCATCCAGCTGGGGTTTGCCGCCGTTTTCATGCCATTTGACGGTATTGGCCGGGTGAATAGCCCACACGAAGCGCACGTGGTTGCGGCGGGCATGCTGCACGAGTTGGCGAATTTCCTCGGCTTTTTCGGCGGGGTAGGGTTCGTAGCAGCCCAGGCCGTGGTGGTAGGGGTCATCCTTGGGGGCGTAGATGTAGGTGTTCATCTTGTTGCGCCCGTAGAAGTCGAACTGAGCCTTGCGGGCGGCATAGCTCCAGGGGGCGCCGTAGTAGCCCTCTACGGTGCCGCGGAAGGGCAGGTCGGGCCAGTCGAGCACGGTGCCTTGGGGCAGGTCACCACGGGTGGCAACGTCTGCAATCGTCAGCCCGGGGAAGGGGTCTCGGTGAGCATTGTCTGCACCGGCCACGCCGCGCAGCATCTGGCTGAGGGTCTGCTTGGCGTAGAAGAGAGCCTCCTCGCTGTTGGCCCATACGGTCAATGTGCCATCGGTAATTTCGATAGCGTATGCACCCACATTGTCGGCGGGCAGGCGCTCCCACATGCCGCCCTTGCTGTCGGGGCTACGTTTCTCAATCTGTACCCGGGTGATTTGGGTGTAGCTTTCCCGCAGGTTGACCTGCTGGGGTTTGGGGAAGATATCGGGCGCGGCGGTCACCAGTGTGGCGCAGCCGAGCATCAGCCCGGCCATCAGTGCGTGTTTGTTCATGATGTCAGTTTAGTGAGTAGAGGTTCCAGCTCGGCGAAATCAGCCAATCGGAACTCGGGGTTCAGGGCAGTGCAGGCAGCGCTTTCGGCAGCACTGTTGCTGCCCCAGGCGGCATTGATGATAGGCACGCCTACGCTGTGGCACAGGGAGATGTCGCTGGGGGCATCTCCCACGTAGATGATTTCCTGCGGGCCGAGCTGCCATGCGGCCATGGCGCGCTTCAGATTGTCAGCCTTGCAGTTGTAAAAAGGGTCACCATACAGGTGCAGGTCGAACACGCCCTCCATGCCGAACTTTGCCAGCGTGGGCTCACCCGTGTGGTGTTCTTTGCCGGTGAGCAGAGCAAGCTTCAGCCCGCGGGCTTTCAGGTTTCGCAGCAGTTCCGCCGCGCCGGGGAAGGGAGCCGGGGCGAGCTCATCGTGCAGCTCACAATATATTCGCACAAAGGTACCGATGGGCAGCTCCGGGGAATCAGGGTTCATGCCCAGCAGGCCGCCCAGTACACCGCGGTCACTCAGGCCGAAGTAGCTTACGACCTCTTCTGCACTCGGTTTTCGCCCCGTCAGCTCTGCTGTTGCCGCACGGTAGGACTCGATACACAGTTGCAGTGTGTCGCCCAGTGTGCCATCCATGTCGAATATGATTCCCTTCAGCATATCATGTGGTGAGTCCGCGGATTCTACCAGAAACCCCTGCGGGCTGGCAAGGGGTAAGTGCGACATCCCCCGGCAAATTGCAAAACAACGCGCCTCTTCCGGTGGGGGAGGGGCTGTGTGACATCCCTCGATACAGATGCCCCCCGGCAGCTGAACTGCCGGGGGGGATGATGAGGAGCCATAGCCGGAAATCAGCGCCGCCTGCTGTGCCCGCCGATGCGACGAGAGCTGCTGCTGCCGCGTGAGACGCTGGAGCGATTGCCCGTGCTGGGGCGCTGGTGGCTGGCGCTCGGCCGCTGCCCAATGCTGGGGCGCTGGACGGCGCTCGGCCGCTGCCCGATGTTGGGGCGCTGGACGCCGGCGCTCGGCCGCTGCCCGACGCTGGGGCGCTGGTGGCCGGCGCTCGGCCGCTGCCCGACGCTGGGGCGCTGGTGGCCGGCGCTCGGTCGCTGCCCGACGTTGGGGCGCTGGTGGCCGGCGCTGGGCCGCTGCCCGACGCTGGGGCGCTGGTGGTTAGCGCCCGGTCGCTGGTGCCCGACGTTGGGGCGCTGGTGGTTAGCGCTCGGTCGCTGGTGCCCGACGTTGGGGCGATGGTGATTGTCGTTCGGTCGCTGGTGCCCGACGTTGGGGCGCTGGTGATTGCTATGCCCGCGGTGAGAATTGCCGTGGTGGTGTATGGGGGCGTTCATACCACCGTGCGGGCGCACTGTCGGGTGGTGCCCGTGGGGGTGGTGCGGCGGCCGGGCTACACGGTGAATATGGTGCGGGTAATGCCAGTGCCCGTGGTACCAGGGGGCAGGACCCCAGTCAGGCACAAAGCACAGTGCCGTCAGAGCTGCTATGCTGAAAACAGCGGCACCGGTGGCCGTATAACCGTATACGGGGCGACCGTATGAGTAACCGTAAATAGGGAATCCGTCGGCATCGTAGCTGGCGTTTGTCCAGGCCACCCCTACGCTGGCTCCGTAGCCATTCGTGCCGTACGTGAATGACCCGTACCCGTCTACCGGCGTCACGCACGACGTGCACAGCACCCCCGCGCATGCCAGTATTGCGATTGATATATCCTTCAATTTCATGGCGTTGCTTCTATTTTGTCAGTTGCGGTTATTTGGAGTTGTTTCTTGATTGAATAGTAAAGTTGATATGTTTAAAAATAGCAACAATTTATCAAAATGCAAGTATTTTTTGTGTCTCCTGACCTATTTTTCTGTATTTTTGGCACATTTATGCCATTTCAAGCACTATTTTTTGATTTTAGGCTTGCATGAAACGGCTACTTGTGGTAAAAACTCCGCGCAACCTGCTTGCAGGTTGACTTCCAGGCGTGGTCTCGTGGTGTAACGGTAGCACAAGAGGTTTTGGTTCTCTTGGACTTGGTTCGATTCCAGGCGAGACTATAAAAACTACGTCTTTTTAAGTCCGTTTAAGGTTTGATTCCTTGAACGGACTTTTTTTGTGCCGGGTTGGTACCACGGGGCAATGCGGCATATTGTAAACGACAAACAATATATGGCCGGATTGATGAAGGTTTGCGCTTATGTCTTGCCACACTTCAGAAGGGGCGGTAGTGAGTTGCGAGAAAGAACCGGCGTAACACAAAAAGCCCGCAGCAAGCTGCGGGCTTTCGGAAGTGGGTTTAGCGCTACGGAAGGCGCTGGCTCTTTACTCAAGGTCGAGGTCCAGATCGTCCTCGTCGCCGGAATCTTCGAGCAGGTCGGTGCTCTCAGCGCTCTCGGCTTCGGCAGTTTCAGCAGCCTCGGCAGCGGCGGCAGCGGCTTCCTTGGCGGCGGCTGCCTGTTCGCGAGACTTCTTGATGAGCTCGTCGTACTTCTTCTGGTCGGACTCGGAGAGCGGCTTGGAGATGAGGTAGCGCTTCTGAGTCAGGCCGGAAGCCTTGCGGGTGTCAATGCGGAACTTGTCATAGCCGGCATCTGCCAGGGACTCCATGATAGCGTCGCCCAAGGCCTTGCGCTGAGGGGACTCACACACATACATGGTGTGCTCGCTGGTGAAGGGGGCATCCCACGCGGGGCGGCCGTTCTTGGGGATAAGCACGCCGACCATGTTGCCGTGGCCGTCGGAGCAGATACCCCACACGATTTCCTTCTTGCCGGGGTTGACGATGGAGAGGTAATACTGGGGGTATGCGTAGGAGAATTCGTGGGGAGTGGAATCACGCAGCCAGCCGTAAAGGGCACGCTCGGCACGGGCGGGCAGGGGACCTGCCGGGTACACATCGCGGTTGATGGGGGAGGCTGTGTCGTCGTAGCTGTACACGGTGGCGGTACCACCGGAGCGCAGCTTGTTGGCGGCATCTATGGGGGCGGGGCCGGCGCAGGAGCTCACGGCAACGAGTGTGGCCACGGTGCAGCAGGCCAGAGCGAGGTTCTTGAAGAGGGAAAGATGTTTCATGTCGTTTCGGTGTTCCTCATTCTAGCCAATAATGGAGGGAAAAGACAAGCAAAATCTTGCGGAAAGTGCTTTTTTTTGTCATTTTTATGACCAAATAGGTGAAAAGAAGGTGAAAACGGGGGCGATTTCGGGTGCAAACTCAAAAATGGCTTGACGAATGGGCGATTCTCAGTACAGAATAGTGACCGATATGAAGATGAAGGGTATACAGATTTCTGCCCGCCGTGTAGCGGCGGTAGTCGCCGGGGTTGCGGCGATGGTGGGGTTAAACTCGTGCGAGGAAAAAGCGCCCGATGAAACGAAACCGGCAGCAGGGGCGCAAACGGTAAAGCCTGCTGATGAATCGGCAGCACCTGCTCAGGCCCCGGCAGAAGATGCCCGAGCCGCGCTGCTGGAAGCCCTCATCTATGATTTGGGGCGCTGTGCCTCCGAAAATGCCCGTCATCCGGAGCTGAATGCCGCCGTGCGCAACATGCTTGAGCTGCTCGAGAAGTACTACGAGCAAAGCAAGGAAGCCACGACCGGCACCCCTGAGCGGGTACGCCTGGCGCTGCGCCTGGCTGACACCACGCGTGAGCTGACGGCCTGGACTCGCGCTTGTGCTTTCTATGATGAAGCCGCTGCGGCGTACGAAGCCATGCCGCAGGAGCTGCGCGACCGCACCGAAAACAAGCGCCAGCTTAGCTCCATACTCAATGGCAAGGCTTTCTGTATGATGAGCAGCGGGAATATGGACGAGGCTATTAAGCTTTACACCGACGGGCTTGCGCTCGACAATGAGCTTTACACCACGGTCGTGCCGTCTGAGGGGCCGGTTATTCCTGAGAAGGGTGAGGTGCCGGCGGGGGTGTCGCAGGCGGCAACGGCTGTATTTTCATCGTACCGTTGCCTGGGTGAGTGCCAGATGCTGGCAGATGACCCCGAGGAGGCACGCGAGACGCTCAAAACCGGTATTGCTCTTGCAGAGGAAATCCGCCGCATGACCCCTGAAATGCACATGCAGTATATTCGCCTGCTGGTTGCCATGGGTAACCTTGAGAGCCGCTGCGGCAATGAGAGTGAAGTGCTGCGCCACTGGGCTCGCGCTGCTGAAATGTGCCGTGCCCTGTACAGCGCCACGAATGATCAGGCTATGCGTTTCAAGGTGGAGCAGGCTTTCAGTAAACTGGTGCCCAATGTGCAGGCGCTCAGCAAGAAACTTAATCCCGAGAATGCACAGCAGCAGCCGGCACCTCAGCAGGAGCAGGCGCCGCTGGAACAACAGCCTGCCCCCCAGCCCTGATTCTTCGCTGCCATGGCGTCGTTTCTCATATCACTCCCGGCACTTGAGCGCAATGCCCGCATTCTTTCCGGTATTGCGCAGGAGAGTGGGGCCCACATGCTGCTGGCGCTGAAGGCTTTTGCCACGACGGCTGCTTTTGCCACCCTGCGACCGCACGCCGCGGGGTGCTGTGCATCGGGCCTGTATGAGGGGCGCCTGGCCGCGCGCCACATGGGTGGGCATGTTGCCGTGTATTCACCGGCGTATCGCCCGGCAGAGCTGGCTGAGCTGCTGGATTTTGCCCACCACATCGACTTCAACAGCCTGCCGCAGTGGCAGCGCTACCGCGAGCTCTGCCTGAACCACCCTCGGGTGCAGAGCGGGCAGGTGCAGCTCGGCCTGCGGGTCAACCCCTGTTATTCCACCGGCCACACAGCCCTTTATGACTCCTGCGTGCCCGGTTCCCGCCTGGGTATACCGGCTGCGGAACTCGCCGGCGCTGACCTCAGCGGTATAACGGGCCTGCATTTTCATACCCTCTGCGAGCAGGGAGCGCAAGAGCTGATAGACACCTTCCGTGCCTTTGAAAAAGACTTCGGTACCCTGCTGGCAAGCCCGCAGATTCGCTACCTGAACCTCGGCGGCGGTCACTGGATTACTAAGCCGGACTATGACCGTGCCGCCCTCGTGAACCTGCTGCGTGAAATCCGCACGGCCTATCATGTGGAGGTGTACCTCGAGCCGGGGGAGGCCTGGTGCGTGCACACCGGCGTGCTGCGCGCGCGCGTGCTCGATGTGTTCCATTCCCTGGGCTACCACCACGCCATACTCGATGTGAGCGCCAGCGCCCACATGCCCGATGTGCTTGAAATGCCCTACCGGCCCGATGTGTTCGCTGTACGGCCTGCTGCAGCAGAACCGTCACCCGGCACCCCGGCGGTGCAGCTCCCCGGTGAGAGCTACGCCCCAGCCGGGCAGCCCGGTGAGCTGCCCTACACCTATCGCCTGGGGGCTCCCACCTGCCTGGCCGGCGATGTGATTGGCGATTACTCGTTCGCGGCTCCCCTGCAGCCGGGGGATGAAATCGTGTTCGATGACATGACCCACTACACCATCGTGAAGACCACCCACTTCAACGGTGTGCCCCACCCCGCTGTGCAGTTGTTGCATGCCGATGGGCATATTTCTACCGCCTGCGCGCTCGATTATGCCGATTTTGAGCACCGTTTGGGCTGATTTTTCGGGTAAAATGGGCTTTTTTGCATTTTTTTAGCAAAAAAATAAAAATTGTTGTTGACATTTGTTCGAGGTTTGCTATAATATGCGCACCGCAACAGCGGTAACCAAACAAGGCAAAGCGCCCGTAGCTCAATTGGATAGAGCATCTGACTACGGATCAGAAGGTTTGGGGTTCGAATCCCTGCGGGCGTGCTTCCTTAACAGAAAGCCTTCGGGCTCAAAAAAATGCCGGTCGTTTTGAACGTAACCGGCTTTTTTTGACTCAAAGTTTTCAGTGGTATGGTTATCGCGCTGTGCCTGGCATGGGGGCGTCCCGGTTTCGACTGAACATTCGAGGCGCCGGCTGCATGTGGAGGTTGAACGGCTGGCCTCCTTAAAAGCCGCTCAAAACATTAAATGCCTATTCCAAGAACGAATACGCAATGGCTGCGTAACATACGCGCCCGATTCAACGCCTGACGCCTACTAAGGTCGCGAATCTCAGCTCAGTAGGCAGGTGCCGTGCGGGGGAACCGCGCACCGGCATGACATCCACAGGTTCCTGGCTTGGTGGAAGGCCGATGCAGAGCGGACCACCGGTGAGAGCAGCAATCTGCATCTGAACATGGAGATGCTTGCGTCAACAGTGTCCAGGACAGGGGTTCGACTCCCCTCGCCTCCAGCATATTACCCGCACAACACCGCGTCTGTTGTGCGGGATTTTTGTTTGCTATACCCGGGAGGTAATCGCAAAACTCAAAAATGAAAATCAAAGAAACCGACCTTGGCGATGAAACCAAGGTCGGTCGCGCGATGCAGGGCTTGGTTACCCCACTTGAACTTGTAGTTGTTCCTTACTTGCGGCGGCGGCGTGCAGCCAGACCAGCCAGTGCAAGGAGGGAAAGTGTGGCTGTGGTCGGCTCAGGAATAGTATACGATACTTTAATGCCATTGAGAGGGGTACGCTGTCCTCCTACTTCGCTACCTGTAAGTGTAAAACTTAAAGAACCGCCTTCTTGTACATATATCTTGCTAACATCAAAAGTGTAG
>JAZRKM010000088.1:0-5360 GCA_045646325.1 Akkermansia sp. | reverse complement strand
ATTTCATCTGTGTGGAAAACGTCAATGTTTTGTGGGAGCAGCTTACCAGCATATCTCCCAACCAAAACTCATAATGAAAAAACTGCCTGAGGCCATCGGCCCTCAGGCAGTTTTCTTGTTTATCAGTGTCTGGGATCATCCATAACGATCTTACATGCGCGGATGATCTGGGCGGTAATATCGCTGCTGTATTTAGCGGCATAAAGATCGCCGCGCAGGGTCAGCTCTGAAGGCTTGATGACGAGGTACTTCGGAGGCAAGGTGTTCAACGCTGTGGCCAGGACGTCGGCCTGCCAGCGGGGACAGGGGCACAGACCGAACATACGCACATACTTGTCTACCTTCTCCAGGGTCAGGTCATACATAATGTTGATCACAGTAGTTTGCTCACCGGGTTCTTCCTCGGGCGCGGCTTCGGGTTCCGGCTCGGGTTCCGGCTCGGGTTCCGGTTCAGGGGTCGGCTCGGGTTCGGGGGTAGGCTCAACGATAACGGTCGGGGTTTCCTCTACCACGGGAGCGGGCGTGGGCACGGGGGCCGGTGTAGGTTCGGGAGCCGGTGCCGGTGTGGGTGCAATGGCGGTCGGGGCTGCCTCTGTAACCTCAGGCTCCGGCGCCGGAGCAGGCGTGGGTTTGGGGGCGATGGCTTTGCCGTCGGCACCCTTGAGCGCGGGGCGCTTGGTAGGGGCGGAGCCGGCGTTGAGTTTCACTCGGACGGCGGGAGCGGCGGCAACAGCCAGTTTGGGGCGTGCGCCCGCGGCCGGTGCATTGACTTTGAGTTTAGGTGCTGCCATAAATAGTAAGTATGATGTGTGAAAATGGTAAAGCTACTGGCGATATTCTACTTTATTTTGTGCGCGATTGCAACCACGGAATGCGGTTTAGCGTTAATTTTCGTTGATTTCGTGTGATTTCTCAGGCGCGGTGACCCACAGTCTCATGGCAACAAGCCCACTGAGACACAGCAACGCCACCATATAACAACCGGCAGATAGTGCCGAAAAATCAGCTGCTTGCTCCCCGGCTGCTGCGCTCGCTACCAGGTTCCATATCGGGTACAGACTGCTGAGCAGCAGTAGCAGCCCCACGGTTCGTTGCATCCATGCGCTGCGCAGTACAATAGGCCGCAGAGCCAGGCTCAGCAGCAGTACCCCGAGCAGCAGCAGCGTGTTCGCCGTGGTGTTATCCTGCAGGTTGGCGGTGTCGATGACGTAGGGGCCGATGGTGGAGGAAAAGCCGATGCCGTATAGCGCCATGGCCATGGCCGCGACAGTCATGTAGAACTGCTGCGGGCTGAGGTTCACGGGGCGCCACACGAGCAGTACCGCCCAGGGCAGCAGCAGGGTGATGCTGAAATAGCTGATGGGCTGAGCCCGGCACCAGAACTGCCCGCACACCAGCGCGAGGCCGGCTACCAGCACGGCGATGGGCAGCGCGGCGCGCTCTTGTAGCTTCAGCGCCAGTATGCGGCACAATATCATGCAGCCACCCCCGATTTGCAGTACAAGCCGGTAGTGCTCAATGTCGAAAAAGGTGGTTTTACTGAGCCCGGGGCCGTAGGCTCCGGGGGCTCCGACGGACCAGGGGAAGACATTGGCCAGCGCGGTGATACAGGCAGCCAGGGTGACCCAGCCGCACCACAGCCCGGTATCGGCCAGGCGGCTGAGGGGGCCACGCGGGGTCCAGCCAGCACCGCAGAGCGGCAGCAGGGCCCGCCAGAACTCAGCCCCCATACCCAGGGCGACGGCACTCACCCCGGCGGCGAAGATTCCGGCCGGCAGCACATTGTAGAGTTGCCACAGGGGGATACTGCCCAGCACCCGGGCGTTGCCCATCAGGGCTGCGGAGTTCTGTACATGCTGGTTGGCCATGGTGATAAGCAGCAGAAACAGGACGAGCAGGGGGAGGAAAAGTCGCTTGCGGTTCATGGTTGTTGTTGGTGCAGGGTGGTGATGATGAAGTCTGTCAGAGCGGCGCGGTCAGGCGTGCGCAGGCGGTGGCGGTGGGCGGGCATGGCTCCGCGGCCGTCATCGATGATAAGACGCAGTTCCTCGGCGGAGCGTTCGCTTGTTTGAAGATTGCCGACAGCGGGCATGCCGGGGTAGTGGCTCACATAGCTGTGCCCATTGCCGTTGTTGCCGTGGCAGTGGGCGCAATGGGCGGTATAGAGCTCGGCAGCCGGGGCGGAGGGCGTGGTGGGCTCTCCCCCGAGCGGCACGGTGCCCGCAGGGTGTGCTCGCTCGGCATAGGGGGAGGGCGTGAAGTGGGTGTCTGTTATCAGCAGGGGCGGCTGACCGCTGCTGTCAAACTGTATGCGCCACAGGGCAAGGGCCAGCCCGAGACTCACGAGACTGTACATCACATACTTCATGCGCGGCGGTGATAGTGGTAGAGAAAATGAATGAAAGTAGCAGCCCCGCCCCCCAGCAGAGCGCAGACGAGCAGCGGAGGCCACCAGAATCCCCAGCCGTGCGGGCGTGCCCCGAGCGCCCCGGCGGTGTCGGCCCATTGGGTATGCAGCGCCCAGAGCCCGCAGAGCAGGGCTCCGCTCGTGGCCCCGACTGCTGCCCACAGCTCTGGCCGTGTGGGGCAGGGGGATTGGGCGCAGGTGTAGGGGTCGAGCTTCTCAACCGGCATGCGGGCCGATATACCCAGGTAGAGCGCGAGGAAAAGGCCGGCACCGCCGAGCAGCATGGCGACATCTACCCCCGTAGGACTGTAGCTGCCACCTGTCAGCACAATCGAACGCCCCACAACGATATGCAGACGCTCCAGCCACATGCCGAGCAGCACCCCTGCGCTGATGATGGTTACCGCCACCCGGTTACAGCGCAGGCGCGGCCACAGGTAAAGTGCCGGCAAGCCCACGTTGAGCGCCAGCAGGGCGGCATAGTCGCTCCCCCAGTGTGACGGGGTGCGCAGCAGCTCCAGCCCATAGAGCAGCCCCATGGCACAGCCTAAACCGAGTGTCAGTTGTGAGAGCTTGTCCAGCAGCTGATGGCCGGCTCCGCGGCACAGGGCAATGAGCTGCACGGCTGCCAATCCCGACAACAGTGCCCCGCCCACGAAGTAGGGGGGGATAATCGGCTCGAACCACCGTTGGGTGAGCGCAAAATCACAGCCCACCACGCTGTGAACCGTGACCACCAACGGCGTGAGCAGCGCAGCCATGAGCACACAGCAGCGCCCCCATACCGGGCGCATGGCCGTCGGGCCGTGCTCACCCCACATGCCCATCAGCCAGAACCCCACGGAGAGGAGCAGGTAGCTGCTGATGGCCGCGCAATCCCACACCAGCGCTGACCCCAGGTTCGGCCAGACACCGCCGGCCATGGGTAGCGGTGCCATCTGCCACAGCATCCAGGCGCGCCCTACATGCACCAGCGGGTACACCGCAGCCGTACACACGGCACAGAGTGTCAACAGTTCCGCATGGCGGGCTATCTCGCTGCGCCAGCTTTTGCCGGTCACCAGCAGTACGGCTGATATCAGCGTGCCGGCGTGCCCCAGCCCAATCCAGAAAACAAAGTTCACGATATCCCAGCCCCAGGGAACGGAGTTGTTCACCCCCAGCACCCCCACTCCTTCAGTGGCAATACGCCACGCGCTCCAACCCAGCCCCCACAGCGCCACCGCAGCACACAGCAGGCTTGCCGTGGTAAGCCTGCGGCGCTTGGGGCAGTCTGCAGCAGAATCTGCCATCAGGGTCAGAAGGTGATTTTGCTGAGCAGGAAATTGCCTGCCATCTTGCCTACCTTCATGGCTCCGGCTTCAGCATCAAACCGGGTGGTGCAGATGGTGCAGAGCAAGGGGTCGGCTTCATTGAGGGTGATGATGTATTCCCCTCTCTGTATCAGCGAATCGCCATTGCTCAGTTTACGGATTTTAACCGGTTCTGCGTTTTTGACCAAGGTACAGGGGGAGCTGTTGGCGTTTTCCGAGGCGTGTACCTGCACGTTGGTGAGGGTGGCTCCCGTACTGCACAGGCACAGGATGATACCCCCGAAAATCCCCTTTTCCCAATATACGTGCAGGGGCGCAGTAACCGGAATGCTGGCTCGCCAGATATGAGGTGAAGCTGTGAGCTGAGCCAGACGGTTGTCGGGTGACCATAGTTCCAGGCGTACGGCGTTGGTGAGGTCGAGCTGATATTCTGACAGGTCGAGGTCGAAGCTCTGCCCGGCTTCAATCTTGTTTTCGAGGTGGAACTCCCGCTGGGTAGCGCCGCGATGAATGATGCGCAGACTGAGGTACTGCAGGGGGGTGTCACCGGTGTTGACAATTTTAACGCCGGGGGTGGAGAACGTGGTGAGGGTATGTTTGGAGATATCTGCCTCACTCATGCTGTCGACGTAGTCAGAGTTGAACGCTTTGATAAAGCCGGCGAACGGGGGCTTTTGCAGGTAGAGCCTGCAAGGCAGGGCGTTGGCTGCCGGTTGCCATGAGGGGCCGAATTGCATGCACAGCTGCAGGGATTCTTGCAGTTGTGGCGCCAGAATTTTGTCCTGACAGCGTTTGCAAACCTCCCACAGAGAGTCCATGTCGACGGTCTGCTTTGCTGCTTGGGTGAGCAGTTGTTGAGCCTCAGCCTGAATCCGGGGGGTGTTGTCACGCGCCAGCAGCAAGCCCAGCAGCACGGCTGCGTGCGGCATGCCCTGTTGCATTTCTTTTCGCAGGCCGTTGATGAGTTCGGCCGGGGCTTTTTCATTTTCTCTGCTCTGCCGGAGCCACTGAGTGGATTTCAGCTGATATTCATCGGCGGGGTTTGTGTCGAGATATTCTCGCATGGCCTCAGCGGCGTGAATCGGCGGCTGCACTCGCCCGTGGCTTGCTGCCAGCTGGGCGTTCCAGCGGAATTCCATGCCGGTGCCCATCAGCCCCAGGGCTCGCAGTCGCAGTCGGCAGTCATCGCTCATATTGGGCAGGGGAAAGGTTGATTCCCGGGCCCAGCGTATGGCGTAGGCGTCCGCTTTGTTGATGTTGACATCGCAGCCAAGCCCATCGGCATAGGCGCAGGCCAGCAGGCAGTATGCGGCAGCACATCCGCGGCTTTCCAGTTCGTGAGCCAGGCGTGTGAACTGCTCGTAATCGATGGGCGCACCGATACCATCGCGGTAGCAGAGGGCCAGTTGTACCGTGCTGTCATTGCAGCCGGCCTCGTGCCCTTGCTGATATACCTGCACGGCCTCGAAAGGTCGGTCTTGCAGCATGAGCTCAAGGCCTTTGATGTACCAATCCGCCTCTACGGTTACGGTCAGGGGCTGCGGGGGACGGCTGGTCGGGAAGAAAGGCTTGATTTCAGCTGCAGGGCTGCCATGACTTGCCGGCGGCTGCGGCGTGGGAGGAACGGGAGGAATGAAGGG
>JAZRKM010000087.1:0-32070 GCA_045646325.1 Akkermansia sp. | reverse complement strand
CCTCGAAGTTGGCACCGGGGCCGGCTTCGTTACCATAGGACCAGATGACCACGCAGGGGTGGTTCTTGCTCTGTTCGACCATGTTCTTGTTGCGCCATACGTGCTGGGCTTTCCACTCTTCGGGGTGCGAGACGGACAGCTCGCCGTAGTAGTAGCCGTGGCATTCTATGTTGGCTTCATCGCACACGTAGATACCGAGTTCGTCGCACAGCTCATAGAAATAGGAGGGCTGCGGGTAGTGCGAGTTGCGGATGTGGTTGATGTTGCCGCGCTTCATGATGTGCAGCTCGGTGCGGCACTCTTCTTCGGTCACGGTGTGGCCGTTGGCGTGCTGGCTCTCGTGGCGGTTCACACCCTTCAGTTTGACGGGCATGCCGTTGACCAGGAATCGGCCGTTGAGCAGCTTGATATCGCGGAAACCAATCTTGCGCGAGATTGTCTCGGTGATGTTGCCCTGCTCATCTTTCAGCGTGAGCAGCAGGCGGTAGAGATTGGGTTTCTCGGCGCTCCACAGAGCAGGGGCTGCCACAGCGGCCTGCAGGGTGGTCTTTACCTCCTTACCGGGCTCAATGTTCAGGGCCGCGCTCTTCATGGTGGCGATGGTCTTGCCGGCGGCATCAATCAGCTCACCTTCCACAGTAGTGGCGGAGGCTGCGGTGCTGCGGTTGTTGACGTCCACCTCCACACGCAGGGTGCTGTCGGCATAGTTGCTGGTGCCGTCGGGGTTCTGAGCGAAGTCGGTGTGCACGAAGAAGTCGCGCACCAGCACCTGCGGGGTGCTGTACATGATGACGTCGCGGAAGATACCCGACAGGCGCCACATGTCCTGGCACTCCAGGTAAGAGCCATCGCTGTAGCGGTACACCTCAACGGCGATGACGTTGCTGCCGGGTTTCATGTGCTCGGTTACGTCGAAGATGGCGGCGGTGCGGCTGTCTTTCGAGAACCCTACCTTGTGACCGTTGACCCACAGGTAGAAGAAGGAATCCACACCGTCAAACTGCAGGAAGATGCGGCGGCCATCCCAATCGGCGGGCAGCTCGACCTCTCGGCGGTACGAACCGATGGCATTCGGCTCGCTCTTGGGGCAGGTGTATTTTTCTTCAGTTTCGTTGCGAGGCTTGGTCATGACACGCGGCCAGTCGCGCACGAAGGTGTAGCGCTGGTTGCTGTAGATGGGGGTGCCGTAGCCGCGCATCTGCCAGTTGCTGGGTACATCGATATTGGCCCAGTTGCTTACGTCTGTTTCAGGCTTGTAGAAATCCATCGGCCGCTTGTCGGGCTGCGGTGCCCAGTGGAATTTCCAATCTCCGTTCAGGAGCATCACCAGCGAAGAGTCGCCGCGTTTGCCTTTCAGGGCTTCGGCCCTGTTGGCAAAAGGTACGAAAAAGGCGCGCGATTCTTCACGCCCCTGACTGAGGTTTTGCGGGTTCTCCCAGTCGGGGTGCGGGGTGTAGGCCTCTTGTCCTGCAGCTACTGCGCCCGCCAGGGCAACGGTGGCTGTTATGGTCTTGAGTATATTCATACAGGGGGCATACTACCAAATTCAGAACCCCATGGCAAGCAAAATCCGCGCTACACGCGCGCGCGAGCGCGTAGAATAGTTGTGATAATTTGCCTTCAATTATATGATGGCGTATGGCCGTTTTTTTATGCGGTATGACTTGTTGTTTGCTCTATTTTCTGTATGGAATTGCGTAAGTGAATCGGTGGGAATTGAATTGTTTAAATTGCCTTAATGAAAATAGTGAAACCCGGGTAGAAATATACAAAAAAAATAGAGATGGCGCGATTTTTATCTGTACTTCTCTAAAGTGATGAGGTATATTGAGAATGTTGGCAGTGACTTTATCTGTCCAGAAGTTCTAATAATAATAGGTTAAAAATATGAAACTAACTAACATAGTATATAGCGCATTGTCGCTGTTTGCTTTGGCGGGAGCGCTGCTCCCCGGCGGAGCTTCTGCCAAGGAGCTGTCAGCGCCGGTAGAAGCCAAGGGAATCGACTGTAATCGAGCGGTGCTTTCATACCTGCCCCCACAGTCGGAAACCGATAAAGGTAAGTTCGTGGCGAAGTTCCTGGCGCATGGTGTGCCGTCGTATAACGCGTACAACGGCGAAGTGGGCGATCGCAGGATTGATAACACGAACACCGATTTGCGAACGGTAGCCGGGAATCTGGCTTCGTGGCTTATCGTTGTTGATATCAGTGACCCCTCCGGCCGCAGTGAGACTATCATCGAGAGCGCTGCTATCGCCACTCGCTTGCTGACCCTCATGTCGCAGGATTCGAATGCCCGAGTTCTGGCCCTGGCCGGTGGGCATAAGGAAGTGGCGGATTCTCGCATTCCTGAAGTAAAGGCGATTATGAATGAAGGCGGTAAGCTCAATGGGCTGCCCATTTATGAACGTACGAAGAAGGGCTTTTCTTTCGGTCAGGATGTGTACGGGGCTATTATTGGTGCAGTGGCAACCCGTCAGGATATTCAGGCGAACAATACCAACCTTTGGATTGGTGTGAGCCGTATGCTGAAGGATGACATGCCGGAATGCTCCAGTAACGGTTATGTGAATATGCCCCGTGGCATTATCCTGATTTCGGACGGTGTGGATGAAAGCCCCAGTTCTGAGGCTGACTTCAATACACTTGTCAAAATGGCCAAAGAGATGAATGTTCCCATTCATACCATTGCCGTTCCCTTCAAGGATGCAGGGAAAGCCCGTGGTAAGAACAGCAGCACCGAGCGCCATAAGGGCTTTGCTACACTCCAGCGACTGGCTCTCGATACGAACGGCGGCTATCTGAGCTATGCTGATATTGAGGGTGCTACTTCTACTTCCCTTCCTGCCATCAACAAGCTTGATGCCCTTCTGCGCAGAACTTCCGCCACTGTTCTGCAGCTTACTACCGATGAGGCAGAGCTGCCTGCCGGCAAATCCCTGAAGCTTTACCTGAATGTCGGCCGCGAGGCTGTTGCCTACATGGAGGTACATCAGGAAGATGTGGGTATCATTATAGGTGATTGCGCTCTGCATAACCTCTATCTGCTCAAGTCTAAGTTCGGCAGTGAAGACCGCGAAATAAATGCCCGTATTAAACTGGCCATGGCTGCACTGGTCAAGACCCGCCTGATGCCGCTTACCAACCGCGAGGCTCTTGCTAAGTTCACCTATGCGGATCGCGACTTCGTGAGACGTGTTACCGAGGTGCTTATGCATGTTGATAAGCATAATGCCCTCAAGAAACAGGCTGATATTGTCGAATCCATCGTGAACTGCATTGTGGATACAACGGCCGCTCTGCCCGAGCCGCCGGCGGATTCTCCCGACATTGTTGTAAACAATACTAATAATAACAGTAACCCCTCCTATTCTTCCTCCTCCTCTTCCGATGCTCCTGAATCCGGTCTTGAGGATTGGGTATGGTGGGCAATCGCTGCCGGCGGTGGTTCGTTGATGGTGATTATTCTCGTGCTCATCATTCGTTCGATGAATGGCGATGGTGGCCGTGACCGCCGCTACCGTGAGCCGGAAGACGATTGGAATGAGGTTGAGGAGGAAACCCTCGCCACACTCGTTGATGCCAATCAGCCGAGTAACTGTTGGAATGTTACCAAGACTTCCGTCACGGTTGGTCGCAGCTCCGCAGCTGATATCTGTGTGGATGGTACGCACGTGTCGGGTATACACTTCACACTTTTCCGCGATAGTGCTGGGCAGTGGATGATTAAGGATTCTAATTCCACCAACGGTACGAGTCTGAATGGTTCCAGACTTACCACGTCGTCACCGATTAACAGTGGTGACACTATCGAGGCCGCGGATGTTAAACTTACATTCCGAATTCGCTGATATAACTGTTAAGTATCTATTTATTACATCTCATGAACTCTCCCGATCCTCATCAGCGCAAAGGCGCTCCGGCATTCCGCAACAAGAACGCCGCTCCTCAGTACGCCGGTTCCAGTACGGAAAAAACCGTGCCTTTCGGTATTAAGACCATACCGCTTGGTGCCTCTGTCAACCCGAATGCCGTTGCGGAAGACGGCCCCACCCTGCCTTTGGGTGGGCCGGGACACACGCTGCCCATCACGCCCCAGTCGCAAGGCGGGGCTATGCGTGGGGGCGCTCCCCGCAAAGAAGACCTCGGTCCCGTGGTTGGCTGGTTGGTCATTATCTCCGGCCCGGGGCGCGGGCACTCGCTCGAACTCGGTTACGGTTATAACTCCATTGGTCGCTCTGCCTCGAATCAGGTTGTTCTGAATTTCGGTGACACCTCCATTTCGGATGTCGGACATGCTACCATTGCTTACGACAACGTGGGCTACAAGTTCTACGTGACACATGGCCAGAGCCGCAACATGGTGTTCATGGATAACGCGGCGGTTCTTACTCCCATGGAAATCAAGATGGGTAGCCAGATTCGCATCGGCAAGACACTTCTGATGTTCGTTCCTTTCTGTTCGTCTGATTTGAACTGGGAGATTATTCCCGAGGACATCAAGTGATATCATAAACGTTTTTTCGTCGAATTGATATGGCAGCTCAGCAAAACAACGGTGGGGGACTTGTTGCCCGTTACTCGTTAGACCGTGATATCGGTGCTCGTGAAAACCAGGAGGATTACGTGGCTTGTGTTCCGGTTGGTGAACAGGCTGTGGACGGCTCCTGCCGCGAGCTGATAGGCGTGCTCTCTGACGGTATGGGGGGACATGACGGTGGCGAGATAGCCTCCCACGTCGCGGTAAGCGCCTTTCTTCGTTTGCTGAAGAATGGTCCCGGAGAGAGTACTCCCTCCGTTGCTATGCTGAATGCCGCTCAGCAGGCCAATGCGGCGTTGATGCGCCGTAAGCAGACCGAGCGTGCCGAGCTTTCCAACATGGGCTGTACGCTGTGTGCCGTCTGGATCAGGGAAGGGCTGCTCTACCTGCTCAATGTGGGTGACTCGTATGTCTTCCTGCTGCGCGACAATCGCCTGTACCGCCTGAACAATCTCCATAATCACCGCGAAGATATGCACCGGGAGGCTCTCAGAGAAGGGCTGAACTGGGCAGAAGTTTCGCAGATGGAGTCTGTCGTGCGCTACGGTGCCAGACTTACCTCCTACATCGGGGCTGATGTGATAGCCCAGGCTGATTGCCCTACTGAGCCTTTGGCCTTGCAGGGCGGGGATGTTATCATGCTGGCAAGTGATGGCGTGCTGACACTCTCTGATCGCGAGATTGCAGAAGCCATGGTGCGGCGCAATCAGGATATAGCTAATTGCGCCGGCTCGGTGATAGACCGAGTGCTTGCCAAGCGCAAAAATCACCAGGATAACGTAAGTGTGCTGGTGGTTCATATCGACGAAAACTGACATCAACTTCATCTACTTAAAACTTATTATGAAAAAGAAAAACCTTATAATCATATGCGTCGTGCTCGTAGTGGCACTGATAGCACTTCTCCCCCTGGTGTTCATGGGCGGCGGTGGTAGTTCCATCGAGGACCGCCTGGAGCGTTACAAGGAAAGCGTGAAACTCGTGATTCACTTCCGTATTGACGGTACACCCGTGAATCACGGCACGGCTTTCGTGGTGAACTCCGCCGGCAGTCTCGTGACGAATGCCCACGTGGTGGGTAACGATGGCGGGGATGGTAAGCTGATTGAACCCGACAGCCAGACGGATGTGTTCTATATCGTTTACGAGAAGAAACACCAGAACAAAAAGAGCGTTGTCCTGCAGCGTGCTTATGTGGAGAAGATGGATCCTTCCCGCGACCTGGCCTGGCTGCGTGTAAATGCACCTGACCGCAAGTACCTCAAGCCGCTTTCACTTGCCCGCACTGCCAAAGAAGGTCAGATGGTGAAGGCTCTGGGTTTCCCCGGTGCATTCGATTCTGATGGCAATATGTCCCGTGTGGTTCGCAGCCTGCTGGTTGAGCACGTTAAGCGCAATCACACCATGTTGCAGGATCGTATCGAGCTGCCGTGGAACGTCGGTATCGGTAACCTGCTCAATGTAGTATCCGTGGGTGGTGCCGTTTCGCAGATTCGTGATAACAGCAGCATGTACACCGGGCAGGGGGAAGATGCCCGCCTGCGTATCGTGGTGCACAACGCCCAGATTAAGGGTGGTATGAGCGGTGGCCCGCTCGTGAACGATAAGGGCTGGGTTGTCGGCGTGAACTTCTCCACCCGTCGCGATGCCGAGTCCATCAACAACTCCATCGACTCCAGCGAACTGCTCCACTTCCTCAGCCCCGCTGACGGCAGCATTGATAAGGTAGCCTTCATTGAGCGCGACCCGGATACCTTGATTGCCCGCTTCCGCGGGTTCTGGGAGGAAGCCAGCGCCCCCGCCAAGGTTGTAGCTGTGCTTTGCTTCATTCTGGTTATCGGCGCCATCAGCGTGCTGTGCGTTGCCCTTATGAAAAAGAAACCCACTCGTGGTATAGAGCCCGGAAAACGCGGCCATGGTATCAACAGAAACGGTGGTCACATAGCTCCCAAACCCCAGGGCGGTAATGATAGACCCACCTTGCCGTTGCCCCCTGTCTCCTCGGGCAAGACTCCCAGTCTGCTCTTTGTCGGTTCGGATACCTCCGGTGCGCCCCTGCGTTTCCGTATCACCCTCGATGAACTGCGCCAGAAACGCAGCATCCTCATCGGTCGTAACCACGACAGATGCGGTATTCACCTGGCCTATAAGGACATTTCCCGTCAGCAGGCCCGTGTTATATACGAAGAAGATTCCGAAGGCAATGTGTACATCTTCATTCGTGACGAGCAGGGAGTTACCAATCCCTCTATGCTCAATGGTGTGACTCTTCGCGACAAGTGCCAGCTTATGGAGGGCGACAAGCTCACCTTCGGCGGTGTGACGCTGGAGTTCAAGACCGAAGGTGCATAATTTAACCATCATCCCCACGCGTTGTATTTTACATGAAGCTTCGTAACCATTCCATCCTGAATGACAGGTACGAAATTGAATCCTGCCTTGGTGCAGGCGGGTTCGGTGTGACTTACAGCGCGTGGGATCATGAACGTAACAGGCGAGTCGCCATTAAGGAAAACTACCCCTCATATCTCGTAGTCCGGGATTCCGGCGGGGCTGTTATCCTTCGTGGCGACCGCAAATCTTTTGATTGGGCCTGGCGTCACTTCACTAATGAGGCTGATTTGCTCAGTACCCTGAAACACCCTAACATCGTAAAGGGGTACGGTACCTTTGAACAGAATAACACGGTGTACTTCGTGATGGAGTATCTGGAGGGTACCCCCCTGTCTGAGTATTGCCGGCCGAATGCCTGGACCGAGCAATCTCTGCGTGAGCTTCTTGTGAAGCTGCTTGATGCGCTGCGCTACATGCAGCGCCGCCATGTGTGTCACCGTGATATAAAGCCCGCTAACGTCATGGTTCGCCGTGACGGTTCGCCTGTGTTAATTGATTTCGGCGCGGCTAAGGAAGTACGATCTTACGAGTCATACAGCTGTGGGTTTATGAGCTCCGGTTATACCCCGCCGGAGCAGATTGCTGACCATAACTGTCTGGCCTCAACCATTGATGTCTACGCTCTCGGCGCAACCATGTATACCCTTCTTACAGGAGCACCGCCCCCTCCTGTTCCCAAGCGTCAGATGAAGGATACCTACAGCCCGCTGGTCGATAGTCCCTCGCTGCTCAGGCGTTTTTCCCGCTCATTTCTGAGCACGATAGATGCAGCGCTTGTGCTGGATCCCACTATGCGTACACAGTCGGCGTCTCAGTGGCTGACTTACCTCAGAAAAGAGACTGTTGTTGAACCGACCAAGCCTTTTACGGTACCATTCAGTTTATTCTCGAAGGGAAAAAGTAAACCTCGTAACATAAGCCGTGAATATGATTCACAGGAGGGGGGCTATTCTGATAGCGGCGATGAGATTCCCCTGCCTATGCTGCTGGGTTGGATTGGTAACATTTCATTGTTGCTGGGAGGTCTGCTCTTTTTGGGCATTATCTCTACGTTTTTCAGTGGCGGCGCCAGCCATGTACTCGATGGCTGTTGGCCGGTGGTTCTCATTCTTATAATTGTCGGCCTGTTGGCTCGTTATTTTTCAAATCAATCGGATTGACCCTCACACGAACATCTTCTCCTTTCCGGTGATGAACCGGAAAATCTCAAACAAAACAACATAACAACATGAAAATAGACAACACCAGTGCTGCTCTCGCTCTCATGGCCCTTGCCGCAGGCGGAGCATTTGCAACGGAGGCGGTCGCTCAGGCTCCCGTCCTCTTTGATCGTAACAATGTCGAACTCCAGGTCGGTTATATGACGGACCTGAATGATGGTCTGACCGTGGAATCTCTGTATGGCGGTAGCTTTGGCATCAGCTATACCTACAATCGTACCCCGCAGAGCTCCCACAACCTTGGTTTCTCTCTGGGCGCATTCTACGGTAGCGAAACCATTTTCAGCGACGACATTCTCAGCCAGAAATGTAGCCAGCACATCATCCCCTTGATGGCTGAGTATAAGTACACCTATAATGTGGCTGAAAATTGGGGCGTGTATGTTGGTGCCCGTGCCGGTGCCTATATCTCCAAGACTCAGTCCAAGTACAACTGGGCTGATGGTGGTTGCTACAAGTACCCCCACACCCGTGTATCCCCCACTGTGGGTGTCGATTTCGGTGTGGAATACCAGTTCGCCAAAGATTGGGCCTGGAACATCGGCGTGAAGATTGACAGCTCATTCGAACTTGTGCGCGAACTTCCTGCAAATGAGACAATGGATACTGGCGCCAGAATTGAGCAGGAAACAGCTGTTTCTGCCACTATTTATACCGGTTTCACCTATCAGTTCTAATATAATACCATGAAAAAAACACTTTTTGTTACTCTTTCGCTTCTGGGTGCCTTTGCTGCTAATGCCGGCGACGGTAAGGCTCCTGTGACTGTTGTCGATGTTGGCCCGACTGTGGATGAGCCTGACTTCCGTCCCCTTCACCAGAAGAATCCCTACTCCCTTACTCTTTCATACGGTATCATGCATACCGATGTAGGGTATATTGATGACGCTGATACCTATCGTGATCAGTTGGTACCTTCTGTTCTTTACGGTGTATCTCTTGCCGGTAAGTACAATGTAGCTTCCAGCGAAAACTGGGTGCATGCCGTGGGCTTTAACGCCGGTTGGTATACCGGTAGCAATCGCCTGTACGCTATTGATGTTGACCCCGACTTTGTCATCGACAATGCAAGCATTGAGACAAGCGTAACTGCCATTCCCCTTCTGCTCACCTACAATCTTGAGTATCGTGTGACGGAGCGTCTTTATGTGTTTGGTGGTGCCCGCGCCGGTGCCCTTATCCGTAAGACTGAGGTGGAGAGCGGCTATGTCGCTAATGGTGAAGTTTCCATCAGCGGTTCCAGCACGAAGGTTCTTCCCATGATTGGTGTGGGTGCCGGTCTGCGTTCCTACCTTACCCCGAATCTGGCTTTCGAGCTTTCCTACGATTTCGGGTGGACTCTGGGGAACGATTGCGACGGTCTCGAGTACAGCACCGGTGACGCACTGGAAGGCACTTCGCAGGATAGCCGTTACTATGGTACTGTGAAGGCCGGTTTCACCTATTCCTTCTAATCCGTTTCTTATATCGGATTTCCCGTCGCGGCAACGGGGAGGGTTACTCCTCCCCGTGCCGCAGAATTACGTTCATCTGAGATAAATCTTTCGCCTCATATATGAGTTCCCGTCCGCAGAATGCACTGCCTGATAGGCAAATCCTCAACAATAGCTACCGAATTAAGCGCTGCTTGACAGCCGGTGGTTTCGGTATAACCTATATTGTAGAGGATAGTCGCGGGGTGGAATATGTGGTGAAGGAGCACTTCCCCGCCATTTATGCCGAACGTGATGTAAGGAGTGGCCGGGTTGTTCCGAAAGCTGATCAGTTAGAGGGCTATAACTGGAGCTTGAACGCTTTTCGTACAGAGGCCGAACAGCTCTCTGTACTCAATCATCCCAATATCGTCTCATTGATAGATGCGTTCGATGAGAACGACACCGCCTATTATGTGATGCCCTTTATCACCGGCGGTGACCTTACTTACATAACAAAGTCGCTGATTGCAAATGGCGACCACCTCACGCAGGCGGCTGTTCTCAAGTTGCTGCGCTCATTGCTCGGAGCATTGCAGCACATGCACTCCCGCCGTTTACGTACGACCGGTGAGGTTATATACCACTTTGACATTAAACCGGCCAATGTTTTGTTGGGCTTCAGCCCCGATGGCCGTGATGTCGTGCCAACTTTTATTGACTTCGGTTCTCCCTCCATGGGGACCCCCGGTTACATGCCGCACGAGCAGCGACATGGCACAGACCTCGGCCCCTGGTCCGACATTTATGCACTTGGCGCCACCATGCACAGGTTGCTCACGGGTGTGGCTCCTCCTTCGCACCTGGATGATGAGAATAACCCGCTGCCCTTTGCTCCGCCGCGTGATTATCTTTCCGCGAATGAGGCGCTTCTGCAGTGTTATGATTCAGACCTGCTTGAAAGCATAGACCGTTCTCTTGAGTGGGATCCATACGACCGTTTTACTTCGGCGGAAGAATGGCTTGCTGTGCTGAGTGATATACCGCTTCGTTTCCCGGATACCGGCTCCAAGCTGATAGATTATGCCAGAACATCCGAGCCTGTTCGTGAAGAAGATGACGGTTCCCGTGTGAGCCCGTTGGTCATAGCGGCATGCGCGTTATTATTGGCCGGTGTGTTGGGTGCTTATGTTTACTTCTTTGTTTCCGGAGATGAATCTGACAGCGATTATTCGAGCGATTACACCTATTCCGGGGGCGAGAGTACCTTCGGAAATGAGGTAGCAAATGACTATACGCCGGATCCTGTGAAAGACCCGCTGGATTCTCACAAATGCCCCGGTGCGAACAGCACCGACCGCACTGCCACCGAGCAGGGAGCAGAGCTGGGGTGTAGCACCTGTAAGAGCCGCCTGAGCGAGATGAAGAACCACGAGCGCCGTTGCCCCGGTGCGAACAGCACCAACCGCACCGCCACCGAGCAGGGAGCAGAGCTGGGGTGCTCTACCTGTCAATCCCGCCTGAGCGGGATGAAGAACCACGAGCGCCGTTGCCCCGGTGCGAACAGCACCGACCGCACCGCCACTGAGCAGGGAGCAGAGCTGGGGTGCAGCACCTGTAAGAGCCGCCTGGCGCAGATTAGCGACCACAGCTGCCCCGGGGCTGCCAGTGCAGACCGTAGCGCTGTGGAGTCCGGCGCCGCTCTGGGTTGCGCCACCTGCCAATCTCGCCTGAACGAGATGAAGGCGCACGAGAATCGCTGCCCGGGTGCGAGCAGTACCGACCGCTCTGCCACTGAGCAGGGTGCTGCGCTGGGTTGCAGCACCTGCAAGAGCCGCCTGGCGCAGATTAGCAACCATGACTGCCCCGGTGCTTCCAGTGCCGACCGCAGCGCCGTAGAATCCGGCGCCGCTCTGGGTTGCGCTACCTGCAAAGCTCGCTTGACTGACATGCAGAACCATGAGGGGCGCTGCCCCGGGAAAAACAGCTCTGACCGCTCCGCTACCGAGCAGGGTGCTGCGTTGGGTTGCAGCACCTGTAAGAGCCGCCTGGAAAATTGGCCTACTCATGATTGCCCCGGTGAAGATAGTTCGAATCAGTCGGCTACGCGGGCCGGTGCAGATGCCGGTTGTGCTACCTGTGCCAAGCGTTGGAAGGAGATGCAACGCCATAAGTGCCCGGGGGCAAAGAGTTCAAATAAAAAGGCCACGGAAAACGGTGCCGCTCTGGGCTGCTCCACCTGTGCTAAGCGTTTGAAGAATTGGACCGATGCCCCGGCCGACCCGCATAAAGGTGGCAAATGCCCCGGTAAGTACAGCTCGAATCAGTCTAGAACCAAGGCCGGAGCGGATGGCGGTTGCGCCACTTGTGCCAAGCGTTGGCAGCAGATGCAGAACCATCAGTGCCCGGGCTCGAATAGCACGAATAAAAAGGCCACGCAAAACGGTGCTGCCCTGGGTTGCTCCACCTGTGCTAATCGTCTGAAGAATTGGCCGAAAGCGACTCCAGAGCCCACTCCTAAACCTACTCCTACACCCACTCCGGGCCCCAAGCCACATACCTGCCCCGTGGTGAAGAGGGGCGACATGCCCGGCGGGCAAACTCATACGATGCTGAAACACTATGCTTCCAAGGGCTGCTCGACTTGCAGGAGCCGACTGAGGGCTTTCGGCAGATAAAATGAAAGCGCTATACCATAACAAACAGTTCAACCGATGAGTGCGAATATTTATGCAGCCGGTCTGCCGGCGGGACAACGGTCACAGCACCTGTACCGGCTGGCGCAGGTGCGAGAGGTGGAGTTGTGTTTATTCTCCATCAATGAGTATTTGACCGGAGCCGTGGAGATTCCCCGCGGGCAGCGTGTGCTCCCTCTGGTGGTGGAGGATTCCTATACGCCGCAGGAACTTGTCGGTCTGTACAACATGTGTGTGCAGCGCGGTGTGGAGCTGTGCCCCATAGGTGATAGCTCCCTGTGGGATTCCCTGATACCGCTCGAATTACCGGAACTGGCCGCACTGCCGGTCACGGCGGTGGACGGCGATTGGCTCGAACAGTATATCAGCATGGTTGCTCCGGAACCGTCACAGCCGGTGGATGAGGGGCGGGTGAACGGCACACTGGTACATTCTGCCCCTTTGTCGCTGAGTGAGCCGCTGGCAGATTTGAATATCTCGTGCTATGCTCCGCCTCCCACTCAGCCGCGAGGCAAGCGTAAACCCTCTTTACGGGAATTGCTGACTGTTGGCGTGAAAAAAGGCGCTTGTGTGCTCAAGGAGATTGGCTCGGGTTGGAAAACAGGCGAAAAACGTTCCCTGCTGAAGTTGGTGGGTGTGCTTTCGATTCCCGTGTTTGTCGGCCTGGGGCTGGTTGTGCTGCTGAGTGACCCTGACCCCAGGGCAACCGGCCCGGAACCTGCTGAGCCCTCGGCCGGTACTCAGCAACATGAGCAGGGTGCAACCCCAGGTGACAAATCTCCGGCTGTCCCGGTAAAGGTGGTGCATAAGTGCCCGGAACCGGCAAACTATGACAGGGATACTATTTTCTATGGGGCACAATCTGGTTGCGAGCAGTGCAAGGATGCATGGAATCGCTTGATGGCTCATGGAAAAGTTTGTCCGAAAATGGATGAATCGAAAGTCAGGGAAACATGTGAAGGGGCTGCACTGGGGTGCAGAGTTTGCAAAAACAACTTAATTGAGATAAAGAAAAAACATAATTGCGGCAATTTTCGCGATGCTGAAGAGCTTCGCCTCGCAGCCCTGTACTGCGGAAAATGTCAAGCAACTCTGAGGGCGCTCGAAGAGCATGAACAAAGCCACAAAAATGGGAGTGTGCCCAATGGTGCCGTTATTGCAGAATGGGCCCGCAAGTACTGCATGAACTGCCGGAAGCTGTTGGCCGCAATCCAAAAAAACTGCCCCGGTGTGCAGTGCACCAATCAGGCGGATGTGAAGCAGTGTGCCGGAAGGGGCTGTGCGTTGTGCCAATCGCGTTTGGCCGATATGCAGAACCATGGGAGCCGATGCCCCGGCGAAAACAGCACCGACCGCACGGCTACGAAGGCGGGCTCGGATCTCGGGTGCGAAACCTGTAAGGCTCGCCTGACGGATATGCAGAACCATGATGACTGCTGCCCCGGCGAAAACAGTACCGACCGCACGGCTACGGAGGGAGGAGCGACCCTTGGTTGCGCGACCTGCCAGGCTCGCTTGACTGACATGCAGAGCCATGAGGAGCGCTGCCCCGGCAAAAACAGCTCTGACCGCTCGGCTACGGAGGGGGGCGAGGCACTCGGGTGCGCAACCTGCAAAGCTCGCTTGTCTAGCATGCGAAAACATGACGGCAGCTGCCCCGGTGCACAGTCTGACGACCGCTCGGCTACGGAGCAGGGCGAGGCTCTCGGGTGCGCTACCTGCAAAGCTCGCTTGACTGACATGCAGAACCATGAGGAGCGCTGCCCCGGGAAAAACAGCTCTGGCCGCGCCGCTACGGAGCAGGGGGCCGCCCTGGGGTGCCCGACCTGCAGGGAGCGCCTGAAGAATATTCAATCATCAAAATAATAACAATTTAACTGTCAGTTATGCAGCAACAATTTTCTCATATCACGATTATTGGTATACCCGGCGGCGTAATGTGCAACCGGGTGGTTCGGGTACTGGAGCAACGGTCCCTTTTTGTCCGGGTGTGTATGCCCCATGCCATCCTGGGAATTTCGGACTCAATACCTGATGGCCAGTGTGTTTTGCCTGTAGCGATAGATGCCGGGTATTCCGCCGGAGATCTTGTAGCCATGCGCGATTTGTGTGTTCGAATGAGACTCACTTTATTGCCGTTGGGGGTTGCGGAGGCGTGGGATGCCGTGGTGCCCCTTGAAATGCCTGAGCTGGCGGCCATAGAAGTTGAGTCTCCGGAAAGTGGATGGGTGGAACGGGCTTTTGTTACGACAGAAAGTTCTGAACCAACAGTATTGACGGATGGTAGTTGCATGGTCAATGGGACAAAGGTGTGGTTTACGTTCCCGGATTTGACGGAGCCGCTGGCGGTGATTGACTCAAAAGCCGTGATTACGACACCTACCGCCCCGGCAAGCGTGGCATCGCCTTCCGCTAAAGGTAGGTCTGCTCAATCCTCTCGCAGAAAATCGGCGCAAGGCTCTGCTCCGCGAGGTCTCATCATTCTGGTGGCTCTGCTTTTTGTGATGGTCGTAACCTGTGTATTGTGGTTAGTCATGGGAGTGGGTGAAAAAGTGAACCAGCCTGAATCGGAGGCCGAGGCCGGTGCGCCCGTGTATGCTGATGGGCAGGAACAGGCCGGGGGAGATGTTGTGCCCTATGGTCATGATTGTGCGGCACATTTGAATGACAGTAAGATTATCTGCCTGCGGAAGGGGTATGAGACCTGCCCCAAATGCCAGCACAAACTTAAAGTGCTCAATCACGAGTGCCCTGAAGATGGTAGCGAAAACTTTGAGGCGAAACTGAAATCCGGCGTCGATATCGGCTGCGCAGAGTGTGCCAAGGGCTTGGCGTTGCGCGAACATAAGTGCCCCGAAGAAGGCGCCGAAAACCTTGACTCAAACCTGAAATCCGGCGCTGATATCGGCTGCGCAGAGTGTGCCAAGCGCTTGGCGTTGCGCGAACATAAGTGCCCTGAAGAAGGGGCCGAAAACTACTCCGAATTATTGAAGGCCGGCAAGAATGTGGGCTGTCAGCCTTGCGCTGCAAAACTTGCGGAACTTCACGAGTGCCCGGGTGAGGCCAGTGCTGACCGTAAGGCTACGGAAGAAGGGAGCGAACTCGGGTGCGAGACTTGCAAGAAACGCCTCGGTGAAATGACGGCCCATGATGGAAAGTGCCCTGGGGACGACAGCACGGAGCGTAACGCTCTGGAAATTGGCAGCAAGCTCGGTTGCGAAAAGTGCTCTGCACGCCTCAAGCAGCTCGATGACCATGCCGCAAATTGTCCCGGGAAAGACAGCGCAGACCCTGTCGCTACGGAAAGTGGCAGCAAGCTCGGCTGCGCGACCTGCACCAAGCGATTCGGCGAGATGAAGACCCACAGTGAAAAATGCCCGGGTGCTGACAGTGTCAAGCGTAGGGAAACGGCAGCCGGTTGCAAACTGGGGTGCGAAACCTGCAAGGGACGCCAGGCAATGTTCGATGAACATGAGAATAAATGCCCGGGTAAAGCCAGTAGCAGCGATACAAACGCCCTGAAGAAAGGCGTTGATTTAGGGTGTTCCCGTTGTGCCGCTCAGTTGAAGAAACTGAAACAGGACAAGAAATCGGCAGAGTCGGCTGAAACCAAAAAGCCGGCTGAAGCCAAAAAGCCGGAAGGTAAGGCTGATAAGACCCCCGCTCCGGCTGCCGCAGGCAATCAGAGCAAGGTCAGCAAAGAGCAGGAGGCATTCAACAAAAAATACGGCCCTTGCCCTGATATGGGGGATGTAAAAGGCAAAAAAGCAGCCGCGTTCAAAACGTATATGGAGCACCGTGAACGCAAATGCCCGCGTTGTTTAACCGCACAGTAATCATTCTTCAACAGCAATCGTTTCCGTTTAACATTTTTAACATGAAATTACCCTGAGATAGCGAGTTTTGTACTTGACAGATTGGGGTAAAAGAAGTAGATTTTACGTATGAGCTTAATTCCATGGGCAGTGATGGCCGGCGGTTCTCTGCTGGCGGGGCATTATAATCCGATTGCACAACCGGGTGAGGAGGGCTATACCACCATGCCCAAGCACCACCTGCGTGTTCTTTTCGAGAATGATTCGGCGTTCGGTAACGACGGTAATTATTCGCACGGTACCCGCATTGACTACGCGCAGAGCCTGGAAAACGGCGATGCCTGGGGTATTTCGCTGGTGCAGAACATTTACACACCTGAGACGCACACCGATGGTGCCGTGCCCGGGGAGCGCCCCTACGCCGGTTACATGGCTGTCGGCGCGGCTTACCTGTTACGCGGGGAAAATTTCGGCGCCTCTACGGAGCTTCAGGTCGGCACGACCGGCAATCCCTCCATTGCCCGCTATACACAGAACGGCCTGCATGAGGCCTGCGGTATGCAGACATGGGATGGCTGGGGCGAGCAGGTACCCGCTGAAGCCACGGTGCAGCTGAGCATGCGCCAGGATTTCCGCCTGCCCTGGCTGGAGTTCGACTGCGGTAACGGCTGGCAGACGGATGCCACCTTCTTTACCCGCGAAGATGTCGGTACGGCTTTCATTCGCGGTGGTGCCGGTCTGAGCGTGCGCTACGGTGTGAATCTGCCTGCCTCTATGCAGGTGAATGGCAATCGTGCCGGTAACTTTGGTATCGGTCTGCTTGATAAGCCCGGCTATCGCCGCGATGTGACGTCATATTTCCTTGTCGCAAGCATTTACACAGAGTTTGTGGCGCACGATATCACCATCGATGGCGGCGTGTTTCACCACTTCGACCAGACCTGCAGCCGCAAACCCTGGCAGGTGGAGGCTCAGTTCGGTCTCGGCGTGTCGCACGGCGGTATAGATTATTTCGCCGGTGCCGTGTATCACAGCCCCATGTACCGCACTCAGAAGACGGAGGCCGTTTACGGTACCTTCTGTGCGACCTGGCATTTCTGATATCTGAACATCGATAGCTTTGAGAAAAAGTCAGGCTTTGCTGAAGTTCACGCTCATGTTGCTGGGCGTGGTGGGGGTGCTCTTGCTGGTGGGTGGTTTTCCGCTGGCAGGGGTACCTGCTGTGTATGGTAGCTGGCTGATGCTGACTGCCGGTGTGCTGGCGATTGTGCTGAGTTTGTGGGGCGGTTGGCGTATAGCAGCCGGTCAGCGGGCGCAGTTTGTTTTCGGGCTGATTTGCACATTCTTTGCAGGTGCCGGCCTGGTGGTACTGTGGCAGTATGGTTGCCGAGCGGTGGAATACGCTGCACTGGGTGGCGCGATGTGGTTCGGTGCGCTGGGTATGGCATGCACGGCGGTGGTCGGTGCGCTTTTTACGGGGATATTCGGCTTTTTTGTATTGCGGCTCATGCGGCGGCAGCTGTGGCTTGCCGGGGCGCACTGGAGCCTGGCTCTGGTGGGTATCGGGGCCTATGCCGACCATGTGGGCGAGGTAACAGCCATTGCTCAGCTGCCCTCTAATGGGCGGGTGACTATCCGCGAGGTCATGACGGCCGATGGCGAGAAGGAGCGCCTGCCCTTTACCCTGCGGGCGGATTCGTTCTCAACAACCTACTACGGCGATGACAGCTACACCCTTTACGAGTGGGCTCTCGGGCAGTGGGTGCCCGTGGGCAACCCGGTGGTCGAGGTGGATTGCCTGCGCTATGGCGATGAGCTGTGGGCGCTGGAGGATTTGCAGTTGATGGATGGCATGCCGCAACCCTGCCTGGTATTGCCCGGGGAACCGGTGCGCCTGCTCATGCGTGACCCCCGCGCCGTGCGTGACTACAGCGCTGCCCTGCATATCGAGACGGATTACCGCGGCCGCTCCGAGCAGCGAGATGAGGTGGTGCGTGTGAACTACCCGTTGGAGTGTAAGGGCTGGCTCATTTACCTTAATTCCTATACCCCTATGGAGCGCAGTACGCTGGTATCACTGCAGCTGCGCCGGGCCCCCGGGCGCCTGCCGGCGCTGGTGGGCATGGTGGGGCTTATTCTCTGCACAGCCTGCTGGTGCTGGTGGCGGCGTGAGTCGCCAACTCCCGCGCTACTCCCCGGAAAGGAGATGGCGGCATGACCATCTTCATTACGCTGCTTACCATTGGTGTGTTGCTGTTGCAGGCCGGTGTGTTGGCCACAGCCCTGCGCGGGCTCACGTCAGCGGCGCGGGGGCTTGAGGTGGCGGCCTGGAGTACTGCGCTGGCCCTGCTGGTGGCCAACGGGGTGCTGGCGGATTCGCTTCCCTTCGGCAACATGCGCCACGTGCTCTGTTTCTTCCCGCTGGTGCTGGGCCCGGCAGCCTGCTACATGCGCCGCGTGCGTGGTGTGGAGCTTTCGGGCTGCTTTGCTGCCGTGGGTATGGTGGCCATGGTCGGGGCGCTCTGTATGCCCATGCAGGCCACCTGGCGACAGATGCCGGCCTTGCAGTCCCCCTGGTTTGTGCCGCATGTGGTGAGCTACGTGGTGGCTTATGGGCTGCTGGCTGTATCCGCCGTGCAGGTTCTGCTGTCCTTCAGCGGGGTGTGCGGGGAGCGCTTGCGTGCGGCTGATGAAGTGGTGCGCCTGGCGTTCCCCTGCCTTACCTTCGGTTTGTGGAGCGGGGCACTGTGGGCAGATGCCGCTTGGGCGCGCTACTGGGCCTGGGATATTAAAGAGGTCTGGGCTCTCATCACCTGGATTATTTACCTCATCTACTTCCACCTGCCAACCCCCACGCCGGTGTGGCGTCGTGCCCTGCTGCTGGCAGGTTTCGCTGCAGTGCTTATCACCTTTTTCGTGGTTAACCTGCTGCCGAATATCGTGAGCGTGCACAGCTATGCGCAGTAACCGGCTGTAGCGCGATATAAAAAAGCCCCCCCTGTGACCGAAATCTCAGGGGGGGGCGAAGAAGTCAGTTCGAGCTTCCGACGGTTTTACCGAAGTTTGTTTTCAGTGCCTTTTGTGCTGCCGGGTCGCCCTGTATGGCGGCAAGGGTAAAGTATTGCTCGGCAAGTTTACGGTTTTTCTTGACGCCGCGCCCTTGCAGGTAGCGCCAGCCCATCCAGCGGGCGGCCTTGGCGTCTCCCATGTCGGCGGCCACCCGGTAGAGGATGATGGCGGTATTTTCGTTTGTTTTCACGCCATTGCGCCCCTCTGCGAAGTCTACGCCACGCTCACGCACGAGGTCGGGGGTTCCCCCTTGTCCCAGGCAATACACGAATACCTCGCTGATAGCGGCATGGCTCTCGATATCGGTGCCGTTGAGGTAGGCGGTCAGGTATTCGGCGCTCGCGGTATCGCGGGGTACGTCGATTCCCTGTCGGTACATGGCAGCCAGCTGACTGAGGGCCTCTGCATCGCGCATCGAGGCGGCTACATAGAGCAGGCCGATACCGTGGCGTTGCGTTGCTCCCGTGGCTTTGTAGAGTTGCAGCCCGAGCTTGCGTATTCCGGCGGCATCATTTTCGGCAGAAAGGCTATCATATTCGCCGTCGAGTGCGATGGCATGCAGGCGCCAGGGCGCACCTTCGCTTGGGGTGGGGTCGGTGCTGAGGTTCATTTCGGCGGCCTTTTTTCTGAGGGCCTTTTGGAGTTCCGGAGCATAGCCGATGTCGTTGAAGTATTCCAGCAGCAGTTGTATGCTCCTGGTGTCGCCGTCTTCCAACATGGAGTAGCCCCATTTTTCGCCCTCTGCTATGTTGCCTTCGCCGAAGGCATCATTGAGCTTGGCCAGTTTTTCCTCAGGGGTAAGGGCGAGGGCGCTCCCCGCCAGCAAACCGAACAGACAAAGATGTTTCAGTATGTTATTCACGACCGGATTTGATTATTGTGATATTTTTTCTTTTTCCCGACACGACCGGCGGCTGCAGCCTTGCGTCGCAGTGTTATGCTCAGCCAGAGCAGGGCACCGGCTGTCAGCAGCAGACAAATTGCCGCAATCGGTCGAACAAACAGTTGGGCTGCACCTATCGTCAGCAGGCACAGCATTGAGCCCAGCAGCAGCGAGATGACGGTGGCTCCGCTCTCTGCCAGTTTGCGGCAGAAAGGCACCATTCCGGCCAGCGGGCTGAGCATGCAGGCAAAACCACCCCAGAGCATGAGCCAGCCGCCCACGCGAACTCCCCATAATTGAGCGGTGTTGGTGCTGCGGGCTTCCTCAAAGCATTGGGCGGGACTCAGGGTGTCTGTGTAGAGCAAATCGACGTTGACCCCATTTGTGGCCGTGTACGGCTCGAAGCTGTTGCCACGCTGCACGGCAACCAGGGAGACGAGTTGTGTGGGTTTAATGGCCTCCCATGAAATGCGCACATCGCCGATGGAGGGGTCTTGTGTATTGACGCCGTAGTAGAGCTCTCCTTCAGGCGCTCGCCCCACGTGCAGGTATTTACCATTCAGTGCGGCGCGCCCCTGCACGATGGGCGGAATCCGGGTGGGGGGTATCGCTTCGTCTTTGCCGCCGATGCGGGCAATCTGGTCCGGGTTCAGGCGATATCCACCCAGTTGCACATGCTGAGCAAGCAGCAGGAGATTCTGCTCTTCGTAAAAGACACGGTTAGCATCTCTGTAGCGAGTATCGTAGAAGGAAGCGGAGAGTACCGGTTTGTTCTTCCATTGGCGTTGATAACTGTAAACCCACTCGCTGTCGCGGTTGCGGTTAAACTCATATTCAGACATGAACATGGGCTTTTTTTCAGATCCGCTGCGTTTTGTTTTGTTCTCCACCCACTGGGCATATTGCACAAATCGATTCAGACGGATAGCGTTGGCCTCCACACCATATTTTTCATCGCGCAGGATATCGGTGGTGGATGCCTGTCCGCGCACATACACCAGTTTTCCCTCATGTGCCGGCGAGGGAGCTGCTATATCTGCCACTCGCTCTACGAGCGGTTCAGCTTCATCGAGCGCACGGGAGATGTTGACGTACTCTCCCTCATACTGGAACAGCATGCACACGGCGCCAACCAGCATGGCCGGGCCCAGCAGAAACCCCAGGCAGCCCTTGCCGGTCTTTGCGGCGCAACCGTCTTTATTTTTTTGTTCAGCCACGGTGTGTGTCTGGGCGGAGTTTCAGTCTTGTTGATATACCCTGCCACCAGTTCTGCAGGGGGGCGCCTGCATTGTTGCCCTTCAAGCTGAGGTAAAGCAGCACAATCCCTTCCGGGGTGTTCTGCACCGGCAGGGACATGAGCCACTGCCCGTCTGCCCCATGGAGGTTCAGGTAGAAACAATCCTCCGGTGCGCAGCGAGGGGCGGCGGATTTCGCCCCTTTGAGCAGCGCCAGCAGGGCTGCGCTCTCGTCCGCTGTGAGCGGGTACGTGTTGTCCTGCAGGCAAACGGTTACCCCGGCGGTTTGACTCAGCATATCGTGCAGATACTCGGTCGCCGTGGGGTTAAAGCTGTCATAGCCACTGAGCGCCGACAGCGGCGCTGCCCCGGCGGAAACCAAGGGCAGCGCTGTACCGGCTATCAGCAACAACGAAGCAATAATTCGATGTAATCTCATAACCGATGTTCAGTATTAACGGCGCATGCGACTCCTGATTTTCGAGCTGCTGCCGGAGCTTGAGCGGGAGCCGGAACTCGGGCGAGTAGCCTGCGGGCGCGTGGCAGAGCTCGGGCGGGTGACCTGCGGACGCGTTGCAGAGCTCGGGCGAGTGACCTGCGGACGCGTGGTAGAGCTCGGGCGAGTGACTTGCGGGCGTGTGGCAGAGCTCGGGCGAGTGACCTGCGGACGCGTGGTAGAGCTCGGGCGAGTGACCTGCGGGCGAGTGGTAGAGCTCGGGCGGGTGACCTGCGGGCGCGTGGCAGAGCTCGGGCGGGTGACCTGCGGGCGTGTGGCAGAGCTTGGGCGCGTGACCTGCGGGCGTGTGGTGGGTTTGGGTTTCACCTCAGGGCGCGGGGCCTTAGCGTGCTGGTGAGAGCTGTGGTGCGGTTTGCCGGCACTGGGTCTCGGGCCGCGGTGCGGTTCATGGCTGGGGCGGTGGCCCGGCTTGTGGTCGTGGGCGTATTTGGGCGGTTTGGGGGCGTGGTGACAACCGCTGGGGTAATGGTGGTGGTGGGTGCACCAGGAGGCCGGGCGCCAGCTCGGCACATAGCAGCCGGCATACAATTCGTTTATCACGTAAATGGGGCGCCCAGTGTGGGTGTAGCCGTAGACCGGGCGGCCGTAGTAATAACCGTAAATCGGGAAACCATAGGCATCATAGCTGGCGGAAGTCCAGGTTACAGAGGTGGAGATGCTGCTGTGGTAGCCATCCGTACTGAACCCGAATGAGGTATAGCCGTTGTAGGTGTCACAGGCGGACATCAACAGAGCGGCTGCGGCGAGTATGCCGATTTTCAAGCATTTGATTTTCATAATAATAAGTTTGTTGGGTGAGAATTAATCGCTCTGGCGGGAGGGATGGTTCGCAGGTACAATCTTGGCAGCTTCTGCGGCAATGTTGTCGAGGTAGCGGCTTGCCATTTCCACGCGCTTAAGAATCCGCGCTCGCAAAGATGTCTTTGACTCGAACTTGCAGTTATCCACATATTTGGTATTATCCGCCAGATAATCCGGAAGCCCCATCAGCAGGTCATCCTTTTCCAGCAAGGCTTGCAGGCCATTCGGAATGGCGTTCTGGACGGCATTCTTGAAATCAATATCCTCCTTGACCAGTGTTTCACCGGCAAGCTCGTTGAGCTTGTTGAACGTCGAATGGCCGATAGCATCATGCAGCTGGTCAAAAGCCCGCTTTCCCCAAGCTTTCACATCGTCCAGGCGCTGTGAATTCCAGCGCTGGAAGGTGTTGATGTAGGAAGCCAGTTTGCTGGCAACCTCCGTCGCGGCCATGCGGGGTTTAGTGCCGTGAATATCGATATAAAAGTACACCGGCTTACCGGTACTGAGGGTGATTTCGTTGCGCAGATTCAGAATAGGACCATCGTAACTATAGCGCATCGAACGCCCCAGCAGCACAAAGTTAATCCACTTCTCGCGTTCCTGGTCGCTGATGCGGTTGTGGAAATAATTGTAGAACACGTATGCTTGCTGCTGGTTGTATCCAAAGCTCCGCAAGGCGGTCATGGCCCGGTTCGGCACGTCGTTGCTATCAAAATACATCACCAGAGCCCTGTAAGCCACGTCTGCCGACTTGAATTCCTCCGTCTTGGTGTATTCAATAAAGCGGGCCACGCGCTGCACTTCCTTCTGAAAATCGTGGTTGTGCATGGTGCAGGCATGGCGGAACGGACCGGCGAACCACTTCATGATGGCCTCGGCACGGGTAATCATGTGCTCGATACGGGTCACTTGGTCGCCGGTCATGTTGGACCTGGCCTTGCTCAGCATCACCCGGCTCAGCACGCCTTCCGTGAACTGACCGGAGGAGGCATCATAAGGATAATTTGCCAGAAGATTGGCAAGAGCTTCCTTGTGTAGCGTGTCCGCATCGGGATAATTGGAGCAATCCACCAGATCCTTGTGCCCCTTGAGCTGGTTGCAGCAACCGGCTATGGTATTCACCACAATGGCATAGGACTCGTGGGCGGCCGCTTCATACTTGACGGCATTGCCGATAAGGGCCTGCTGTTCCTGTTGCTTGGCAAGCTGAGTATCGGCTGCGGCATCTTCTTCTGAGAAGTCAAAACCTGCACCATCCTGAGCCGTAGCTGTCAGCCCGCACAGTAGCAGGGAAAATAAGAGATGTTGAGTTTTCATTGTGTGTTAAAATCGGTTTGTCGAGAATGAGTCAATCCATTAATTCCGACTGCGGGCGGGATGCGATTCCGGTACTACCCGGGCAGCTTGTTCTCGCATATCGATTACTTGAGGTTTGATGGATTTCACAATAATATTTCCCCATTCGCGGATACCATGTTTTGATTTTCGCTCCATGTTCGGGAAATACCGGGTTTCAGCCTTGAGGAAATCTTCCAGTCCCCAGAGCACTTCGCCCATTTTGAATAAACGGGGTTGAGCATGTTTGATAAAGTCCTGATATGTTTCGGCCAACAAAAGATCCGGGAGTCTTAATGCTTCATTCATGTATTCGTTGTATAAAGCATCGCCGTTGGTTGACATAGCAGCGTGATAGGCCACCATCCCCAACTCTTTTGTCGCTTTGATTTTGTCTGTAGTCCAGTAGTTGAACATGCCTTCGTAATTGGACAATATAGCCCCCTCCGAGGTCAGGCCCCAAACGGAGCCGGTTTCCTTCAGTCTTATGTACTTACTTAAAACCCCGTTCGGAGCCCCGAGAGTCATTTCATTGTATAAGATTTCACGTTCCTCTTGATTCAGTTCATTGTGAAAACGCGCGAAGAACTTGTAGGAATTCTCCGAAATACTCCCCTTGAACTCCGAGTATGACTCATTGAAGCGTTTCAGAGCCTTGCTATCAGCGAAGAAATCCCACAAAACGGGGTAATCTTTTTCCATGCGCTTGTATTCACTTGACTGAGTGAGCTCTTTGAAACGAGCTGCCTGTTGCACTTCTTTATAGAAGTCGGTATCGTAAATAGCGCAGGTTTTGGCAAAAGAGCTCATGAACCATCTGAGCATGGTAGATGTATGAACTATCATGTTTTCCAGGATTCGATGTATTCTGGGGGAGAGGTTCGGTTTAGCCATGTTGAGCGCGGCTCGGCTGAGTACGCCTTTTGTGAGCTGTCCGCTGGCCGCGTCTGCCCCGTATTTGCTGATGAGCTTGTCCATTGCCTCTTTGTGTATGGAGGCGATGGTTCGCGCATCGGCACACTCCAGATAATCAATATCACGGCCGATTGCGCGGTAACAGTTGCCGACAATCCGGTTAACGTCGTTGTAAACTGCGAAACACGCTTCGCGATAAGTTTCTTCGTTGGCGATGACGCTCTGGAGCTTCTGGGCTTCCTCCTCTGCCGCAGCTACATCTTCTTCTGTGAACACGAAGCCTTCTTCGGCTGCGATGGTCGGTGCCACCAGCAACCCGAAGCATGCCCCGGTGTACAAAATATGCTTAAATCTCATTTTTTAACAACACGTTTGACCTTCGGTTCTGACATCAGAAGCGGATTTCATAATCATCCACATACCAGCGACCACCGCCTGTGCGAATGAGTTTATGGGTGTTCTTGCTGCCGACTTGTTTACCGTTGGCGTCGAAGGCTTGGCTCTTTACGCTAGCATGCTCCACCTTTTCGCCCTGCATCTTGATGAGGTGGTCGCGCTGGTTGTCATCGAGGAAGAAGTTTTCGAGGTCATTCTTGTCGTCATGCCCCTTCGCGACCACAATTTTGGTATCGCTGAAGGTGGCGTGCACGTATTCGCCATGCAGGCGGGCCTGGTGCAGGTCCCAGTGGTAGCGCAGCAGGGATTCTGCGGTTTCGGTGGCGTAGCGCTCGGGGTTAATGCACTTGCGGTACAGTTCAAAGTTCTTCTCTTTGATAGCGGCCAGGAATATTTCCATCACGCGCTCGGGTGTGGCATCCTGCGGCACATCTTTCTCCGTGTACCAGCTCTCCTTAATACCGGCTACCTTGTCTTCCTCCACGAACGAGCCGCTCTTGTCGTGGTTGGCATCGAAGGTGGCCACAATTCGACCGTCGATGTAAAGAGCTTCGGGCTCTACAACCCATCCCCAGGCCATTGTGGTACGGCGATTGCCGGGAATTTCGAATGCAGGACCTGTGATTTTACCTAACACGGTGAAGTTGAGACTCTCGCCGAGAGAGCCATCGACCTCGCGGCGGAAGCGCTTGATAGCTTCGTACGGCCCGAGCCACTCGCGGCCGCCGATGTTGACGAAGTAGTAACCGGTGGAGGGCTTGCCTACCACAATATATTCGCCGGAGGCACCCACAAACTGGTTGTCCGGGTACTTGACATCCGGCAGCACGATAGTCTTTTCCGTGGGGTCTGTTTCGGGAGTGTTCTTCAGCGGGTCGACCGTGGGGAACACCTTGGTAATCAGTTCACGCCCCTGCTGCAGTTCGTTCCACTTGGTCACGCTGAGCTGGGCATATTTCTCGCGCAGCTGCTTCTCATTGTTGAGGTAGGCGACCATGGCGGGCGTAATCTGCTGGTAGTTGCCTTTGCTCATCATGAGGGCTGCGCGAGCGCGCTCGTAGAGCGCCAGCACGGCGGGGTCCTCGGGGTAGGCCTTCATGAGGTTCTGAATGCGGTTGAGCGCCTCATTCTTGTTGCGGAAGAGGGTGTTGGCATTTCCGCCGGCGCGCTTGACCTCGGCCTCAAACTCTTTGAGATAATACTCCGCGAAGCCTACATCCTTCTGGGGGGCTTTTTGAGGGGCGGCAACAGCACTGAAACTCAGTGCCAGCAGCGGTAAAATGACGAGAATGGATTTCTTTAGCATACAGTTTATTCAGTGTGTGGTGAAAGGTCGGAATCAGTGGTGGCGCTTGGGCGCCGGTTTGAGCTTGCTGCTGTGGTGGTGCTTGGGCGCCGGCTTAGGTGCCGGCTTGGGCTTGCTGCTGTGGTGGGGCTTAGGCGCCGACTTGGGTTTGCTGCTGTGGTGGTGTTTGGGCGCCGGCTTGGGTTTGCTGCGGTGGTGGTGCGATGGCGGCGGAGTATGGTGATGATGATGGTGGTGGTGATGGTGATAATCATCATCATCGTACAACAGAGCATCTAACATAATCTCGCAAGAGGAGAACAGAACGGCAACTGAGGCCGAAAGTGCAATAGCAATGGATTTGATTTTCATGAAAATTATTTTGAGTTACGAGCTTTGCGCAGAATAGTGAGTATGGCTTTGGCATTCGGCCCGCCCACGCAGGTTTCCACGCTGGCGCCTTTGGCCGTGCGGGCATTCAGGTCGGCGCCGTGGTTAACCAGCCACTGCACAATCTCCACATGGCTGAGCCCGCAGGCATTGTGCAGGGCGGTGGTGCCGTTGGAGTTGGGCAGCACACTGTTGACATCCGCCCCCTCCATTATTTGCGGCAGCAGGGTGAGCAGGCGTTTCTGGTACAGGCGCTCCACGGCTGTTTTGTATTGGCGCTGCTCCAATTCCCGCACCAGTTCGCCCAGGCCATCATCCACACTCTGCACAGCGCCATCGGTTTCGGCCTCTTGCGGCATGGAGACAAACCCGGCGGTGACAGCGGTCTTTCTGACGGTGAAAGTTGCTCCGCGTATGTAGAGGGAGCCGCATTCATCATGCCAGGTGAAGGTGGCAGTACCAGCGTTGGCGCTGCTGAAGCGGAGCTGCACGTCCACATGCATATCATTGCCGGTGATGGTGATGAGGGACTTAGCCGGCTGGTAGGTCACAACTACGGGCGGCCAGGGCGAATCCGGCGTGGATTCCGACAACTGATAGCTGAAACTGTTGCGGCATCCCCGGGGGAAATGCAGGTACATGGAACTGTAGTTGGCTGGTTTCCAATCGGTCGGGGATTCATTCATCTCGACAGTGGCGGCCTGCCCGTCGAGCATGCAGACCTCCACAATGCAGCTTTCCAGAGAGGCCGGGGCAGCGGCGTAGGCCGGAACCATGGCCACAGCTGCGATAAACGGTGTGAGAAAGATGTTATTTTTCATTGTCAGTAGCCGAGTTGTTCGAAAACATAATTAGCTGCCTCTTGTACCATGTCGCCGAACCACTTGCCGATGTCATCGGCGTACGCGTACAACGTCAGGCCGAAGCCGATGAGCAAAAATGCACTGAAAATTTCTTTGATATAGTATCCGATGAACTGCAGGGTGGTGAGTTCCTCTTTTTTTTCCTTCTTCTTAGCCATAGCGGTCAGATGCGTTAGTCGTGCATTTCAAGAGCCTCTTGCACTTCGGCAAGGTTGGGCGTATTTGACGGTAATTGGGTGGGCTTGCCCTGAGCATCGAGCAGGCGGCGGTCGGCCCCGTTGCTGATGAGCCAGTGCACCAGCTCTGCATTACCCTCGCAGGCCGCGCGGTAAACAGCCGTGGCACCATCGTGCGGCATACCCTCTGCCTCGCGGTGCAGAATCATGTGCGGCAGCCTGGCCAACGTGAACCCTACACCACGGCGCACCACCTGCATGCGGAGCCGGCTCTGCTTCAAATCGCGCAGAATCCACTCCACAAACATCTCTTCGCTCACCCGGGCATTCAGCACGCGCACAAGGTGGCCGCCCAGCGTTTCCGTGCGGTCAACACCCAGGCTGAACATGCTTTGATTGGCCTTGGTATAGCGGTATACCAGTTGAGCTGATTCAATGGCTTTTTTCTCGTTGAGGGTGATATCGTATTCCGGGTTCTCCATGTTGTAGCCGGAGAACTCCACCTCCAACCAGGCAGCGGCCTCGCGGGCTGCGGCCTCATCGACCGCCGGGCCATTGTAGGGGCGGTCACGCCAGGCGCGGGCTTCTTTCAGAATGGCCTTAATCCCGGCGGCATTCTTACCGCCGATACAGGCATCGATGCTCGCGCCCTTTTCCGTGGACATTTCGAGGTCGGCACCATGCATGACCAGCCACCTCACCAGCTCCACATCGCTCAGCCCGCAGGCGTAGTGCAGGGCGGTATTGCCTTTGTAATCCGGCGATGTCCACGAGGGGTCTTGCAGCACCATAATGGCGGGCAGCAGGGAAACCAGTCGCTTACGGTACAGTTTATCGGTGGCGCTGCGGTAGGTCGCATTCTCCAGCCGTGAGAGAATGGCAGACAGGCCGTCATCCAACATATTTTCGGGGCTGGTGGAGATGATTTCCTCCGGCAGTTCCACGCGGGCCGTTGTGTCGGCAGCCTCTTGCACGGTGAAGGTCACATTGCGGAGGTGGCGGGTATCACCGGCCTGGTGCCAGGCGATGGTGGCCGTTCCGGCGGTATCGCCGGTGTAGGTCATTATAATCAGTACCTGAAGGTCATTGCTTTCCACCTTGACGTAAGCCTGACTTTGCTCGGTGGCGGGCGAGTAGCTCACCCGCACCTTGTCCGTGATGTTCGTGCCGTAGTTCACCGTAGTGGTGAACTCACCCTTCTCAGCGAAAGTGAGCACGAAATCCGTCACCTCATCGAGTTGATACCAGGGGAGCTCGGCGTCCTGGTACATGTCGGAGCGTGCCACCTGCGCCTCAGCCATCGACAGGCGAATGGTCTTGTGACCGGCGTCCGCCGGCCCCATAGCCCAGAGCGCCGGCGAACTCAGCAGCGCCAACAGTGTAAGCGATTTTTTCATGGCTCTTACTCGATTGTTACCTCAATGTGGCTCACATCGGTGTAGTCCACGGAGGGCTTGCCGTCCATGTAGAGCATGATGGCGCGTGCGCCGTCCATGTCATGAGCTTCGCCCGGGTCAGCAGGCAGGGGGGTGACGGTGGACATGAGGTAAGAGTTCGTAGCAACGGTGTAGACGGCATCAGGGTTGAGGGGGGTACCGTCAGGCAGTGTCACCTCGGTAATACGCATGGGCTTGAGCTCTTCGGCAGGTTTGACAGCCTTGTAGTAAATACCCGATACGCAGGGGGCGCCGTGGTGGTCAGATGAGGGGATGGCGTTGAGGAAGTTCACCAGTTCACGCCCGGTGGCCTTGAAGACGACTGTCTGATTGCAGAAGGGGTCCAGGCGGTAGCAATCTGCCACGGTGAAGGGGCCGGCGGGGAATTCCTCCAGGCGCACATTGCCGAAGTTCACGATGGCGACGTCCGACTTGGCGTAGGCGCGCAGGGCGTCGGCCATCAGACAGCCCAGGCTCTCACGGCGGGGAATGTCGCGGGCAATCGTGGTCAGCTGGCGGCGCATGTAGGGGTTGTTCTTTGCCTCATCGACAGCTTTCTGCATGTCGGCATCTTTCTCGCAGTCACGCAGGGGGATGAGTTCGGATTTTTTGCTCACAACCTTACCATCTTCCACCTCAAAGCTCAGGCGGGTGATGTACTTGACCTTATTCTCGGTCTGGGTGATGAGTACGCCATTTTCGATATGCCCCTTCTCCACGCGGGTGTGGGTGTGACCGCCGATGATGGCGTCTGCCTCCGGGAACAGGCGAGCCAGTTTCACATCATCCTCAAACCCGATGTGGGAGAGCACAATGAGCACATCGCACTGCTCGCGCAGGTAGGCATAATCGCGCACTACCTGATAGGGGTCGCTGAAGAGCAGCCCCTTGCCATGGTCGGGGTGAACATCGGGCAGGCCGTTCGCGCCGGTCTGTACCAGGCCCAGCACGCCGATTCGCACGCCGTCGCGCTCGAAGATGTGGTAGGGTTTCAGGTTCAGCTCAGGGCCGCAGGCGGCGCGCACGTTGGCGCACACGAAGTTGAAGTTGGCGGCATCGAGCGTCATCTGCAGGCCGGTTCGGCCGGTGTCGAACTCATGGTTGCCCAGGGTCGAGGCATCGAAGCCCAGCATGTTCATGAGCTTTATCATGGGCACGCCGGGTTGATCACCGTTGTCCACATAGGGGTTGCCGGTGCGGTTGTCGCCGGCTGACAGCAGCAGCACATCGGGGTCGGCGGCTCGCTCGGCTTTCATGAAGGTGGCCAGCTGCGGCAGGTCGTCGATGTTGCCGTGCATGTCGTTGATGCCCAGTACATTGATTTGCGCAGCAAAGGCGCTGCTCAGGGTGGCAAGAAGGGAGAAGAACGGGATTTTCATGGTTGGTGGTGTGGGTTGAGTTATAAAGGATTATGGGTGAAGATGTGGCGCCCCTCGCACATGGGGCTGTCGGGGGCGATGACATTGCCCCAGGCATCGTAAAGCGGTCCATCGGGCAGAGCAACTCCCTCGTTGGCGCAATAGCGCCGGGCTGCATCGAGCGCGGTGGCGCCGGAAAAGGTGGTGACGGGCGCGTTGTTAACGAATACTTGCATGGCTATTCGTTCGGGTTGAGAGTGATGGTGATACCGGTGGGCGTAGCCTCGAAAGGCTCCGGGTCAAAGCCCTTCATTTCTCCGGCTACTTCGAACTGATAGGTGTTGCCGGTCTGAGAAACCGTGCGCAGGGTGCCGTCGAAATGCACGGCGCAGCCATCCCCCACGCCATCAAAGCTGATATCGGCGCTTTCCCCCCGGGGAATATAGCTGAAAATCTTCAATTTGGGCATGGGGGCTGCGTAGCCCATTTTGTAGACACTGGGGGTGGTGCTGCCCGTTTTGACCCCGGTGAGGGTCAGGGTACAATCCCCCAATTCGGCCGGGGCTGCGAGGGTAACAGGCTTTGCCTGCTCGGTCGGGGGCACTGTGGAGCAGGAGCATACCGCGCAGGTCAGGGCGCTGCAGACGGCCAGGCTGCGAATGAGGGGGGAAATCATAGTGTTCTTTAAACATGTATGCGGGGGAGCCTCGGCTCCCCCGCGTTGTTCAGTACAGTTTTCCGTTCAGAAGTTACTCGGCTGCAACGGGAGCCTTTTTCTTCTTCTTCATGACAATCAGCACAATCAGGCCGATGGCAAGGGCCAGCAGGGTGATGCCGATGACCGGACGATAGGCCAGCCAGGCAATGGCGATAACCACCAGCGCGGTGACGGAGGCCACCAGGAAGGCGATGATACCGGTGCCGAACTCGAGGATGTTGCCCAGGATGGGCAGCACGTCACCCAGCACGGAGATGGGCTTGAGAATCATCTTCATACCCATGTACATCATCAGCCAGCCCACGAAGCGCAGAATCCAGGTCATCATGGTGTTGTCGTCATGAGCCTTCTGGAACATGGCCTGCTTGTTGTGGGTGCCTACCTGCAGCAGGTCGACATCGTAGCCGTTCTCGGCGATGTAGGGAGAGAAGGTATTGCCGGTCTGCTGAGACACGATGGAAAGCGGCATGGTGTCCGGCACGTACGACCACTTAATGCGCACGTCACCCACCTGCGGGGTGGAGGGGTTAGCCGTGCCCATGGGAGTGGTGGTGGCCACAGTGCCGGGAGCTACTGCGCCGGGCTGGCCGGGCATGGCAACAGCGGGGGTGGGGT
>JAZRKM010000086.1:0-6693 GCA_045646325.1 Akkermansia sp. | reverse complement strand
CATCTCGGTAATCTCGGGGTGGGCGATACCCAGGCGGCAGCCACGGTGGCCAAGCATGGGGTTGAACTCATGCAGCTCGCTCACGCGACGAATGATAACCTCCACGGGGATGTTGAACTTCTTGGCGAGGTCGAGCTGCTGCTCCTTGGTGGTGGGCAGGAACTCGTGCAGGGGCGGGTCGAGCAGGCGAATGGTGCCGGGTTTGCCGGCCAGGGCCTTGAAGATACCCTTGAAGTCGCTCTTCTGGAAGGGCAGCAGGTTGGCAACAGCCTCGCGGCTTTCTTCCTCGTGCGTGGCCAGAATCATGCGGCGCATGAAGTCAATGCGGTTGCCGCCGAAGAACATGTGCTCGGTACGGCACAGGCCGATACCCTGAGCGCCGAAGGCGATAGCGGCCTCCACCTGGTCAGGGGAGTCTGCATTCGTGCGCACGCCCAGCTTGCTGGCACGGCTGCACCATTCCATCACGCGAGCGAAGTCTCGGTAGGTGTGGCTGTCTTCGGGCTTGAGAGTCTTGTTGATGAGCACCTGCACCACCTCTGAGGGGGCGGTGGGCATTTTGCCGGCGTAAACGTAACCGTTCGTGCCGTCCAGGGAGAGGTAGTCGCCCTCCTTGTAAACCTGACCGGCGATGGTGACGGTGCGGTTGTGGTAGTCAATTTCCATGTCGCCTGCACCGCACACGCATACCTTGCCCATCTGGCGGGCAACGAGGGCGGCGTGGCTGGAAAGACCGCCACGGGCGGTCAGAATACCCTCCGCCGCAATCATACCGCGCAGGTCTTCAGGGGAGGTTTCGAGGCGCACCAGCAGCACCTTCTGGCCGCGCTTGTGGGCCTCCTCGCAGCGGCTGGCATTCAGGCAAATGCGGCCGGAGGCGGCACCCGGACCGGCGTTCAGACCGCGGGTGATGGGGGTGACCTTGCTTACAGCCCCGCTGTCGAAGACGGGGGCAAGCACCTGGTCCACCTGGTCGGCGGGTATGCGCTGCACGGCAGTCTGCCAGTCGATAAGCCCTTCTTTCTCCATATCGCAGGCAATGCGGAAGGCGGCAATACCGGTGCGCTTGCCGTTGCGGGTCTGCAGCATGTAAACCTTGCGATCCTGGATGGTGAACTCGAAGTCCTGCATGTCGCGGAAGTGGGTCTCGAGGGTCTTGCGGATGTCGCAGAGCTCGGCATAGGCGCTGGGCATGACCTCGGCCAGTCGGGCGACGGGGTCAGGAGTGCGCACGCCGGCCACTACGTCTTCGCCCTGGGCATTCATGAGGAATTCACCGTAGAATTCATTTTTGCCGTTGGCAGGGTTACGGGTGAACGCCACGCCGGAACCGGACTCATCGCTCGTGTTGCCGAAAACCATGCTCTGCACGTTCACAGCGGTACCCCATTCGCCGGGTATACCGTATTTCTGGCGGTAGGTGATGGCGCGCTCGTTGTTCCAGGAGCCGAACACGGCACCGATGGCACCCTGCAGCTGCTCCCAGGGGTTGGCCGGGAAGTTGCGACCGCTGCGGGTGAGCACCAGAGTCTTGAAGCGGCGCACGAGCTCGCGGCTGTCGTCGGCGGTGAGTTCGGAGTCAGCGATGTCTTTGCCGTAGCGCTCGTTTTTGAGCGCGTGGATGATACTCTCGAAGGGTTCGAGGTCCTCGCCCTCCTGTTTCTGCACACCCATCACCACGTCACCATACATCTGCACAAAACGGCGGTAGCAGTCCCAGGCAAAGCGGGGGTTGCCGGTGGCGGCGGCCATGGCTTCAACCGTATCATCATTCAGACCGAGGTTCAGGATGGTATCCATCATGCCCGGCATGGATTCGCGGGCACCCGATCGAACCGATACCAGCAGCGGCATGGCAGCCGTGTCGCCGAACTTGCGGCCCACCAGTGATTCCATGCGGCTGATTCCCTCGTGCACCAGGCTGTCGAGCTCAGCGGGGTAGCTCAGTTCGTTGGCGTAGTAATAGGTGCAGACTTCCGTGGTGATGGTGAATCCGGGGGGTACCGGCAGACCGATGCGGGCCATCTCGGCCAGGTTCGCCCCTTTACCACCCAGCAGCGCCTTCATGCTGCCATCGCCATCGGCGGTTCCGCCGCCGAAATGATATACGATTTTGTCCATATAACAGTATTGATTGATGTGTGAGTTATGAAAATCTATAGGGGGTCGATTCTAACCTTATTTACTCACGACTGTCAAGTATCCTTTCCGTGGATGACGGGGAAAGTTGAACAATGCGCAATGGTGCCGGCGTGCGCGGCGGGAGTCAGGCGGTGAGGGTCACAACAAGCTTGTGAAGAATGTCGCGGTCGTCCAGCTGGGTGGAAACCAACTGGCGGTCGGCCGTGGCACATGCCTGCAGGTCACGGCGTGCTTTTTTGAGCGTCAGCTTGCCGCAGGTGCGGGCGGCATTGAACAGGGAATAGGCGTTCGGGGTGCCGTCTTTTTTGAGGGGAAGTATTTTGCGGTCGGAGGGCATCAGTTTGCCCAGGGCGGACTCAAAGGCGCGGTAGTTGGCGGTGTCTATGCCGAAGGAATCCATCAGCAGTCGGGCGCAGAATCGGTTGCGCACGGTGGGCACAATCGCGGCACGCATGATGGTGACGGCGGCCTCGCCGTGTTCGAGCTGTTCGTTGATGAGCCGCACGGCCAGGCGGCAGTCGCTCTGCTCGATTGCGCGCGAAATCTCAAATATCACCCCATTGCGGGAGACTGCCACCATCAGATCGACATCCTGCACGCTCACGCGGCGGCGCTCCGGCCCCAGGTACACGTCTATCTTAGCCAGTTCGTTGGTAATCTGGCGGGTGCTCTCATTCACACGGTGTACAAAGAGATCGAGCGCGTCATTATCAAACGTCAGCCCCAGGGGCTTGGCCATACGAACGGTGAGAGCAGCAACTTCACTTTCCCAGCCGGGTTTGGAGATGTCGATTTTGCTGAATTCCTTGACCTGCGCCACATTCCCGAGCTTTTTGAAGAAGGCGCGGCGCTTGTCCATCTCAGCGCTGCTGAGCACGAAAAAGGTTTCCGGCGGCATGCTACCCAGCACGGCCAGCAAGTCTTCCATGGCCTCTTGCACGGCTTCGCTGCGGGCGCCGGACGGTGTGTCGGCCAGGAAATTCACTCCTTTGAGCCATATTACCTTGCGGCCGCCGAACATGTTCATCATCTGCAGGCCGGAAATGGCACGCCGTATCAGCTCCACCGCCTCATCAGCCGTGGCGGCAGCTCCGTCAATCGTCTCATCGCCCCAGCCATCACCCCCGGCTGAAAGCTCGGCTGCGCATTTGGCCGCAGCACTGCCTGCTGCACCTTCATCGCTGCCGAAAAACACGAAACTGCTCACCTCTGCCATATACGCCCCGCATTATGCCAGAGCCCTCCCCGATTGTCAAACCGATTTCCCGTGCAGCGGATTTGAAACAGTGCCCCGCATTGCCTCAAAAATCCAGTCACCGAACTGACACTTCCCACGAGTTCGGCTGACACGTGAAAAGCTGGATGCCTCGTAAATCAGGTGCTAATATATACACATGACACTCAGAATGAGTAAACAAGCAATAATAGAGTTACTGAATTCTAACGCAGTAAAGTATCGAAAGACACGCTCCCGTAAAGCTAAGGGCGAACTTCTGAAGCAACTAATGGAACTAACTGGTTACAAGTCGTCTAAAAGCATTATTAGGTACTATTCGCGCGCTCGAAAACGCAAGCGTGTGGAGAAGAGAGGGCGTCTGCCCAAATTGCAACCCTGCGACATCGAGCTTATAAAGTCAATTTGGTTGAAATCCGACCAGCCTTGCGGTAAGCGGCAATACGAGGATTGCAATGATTTTAAGGGAAAAACACACAGACTAATTCCTTCCCTGCCAACACGAATCAGTAAGTGCCCGCGTCATGGCCATGTCATAGGTAGTTCTTTTTTCTCTCTACGCTCTTTCAGAATGCTATTAGTCAAGCTGATAGCAGCGGAGCAATAATGCCGTTTACTCCACACTTCTTGGCACAGGGCGCGTACCTCCGCGTTGTTCTGCACGCTGAGAGCGCGTTGGCGTATACTTTCGAGGTAGGCAGCCTTCGCTTCTTCCAGGCGGCGAGCGCTTTCTTCCTCCTCCATAAGACGATGGCGAAGAGCATATCGCTCGCGTTTTGTCATAGGACGACTGTATCTGAGCTTCTTTTGTTTCATCTTGGTAGTTTTTTTTAATCAACCGGGTATTCTTCTACAGGCATATCGAGAGGGGCTGTCAGCGACTGACGGGCAAAATGGGGGGTGTGGTAGAGGTCGATTTCCGTACCGCCTCTCGGGATTGGCAACGTCAGGGGGAGCGGGTGATGGCAACTTATACGGATGGGCGGCATGGCAACATCTTCTCCATTGGTCTTGTGCTCCACCAGGTACACTGCCGGGGCGATGGTCTCAGCCTGCATGCGGGAGATAAAGCCGGTAAATGGGGCGGAGTTGAGAAAATCCTCCATCTTCGACTGTAGCTGAGCGCTCAGTCGGTAGGCCCCGTGCGGCATGATGCGCGGGGCATTCTGCGGCTCTATTCGGTAGTAAGAGTTGCCGTAACCACGGTGTAGACCGTACCTCAGCCAGCGCAGCAGGTAGTAGAGCTTTTTGTTGCGCTGCTGTTTTTCCCGCGTGGCGGGGTTATTGAGCGGCACAATGATGCTGATGGTACGATACGGGCGTTTTTGAGTATTGGACATGGGGTTAGATATTTTCCGGAGTTAATGATTAGCGTCTTGCGCGGCTTCAGTGGTTGGGCGCACTTGCCCTCTCACTCTGAAGCGGAGGTACTTGCCTTTATAACCGGCCAGTATGCTGATGGTGCAGGGGCGCTCCAGCACCAATTCGTATATTACTGGGAACCAGTCGAAATGTAAACTACCGTCCGGTTGACGTACATGGCCGCCGTAGCCGTGCTCGCGCTCCATGGTCACAAACTTGCCGCCATGAGGCAAGCAGCGTGGGTATTCCAGTGCATCGGCCCGCACCCATTGCTGCTGCTCCGGCAGCCACAGCTCCGTGCTGCCACCTACAAAGTCATTCCAGTATGAGCTGGAGTACCACGGAAAATCATCACTCACGCCGGGGCTGGAGCTTATCCTGCGGCGGTAGTCCTCCAGCTCCTCCTCGGTGGCGGCGGCGGTATCATGCTCGTACAGGGTAGGGATGTATGCCGGTTTCTGCTCGCCGATGAGACGTATAGAGACAATGCGCACGGGCTCGCCACCCTCGGCATCTTCTACCGCCAGCTGTAATCCTTCGCGTTTATGGTCGCGAAGAAGGTCCTGCAAGTGCTCCACGCTCCGCACTACAGGAGATTCCGGCGGAATAGGGATACGCTCGCTGCGGCAGCCCCCCTTGGGGGCGTTCACCAGTACTGTGCGGTATGTGGGGCGGGGGATATCTCGGTCGCGAATCGGATTGTTGGATTCGCATTTGATCCACTGCTGCTTCTCCTCATGCCACACTTGGAAAGGAAGACCGATTTCGCTGCCGAGTGAGATGACCATTTGTTCTTTATTTGCGTCTTGTTTCATGTTGTAAAATGGTGGGTATATAATTGTGTTAATATGATGATGAAAGCGAGGCTCCGGCCACTGAGTGTACGGTGGTGTTGCGGCGCTTGTGTTGCGTTTTGCGCGTGTGGGAGCGGGGCGTTAGTATGTGCCGTCAAAACCGGGGACTGCCACAGTTATACCCTATGCGTGGGCACAGCTCACGCAGGAATGAAAGGTCTTAACAGCCACATAATCAGCTTATCACACAGTGCTCAAACGGTGCGGTATGGTCGTGCTCGGGTAGTAACGGCAGCGGGCGGCTACAGCCGCAATGGTAGTAGTATTCATAATGATGATAAACAGTTTTTGGTTTTTGATAGACAGATGCACGTGGCTTATGCCCCGTACGATTTTCTGTGTAGCATAATTTTTTATTTGCGTCAAGTAAATTTTGAAAAAATGAGGTTAAGGTAAATTGCAAGGATAAATGCGACAACGGCAAATAAAAATGGAGATTAGGCAAAGATTCTGTTAAAATGGAAGGAATACACTTTTGCTAATTGCCAAGCGGAGTGCCCATCAAGCAATTTTCTTGGGTATTTATTCATCCACATAGCCAAATGATCTAAATCCTTTTGAGTAAGTGCTGATAAGTTTGTTAGCGTTCTCATTGCTGCCACGCTCAGAAGCACAATAAGGGTGAGCATAGAAGAGTTGAGTTCTGACCGGTCATTGATGCATTGAGGGCGTTGTTCAATACTTTGTGCCAGTACGTTATTGTGAGCGAGCCTTTTTCTGACAGGTTTTTTAGATTGATTAAGAGTTTATTAAATTGAGATACCAAGGCTCTATCGTTAGCAATTTTAAGAGATGGGCCATGAGCAGTGGCTCTTAGTTTGCGCTCATCGCTTGCTCGGTCGGCAGAGTAAGTAGAAAATGGTATTAGCTCAGAGTTAAGATGAGTGACGCGGCCTCGCTGAAGTTCTCGGTAAATGGTGGAGCGATGAACCTCGAGTAAATCAGCAATTTGGGGAACAGGTACACCTTTTCTGTACAATTTTTCAATAATTTGGCGTTCAGCATCGGTAATATGCTTGCCTTTTTTGCGAAAAGTAGTAGTCTTTGTCTTGGTGCTTTTCATTTGAGATTGTGAGTTTGTTTTGGCGAATTGACTATACC
>JAZRKM010000085.1:0-24203 GCA_045646325.1 Akkermansia sp. | reverse complement strand
GTATACGATGGCGAGACCTGCATCACTCCCGAGACCATCACGGAATACACCCGCGATGCTGCCGGGCGCGTGCTCACCACCACCCGCCGAGTCGGCCCGATGGCAACAACCGAATCCACGGAATACGATGCGCTGGGGCGTGTCACCAAGCAGACGGATATTCTGGGGCGCGAAACCATCACCGCCTACAGCGCGGATGGCCTTACTACTACGGTAACAACTCCCGCCGGTGCAACCTCCATCACCACCCGAAACACGGATGGCTCAACCGCTTCCGTGGGCGGTACGGCACAGCATGCTCTGGTGTATGTATACGACCTCAACGGCAGCAACGAGCGCGTGACCACTAAATTGCCGAGCGGGGCAATCATTGCCCAGAGCATCAGCAACGGCTTCGGGCAGACAACTGTGCAGGCTCAGCCGAATACCCTCGGTGGCTTCATCTACACCCGCAGCGAGTACAATGCCAAGGGGCAGCTGGTGAAGCAGTATCAGGATACCGGATGGAACACCGACAAGACCGTTCCCACGCTTTATGAGTATGACAGCTTCGGCAATCTGGTGAAGCAGACGCTCGCGCTGGCCGATGCTCCCACTAAGGATAATTCGCCGGTGAGAGAGGTAGCCTACTCGGTGGAATCTGCCGAGGATGGTGTGTACAGCGTCACCACGCAGACCCGATACAATGCAGCAGGTGAACCGCTGAGTGCAGTGCAAAAACAGCTGATTTCACATCTTTCCACAACCCTGGCAAGCAAGAGCATCAGCACGGATGTTCGCGGCAACAGTTCGGTGAATTGGTCGGAATACACCGCTCCTAGCAAAGTGACCGCCTTTAGCACCGTCCCCACCTCGAATATCACGGCGGAGTCTATCAGTATCGATGGCTTTACCCTCTCGCAGAAAGACCATGTTGGCATTGTAACCACCGCCTCCCGCAGCTACACGGCCACGGGTATCACGATGGTGAATGTTGATGGACGAGGTAACTCCACCACCGTGCACACAGACCTCGCCGGGCGAACCATTAGCGTGACGGATGCCGCCAATGCGACAACAACCACGACTTACGACACTAATCACAATCAGCCCGCCGTGGTGACGGACGCCATGGGCAACACATCCTGCTACAAGTATGATGCCCGTGGTCGCAAGATTGCCGAGTGGGGCACTGCTCTGCAGCCCGTTTGCTTCGGTTACGATGACATGGACAACATGACCACGCTGCGCACATTCCGAGCCGGTACGGAGATTATCAGCTCCGACCCGTCCGAGCGAACGGATTATGACCAAACCACTTGGGCATTCCACCCGGCTACCGGGCTGGAGCTTTCCAAAACCTACGCCGACGGCACCACGGTAGTGAAGACATACGACGCCTACAAGCGCCTCGCAACGGAGACGGATGCACGAGGTAACGTAAAGAATCATACCTATGAGCACGCTCGTGGTCTGCACCTTGGCACCACCTATACCGCGGTAGAGGGCACTGCGGAAACAGCGGCTCGCAGCTTCACCTACAACCACCTCGGTCAACTGACTCAGCTAGTGGATGATAGCGGCACTCGCACATTCGGCTACAACACCTACGGTGAACGCGAGAGCGACAGTCTGGTGGTGGATGGTGATACTCACCTCGTTACCGAGACTCGCGACAGCTTCGGTCGTTCCACCGGTTTCGTCTACAGCAAGAACGGCGCGATTCAGCATACCGTCACCACGGGCTACGGCACAGATGGTCGTATCAGCAGCGCAGGCTTCACCCACGGCGGTGCGGTCAAACAGTTCGGTTATGAGTACCTCAGTGGCACCAATCTGCTGCATAAGCTGACTAAGCCGAACAACATGACGCTTACACAGACCTACGAAGCAACTCGCAACCTGCTCACCGGAATGGCCTACCATCGAGGCTCCACCCTCGTAGCTCAGCGTACCTACTCTTACGACCTTCTCGGTCGTCCCACCGCCCGCAATACCGCCCGCCAGGGGCGAGTCGTGAACGATTCCTTCGCTCACAACAGCCGCTCTGAGCTGGAAATCGCTACGGTCAACGGCGCGAACTATGAGTACGTGTTCGATAATATCGGCAACCGCCAGCAAGCCACTGAAGGAAATGATGTCACCGTATACGATGCCAACGCACTCAATCAATACACCGCCATCTCCGAGAACGGCGCTGTTGCATTCGTACCGCAGTTCGATGCCGATGGCAATCAGACGCTTATCAAAACTGACACCGGTATTTGGAGCGCAGTGTACAATGCAGAGAATCGCCCTGTAACATTCACCAACAGTGAAAACAACACGGCCGTGGAATGCGTCTACGATTCGATGGGGCGCCGCGCGTACAAGAAGGTGACCGTCAATGGCAATGTCACGCTTCACCAGCGCTACATTTATCGTGACTACTTGCAAATCGCCTGCATCGACCTCACCCGTAGCCATCACCCGGCTCTCTGGTATATCACGTGGGACGTCACGCAGCCTGTCGCTACCCGTCCGTTGGCTATCCAAATCAACGGCACTTGGTACACCTATGGCTGGGACCTCACCAAGAATATCTGCGAGCTCTACTCCACCGGCGGCACCCTCACCACCTCCTACAGCTACTCACCTTTCGGCAAAGTGTCAGTCTCCGGCTCCCTCACCCAGCCTATCCAATGGAGTAGCGAGGTATGGGATAGCGAACTCGGGCTGGTGTATTATAATTGGAGGTATTATAATTCGATGGCAGGAAGATGGGATTCTTTTGATCCATTGTTATCGCTCAATGTGTATAACTATGTAAAAAATTCTGTTTGCGGAGTTGTGGACACGCTTGGATTAGAATCATATATTGACTACACCGAGAGGGATTGTGTTATTACTGTTCATCTTAGGCTTGGGATTATTGATATTAGAAAAGAGAAAATACCGTCTATTCAAACAATGATAAACAACATAGTTGAAGAAGGTAATGACGTATGGAATCCTAAGAATAAACCATATCTTGGCTGTTGCAAAATAAAAATTGACATAACAGGCAAGGAAAGTCACTCTGTGGAAGATAATTATTTTCCGGTGTTTCTTGTTAACAAGAAGATTGACTTAGAAAAAGTAAAAAACATATTTTACATGCCAAAAGATTTGGGGCTCTTTGATGATGTACAGACAGAACCAGGGAGCTTCGTATATACTCCTATTCGTTTTAAAAACCCATATTTCAATCGCACTAGTGGTGTTTTGATGAAATATACAGATGGTCGTTATAGAATAGTGCATCCTGATGAAAGGGTTATTCCATTTTTCGGAGTGTTTACTCAAGACGCATGGTTAAGGGTGAAAAATGGTAACACGAAGTTATATGTTAGAAGCAAATATCAATATAGCACGGATTTTACATACGCACACGAAATAGGCCATATTATGGGGCTTCCAGATGAATATATTGATTTTTGGGATATTGAAGAATATGTAGGCCATCTAATGGCAGATGATTCTATTTATTCTCCAGTTCCAATTAATAGAGAAACTGTGCAGCGCCCGACAGTAAGAGCGGATTATTACAGGCGAATATTAACAAATCTAGGCAAAACTATTTGTTGGTGCAATAATCAACTCAGTAGCGGTTTTTATACGAGCTAATGATTCTTTTTTATTGGTATTAGAGAACACTGAAAATAACAAGAGCACCTGCATTATATGTGTAGGTGCTCACTTTCTTCCGCCTATCTTATCGTTTTGTAATAAATGCAGTAGAAGATTATGCGTAATAATTAAAACCGAATCAGCTTATGTAGGGGGGTATTAAATGTAAAGAATGTCCATTTTTTTCTAGCTGACAAATGAGTATTTCCCTGGTATTTTTCGGGAAGCTTCCAAATTTTAATGCAACCGAAATAAATTGACTCAGAGTATGCATATTTACTAAAAATCTCCAACAAACTATGGCCATTTCTTGTAGCACGCGCAGTCACATGTTCATGTTCAAATTGATGGTTAGCTAAGGCTATGGCTACTCTCAATTCGTGGCTATCAGCCATGAGAGGGTTCGCCCATAAGCGGAGATATCCGCCGATCTTCGGAAGATACTCCTTTACAGGTAACTGCTGATTAACAGACTGATGAAAAACGGTTGCGTGGTACGGGACATTAAAAAAAACATTCATCTGCAAATCTCGGTCCAAAACCATACGCCTAAAAATAGGTTGGTCTATATCTTCAACATCTATATACGAAGGCTTTCTCTTTAGATTAATAATATCTGCCAAATGATCATTTTTAGGGCGTATGATATAAATTTCTTCTGATTCTATCCATGTAGGAGCATCAAGATAAGGAGGCCAACTAAGCGCGTCACTAGCCATATAAATAATCGAGTTGCCTGAACTCCTTGTATTCTTAAAACTTTGAAAGTCCACATGTGCCGGACAATAAGGATTCATAGTTCCGTCCCAAAATTGATAGACATCTATACTGCTGGTTATACAGGTAGGCAAATACAAGGTAGGAATGCCTGTACTTTGTTGTTTATTTAAGTTCAGACACTCATCAAAAATAGAATCGGGAACCTCGGTGTTATTATACCAGTGATGGCGGCGGATATTTTTCCAGTCGCTGTATTTGACATGATAGCGTTTACCTGTTACAGTCTCAAAATCATAACAGACAACAGTATCCGGCGTTGGGTATGAATTCTGCCGGTGAGTAAATACGTAAAACAGGAGAATCAAATTCCCGACCTGGAATACATAAAAGAGAACTATAGCAAGTTTTTTCAAAAGAGAGAGAAACATAAATCTAAACAGGCATTTTTGGGGCATGAAATATGATTAGATTGATGCTCAGCTAACCATCTTCTATTGTATGCCGTATAACGAGACGATTATCTAGCTTCACAAGAAGGCAATTGAAGCCTCAATCTTGTGCACGCCTAGCGCACGTGATACTTATACCATTCCATACTACCGGATGTCAATCCATTTCACTCGATTTTTATAGTTTTTTTCAGGCTCCTTTTGCCTCCAATCCACTGGCAAGGCTGAAAACAACGCCGAGAATCGTCCCGTGACCTTCACGAATGCCGACTCCGGCACCGTGGTGGAATGCGCCTACGATTCGATGAGCCGCCGCGCGTATAAGAAAGTGACCGTCAACGGCAGCGTAACGCTCCACCAGCGCTACATCTACCGCGGCTACCTACAAATCGCCTGCATTGACCTCCCCCGTAGCCATCACCCGGCTCTTTGGTTCATCATCTGGGATTCCACCCAGCCCATCGCCACACGCCCGCTGGCCATTCAGATTAACGGTACCTGGCATACATACGGCTGGGATCTCACCAAGAACATCTGCGAACTCTACGGAACCACCGGCTACGTCACAACCGCCTATACCTACAGCCCCTACGGCTTCGTCACCGTCTCCGGCAATGTGCAACAACCCATTCAGTGGAGTAGTGAATTCTATGATTCGGTGCTTGCTCTTGTCTACTATAATTATAGATACTATAATCCCAATATGGGCAGATGGATAAATAGAGACATTTTTGAAGGAAACGATTTAGATACCCTTTACTTATTTGTTTCTAATAAATCAATAATACATACAGACTATTTAGGCCTTCTATTTGGTGGTGATAATTGTAAAGTTGGTACTATGCGAAATTTTAAACCTTACGTTGTTGCGAAAGATGCTTTGAGACATTATTCTTTTGATTCACCAGATGATGAAGAAAGATACGCATTGTCTGTATCGATGATAGCAAAAATAAGTGAATTGGCACCAACCTCAGGAGGAGCAGGAAAGAAAATTGCTAAACAATTAGTTAAGAAAAATAAAGACATGGTCGATGAGATGTTTGAAGCTATTAGTGATATTAAGAAGGATATCGGAAAAAATGCTTTTTACATTGTGGTATGGTATAAGTTCGAAGCTGAATGTTGTAAATGTAATAAAGGTTTCTTTTATACAACATACGATTTCGAAAAAGTTGAAACAGAATGGGAAGTATATCCGAAAAGAAAAAGCAGAAGAGATAACTCTACAAGTGAGAAGTTTCTAAAGGCTAATGTTATGGAACACTATGCTAAAGTTTTAAAGGACAAACTAGAAAATATGTGTAAATAATTGAGAATTTATTCTGTTTAGCTAAGTGTTAGGAGGTAAACTGTATTGTTTATCTCCTAACACTATCGTTGAGAGGCTTATATGCAATCAGGGCTGTAGGTATTGGGGGTTGCAAGATAGTTGTTGCATCGCGCTATCTGGATGTAGGGGATATCTCTAGTTTGCCCATAATCAACTTCATTGAGTTTCATATCCTTAAGCAAATGGGGGGCAGCATAACGATTCGAGACACAGGTGTCACGAAAGAGATAACGCATGCGTAATCAAATCTTCTTCTGTCGCAGGCTCTTCTTCGCGCCTATCTCTATGCCACATATCTATTACAACATGACCAGTATACGCCGGTCTCTCAAAGTAACATATTCTTTCGTAAATATTCTCTATCGAGCATTCTGTAGCTGAGTCATTTCTTGGAATTACGTTTTTCCGGCAGACACTCCAAATTCTCTATGCTTTCATCCTTTTGCTCTATTTCGTGCTTTTGTATTCCTTTACGCAAATGATAGACACTCTAGAATTTTTCTTACTCTATTATTGTCACTTCGTATATATTTTTGTTTAGCTCTACATATAAAACAAACACTTTTCCGCTGCTGGAAGGCAGCACCATCACAACATTGTGGATTGCATCATAATAAACATCTCCAATAACCTTTACCCCCCAAAGAGCTTTTTCTTGTTTATTTTCCGGAGCCCGAGTGTACATTTCTTTTATATAACCTATATTATTAACATGGGGTAAGTGATGCGTTAAATTAATAACTCGTAAATCCGTTTTGATTTGCTCTATTGCTTTTTTTTTCAGAATCGCAATTTCTTTCGACATTTCTGGTGTGACTATTTTATAATCGGTGATATCATCGTTGGCTTTTAACTGTAGGGGACACGTCAAAAAAATAGCCATAAAAAAAGAAATAAAAAAATCTTGCTGTATCATACAGTGCGAATTATAGCGTATTCTAAATGATTAAATCAAGCTAATAATAAGATGTAGCAACGGCTGACGCAATTGAATTTGTGTCATACATATGACAATTGGATAACAGTTGCCAACACAATTAGCGATAACGAACATGCGCGCAGAGAACAATTATACTGAAAATCGAGGATACTTCTGGGATTATGACTATGAACCCCACGAAGTTCCTTTATCTGTCTTAAGCTTCCCCATAAGCGATGAAGAGTTTTTAGAACAGAATTATTACAGCATATAACAATTTCAAACAGTCACTATGAAGGAGATGTTGACTTAGATATTGGCGATGCTCTGCATCAAATTATTCTATATTTTGATGAAACAGGAATACTGACAAGCATAAAATTAGAAAATTGGAAAGCATAATTGTACCATGACTCCTCATTTTATGTTTGTCTTTTATTTGTAACTTTATTTTTACAATGCTCTTTTTATAAACGTTTTACAATTCAATAAAACTTTCAACTCTCATTGACGCCCCTTAAAGAACAAGCCTCGTACCTTGAATATGCAAGGCTTGTTCTTTAAGGTCGTGGTTTGAATTCGAAGCCACGGCACCCGCTGAAAGAAGTGGGCAAGCCATATTAGCCCCGGCGTTTAACCGGGAGCCCGAAGAAGTTGTTACCTCCGATTTGGTAGCCAGTAGCTTTCCAACTGATGTGGGTGAGGGTGGGGTAAACCTCGCCATTCCACTTGTATCCGCTATCGAGTACGTCTACCCGAGGCGGCAGCTCACCAGAATGCAACATGTTTATTCCTAAATCACGTCATAAATCACCTCAATGAGCATGCTGGTATGTAATGTTAACGTGTTTTGTAAAACTCTGAAAACAAGCAACTTCCGAAACTGTCTACAACCCGTTATGAGATATGGCAAATTTCGGGGTAATTTTCAGAAAACGGCATCAATTTTTATAAGCCATTTATACACAGTATTTAGGAGTAGCTAAAAATCACAGTCACAAAAAGGCTATTATGGGAGCGGTAACAACGAGATAATTTCTCGCTATTACCTCTCCTTTTTTTGTGACTGGATTTCAGCGACTTATAAAACAGGTCAAGCGCAAAAAGTGTGGAATTTGAATTTTCATATCACGATGTGGCCACATTCAATTAAAATCGTTCCTAATGGCTGACGAACATTCTTCTTGAGATATGTTTACGTAGTGGTACAATATATACGGGTATGAGTGATTCACAAGCAGACAAAACAGATTTGTTATATAGACTCATTCGTGAATGGGAAAATGAGACCATTGAATTTAAGAGTACCAATCCGGGAAGGCATGATATTTCTGAATATGTATCAGCTTTAGCAAACGAGGCTTTCCTGAACAATAAACAGTATGGATGGTACATAATGGGTGTAGATAATAAAAGCCATGAAATTGTCGGCACCCAGTTTAAAAACAGGCCAGGCCAGATTTCCGATGCGCTAACAGACATTCAGACTAAAACTGGATCTTTGTCAGATGTTCGTATAGATGAGATAACAATCAATGATAAAAGAGTCCTGATTTTTAGAATCGCAGCAGCAAGACCCGGATGTCCTATTTATTCGCTAGGTCATGCGTATGGGCGAAACGGAGACCAGCTCGTTGCGTTATCAAAAGAAAAAGAAGATCAGATTCGTTTTCCCGCCGGTCATTATGATTGGAGTGCTCAGCTGGCCTACAATTCTTCTACCGAAGATTTAGATATCCATGCTCTTTCTAGAGCAAGGGAGGTATATCTTATTCGCAAGCCTCACTTGGCCTATGAAGTAAAACAGTGGACTGATACTGAGTTTTTACAGAGACTCCAGCTGATAAAAGGAGGCAAACTCACCCATGCAGCTCTCGTGTTGCTCGGTAAAGCAGAATCACTATACAAAACCGGAATGACGAACATAGAAATTAGGTGGATTCTACAAAATACCCGAGGCGAGATGTTGGACTACAAACATCTACACCCTCCATTTCTTATTGCAGTCGATACAGCTTATCATTTAATCCGGAACACGACCTATAGGCACATGACGCCAGAAAGTATTTTCCCGGAAGAGTTGCAACGCTACGATGAGTTCACCCTTCGAGAAGCGATAAACAATGCCGTAGCCCATGTTGATTACATGGCAAATGCATGCATAGATGTCGTAGAAATGGAAAACGACAAAGTAATAATCAAAAATACTGGTAGCTTTTTACCAGGTTCATTGGAAATGGTTCTTACAACTGCCACACCTTATTCTAAATACCGCAATGACTGTCTTGCCAACGCCATGATAGAACTTAATCTTATAGACAAGGTTGGCAGCGGCATCCGCACTATGTTCCGCCACCAAATTGAAAGGCTTTTTCCTGTACCAGAATATAACTTGGAAGATGATTGCGTGCAAGTAACAATCCAAGGTAAGATTCTAAATTATTCTTTCGCTTACAATATTTTGCAACACAATATCGCGCCTGTAGATATCGCACTTTTGTATGATGTGTATGTTGGGCGCCGTATTGAAAAAGAGGGGGCAGCTCGTTTAAGGTCTCAAAAACTCATAACCGGTAAGTTCCCTAAAGTGCATATCGCTTCTTTTTTGGGCGAATCTGCCTCCGACCCCGTATTCAGACAGAAGATCCTTCAACAGCAAGATATGTCAACCGAAACATATATCGCTCACATTAAGGATATTCTTAGAGATGGACACCCAAGAAGTCGCAGTGAAATCATGCAAGCTATTGCTCCATACTTGCCAACAAACTATAACCAAGTTAGCATGGAGCATAAGCTGTCTAATATATTAAACAGAATGCGCAAAGAAGAAATCATTTCTGTTCAAGGGGGGCGTCGACACGCTAAATGGAAACTCTTCTAAAACCTTTCCAAAACTTCCTTGCAAGCTGGAAAGAAATAGCATGTTGTTTATTATCAAAGGTTGCAAACTTTTCTAAAACTTTCCTAAAACTTTCCTAAAACTTTCGCATGGGTACTAAACTTGGCACTGCGACAACATCTGCCCGTGCATACTCCTACAATCACCTCGGACAGCTTACGCAGGTTGTTGACGATGCTGGAACCCGCACCATTGGTTACAATGCCTATAATGAGCAGGAGTCGGATAGCCTGCTTGCTGGTGGCAAGACGCATCTTGTCACGGAGCTTCGTGATGACTATGGCCGTTCATCCGGCTATACCTATGCCAACAATGGCTCTGTACAGCAGACCGTGTCAATAGGCTATGGTACTGATGGTCTTATTTCCTCAGCGGGATTCGTTCATGGTGGGGCGCAAAAGCTCTTCACCTACTCTTATCTGCCCGGCACCAACCTGCTGCAGACTCTCGTGAAGCCCAACGGCATGACGCTCACGCAGACCTACGAGTCCACCCGCGACCTGCTCACCGGCATGGCCTACCATCGCGGCAGCACCCTTGTGGCACAGCGTGAGTATACATACGACATCCTCGGTCGCCCCACCGCGCGCAATACCGCTCGCAACGGTCAAACTGTGAACGACACCTTCGCCCACAACTCCCGCTCCGAACTGGCGGAAGCCACCGTCAGCGGCAAAGACTACGAGTACGCTTACGACAACATCGGCAATCTTGTCGCATATATCGTTAAAACTGATGCAATGAGCCATGTGGCAATAAATCATACTGATGATATGACTCCATACACTGAATGACCTAGCTGCAATCTTGATTCCGTTTTGGTTCAGTTCTGCGTACACATTTGCGAGACTGTATTTCGGAATAAGCTTGCAAAATTGTCCTAATACAGTTAATCTCTCCGAGGTGTTCTGTTGGATTTTTTCACACTCCGATTATGAGGTATAATTGACTTTCCAAAACGCCATTTTTGTCATCTGGTATTTTTGTTTGCTGCCCGGCTGTTTTCCCTATTCGATTCTATGGGATGGCAATGATATCGATAAATAAACTTTTGAGGCAATTCGGAATACACCCGCAATTTATTTCCAATTATCACCGACTGAAAATAGAGTTCAATGCTCACATCTGTTATTATTTCTGGCAGCGTCATAACATACATTTCGCAAAATGGTTCTGTAGGTCGATTTGTCGGATGTGGAATAATTTTACCATGAAGCCTATAAGTGCTCATAGGTGGAATATAAATATTGCTTTCGTGAATTATCGTATATAACTCATTATTACATTCAAATATAGGTAGTATCGTTTCTTCATTACCAACAAGACTATGACGAAGCAGAATTATTGGTGATTCGGAGCTGTTTTCAATATCGATGAGAACATCACTTACCAAATATTTATTGTTTATGCCGTCCGTCCAAACACTTTCACCTATATTTTGGAAGCCTTTAATCAGAATTTGGTTACTCACATCATCATGGTGTGTTCCTGTGCCCGGGATAACCCTTGGGAAGCTATACATCTTACCATCCTGCATCTCTAGCGAGTAATACATCTTAAGGCTCGCCGGTAGGTCTTCCAACGAATCACATGTCACGATATAGAGATCGTCAGGATGTTCCGGAGAAGATGATTGTGCAATTATACAATGAAACTCTGATAAATCTAACGCTTGAATTATTCGATTAATTTTATCTCCGTATTGAACATCTTCCCTCCAATCATAAAAATGCACTTTCGATTCATTTGTTACAGTCTCATGTTCATTGTTATATTCTCCTGTATCCCCCAACGCTATAAAGGAAAACAAGGGTGCAAAAAACAACGCATTTCTCAATATCCCTACCATACCCACCATGGTAAATATATTAAATTCATAAGTCAAGGATTTACTTTATCATGCCAGGGCAGTGAGAGTGGCAAAATTAAATGCGACACCATGAGGGCACAAAAAAGGTGCCTTTCTGAATAAGAGATGGTATAGTCAATTCGCCAAAACAAACTCACAATCTCAAATGAAAAGCTCCAAGACAAAGACTACTACTTTTCGCAAAAAAGGCAAGCATATTACCGATGCTGAATACCTCTTCGCGGCGGAATGTGGGGGCTGTGCCGTAAAAAAAGACTCGCTTTCCGGGGGGAGCTGCGTTATAATCCGCCCCATGAGCGATATTCAGTGGAACAGTATCACCGTGAGCGAAGAGGAAAAACCTCAAATCAGTATCGAAGACTTGCGAGAGTTGGCTGCCGATCTGGACCCGGATGACTTCGATGAACCTGTACAGGAATTTCTGGATGAGTTGATGGGTGAGGCTGACCTCACAGACCTGCGCCGTGCGGCGACCTTGCTGCTGCAGGATGAGGTGGATTTCTCGCCCGAGCTGGCAGCCATGGGGATAGAGCCTGACTCTGCGCTGATTACCCTGCTGATTGCCACCGGGGCGGATGTGAATGCCGTCAACCCCTATGGGCAGGCCCCGCTGCACCTGGCCGCTCAGTATGGATATACAGCTATTGTGGATATGCTGCTGGCTGCCGGGGCTAAGCTGACCGTGAGGAACCATGCCGGTAAGTTCCCGGCCGACCTGGCGACGGACGCCGAGTTGCGCGCTCGCCTGACCCCGCCATCACCCTTTGATGACGATACTCCCCTGCCGCCGGAGATTGAAGATGCCGACTATGTGCCCCCGCACGAGCATAGCTGTGATTGCGGGCATGAGCACCACCACGATTGCAACTGCGGTTGCGGTGGTCACCACGGGGCCTGAACCCGCGCAGCGTTTATGTTAACCGGTCAGTTTTTGGCCGGTTTTTTCTGCTTGGTATTCTGCTGGCGCTTCATGCGCTGAAGGTCAGCGGGGGAGGGGCGGCGGATGATGGTTTCGCCGGGTTTGGCCATATCGGCCCTGTCGCGGGCGGTGGTTTCGTAGTATTCCGGGTCATTCATCCAGAGGGCGCGGTTGCGGGCCTCTTGCTCTTCTTTGCGAGCTAATTCGAGCTGGTACTCTTTTTGTTCCTTGTCATGCCGGAGCTCCTGCAGCTCCAGCATGGGCTGCAGCACCAGCATGGAACCCAGGAACGAGACAAAGCCCAACAGGATGAGGCTGCTCACCCCCATCACACGGCGTATGCCCTGCGTGCGCTGGTAACGCTGGGTTTCAATCTCTTCGAGGGTCGGGTGAGAAAGGCGGTGCAGAAAGGGTATTTTCATGGCGGCAGCAGGGGGTTACTTGGCGTTGCGCTCGGCAAAGGGGACAAAGCGGCCGCGGCGTGCCAGCACAACGGTGTGCATGCGCAGCTGCTTGCCCTTGGAGGAGGCAGGAACCGGCGTGGTGCTTACCTCGAACCCGGCACGAATCAGGGTGCTTTCCAGTCGCTTGTCGCGCTTGGCCACGGTGATAGCCAGCAGGCTGCCGCCCTTCAGCGCATTGAAGTAGGCCTGTGCGTCACCCAGGCTCAGCTCGCAGCGGGCGTGTACATGGCGCAGCAGAATGGCGTGCAGTGAGCCGGTGCGCTTGCGGCACAGCTCGGCTGCCGTGGCGATTTCGGCGCTCACACGGCGGTCTTGCCATACGGCTTTGGTTTCGCTGTGGGTGCGGTTCCATTCCACAATGGCGGCCACGGGTTCAGCAACGATGAACTTGGCTTTTTCGCGCGGCAGGCACTCCATGGCCTTTGCCAGACCGTAGCCCAGCCCCAGCCCGGCTATCATGATACAGGGCTGCGTGGCGCGCGTGATGGGTGAGGTGGCAATCTCAGCCATGGAATCTTCGCTGCCATGGGTGAATGAGTTTGCGCAGGGCAGGCCGTCAAGCTGCAGTGAGAGCTCGCCGTCGCGTTCCCACAGCTCCCAGAGGCTGCCATCTTCCATCTTATATTCGCCGAGTTTGGTCAGGGGCTTCATGCCCACACTATACCAGATTGCCCCCGCCTATGGCAAGCGTGTATTGCGTGCTCGCGTGTGTTTGATTGTTTTTCAATACAGAAAAGCAGCTTTTTTGGGTTGAAAAGGTGATTTTTGCACTTTCTCTTTCAGTTTTATGCTTGACTTCGCTCGAACTATCGGGTACTGTTACTAGTACACAAACGTCATGAAAGACCGTCGAATAGTAATTACTGGTATGGGTGCCCTTTCTCCCCTCGGCAATAGCGTGGAGGAGACGTGGGCAGGTATGAAGGCGGGGCGCTCCGGCATCTCCAGGATTGAGAGCATTGACACCGATGTATACGCCGTTCACATTGGCGGCGAAGTGAAAGATTTTGATGTCACGCCTTATTTTAAGAAAGACCCCAAGGGTGCACGTCGTTGCGACCGCTTTGAGCTGCTGGCCATGGCTGCTGCCGGCATGGCTATGGAGGATGCCGGCCTGGACCCTGAGAAGGTCGACAAGAACCGCGTGGGCGTGATGATTGGCTCCGGTATCGGTGGCCTGGGTATTCACGGCACCAACTGCGAGACTCTTATCAAATCCGGCCCCCGCCGTGTGTCTCCCTTCTGCATTCCGTACATGATCACCAACATGGCCTCCGGTCTGGTGAGTATCGAGTACGGTTTCGGTGGCCCGAATATGAGCATTTCCACCGCCTGCGCTACCTCCAACCACTGCATTGGTGAGGCTTGGCGAATCATGAAGTTCGGCGATGCTGATGTGATGATTTGCGGCGGTGCCGAGGCGGCTATCCTGCCCATCGGTATCACCGGTTTCGCTAACATGAAGGCGCTCTCCACCCGCAATGACTCGCCCGAGACGGCCTCCCGTCCCTATGATGTGGATCGCGACGGTTTCGTGATGAGTGAAGGTGCCGGCGTTATTATTCTGGAGACTCTGGAGCACGCTCAGGCTCGCGGCGCCAAGATTCTTGCCGAGCTTGTGGGCTACGGCCTCAGCTCCGATGCTTACCACTACGCTGCCCCCGCACCCGAGGGCGAGGGTGCCAGCCGCTGCATGGAGATGGCTCTGGAGCACGCCGGTCTGAAGCCCGAGGATGTGGACTATGTGAACACCCACGGTACGTCCACCCCCGTTGGCGATATCTGCGAGGTGAAGGCCATTAAGCGCACCTTCGGCGACTACGCCACCAACGGTCTGGTCTGCAGCTCCACCAAGTCGATGACCGGTCACCTGCTGGGTGCTGCCGGTGGTATCGAACTGCTGGCCTGTGTGAAAGCCATTCAGGACAACTTTGTGCCCCCCACCATCAACGTGTTCAACCAGGACCCCGCCTGCGACCTGGATGTTTGCCCCAATGTGGGCCGCGAGATGAAGGTGGATGTGGCTCTCAGCAACTCCTTCGGCTTCGGCGGTCACAACGCCTCGCTTATTGTAAAGCGTTTCGTGGACTGAAGCTCAGTTGATTGAATAATCTACACGCTTTTCGCGGCGGTCGGGGTTGTACCCTGCCGCCGCGCTGCATTCCCCGCTATCGCCATGGCTGACCCAGAATCCCCGCAAGAAACTCCCGTACCTGAACCGCCTGCCACCCCTCGGCGGTGTTCGCTGCTGCACAGGTTGAAGTGCAGTGCCCCCGCCTGTGACCGCGCCGATATGTTGTGGCTGCGCTGGGCTGTGCTATCCGTTGTGGTGCTGCTGGCTGTCATGCTGTTGCTGCTGGGCGGGTATTTTGAGGGGGTGGACGATGCGCAGCTGCGCCTGCTGTGCGGCAACCCCTTTTATCTGGAGGCAGAGGCCACGCAAAACCCCGCTCTCAGTCCGGTGCAAATGTTCGGCCTGTGTGTGGGGGTGACGCTGTACCTGGGTATTGTGCTGCTGCGCCAGCGCCGTTTTGTGCCGCGCACGCAAATAGCGCTCATGGCGGCGGTGGCGGCTGCTATGCCGGGGCTGCTGTGCGTGCTGTGGGATTGCGTGTTCTATGCGGCGCCGCTGCTTTTCTGTGTGATTTTCACTTGGTTGCTGGTGATGGTGATACCCTTTTTCCGCCGCTCTCGCTCATGAAAGCTCAGGATTACCCGAAACCGGTGCAGGAACTCATCGCGCGGCTTAAACGTATGCCCGGCGTGGGAACCCGCGGTGCGGAGCGCCACGCCCTCTGGTTCCTGCAGCACGGCAGGGCAGATGCCCGCGCCCTCGCCGCAGCCTTGATGGCCGCGGCAGATGAGGTGACACCTTGCCCCCGCTGCGGGTTCTTTGCGGCCAATGGGGAGCTCTGCACCGCCTGCAGTGACCCGGCGCGTGATTCTGCGTTGCTCTGCGTGGTGGAGCAACCCACTGACGTGCTCCCCATCGAGCGCTGCGGTATGTTCCGTGGGCTCTACCACTGCCTGGGGGGCAAGATTTCGGCGCTCGATGGCATTATGCCCGAAGACCTCGCCGTCACCCAGCTCGTGGAGCGGGTGCGCCAACTGCCCGGCTGCGAGGTGATACTCGCGGTCGGCAGCGATGTGGAGGGCGAGGCTACCGCTCTTTATCTGGCAGAGCAACTCTCCGCGCTCGATTGTCGCGTGACCCGACTGGCGCAGGGTATGCCCGCCGGCGCCGGACTGGGCCAGGCGGATGCCGTTACCCTCATGCGCGCGCTGGAGGGCCGAAAGAAGATTTGATGTTTGGGGGCGGGGTTGGTCGTTGTGGGGCGGCATCTGTCGCACCATGACACAAACGCGCACGGGCAATCGCGCTTTCGGGTTGCAAGGTGCGGGGGAATGGAGTAATATGGTGCCATGAGTTACGATTTGATAGTGATTGGTGGCGGCCCTGCCGGGTACGTGGGAGCCATTCGTGCTGCACAGATGGGCAAGCGCGTGGTGTGCGTGGAAAAAGAGGCCCTGGGCGGCACCTGCCTGAACTGGGGTTGCATACCCACCAAAGCTCTGCTGAAGAATGCCGAGGTGTACAACACCATGGCCCGCCACGCGGCGGAGTATGGCATTTCCTGCGGCGAGATGAGCGTGGACTGGCCCGCCGTTATCTCCCGCAGCCGTGGTGTGTCGGAGCGCCTTTCCAACGGTATCGCCTTCCTTTTCAAAAAGAACAAGATTGAGCATGTAACCGGCACGGCTCGTATTCTGGAACCCGGGCGTGTGGAGGTCACGGCGGCTGACGGCACAGTGAGTGAGCTGGAGGGCGCCAACATCCTCATCGCCACCGGTGCCCGCACCCGCGAGGTACCCGCTTTCCCCTTCAATGGCAAGACCATCATCGGCAGCAAGGATGCCCTCGTCATGCCCAAACGCCCCGAAAGCATGATTGTCATCGGCTCCGGCGCTATCGGCACCGAGCTCTCCTACGTCTACCACTGCTTCGGTACCAAGGTAACGCTTGTGGAGGCTCTGCCGCGCATCCTGCCCAACGAGGATAACGACGTCTGCACCGCCATGGAGCGCTCGTTTAAGAAGCAGGGTATCACCTGCATGGCCGGAGCCAAGGTTGAGAGCCTGAAGGACAACGGCGAGAGCGTGACGGCCACCATCACCGCCAAAAACGGCAAGCAGCAGGAAATCACCGCCGACGTCTGCCTGGTGGCTATCGGCGTGGTGCCGGTTGTGCCCGAGGCGAACGGACTCGAACTCACCGAGCGCGGCTTCATTAAGGTGGACGATGACTACCGCACCAGCATTTCCGGCGTGTATGCCGTGGGTGACTGCATTGGCGGTATCATGCTCGCCCATACGGCCAGTTACGAGGCCGAGCAGGCTGTGGAGGGTATGTTCTGCGCAGAGTATAAGCCCAAGCACCCCGTCAACGTGCCCGGCTGCACCTACTGCCACCCGCAGGTGGCCAGTGTGGGCAAGCGTGAGCGCGAGCTGAAAGAAGCCGGCGTGGAGTACAAAGTGGGCAAGTTCCCCTTCCTGGGTATCGGTAAGGCCGTGGCCGCCGGCGAGACTGAGGGCTTTGTGAAACTCATCTTCGGCAAGGAGAACGGCGAGCTGCTGGGAGCTCACATCATGGGCGATTCCGCTACCGAGATGATTGCTCACCCCGAGCTGGCCATGAACAGCGAGCTGACGGATGCCGACATGAACGCCATGATTTATGCCCACCCCACGCTCTCCGAGGCTATTCACGAGGCTGTGTTGGCCGCCGATGGTCTGGCGGTCCATGGCTGATAATCCCCACCCCACGCTCTTTCGCTGATGGCTCATAAGTATTTCTACGATACCGGTGAGGAAAAGATCGGCCCTGTGACCGGCAATGAGCTCGTGCAGCTGCGCGCTGTCGGGCAGATTAACAACAAAACCTGGGTGCGCCGGGAGGATTCCGAAACCTGGCGCCCCCTCGGCTCTGTCGACCTCCGCGAAGAAGAGTACGAGGAAGCTAACCCCAGCCTGTGGAAACTGCTCACGCGCCACATGCCGGTCAGCCGCCTCATACTGCTGGTGGCCGTGCTGGTCGTCTTCATATTGCTGGTGGTGGGCGTGCTGAGCGTGGCCTGGCCCTTTATTCTGGTAATACTGGCCGTGTGGCTCTTGCACCGCTCGCTGCGCTGAATCGAACCTGAACCTGCCGACCATGTTTCCCCTCGCCGCCATAGAAAATCTGCATGAGGTTCAGTCCTTTGACCAGCACTGGCTCTTCTACCTCTGCTCCATTTTCGGTTCGGTCGTGGGTGCGCTGGCCGGGGCTTCCGCCTCCAGCCGCGTACGCATGGATTTATTCGGCATCATCGCCTGTGGTACCATCGCCTCGCTTGGTGGTGGTACCGTGCGCGACATGCTGCTCTCCGGCCTGACCCGGCCGGACGGCTCTCCTGTCACCGTATTCTGGGTAAACCCGAGTGATGTTGTGTTCCTGTACTGCGCGGTGGGAACCAGTCTTTTCGTGTTTTTTGTCACGCGCTTCATCGCGCCGCCCGTCGGTACCATCCGCGTGGCGGATGCCTTCGCCATGGCCTTCTTCACCCTGCTGGGGGCGGCGAAAGCGCACTGTATCGGCTGCCCCTGGCTCGTCTCCATCTGCATGGGGGTCTGCACCGGTGTAGCCGGCGGGGTGCTGCGAGATGTACTCACCGGCAACGTCCCCTACGTCTTCCGCCCCGGTGAACTCTACGCCACGGCCTCCTTTGCCGGTTGTGTGCTTTTCCTGGTGCTCATGGGATTGGGCTGCTCCTATGCCGTCTCTTTCGTACTCGGTGTAGCCGCCGTGTTCATTGTTCGCATGGCCGCCGTGCACCACAACTGGAAATTGCCCTCCTACCGCCCGCTCTTCGATACCGTTGGCCGCCACGACCCCCTCGATGACGAGAAGTGAAGGGGGATTGTCTTCTGAATAGGCACGGGATTCCTGTTCGTTGGCCGCCATGCCTTGCGGCATGCCACGCGCGGGGGTTGACATCTCTCGCGCGTGCGATATAATGGGCTCATGAGCGAAAACGTAAAAGATTTGGAAAAGGAACAGCCCGAGGGTGCTCCCTGTGAGGACGCCTGCGATTGCGGTAAGCCCGATAAACCCGAGCAGGAATACGCGGATGCTGTGGATGAAAGCGCTGAGGGCGAGGCCGCTGCTGCTGTGGATGAGCTGCAGAAGTGGCGCGATATGGCCATGCGCACGGCGGCTGAGTATGACAACTACCGCAAGCGCTGCGTGAAGGATCGCGAGGAGTTCACTCGCTATGCAACGCGTGGTCTGCTCGAGGAGCTGCTGCCGGTGGTGGATAATTTCGAGATGGGGATGATGATGGCGGGGCAGGATACCTCGTCCATGATTTACATCGGTATGAGCATGGTGCAGAAGCAGCTGGGCGACTTCATGGCCGCTCAGGGTGTGGAGCCCATCCCGACGGAGGTCGGTCAGATGTTCGACCACAATATTCACGAGGCGATTCAGAGCGAGCCGTCCGACAAGCCCGAGGGGACCATCATCCGCATTCTGCGCCGTGGTTACAACCTGAAGGGGCGTCTGCTGCGCCCGGTGAATGTGGTGGTGGCTGCTGCCCCGCAGGAGGAAAAGTCCGCTGAGTAACCCTCAACCTGATTTCGCTGACGATGGCAAATGATTACTACAGCGTGCTGGGCGTAGACAAGGGGGCGGATGACGCCACCATCAAAAAGGCCTACCGTAAGCTCGCCATGAAATACCACCCCGACCGTAACCCGGATGACAAGGCGGCCGAGGAGAAGTTCAAGGAGGTGGGCGAGGCCTACGAAGTGCTCAGCAATCCCGATAAGCGCGCCGCCTACGACCGCTTGGGGCATGAGGCGTTCAAGAACGGCGGTATGGGCGGTGCCGGTGGCGCTGGCGGTTTCGGTGGGTTCACGGACCCCATGGATATTTTTGCCCAGTTCTTCGGTGGTATGGGCGGCTTCGGCGGTTTCGGCGGCGGTGGGCGTCGCCAGGCGGACCCTCGCCAGCCGGGGGCTGATTTGCGGCAGTACCTGCGCATATCGCTGGAAGATGCGGCCCATGGCTGTGAGCGCAAGCTGAAGGTGGAGCGCCGTGTGGCCTGCGATGCCTGTGGTGCGACCGGTTCGAAAGATGGTAAAGAGGGCTTTAAGGTTTGTCAGACTTGCCATGGTTCGGGGGTGGTGACGCGCCAGAGCGGTTTCTTTGTGCAGCAGAGCGCTTGTCCGACCTGTCGCGGTACCGGTCACACGGTGAGCAATCCCTGCCCGAAGTGCCGTGGCGAGGGCCGTGTGCGCAAGGTGGAGGAAGTCGAGCTGCGCATACCTGCCGGTGTCGATACCGGGGTGAGCATGCGCGTGGCAGGCAAGGGTGATGCCGGTCTGCACGGCGGTGAAAACGGTGATTTGTATGTGGAGCTGGAGGTAGCGGAGCACGATATCTTCACTCGCGAGGGGATGGACCTTTACATATCCATGCCCATTTCGCTGCTCGACGCTACGCGTGGCGGCACTGTATCCGTGCCGACGCTGGATGGCCCGACCAAGCTGAAAATCCCTGCCGGTACCGCCGGCGGTACCACCTTCCGTGTGCGTGGGCAGGGCATGCCCGCCCTGCGTGGTAACGGTCGCGGTGACTTGATGGTCGGTGTGATGGTTGAGACGCCCTCAGGCCTGAACTCCAAGCAGCTGAAGGCTCTGGAGAGTTTCTTCGCTACGCTCGATGAGGACAACCTGCCCGAGATTCGTGACTTCGCTAAACATGCGGCCCAGTATCTCAAATAACCCAACGTATTGAAGCTCTGTGCACCGCTGCTACCTGCCACACGCTGATTTCACCGCCGGTACTCTCACCATTGAGGGGGAGGAGGCACACCATGCCCTGCGGGTCATGCGCCTGCGCCCGGGGGATGTGTGCGAGGTGTTCGACGGCGCCGGGCAGGCAGCGCGGGTGCAGGTGCAGGCCGGGCATGGCAGCAGCATGAGCGTGCAGGTGCAGGAGCTGCTGCCCCCCATGCCCCCCGTGGCCGGTATTACCCTGGCTTTGGCTGTGCCGAAAGGTACCAACATGGACCTTATCGTGCAGAAGGCGGTGGAGCTGGGGGTGAGCCGCATTATCCCCCTGATGACGGAGCGCACCATCGTGCGCCTGAGCGGTAAGGATGCCGCCGCCAAGGCCGACAAGTGGCGCCGCACGGTGCTGGAGGCCTGCAAGCAATGCGGTGTGAATTCCCTGCCTGTGGTGGAGGAGCCGCAGCCCTACAAGCTGTTCTTGCAGCGCAGCGATTTGCCGTTGCTTAAAGTGCAGTGTGCCATTGTGCCGCATGCCCGCCCCCTGCGGGAGGTACTCGAAGCCGGCCGCGCGGCTGCGCAGCGAGAGTGTGTGCTGCTTATTGGCCCCGAGGGGGATTTCTCGCCTGCGGAGTATGCTGCGGCGGAGTCTGCCGGCTACACACCCACCGGGCTGGGGCCTATCATATTGCGGGTCGAGACGGCTGTATTCCTGGCAGTGGCCGCCGCCCGCTATGCGCTCGATTGAGGGCGCTCGGCAATTTTATGACTATACGTACACTTGTGATGACGGCACTCTGCGCCCTGCCGGGTGCAGTGGTGGTGCAGGCGGCAGAACCGGCTCCGGCCGCAGTGGCTGCCGCTGAGCAGGAACACCCCTATTTCGCGGATTTGCCCTATCCCGTCTGGTCGAAGCTGACCCCCGAACAGGCGCTGAAAGATGCCCCCGTTGCGATGGCTATCGCCCGGCAGCGTCTGGAGGCCATCCGCGCGCTCACTCCGCAGCAGATGACCTTCGAAAATACCTTTATCGCCTTCGGTGAGGCCACCCGCGAGCTGGAGAAGGTGACGGATTACTTGCGCACCCGCGCTTCTACCATGGATTGCCCCGCCGTGCGCGATGCTCAGGCTGCCCTGCTGCCCGAGCTCAATACCTTCTATTCGGGTATTACGGCGGATGAGCGCCTGTGGGAAGTTGTGCGTACTGCCGCTGCTCAGCCCTGGGTGCAGGAACTCAGTGCTCAGAAGCAGCGCTTCGTGCAGCAGACGCTCGACTCCTTCCGCGACAACGGTGCCGAGCTTTCCCCGGAGAAGAAGGCTCGCAAGGTTGCCATCGAACAGGAACTATCGGAGCTTACCCTCAAATTCGGCAAAAATGTGCTCGATTCTACCAACGCCTGGGAGCATATCGTGACGGACCGTTCGCAGCTTGAGGGCATGAGCGACAACTGGTTGGCGGCCGCTGCCGCAGATGCCGCCGCTCATGGCCATGGTACGGCGGATCGGCCTGCCTGGCGTATCACCCTGAAGGCCGGCAGCGCCTCCACCGTGCTGCGCGACTGCTCAGTGGAGGCCACGCGTAAGTTGTGCTGGGTGGGGCAGAGCCATATCGGGCGCGGCGGCGAGTACGATAATGCCGCCATCGTGGCGCGGGTCATGCAGCTGCGCAGCGAGTTGGCACAGTTGCTGGGGTTTGCCACCTGGGCGGACTACAAGACCCGCGACCGCATGGTCGGCAGCGGGGCAAATGCCATGGCTTTCGTGGATGGTATGATGCAGCGGCTCGAGCCCACCTTCCGCGCCGAGTGTGCCGAGCTTATTGCCTATGCCAATACCTGCACCGGGGTGAAGAGTGATACCATCGCCCCCTGGAACCTGCGTTACTATCTCAATGAGTACACTCTGAAGCAGTGCAGTCTCGACCCCGAGAGCCTGCGCCCCTATTTCGCCTGCGACCGCGTGCTGGAGGGTATGTTTTCCATCGCCTCCCACCTCTACAACATCGCTATCGACGAGCTGCCCACCGTTTGTCTGCAGCCCGGGCAGAGCTGCCCCGAGGGCAAGGTGGAGGTTTGGCACCCGGAGGTACGCCTGTTCGCTATCTCGGACAAAGCTACCGGCGCGCACCTCGGTTCGTTCTACCTGGACCTCTATCCGCGTGCCGGCAAGCGCGCCGGTGCCTGGATGTCGCCGTTGCGTGTCGGCGCCCCCGGCAAAGATGGTAAGCCGCATGAGCCGCACCTGGGGGCCATCACGGCCAATCTGACCCGCCCCGTGGGCGACAAGCCGGCCCTGTTCAGTCACTTGGATGTGCAGACGCTTTTCCATGAGTTCGGCCACATGCTCCATGCCATACTGACCGACACGGAGCTGGCCGGCCACTGGTGCAGCGGTATCGCCTGGGATTTCATTGAGCTGCCCAGCATCATCAATGAAAACTGGACCTGGGCTCCCGAGGCACTCGCTCTCTATGCTCGCCACTACGAGACCGGTGAGCCCATGCCCGCCGAACTGGTGGAGCGCCTGCAGCAGAGCCGCTACTTCATGCCCGCCATTGCCAACATGCGCCAGTTCTGCCTGGCTAAGCTCGACCTCGAAATGCATATCAACTATGCCGCGCGTTTCGAAGGGCGCGATATCGATGTGGCCAGCGCTGAGCTGCTTACCCCTTGGCAGCTGCCTTCGGGGGTGGCTGAGCCGTCGTACATGCGCCGCCTGAGCCACTGCATCACCGGGGCCTACGGCGCCGGGTACTATTCCTATCAATGGGCCGATGTGTTGGTGGCAGATGCCTTCCGTCGCTTCGAGGCCGAGGGTATTCTCAATCCTGCACCCGCAGCGGCCTTCCGCAAGGCTATTCTCTCCGTGGGTGGCAGCAAACCTGCGGCAGAGGCCTTCCGTGACTTCCTGGGCCGTGACCCCGACCCGGAGGCCTACCTGAAAGCCGCCGGTATTGCCCGATAAGGCGCAAGCGGCAGATACCAAACAGATTGATTGCGAGGTCGGGTTCGATGGAGCCCGACCTCGGATTTTTTGTACGTCAGGCATGACACGCAACTGGGGTGAAAATCCCCAATGAACCGCTGACAGGGCGGAATCAAATAGCCAAGGGCAACTGCGTCACAGTAATGTGGGGTGGGGAGGAAGCCGGAGGCGAAACACAGACAGGA
>JAZRKM010000084.1:0-18158 GCA_045646325.1 Akkermansia sp. | reverse complement strand
GGCAGACTGTAAATCTGCTATCGTACGATTTCGATGGTTCGAATCCATCCCTGCCCATTTCTCCCATGCGGAGGTAGCTCAGTTGGTAGAGCAACACCTTGACATGGTGGAGGTCGTAGGTTCGAGTCCTATCCCCCGTATATTTTAACACGCAAACAGCCGCCAACTAGGCGGCTTTTTTGTTGATTTTGCTGGCTTTTTCTTTTTCCGTTGGCTACTGTTGCAAACGTACAGGGTTGCAAAATGGTTGCAAGCGGGTTGCAAATGGGTTGCAAAAAGGGGGGTCAACCCCAAATATTGTGGAATTTGAATTTTCATATCACGATGTGCCCACATTCAATTAGCACTCTTAACCGATAGTTCTGAAAGTTACGATAGCCATAGGCCCGGCGTTGAATTAATTTCATTTTTCGGAACAGGTACACCTTTTCTGTACAATTTTTCAATAATTTGGCGTTCAGCATCGGTAATATGCTTACATTTTTTTGCGAAAAGTAGTAGTCTTTGTCTTGGTGCTTTTCATTTGAGATTGTGAGTTTGTTTTGCCGAATTGACTATACCATCTCTTATTCAGAAAGGCACCTTTTTTGTGCCCTCATGGTATCGCATTTAATTTTGCCACTCTCATACATAATTTTTGCGCTCTTTTATTATTGACAACAGTACAATACTGTACTATATATACAAATGCAACGTTACTTCTATCTCAATTAAAACGCCCCTCTCCCTTCTCCATCCCGGGCAGACATCGAAAGTGCTGCGCTTCAGAGGAAAAGAGAGACCATCCCCCACCATTTTATGATTGACGTGACCCGATATCTCCGCCACGCTGCCATCATTCTGGCAAGCCTCAACCTCGCCGTCTGTGGCTTGGCTCATGCAGACAGCGGTTTCGCAGACGATTATGATGAGGGCTCGGGCGATGTATCTCGCATGAAACCGGGCGAATTGCTGGCAGAAGCACGCGATGGCAACGCAGCCGCCATGCGCCGACTGGGGAAGATGCTCATCGAAGGCAAAGGGGTTCGCAAAGAAGTCAAAACAGGTATTCAATGGCTGAGAAAAGCAGCTGAGGAAGATGACAGCACAGCCATGCTGTTGCTGGGGGATTTGTACCGAACCGGCAGAGGAGTGAAGAAAAACCATACGACCGCTCTCAAGTACTACGCTGAGGCCCATGAGGAAGGGAACAAGCACGCTATCGCCCGCCTGTGTAAACTGCCGCTCAAAGTCAGCCTGGACTGTTTAAAACAATGTTGCGAGCAAGGCAATGCAGAGGCCATGTACCGCCTGGGTACTATCAGCCCGAAAGTTCGCCAAGGGCTGCTGAGCGACCAAGAATCCGCCGACTACCTGATACAGTCTGCTTTGAAAAAGTACGCCCCGGCCGTGGAGATTATCGAAAAAGCCCCCGTCATGACTTACCTGCCGTACTGGGATGAAAAGCTATCTTCCGCCTCGGCAGAGGTCTTGCTCAATTTCGCTAAAAAACTGTACAACAACGGCCAATGCACCCCGGAAGAAAAGGAGGCGGCTATCACGTATTACACACGAGCTGCGAAAAAAGGCAGCAAAGAAGCCGATGAATGGCTGATGAAAAACGTGCCGGATTACGCAGAGAAAAAGAAGGAGGAAGAAGCCAGAGAAAAGGCTCGCCGAGAGGAAATAGCAGCCTCCGGAAATACTCGCCGCTATGTCGTTAATATCATCGGCCATGTCATGGAGATGCGTTCCGAAGGCGTCCTGTTCCTGAATAGTGATGACCTCAGCACCTATTTCCGACTGCTGGTCAGTGAGGAATACCTGACCGCCGGAATGTTCCGAGAACGGCTCATTTCCCGGGGGCGGGCTATCCGATTACGTTTCGGCGACAGATTACTCATCGATGATGAAATTGTGAGAATCGACAATCATCGATTCCGCGGTCTCGTCTATGTGGCTATAAACGCCGCCGGATATAAGGGCTATATCATCAAAGAAGCAGATGATGGTATTTTCTGGGCCATCGTCAAATAACTCTCCCCTTAACACGAATTCATTATATGTCTATGAAAACATTAAACCTCTGCACCGCCATATTTACTTCAACCCTTCTTATTTCCTGTTCTGATAACATATCCGGGTCATGGGAAGGCGCATGTATAAACGATACAGCAGGCGGCGTAACCGCCCCCATGCAGCTTATGCTTAACATCAGCGGCAAAAAAGTGAACGGCGCCTTAATGTTAGGTGGTAGCGAGCTGATCGGAAGCGGTGAAATCACCGGGCATATTCACGGAAAATCAATCACCTTTCAATCCCCGGGTGATGGCACAACCTTTACTCAGATAACCTGGATGGGTACCATCTCCGGCAATGTTATCGAAGGCTCCTACAGGGTAGAACCGACTACGGCAGCAAGTTTGATTGGTATTACTCCGCAAAATGGCCGATTCACGGTAACGAAATAAAATCCAGCCCATCGGCCGGAGTTTTATTTAAGCTCTTGCCACGGTGCGAGCAATATGGTAGTGTAGCAGAGTACCACACCTGCACCACCGATGAAGCCCCATTTTGCCCTCACCGCCCTGCTGCTCAGCCTGTGCACGCTTGCACCGGCGGCAGTCCGCCACAGCGGAGTCTCACTGTATACGTATGTAGACTTCGCCACGAACTCCGGCCGCTACGCCACCGGCCATATAAGCGCGCTGCTGGAGCACCTGCGGCAGCGCGATGGCGGGGTGCGCATACCCTACACCACCGGTGCTGCGGACTTCACACTTCCCCACGGCATGCCGGACTTCGGCGCAGTCTCCGACTCAGGCCACACGACCGCCGTAGCCTGCAACTATGTGGCCACCGTGGCGCACAACGCCACCCAGCTGTACCCCACCTTCGGCGGCAATGATTACGGCGTGGGAACACTCAACACCCAACGCTACGTCGCTATCGAGGAATATGGCGCGAACAGAACCTTCGTGCACCACATCTTCCACGGTATGAATGATTACAAGCTCTCCCGACTCTGCAAAATCGCGACGGATGCTCCGCCTGCGCCCATGGCCGTGGGGCGCGACTACAAGGGGCAGCTCATCTACCGCGTGGGCGGTGGCCTGCAGCAGCTGCGCGATGCCCAGGGGCGCAATTCCGATGAAAGCTCGCAAGATGTCTACTTGGTGGGTGGTGTGGCCGGAATCGTGAACTGGCAACGCTCGGGCGATGACGCACGCGTACACCTGGGCACCGTCATCGGTGCTGCTGATTGGGGCCCCCAAGCCATCGGCCCGGGCACCCCGCTACCGTTCGGCTCCACCCAGGGTGACAGCGGCAGCCCTTATTTCGTGTGGGAGGACGGCGCCTTCAAGTTCCTGATGGCTCACCACGGCAGCACAGGCGAGAACCGCCAGACAGTCGGTTGCGAGGCTACGGACTGGGCACGCGCTGTCATGGCGGCCGACAACGTGACGGTCCGGCTGGAGCAGGTGCGCGGTAAAATCATCCTCACCGCCCCCGAGGAAGCCAAGGACAAAGGCGGCGGCAGCGACATCTTCAACGGCATGGAAATCAGTGTGCTTCCGGCCCGCACCTACCTGCGCGACTCCGGCGGCAACATGTACGACCCCGCCGGCAACGCACTCGCCCTCAACGGCGTGGCCAAAGGGCAACGCACCTGGAAATCGCTCTCCCCGCTACGCAACAGCGACACATGGTATGCCTACGGCACAGACTACCTGAACGCCGACTACAGCGTGGTGATTGAGAACAAGGAAGCGACCGTTAACCCCGGGCTGACCTACGCCGAGTTGTTCCTCACGCAAAACCTGGTACTGCAAGCTACCGAGAGCGGCAAAGAGCACACCGTGGAGGTGGCAGAGGATATCGACCTGGGAGCGGGGTACCTGCACCTGGCAACGGAAAAATGCGAGGGGGTGACCTGCACCATCCGCTCTGTCAGCGGCGCCCTGCCCGCCACCGCGGGTTATGTGGTCGACTCCGGCGCTACGCTTCGGCTTGACCTCTGCAACACCGCCGCTGATGACATGCGCGAGTGGCGCAAGGTGGGAGCCGGCACGCTGAGCCTGTGCGGCAAGGGCAAGAACGAGGTCATGCTGAATGTAGGTGGCCCCGGCCTGACCCTGCTGGAGCAGAGTGACGGCTATGCCGCATGGAACGTGCTGGTGAACACCGGCGCAAGCGTGAGAATCAAAAACACGAACCAGATTGCCCGCGACCTCACCTTCAGCACCGGCGGCGGTACACTCGATATGGCCGGTAACAGCATGGACTGGTACACCACCGGCGGCGAAAACCGCCCCGGTTTCACTATACGCGCCCTTACCGAACAAGCCACCATCACCAACAGCACAGGCCACGCTACCCTCACCTTCCGCGAAAAGGGCCAGCAGCACTTCCCCGGCGCCTTCCGCGACAGCAAAGACGGCCGCCTGAGCATCATCTACGCCGCCGCCGGCGAGTGGAGGCTCACCGGCACCCGAACCGCCCTGCACCACCCCGAGAGCTCACTCACCGTACAGAGCGGCTGCGTGACCCTCACCGGCACCCCGACCGTGCATGGTTATGGCACCGTGCACACACAAGACAGCGCCGACTTCTCCACCCGGCCGAATGACTGGCACTATGCAGATGCGCTCATGAACGTGCGCGTGCAAAAAGGTGCCACCTTCTGCCTGGGCAGCCACGCCCGCCTATTCGGCGATATCACCGTCGAGAGCGGCGGCACCTTCACCATGCACGAGGGCGTGCAGCATGACAGCGAACACATCGAGGGCGGTGAGCGCCCCGAAAGCACCGCTGCCATCGCTGACTACTACGGGCACAAAGGCGCGGTATACCTGCAGAAAGGTGCTCAAATGCACCTGCTCAACAGCGCCGAGACGGACACCGACTCCATCTTCACCGGCCGAATCACCGGCCCGGGCGACCTGCACGTGACCTGCCACTCACCGAAAGCCGCCTGGCGCCTTTGCGGCGACCTGTGCGGGCTCAACAGCCTCAGCCTCGAAAGCGGGCAGCTTATCATCGACAGCGCTACCGAAGCCGGCAACATCCGCGTGCAGAAAGGCGCCACCCTCACCCTTTCCCTGCCCATCACCGGCAAGTCACAGTCCGCACCTGCCAAGCCGACTCAAATCAGCACCGTCAAAGTAAAGAAAAACCTGGTACTCAGTACCCCGGCAGCAAAAACCACCCTGCGAATCCCCGCCGGCAAACGCATCCGGCAGCTGGTCATCCCCGACCTGCGGGGTAAACTGAGCGGTGAGGGCACCCTCGTGCTCGACCTCAGTCAGCTGAAACAGTTCAAGGGCATGCTGCGCGTGGAATTCCCCGCAGCCACCCTGCCCGTCACCGGCAAGCTGAACATTCAGGCCCGTACTTCTCAGGGGCCCTGCCAAGTCTACCTCAACAGCGCCGAGCCCCATGAAGTATACATTAGCTTACCATAAAAGCCCTTTATAAATACTCCCGAGCTGTTTTGCCGCCCTCATCGCGCAGTGTTTCGTCTGCCCCATGAGCCACCAACAGTTCATACATGCTGCGGTTTTTATGCCAGGCGGCCACATGCAGGGCCGTGAAATCGCGCTCCGCATCAGGGTATAGCTGCGTGGAGCGGTAGTTGACCTGTGCGCCGTGCTGCAGCAGCCACTCGGCCACGGTGGGTTGATTAGCCGCCACCGCGCACATGAGCAAGGTAAAGCCCTGTTTGAAATCGCCGCATTCGATATCGCAGCCGCCCTCCAGCAGAGCTTGTAACACGGGTATGTTACCCTCTATCACAGCCATGTGCGGCAGGCTATACGGGCCGCTTGTACCCACGTTTACCGAAGCCCCGCGGGCAATCAGCAGGCGCACTTTTGCAGCATCTCCGCTGTACACGGCAAACTGCATGGGTGCGGCTACCCCCTGAGAGGCATTCACGTCAATATCGTATTTATCGATAAGGGATTCCACATCAGCCGCGCTCATATTCGGAGCCTCCAGTGCGCCGCAGAGCAGTTGCCATTTTTCGCGGGGCGTCAATTCCGCTGCAAAGGGATTCAGCCACGCGGTCAGAGCAATCAGCGCTGCAATCAAAATCAGGGTAAAGAGGCGTTTCATATCTTCGGAGGGAGCTAATGGGCTTTTCTGTGGAGATGCGATGATGGCCGGAAGAACCATCCGGCTCCACTATACCTGAGCGCCGGTGTGATGTCGAGCCGTTTCCGGGTATATTCCGCAAATGGGCGGCTATTTTCGATTCGCCGGTACCAGTGGTTACCGAGCGGTACAGAAAAGCCGCCGTCTTGTGATGACGGCGGCCTTTCCGAGCGGGCGTGGCCCGCGTACTTTCAGCTGAGCAGCTTTCTCTTAACGGAAGCTCAGGCCCTTGACTTTGGCGGCGAGGGTGTCGAGCACGCACTTGTGGGCGGCATCCACCTCAGCGGCGGTGAGGGTCTTCTTCGCGTCGCGATAGAGGAACGTGTAGGTCATGGCCTTGCGGTCGGCAGCGAGTTTCTCGCCGGTCGGGTCGCAGAACACATCCTTCAGCCCGGTGCTCACCAGCAGCTTCTGCTTGGCGGCTTCCACAGCCTTCATGATATCCGCATGGCGGGTGGCGGCGGGAACGTCGAGCGAAGCATCGCGCGAGGAGCCGGGGAACTGGGGCAGGTCGGTGGCCTTGTAGGGGGCGGTAGCCACCTGCTGCAGCTTGCGCAGGTCGAGCTCGGCGTAGTAGCTCTCCATGGGCAGACCGAGCGCGCGGCACTTGGCCAGAGACAGGCGGGCGAAGTAGCCGCAAGCCTGGTTGTTAATCTGGATATCGGCACCCACAGCCGCGTTCTCGCGGGCCTGCTTGGCGGGAATGAGGGTGATGGTGGCCTTGGGCACGAGGATGTCGAGCACGGCACGGATGTGCTCGAAGCCGGCACCGGCGGGCTTGGTATCTGCCCAGCTGGCGGGGCCTACCTTACCGGCCATGAAGATACCCAGCACCTCGGTCTCGATGTCCTTGCCCTTGCCGCCGCCGGTGTTGCGGAACACACGGCCGCACTCGAAGAAGCGCAGCACCTCCAGCCCCTGGTTGATGTTGCGGGCAGCCACGGAAATGAGACCGGGAGCCAGCGAGGGGCGCAGGGTGGAGTGATCTTCGGAGATGGGGAGGGAAACGCGGATGATGTCGCCGTCCATCAGCGGCTTGATGGGCAGAGCGTTCTCCACACTGGCGATGGTGGGGTCGATGCTCTCGGCCGCGATGAGTTTGAAGGTCTGAGCCTCCCAGAACCCGGCACCGGCGAGCTTGCGGCTCAGGGCCATGCGGTAGTCGCTGGCGCGGTCGTTGGCGCTTTCCTCCACATAGATGGCGGTGTTGGTGGCGGGAATGTTGTCGATGCCGTACACACGCACAATTTCCTCAAGCAGGTCGCAGCTGCGCTTGAGGTCCAGGCGCCAGGGCGGGCAATCCCAGGTGCCGCGGCCGTCGATATTCTTCAGACCGAGGTTTTTCAGGATGGTGGTCGCCTCCGTATGGGGAATAGAGCCATTGGTCATCACATCAAGCTCCTTCCAGTCGAGCTGCACCTGGTCGAGGGCGTAGTAGATTTTGGCGTCGCTGCCCTGCTCCACCACAGTGGCGTTCGGGGCGTTCTCCTCAGGCACCAGGCAGGGGGCCTGACCGCCCACCAGCACAGGCTCGGCGGTGCCACCGGCGCACTCGAGGATAAGCTCGGTAGCACGGGCTGCAGCACGCAGCACATTCCACGGCGAGGTGCCGCGCTCGAAGCGGTAAGAGGAATCCGACCCCAACCCCAGACGGCGGCTGGTGAAGCGGATGTTGCTGCGGGCAAACCAGGCACTCTCCAGCACGATGTCGGTGGTCTGCTCCGTCACGCCGGAGTTCAGGCCGCCCATCACGCCACCCAGTGCCAGGGCGGAGCCGGAGGCATCCGATATCACCACATCATCGCTCTTGAGCGTGTAGGTGTCGCCCATCAGGCTCTCGAACTGCTCACCCTCAGCCGCGCGGCGGATGTTGAGCCCGCCGGTGAGTTTGGCGGCGTCGAAAGCATGCAGGGGGTGCCCCAGCTCGAAGAGGCAGTAGTTCGTGATGTCCACCACGTTGTTGATGGGGCGCAGACCGATGGCGACCAGGCGGTCAGCCAGCCACTCGGGGGAGGGGCCAATCTTCACGCCGCTGATACGGGTGGCCGTGTAGAGCGGGCAGATATCGGGTGCGGAAAGGGTGATAACATCGCCGGCGGGCTTGGTCTCCACAGCGCCCATGGCGGCAGAAGCCGGGTCGGCTTTCAGCTTGCGACCGGTAATACCGGCGAGCTCGCGGGCCATACCCCAGTGGCTGAGCAGGTCGGGGCGGTTCGGGGTGATTTCCAGCTCGAAGATGGTATCCGTCCCCACAAATTGGCGCACAGGGGTGCCGATTACATAGTCGGCGGGCAGAATCCACAGGCCGTGCTCCTTGTCCGGCAGGCCCAGCTCAGAGGCCGAGCAAAGCATACCGCGGCTCTCCACGCCGCGCAGCTTGCCGTCTTTAATCTCCCAGCCGCCGGGCAGTACGGCCCCGGGCAGGGCGCAGGGCACCTTGTCGCCCACCTTGTAGTTCTGCGCACCGCAAACAATCTGGCGCAGGGAGCCCTCACCGGCATCTACCATGCAGACGTTGAGGTGGTCACTGCCCTCGACGGGCGTTTTTTCCATCACCTGCGCTACCACGACCAGATCGGTCTTCACGCCGCGCTCCTGTATACCCTCGACCTCGATGCCGGCGAAGGTGAGCATGTCGGCCATTTCCTGTGTGCCGAGACCCTCCAGGTCGATGTAGCTTGCAAGCCAGTTAAGTGAAACGTTCATTGTATCTTGTTGAAAGGGGTTAGTGGTTTATTGGAACTGGGCGAGGAAGCGTACATCGTTCTCGATGAGCAGACGAATGTCGCGGATACCCCAGCGAATCATCGCCAGGCGCTCCAGGCCGATGCCGAAGGCGAAGCCCGTGCAGCCGCTGTACTGGGTCTTGCCGGTGGCCTTGTCGATGTTTTCGAACACGGCGGGGTTCACCATACCGCAGCCGGCAATCTCAATCCAGCGCGGAGCCTGACCCGCTGCCTGCAGCAGCACGTCAATCTCGAAACTCGGCTCTGTGAAGGGGAAGAAGTGCGGGCGGAAACGCACGGCGGTCTCGCTGCCGAAGAGGGCTTTCAGGAAATACTCCAGCGTGCCCTTCAGGTCGCCCACGCTCACGTTCTTGTCCACATACAGACCCTCAATCTGGTTGAAGGCCGAAAGGTGGGTAGCATCAATAGCATCTCGACGGAAAGCGGAGCCGGGGCAGATGATGCGCACGGGCGGGGCTTGTTTCTCCATCACACGGGCCTGCACGGTGCTGGTCTGCGTGCGCAGCAGCTTGCCGCTGTCGAAGTAGAAAGTGTCTTTCTCGTTGCGGGCGGGGTGGTCATCCGGCGTGTTGAGCGCGTCGAAGCAGTGCCACTCGTCCTCGATATCCGGGCCGTCGGCAAGTGTGAACCCCATGCGGCGCAGCACGCGCACGGCTTCATCCCTCACGATGGAGATGGGGTGCAGCCCGCCTGCAGGCAGGGTGGCACCGGGCATGGTAAAGTCCACTCCGGCCACAGCGGCGGCATCCAGCTCAGCCTGCAGGGCGGCCTTGCGGTCATCCAGCGCGGCGGTAATGATGGCGCGGGCTTCGTTCAGCATGGCGCCTACGGCCGGCTTATCTTCCTTCGGCACGTTGCGCATGCCCTGCTGCACCTGCGTCAGGGTTCCCTTTTTGCCGAGAATACCCACACGGGCATCCTCCAGACCCCTCATGTCGGTGATACCGGCAATGCGGTCCAGAGCGGCGGCTTGTACACTTGCTATCTGGTCTTTCATAATTTGCTCGCGTGAGACTATACGCCCCCGCCACCCGTTCGTCAAGCACAAACGCAGGCGTTACAAGCACTCAGCGTGTCTTACTCGCGCGCAAAATCACCCCCCTGCACCGCACCGCCAGCCCCCCTACCGCCTACACCGCATTTTTTTACAAAAAAATCCACCTTTTTGAAAAATTACGCTTGACGTATCGTAAAAAAAGAGTATCATACGCGCACCTCATCGACGCGAGGGAAAAAGGATAGAAAGGAACACAAGCAAAATGATCAAGACAATCGCCGTAATTCTGGGTCTCACCGCTGTTACCGCCACCGCCAACACGCTACCCCCCACCTGGGAGGGTCCCGTGACGGAGCTGCGCTAAAGTACCCCGCTCCAGCCCTTTACGCATGCCGCACGGCATGCCGATGCAACGATAGGGCACCAGTTCACAGCGGGTACTTTCGCCCGCAGATTTTTCTGACAATCCGGTAGCACACCAACGCTATCGGTTTTTTGTTTGCCCGGTTTCAGCACTACCCCACCGGAAAACTACCCCTGATTATATAAATATTGATTAACCAAAGTTAGATATTATGATAACCATTCAAGGGCAATATGCGACGGCTCGTGTCATGATAGATGAAATCGACGCCGACACCCGTCGCCAGATATACCACATACTCGCCGCCCCCGTGAGCGAGGGCAGCACCATCGCCATCATGCCCGACACCCACGCCGGCAACAACTGCGTGGTGGGCTTCACCCAGCGGCTGAATGCCGCCGGAGCCGTCTCCCCCAACATGCTCGGGGTGGACATCGGCTGCACGGTATCGCTGCTCCCCCTGGGGAACCCGGGCGAGATTGATTTCGCCGCGCTGGATTCCTACATACGCGCCAATGTTGCCGTGGGGGTGGGTGAGTACCGCGCCACGCTGCCGCTACGCAGCATCCGCAACCGATTTAAGGACACGGTGCAGCTTATCGAAGACGCCGAGCGCCTGATGGCGGAGGACGGAGAAAGAGGGCGCGGCATATCCCCGCTCACGCAGCTCGGCTCGTTGGGCGGCGGCAACCACTTTATCTCGCTCAACCGCTCGCAGCAGACCGGCTGCGTGTACCTGGGGGTACACTGCGGCTCGCGCAACTTCGGCCTGCGCGTGAACAAGCTCTACCAGCACCACGCCGCCGAATACCGCGCACAGCAGGGCTATGGCGGCACCCCCGAAATGGCCTATCTGGACCGCGACAGCGCCCACTATGAGCACTACCTCACCTGTGTGCATGCCTGCCAGCAGTTCGCGCGGCTCAACCACCACATCATCCGCGAGGCTGTGGCCCGCTACTTTGCCGACGTGCATAAGCTGCCCGTGCTCAAAGATGTGGAGGCCCCCGCGCTGGTGAGCATGCACAACTACCTCGACCTCGACGGTATGGTGCTGCGCAAGGGAGCCATTCGCGCCGCTGCAGGCGAACAGGTCGTCATCCCCTTCAACATGAGGGACGGTATCGGCCTCGGCACCGGCCGAGGCAATGCCGAGTGGAACCACAGCGCCCCGCATGGCGCCGGTCGACTGCTCACCCGAGCCGAAGCCCGCGCCTGCATCGACCCCGCTGCCGCGGCTGCCGACATGGCCGCCCACAGCGTGTTCACCACCAGCCTCTCATACGCCATCGACGAAGCCCCCGACGCCTACAAACCCATGCACCTTATCCGCAGCGCCATCGCCCCTGCGGTCGATATACACGAGGTCCTGCCCGAAATTTACAACCTGAAAGGCCGGTAAGAGGGGAGGCTTCGCCTCTCCTCGCTCGGGGGACAAATCAGGGTATTAGCCTATTTTATCTACTTGTTAATTGTAGTCATCTTCCGCTGCCATCAGCACCTTTTCTTCCACATCGGTGTATTCGCTACGGAATTGACGGTAGAGCTCGTGGGCCAGCTTCTCGCGGAGCCGGTTGCGCTTGTGGTCATCTTGCATCAGGTCCTCGAAGCCCTCCATGCTCTTAAAGTAGCAATCCATGGCGGTATTTTCAAAGATGTTCTTGAAAATAGTATCCATGAACACCTGCTTGTTGTTGCTGCGGGCGGATGCCGCCAGCGAGGTATTTTCCTTCAGTACGGCCATGATGGTGCGGGCCGCCACTTTGTTGGCCTCGGTGAAGTTGCCGCCCATGGCTTCATTGATGCGGTTCAGCAGTTCATCGAGCGGCTCCTTTTTGTCCGTAGCGCCACCGCCGGCGGTAGCCGTGCCCGGTTCCAGGACGCCGTCCGTACCGGCCAGCTGAATACTACCGTTACCGGTTTCCTCCAGCATATAATACTCCATCTCAATTTTGCCTTCGATGTCCACCACCGGTGTGGAATCCGTAGGCAGAACCTTAATGAGGTAGCGGGCAAACACATATTCCTTGTGCAGCGCTAAGTCATTCAGGTGCGTTATCTGCCCTATGTGGGCATACCACTTGCACAGGGCTCTCAACTTACGGCGGAACTCGTACTGGCTATCCTTGCTCAATTTTTGAGTGTAGTCGGCAATAACCGGTATGAGCAGGTTCGTGATGGCCGCAGCACATGCAGCTTCCTGCTGCTCGCTGTGGCGCGTGTATTCCTCGGCAACCTTCTCCACATCGTCATCGTGGTAGACATCGAACTGGCGCAGGTCACGCTTGGTCTGATAAATCAGGTCATAGCTCAGGTCGCCCTCCAGCAGCGTTTCCTGATAGAAAGGCTGGAAGGCCTCCTTGATTTCTTCATGGTCGTTCATGAAGTCGAGCACGTAGGTATCCTCCTTGCCGTAGATGGTACGGTTCAGGCGCGAGAGGGTTTGCACGCACTTTACAGAGCGCAGCTTCTTATCCACAATCATGGTGTGCAGCAGCTTTTCATCAAAGCCGGTCTGGTACTTCTCTGCCACGATGAGGATGTTGAAGTTGTTGTGGAATTCCTCCTTGGTCTGAGCCTCGGAGATATGTGTGCCGTCTGCTCGCACGTTGAGCTTGCTCTCTGTCAGCTCCTCTCCGTCCTCCAGCTCCACTTTGCCGGAGAATGCCACCATGGGCTTCACGTCGGCATAACCTTGCTCGGCGGCGTATGCCTTCACCGCGCGGAAATACAGCACCGCTGCCAGACGGGAGGAGGCTACGACCATCATCTTACCCTTGCCGCCGATTTTGTGGCGTGTGGTTTCAAGGAAAGTCTCCACGATGATTTCTGCCTTCTGCCGGATATTTTCCGGGTGCAGTGTGGCATATTGGCGTATGAGGCGTGCGGCCTTGCTGCTGGCCATTTCCTCGTTCTCCTCGGCGGTGCGGATGAGCTTGCAGCAGGTCTTGTACGTGGTGTAGTTCTGCAGGACATCGAGGATGAATCCCTCCTCAATGGCCTGACGCATGCTGTACACGTGGAAGGGGTGCCACTTGCCGTCCGCCCCCTGTTCGCAGAACTGCTGCAGGGTGGTATCCTTCGGCGTGGCGGTAAAGGCGAAGAACGAGAGGTTATTGTGCTTGCCCTGGCTCAGGATTTCCTGCACCAGCTTGTTCTCGGCGTCGTTGGCTTCGGCGTCCAGTTCCTCCTCCTCGGCGTATTGCTCCAACGCGGCACGGGTGTCCGCCAGCGCGGCTTTCATCTTGGCGGCAGCACTACCGCCTTGCGAGGAGTGTGCCTCGTCGATAATGATACCGTAGCGACGGCCTTCATAATGAATAACCTCACGATAAATCACAGGGAACTTTTGCAGCGTGGTGATGATAATGCGTGCCCCGGCATTGATGGCATCCTTCAGGTCCTGCGAGGTCTTTTCATCATCAATGGCGGCAATGACGCCGCGGGTGTGGTCATGCCCCGAGATGGTGTTGCGCAGCTGGGCATCCAGCACGGTGCGGTCGGTCACCACAATCACGCTGCTGAAGATGGGCTGATTCTCCGCATTGAACAGAGTAGAAAGCCGGTGGGCCACCCAGGCAATGGAGTTGGACTTACCGCTGCCCGCGCTATGCTGAATCAGGTAGTTGCTGCCGCTGCCGTGCTGCTTCACGTGTGCTACGAGCTTGCGAACAACGTCCAACTGGTGGTAACGGGGGAAGATGAGCGTCTTCTTCACCACTTTATCCTCCTTGCCGTTCTTGCGGCGCACCTTCTCCTCCTTGGTCTCAAGGTTCATGAAGCGGTGCAGAATATCCATCAGGCTGTCGCGTTGGAACACCTCGCGCCAGATATAGGACACAGCAAAATCACCGTCAGCTGCGGCGGGGTTGCCTGCGCCGCCGTTCTTTCCCGCGCCTGCGCTGCCCTGGTTGAACGGCAGGAAGTACGTATGCTTGCCCGCCAGCTTCGTGGCCATGCAGGCTTCGTACAAATCCACACAGAAATAGCTCAGGATGCGGAAATTGAACCCGAAGCAGCGCTCGTTCGGGTCACGGTCATTCTTCCACTGCCAGCGGGCATTGTCGATATTCTGTCCCGTCAGCTGGTTCTTCAGCTCCAGCGCAAACACGGGGATGCCGTTGAGCACCAGCACCATATCCACCGAGTTCTTGCACTTCTCGCTGTAGTACCATTGGCGGTAGACCTCCACTTTATTGGCTCGGTACAGGCGCTCGTGTTCCTCGTTCAGATTGCTCTCGGGCCGGAAGTAGCACACGCGGAAACGCGCGCCCACGGCGTCAAAGCCGTTGCGCAGCACATGCAGCAGGCCGTCCTTGGAGCAGCGCTCGTTGAAAGCCTTGATGAAGGCCTCCTCCGGGTTGCGCGTCACCAAGCGCGTGTATTTCTTCCACGCCTTGGGCTGTGTCTCCTGCACAAAGCTCAGCAAGGTGTTCCGGTACAGAGCCGTGGCGCAGTCGTATGTGTCCGAGCCCTTGGTCAATCCGCATTCGGAGGAGATCAACGCAGCCTCGATGTGTGCCTCAAAATCTTTTTCTTTCATGTATTTAAGAGCCTATAGTTTGCATTTATTCGCCAACCGGGAAGTTTTTCTTCCTACTTCGATTATTTTCTTATACGTTGGTTAAAACGCCGTTGCAAATATAACAATAATTTCTTATCCTTTTTTGCACTTGTCTTTTTTTGTAGCTTGTTTGAGCTCTGATATGCTCAATAAATAATCGCGCTCCACCGGTGAGAGTTCAATCTGTTGATAGATTCGATACTCCCTCTCAGCTTTTTGCATGGCCTGCTCATGGCTTACATGGCCGTTGTGCTCCAACACCTGTTCTCCTATGCTTGTCAGTAGGCTATCCAGCTGCTTGAGGTAGTCTTCCATACGCACATCCAAACGCAAGGTGCCGTCTCCGTAAATGATGATTTCCGGATGTAGAGATTTCTCTTCAAAATGAAATAATTCTCCCTGCTTATTCATTGTTACCTGTTGATTATAGAATTATTCGAACATGGTACTTTTAGTTCCATGTTCATTTTTGAGTTACTTCTTTCTTGCCGGTGACGTATTCGTAAATAAGCGATTTCTTGTAGCTCCCGAGTTCCTCTATAAGCTGTTCCTTCTTTTCGATGATGCGGTCTATCTCGGCACACTTGGCGTCGAGGTAAGCCGAAATTTCTTGCTGCTCATCCTTGCAAGGATTAGGAATAACTAAATTCATTATTTTTGTACCGGTAATCAAGGGTTGAGCATTCGATGTGTTTAGAGTATTTAAGTTTGCTCCGATTAATAAATAATATGCAAACCTCGTATACATGCGGGACGTTAGAATAAGCGCATTATCCGTTGCCCAACACTTCTCATTTGTTAATGTCACGCATCCACATCGAGCGCCAACTCGACCTATTATTATTGTTTCTTCGTTAACATTATACGAATGATAGGAAGAAATTTGCTCGCCTCCTCCGTATACGGGATACATTCCGTCAGCTCTCAACTCTTGCGCATCCACGTAATCACCAGATTTAATAGACGACACATATTTCAATTTGTGAGATAACCACTCCTCCGGGATATCACCAATCCATTCCACGCCGCTGGGCTTCATGGGACGGGGGCCGCGCACGCCTTTGGTGACGGCCTCGGTGATGATTGCCTGCTTGAGCTTCTTGTACTCCTCAATCGTCGCACGGGTTTTCTCTACCACCTTGTCAATCTCGGTGCACTTGGTGTCTAGGTAGGCAATGATGATTTGAGTTTCTGCAGGCGTAGGAATGCAGATACTGAAATTGTTGATGTTTGTTGTGGAAATATTGGGTTGAGCAGTCCCTTCTGATAACAAGGTAATATAACTACTAAAGCCAGAAGAGGCAAGAACATATTTCAGGTACCCACTTATGTTTGATCGAATGATGCCCACGCGCTGATTTACACATGCACTTTCTGTGATGTTATTCACAATGGCAAACTTGCCTACAGTCGCCCCACTCATGGCTATTAGAATGTCATCATTTCTAATAAGGTATTTGCTTAATCCATCATGATATTCCACCTTAAGTGCCGTATCATACGCAACACCGTTGTTTTGCAAATCCCCTATTCTAACCACGCTGCAATTTCCTTCATCGCCCATAACAGAACTATCAAAAGGATAGCCGTTTATAAAAGTTATGAGTTTTTTTAATTTGCAAACTTTCCACTCGTCCGGAATCTTGCCAATCCACTCCACCCCGCTATCTTTCATTGCTCTCATACTATGCTTTATAGATATACGGTTATTTTACTTATCCGACAAGCTTCATCGTTTGATGGTAAGTCGATTGTAAATTCGCTAATCGGTGATTAGCTTTTTTAGAAGAGGAAGTACAAGAGAAAGCATACCTATGATAAGTCGAGCGCATAACCTCCGCTTTGATACGGGCGGGGTAGAGACTTCGGGACAGTTTGTATATGTTTGTTCCTTGCTTTCCTGCTGAATTCTCTATACACTGTCTAGAGTTTTGTTGGCGATTTTCCAAACGGTGTTTGGAAAATTCTCCGGGCTCGTTTTCCGAATTGGGCAAACAGTGTTTGCCCAAACCCATCACATGGGGAAAATGGTTGGAAAGCTGCGTTTGTTTAGAACTCGAGTTCATCGGGAAATCAGGAGAAAAGATTTTTCAGAGATGCGGCGATATCTGCCTCCAGAGAAGAGATACGCTCGGCGATGGAATCCGCAGCCTCCGGTGCCTGATACTTGTAGAAGTAGCGGGTCATGGGGATTTCGTAGCCCACCTTGGTGGCCTTGTCATCCACCCAGGCATCGGGCACGTAGGGCAGAACTTCGCGCTCCATGTAGGTGGCGATGTCCTCAGTCATGGGCACGTTCTCGGTGTCACGCAGGGATTTATCAGCCACGGGCTTACCCTTCTTCTTGATGATATTGCCCGCTTCATCGCGCTGGGGGCGCTCTACGGTAATCTTGTAGTAGCCGAACTCCTGCGTATCGAACACCTTGCTCTCGCAGTAGATGCCCTCGGGGTCGCCGTAAACGGCATCGTGCTCAAAGGCTTCGTATGCCTGCATGATGAGCTGGCGGCAGCACCCTGTGATGTCATTGCGCTTATCGCCGATGGATTTGCGGCGGGGCTCGAAGCAATGGGATGCATCGATAAGCTGCACCTTGCCTCGGCGGTGCTCAGGCTTATTGCGGGCAAGCAACCACACGTAGGTGGCAATGCCGGTGTTCATGAAGGAGTTATTGGGCAGCTGCACGATGGCATCCAGCCAATCATGCTCTAGAATGTAACGGCGGATTTCGGAGGGGCCGCTACCGGCATCGCCGTTGAATAGAGGTGAGCCGTTCTGAATGATGGCCATGCGGCCCTCATCGTCCAGCTTGGAGAGGCCGTTGAGCAGGAAAAGCTGCTGCCCGTCTGAAATCTTGGGCAGCCCCGGAGCAAAACGCCCGGCCACGCCGCGGGCGTGCTCATCCTCCACCACCTTTTTCTCGCGCTTCCAGTCAATACCGAAAGGCGGGTTGGAGATGATGTAGCGGAACTTGTAGCCGCCGAACCGGTCCTCGGAGAGCGTGTTGCCGTAGCGCATGTTGTCGGGATCGCCACCGCGGATAAGCATATCGGACTTGGCGATGGCGTAGGTCTCGGCGTTCAGCTCCTGCCCGCAGCAGGTCACGGGCGTGGCGGGGTTGAGAGCATGGATACGCTCCTCCATGCAGGAAAGCATCTGCGAGGTGCCCATGGTCATATCGTACACCGTCACGTTGGCATCACCGGGTGTGGAGCCACTGAGCAGCAGGTCGGTCATCAGGTAGATGATATCGCGGCTCGTGAAGTGAGCGCCCGCCTCCTCGGCGTAGGATTCGGAGAACTTACGTACCAGCTCCTCAAAGATGTAGCCGCAGTCCACCGCGCTGATTTT
>JAZRKM010000083.1:0-10999 GCA_045646325.1 Akkermansia sp. | reverse complement strand
GCCTCCGACTTCAATCAGGAGGCGCAGAAAGAAATGGAACTGCTGCGCGCACTGCAAACACCACCCACCCAACCATGAACTTCGACGCTCAAACCACCATTCTGCTTGCTCTTGCGGTACTGCTTATCTTTATCGTGATTTTCTCCCTGCTCAAGGGTGTTATCCGCATGATTCTGCTGGCCATCGCGGTCATAGGCAGCATAGCGGTATGGATATTCCTGCAGAACAAAGGCTTCACCCTGCTGGCACTGGTGACGGACACGCCGCGGCACTGGATGGTGCAGGTACTGGCCTGGGGGCTGAGTATCTTCACCTTCGCGGTATTTTTCCACGGCATGAACTGGTTCTCGCAGCTCTTTTCCTGGCGGCGCGGCGGGGCCAGTATGGGCGGTATCATCACCACCATCCTCATGAGCGCCCTCATGATATGGGTGGGCACGGTCGGGGTTTCCTACTACGGCAACATCGCCCGCATCTCCTACTACTGCGACCTCGCAGCAGCCCACAGCAAGGGCGAGGGTAATCCCGACATGCCCTGGTTCACCCGCGCCAAGAATGCCATACGCAAGGCAGACGCCACCGCCTGGCTTGAAAGCATAGACCCCCTGGAAAGCCAGGCGCAGGCGAACCTTGCCTGCCTGGTGGCCTACGGCTGCTCGCTCTCTGAGCCGGAGTTCACCCGCTTCTACAACGAACGGCTCGCGCACAGCAAGGTGCCGCACCCCACGCGGTTTCTCGAGCTTTTCCGCGACAAAGGGCTGCGGACCCTGGTTGCCGAAGGTCGCTATGTGACCCTGCTGGAAAACGAGCGGCTCAACACATTCCTGCAAATGGGAAATACGGCTGAAATCCTTGAAAAAATCATCTGATTTCCTCCATCTGCACCGGCTGTACTTACTTCATTTTGCGAGCCAGCAGACCGGCACCGACCACGGCCAGGCCACCGGTCAGAAACACGAGTTGGGGGCCGCCCGAATAGGTCCATATCAGCCCGCCGATGATGCCATACGCGATTGATGCCACATGATTGATGGCAATACCCGTGTAAATACAGGGGGTAATGTCGCTGCGGCGCTCTCCGCAGATGCGTGCGATATAGGTTGTGCGCGCCATGCCCATGGCAAAAAGTACCTTATCAAGCACAAAACAGCAGGCCACAGCACCCACGGCCCACTCTGACGGCAGGATATCAGGCGCAAAGGCATACACAAGACAAAGCACGGAAAGGGCAATACTGTCGAAAATAGTGATACGGCGCTCACCATATCGCTTAATACACCAACCGATAAAAGGTTGCGCAAACAACCCGATGACACCGGCGCAAAGCACAATCATGCCGATGCGGCCCGGGGGCTGTTGCAGAGTGTTCACCAGCAGCCAGAAACCGAAGGTCATGTAGAGCTGCTTGCGAATGCCGTGCAGGGTTTCGATTCCGTAATAAACGGCATATTCACGGCGCAGGATAAAGTTCTCGCGCACGCTCTTGCGACGCGGGAACTCAGGCGCCCTGATGCAGAAGAGCAGCAAGGCCGAAATCACAAACACGGCAACCACCAGCAGGTAATCCCACGCAAAATCCTGATTGAACTTCCACTTCACCCAAATGAACAGCGCCCCCAGCAGCGTGGCCGCTGTGCCCAGCGCGCGCATTTGCCCCAGGCGCAGGCTGCGGTTCTCGGGCCGCGCGGTGTGCATCACTATCGAATCGACCGTCCCCATCAGAATATGCAGCCCGAGACTCGCCGTCACCACGCACAGGCTCAGCTGCCACAGCGTAGCACCCTGCCCCCACATCAGCATCAGCAGCGTGCCCGCCGCCGCCAGCAATACGGAAACTGCCGCCAACCTCACCTCATTCAGAAAAAACAAGGCCCCCATCACAAACAGGCTCAGCACACCGGGCAGTTCGCGCGGTAATTCCATCAACCCGCGCTCTCCCGCATCCAGATGCAGCACGTCGCTCAGGTAGTTGCTGAACAGGACATCATACAACCCACCCCCCAGCTGCGCCAGAAACAGCGCCACCAGTACCGCAACCATTACCTTACGTATTCCTTTGCTCTCGCTCATCTCGCGCCACAGAATAGTATATTCTAACGGTTTTGGCAATAAAAATCACGGAATTTTTCTATCTCCTATGCTTTTTGTATGTTTTTGCTTGACAGCGGGCAAAATTCAGGGTAAAAGGAAGTCACACCGCAAAAGAAAGGAGACAAAGCATGAAGAATACCCTCATCTACGCCGCTACGTTACTCGCAGTTGCCAGCCCGCTTTCACTGGCAGACACCCCGCACAACGCGCCGCAACGCGTCATCTACCGTGCTGCCGCAGCAGGCGCTGCCGAACTGCAGCAAGCGCTGAGCACCGGGCTGAACATCAATGCCGTGGATGATGACCGCGAGACCGCCCTCATGCGCGCTGCCGACAAAGGCAACCTGAGCGCCGTGCGCAATCTCATTGCCGCCGGGGCCGATGTCAACCGGCAGGATGAAGATGGCGAAACCGCCCTCATGATTGCAGCGGATGATGGCTACACGGAAATCGTGCAGGCACTCCTTGCCGCCGGAGCCAATGTCAACCTGCGCAATGATGACGGAGAGACAGCGCTCGATATCGCAACCGAGGAGCGCCACCGCCATACGGCGGAAGTGTTGAGAAACGCACGCTGAGTTACAGCCCGAGCGTTTCCACCGCATCGATGTAGTCCTGGCCGTGTATGAGCTCGGCCAGGATTTTTGCACCTGTAAGGTCGGCAATCACGCGGGCATTGGTCACGGAGGCGGTGCTCCATTCCTCGCCGATGTGGTTGAGAATAACGCCGCAGCACTCCAAGCCGCGAGCGCGAATAGCACTGAGCGTCAGCTGCACCAAACCGGCAGCGCCCGGGCGATTGTTCACCACCAGGATGACGGGTAATTTCAGCGCGGCGGCCAGGTCAGCCATACTGAATCCCGGCGCCAGCGGGGTCTCCCACGGGCCGCTGCCATCGACCAGCACCACGTTGTGCCGCGCGGCAAGTTGCTCATAGCCCTGCACCAGTTCGGTGAGAGCGATGGTTTTGCGCTCCATCTCAGCGGCCATCACCGGCTCTGCCAGAGTGCGCAGGTAGACGGGATTGATATCTTCAAGTTTATAGGCAGGCTGCCCCATGGCCTCGCGTATGTCGCGTGCCTCGGTTCTGTCGCCACAGGCCACAGGCTTGTAGCCGGCGGCATCGATACCGCGAGCGCACAAATCACGCAGCAGAGCACAGGTCACAAACGATTTCCCTACACCGCAATCGGTACCGGCGATGAAAAAGTGCTGCAACATGGTATTTACTCAGGTATGGAAAGACGGATTTCATCAAGCCCCCAGTCATTGCTGCCCTCGACATAGCGCAGCTGCACCCAGAACCACACGAACACCGCGAGGAGCAGGCAAATGAGCTTGGCTTTCCAGTTATTGGTAATGCGCGAGCGCAGCGTGCGCTGCTCAGGATTTAACAGTCGACGGATTTTGTGCAGTAGAGCCATGGCTGTAAATGAGTTCAGTTAATCGTGCTGAGAGCATCTGTACGGAAATATCGCGCTGTACCACATTGCCCACCACCAGCGAGACAGAGCCGGTTTCTTCGGAAACGATGATGACCACGGCATCAGACGTCTCAGCCAGGCCGATACCGGCGCGGTGGCGCAGGCCGAGCGAGCGGTCTTTCAGTTCGCGGTTAGAGACGGGCAGAATACAGGCAGCCGCTACGATTCGTTCGTTGTTGATGATAACGGCACCGTCATGCAACATGGTTTTGGGCATGAAAATAGTACCGATGAGCTCGCGGCTGCAGACGGAATCCAGCTCGGTACCGGTTTTCACAAACTCGGAGAGCTTGTTATTGCGGCAGATGGCGATGAGTGCGCCGTAGCGCTTGCTGACCAGGAATGAAACAGAGTCGCATATACAGGTCACGAAATCTTCGTTCTGTTCGCGCGACCACAAGCGGCCCAACACACGGTGAGCCCCGAGCTTGGCCAGCGCCGTGCGTAACTCGGGGTGGAACAGGATAAACAGGATGACCAGCAGCGTACCCGGCCCGAGGAACGAACCGGCAATCTGTTGCAGCACGGCAGCGTGTGTCACTTCGAGCAGCACCGTTGCCAGGACGATGATAAGCACCAACCCCGCCATGATAGCCGCTGCGCGAGAATCCTTGAATGCACGATAGAGTTGGTAAAATACCAACCACAGCACACATATCTCGAAAACTGCTCTCAGTACGAACGGTACATCCATGCCCCTGATATTACTCTATTTCCTCCCGCTGCGCAAGCCAAATGATTGACACAGCCGACAGACGCCGCCGAAATTTGCACACCGGTGACACCACCCAGCAATTTCAATGCCGACAACGGCCGGCAGTTTTATACCGATTCGCGGCGGAAGGTATGAGTGGCAACATCAATCCTTCTCAGAGTGGCAAAATGATATGCGACATCATGAGAGCACAAAAAAGGCAAGCATATTACCGATGCTGAACGCCAAATTATTGAAAAATTGTACAGAAAAGGAGTACCTGTTCCCCAAATTGCTGATTTACTCGAGGTTCATCGCTCCACCATTTACCGAGAACTTCAGCGAGGCCGCATCACTCATCTTAACTCTGAGCTAATACCCTTTTCTACTTACTCTGCTGACCGAGCAAGCGATGAGCGCAAACTAAGAGCCTCAGCTCATGGGCTACCTCTGAAAAATGTCGCTCAACAACCACCCAACACCCCAAACGATTAGAAAGAACACAACAATCCCCCCCACCCCAAAGAAGTAATAACAGGTTGTCGGCCCCACAAGTATCACTGTACCGCAGACAATGGCAATTTTTTCGTTATCAGTTAACGACGGTCGCTTGCTGGCCCCGGCAGAGCGCAGCAACCTCTTACACCCCTTATGCCCATGCACAATGGCAGAATGAAGCGGGGTCTGTTTATTGCACATCTGATTCATATCAATCCCGGGCGCAGATAACAGCAACTTCACGCAGCTGTCGTGACCATTTGAAGCGGCTTGGAACAGGGCATTTCCCAGGTTGACATCGATTCCGGGAGCGGCCAGCAGGAGCCGCACGCACTCGGGGTTGCCCCAGGTGGCCGCCCAGTGGAGGGACGTGTTGCCATCCTTGTCCGCCTTGTTGACGTCGATACCGGGCACGGCCAGCAGGAATTTCACAGACTCGATTTGGCCGCATCTGGCCGCCATGTGAAGGGGTGTTCTTCCCTCTTTATCAGCCCCGTTAACATCTGCCCCATTGGAAACAAGCAGTTTCAGCACCTCAACATCTGACTCTTGGGCGGCAAATATCAATGCTTTATTGAACTTCTGCGAGCCGACATCAGATTTTTTGTCGCTTGGTAAAACGAGTGTCACGGGGGCGTCGGGGGACTCCTTTCGGGGTTGCTTCTTACGCGGGGAATCCAGTGCGTTCAGCCAGTCCTGTGCACTCTGCCAACGCTCGCTTGGCTGCAGCATGAAAGCACGGTCAACGGAACGGAGCAGATTCTCGGAAAAACGTCCTTTCAGGTCGGCTCTGCCGGCGAGCCGCAGACCTTCCGGCTCACCGAATATGCGGTTATGATAATCAGGCGGAGTTTGCCCGGTGAGCAGGTAATAACAAGTGGCGCCCAGGGCATATATATCAGTCCACGGCCCGGGAGTAACGGAGGTGGACAACTGCTCAGGCGGGGAATAGCCGGGGGTGCCCACCTTGGTGTGCGTATGGGTGGACATGATACAGCGAGCCGTACCGAAATCAATGAGAATAGGGGAACCGGCCGTGTCGATAAGAATGTTGTTCGGCTTAATATCGCGGTGCAGCATGGGCTGCGGCAGCGAGTGCAGGTATTGCAGCGCCTGCAGCAGGGGGCGCAGGATGGAGAGCATATACTCCTGCGTCAACAGTTGCGGTGCGGGAGCCACCTCATGCAAGGGCCTGCCGCCGATGTAATCCATCACATAATACGCTGTGCCGAGTGACTTAAAGACCGTAAGCGCCGTAACGATATTCGGGTGGCGCAGGCGGGTGAGGGTTCGGGCTTCATTCAGGAAGGCAGTCAGAGCCCATTCGTATTCGTCCTTTTTATTGAGTCCGGCCGGGCTCACTGAGTAGTTGGCACTATGGCGCAGGGAGAACTCAGCCGGATAATTCTCTTTAATAACCACCAATCGCCCGCTCGCCTCCTCTTCCGCCAAGTAGGTGATACCAAACCCACCCTGCCCGAGCAATGAACGGATGGAGTAGGAATCTTGCAATCTGTAGCCAATCGGCAGAACGGGAGAAAGGATTTCAGACATGGTGTGAGGGCGATATTTCGGGCTGCGGAGCAGCGTTAATCCTCGTGCTCAAGGGTACTCTTCAAGCGCTCGGAGCCGAAACAGGGCGGGCTGACTTCATCTTGCAGGAAATGCGTGATACGATCCATCACATAAACCTGAACCTCCAGTTCGGGGGAAATAAGGAAAAGGTCTTCCTCAAAACTGCGGCTCAGGCCGGCACTCAGCGCTATCGTGCGCATTTCTTCGTGCAGGCGGTCGAGCTGAACGGCTGCGGCGGAGGCGGTATCGGCATCGCGAATGAGAGCAGCGACCGCAATCCACTGGCGGGTAAGCGGCAAGAGCTTACGAGCAGCTACCCGGGCTGCGGGAATGGCGTCCGGGTCAATGCGCATATCCATATTTTCCAACACATCACGCACGCCGAGCAGCGCCTCCATCAAGCGCTCGGAATGGTAGTAATCGGCATCTCGCTGCTGCAAATCCGCCCAGGCGCGCAGTAAGGCGGCAGTGCAACGGCGGGTGCCGGTCAGGTAACGCAGGCGCAGCTCGCGCCGTGCCACGGCATCAGTCGGCGGGGTAAGTTGCGCGATTTTTTCAGAACACGACATCATGTAGGGCAAAAATGATTCGAGCATTTCTGCCGCCTGCTGTGCCGATTGGGCATCTCGCACGCCTGCCAGAGCCACGCGCAAGTCATCCATGGACTGCCACATCTTCTCCAGCTGCACGAGGTGGGGCTTTATCTCCGCCTGAGCCTGAGCCGAAGGCTTGGGGAGGTAGGGTGCCATCACCTTCTGCAATTCCGGTGAGCCGAAACACGCCGTACTGCGCAACAATAACAAGTCGTAAGGGTCAACTCGCAGGGGAACATCACCGGCCTGGCTGATAAGAGCAGCCACGCGCGGGGCGGCGGCGTCTGCGCTTTGACGGTCAGCCACATACATGAGTACGGGCGAGAGAGAGCGGGGGTCCTGCTGCTGGGCCATCAGCGGAGCAGCAGCCAGACAGAGAGCAGAGAAAGCGATGGCGGGTTTCATGTTTCAGTTTCTGAGGTTTGAGTTGTAATAGTGTGGCCGAATTCGCGATACACCTCTTCGACCATGCGTCGGTTATCATCGTGTGCCCACTTGGCAGGCAAAGGTTGAGGGGCTGCACCGTAGCGAAAGAGCAAGCGTAAGACAGCGCGGTAATCGGCGGTACCTTCGTCCGTCTCTTCAGGGTCCAGCTGAGCAAAGCGGAGAAGAGCAATGGCAACGGGAGTCTCATCCAAATGGGTATACTCACCGCCCTCTTCACCTTTGATACTGTATGGCTCCGGCAGCAAGTCCGGCTGAGCGCCCAGCTTCAGCAGCTGTTCCACAAGGGCGGCGTCCGCACAGTCCTCGACAACCAACTGCAGGTAGGTTCCTCGCCCTCGGCGGTCGTTGATATCAATTTTTCCCTCCCGGACCAAGCGGGTGAATACATCGACACCTTGATTTTCGCTCACACAACAGTCGAAGGGAATCCCCCGGTGATATTTTGCGCGGCGGGGTTCCAACGGCAACCCCTTGGCCAGCAACCATTCCATGAGCGCTGAGGGTGAATCGGAGGCAAGAATGGAATTGAGCATAGCGGTTGAATGCCGCAGCGGCCCCCCCTGCTCCATCAGCCAGTCAGCCATCTCATACACCTCTTGCTGCGATTCCACGCTATGGTTGCTGAGTGTCAGCGAAAGCAAATCTTCTCCGCTGTCGGTTTCGTACAAAAGCACGGAGGAATCATGCTCGATGAAGGCGCGGGCAGCACCCGGGCTCCACATATCAGCGGCCAAATGTGCCAGGCTGCCGTAGGACTCTCGCTGCAGCTGACCGCCCTGCACCGCCTCTCGCACAGCGGCCTCAATATCAGCAGCCATGGGCATAATCATTGCATCCTTATAGGCTGCATAGGCCCAGCTGCCGAACTCCGGGATCTCCCCCTTCCATGCCCCCTGCGGTACGTAGAACATGAGCAGGTCATTGTTCGTCTTGAGTACGGTTACGAATTGCTCTACGGCAGCGCGTTGTGCGGGGGTCCAGTCATCCGCATACTCTATTTCACCACGCAGCAGCCAGGCGTATTGATTCACCATTTTCACGGAGTAACTACCCATCCCCAGCAAAAAAAGGAGGGTGTACATGGCCATCATGGAATAAGCGCACACACACAACATCACCCGCCAGGGTGACATCTCAGTGGTACTCTGCGTGTATGAATTCATGACAGCTTCATTTATACCACAACAAGAGCGATGTTGCAAGCCTCAATCAGGCAGAGCAAGGCGCATTTGAATATAAACTTCCGCCGACAGGCGGCAACGCTTATATTCTGGGGGCAGCGGCATTGAGCTGCATATTGATATCCTTCTGCCGGTTCTTGAGCGGGCCGAGGCTCTGCTCATGCCGTGCCACCTTCTCACGGGGGGCGGTATACAGGCGGCGGTAAGCCGCCACGCGGGAAACCAGCAGCGACTCCACCGCGGAGCCGATGCTCTTCTGAATCTTGTCCTGCAGGGCGAGGGAATACTGCACCACCTCACGGCACAGCTTGCGCACTACCAGAAAATGCGCAATCGACCCTACCAGCCACACCAGGCCGGCCAAACACACCGCAACGATGGCAAACACCTGAAAATCAAAGAAACCCAGTATACCGGCCATAGCCAGGAAAAGGCATATCAGGCCGCAGCTGGTACGCATCCACCCCACATGGGCACCGAAACACTTGCTGAAACTAACCCTCAGTTTGATATCAGCGAAGGGCTTATAGAGTTCACGCCCCATACGCACACGCAGCTGCTGCAGGTCAGCCTGCAGGGACTCGGCGGGGAATTCGCCGATTTCGCACTCGAGGGTTTTCTTCATGCGCGGGCGCACATCACGCCAGTGGCTCATGCAGGAGAGCACAAAGTTCGTATCGCTGATTTCCTGCTGCTCGAGCACCTCGGCACGCAGTGCGCGGTAGTAATACTTCTCCGTACCGCTGCCCAGCAGCTCCAGGCGCAGCAGTGTGACCGGCGAGAGCACCCAGCCGAGAGTGCGCTGCAATTTGCTGATAGTCGAGGGGAGCGCGCGCATGGCGGCCTCGGCATATATTTCGGTACACACTTGCAGGCTATCACGCTGCCGGCTCTGGAAGTAGTCAATCTCTTGCTCGATACCGGCGAGGAATCCGCTGTCCGTGCGGGCAACACGCTCGCGGGCAACCAGAACAGAGCCCTGCTTGCGGGTGAGTTCCTTGGCATGCTCCAACAGGCGGCGAATAGCGGAGCGCACGCCGCAGGGCTGCGCAAGGGCATCTTGCACAAGCTGCAGGAAGGTCTCCATATTCTCACTGCTGCCGGCGGGGTTGACGAAACAAATCGGCAGCGGGGCGCCGACGTGCTCCCGGCAGAACTCACGCATGGTGTCTTTCAGCTTCAGCGCGGCATCCGCCCCCAGCGTTTCGGTGAAGGTCACCGCCACCAGACAGGCGGCGCGCTGTTCATCTCGCAGAGAGGCCAGCAGCCCCCAGGCAGGAGAAGCCTCATAACTGCGGCCATCGACAACAGCTATCACCACATCAGCAGCCTTCACCAGCTGGCGCACGGTTGCGGCGACTCCTTCATCGGTCGCAGAACGCGTATCCACCAACTCCAGCCCGCTGAGGTTATCGAGCGGTATGAAACGCGATGCTGTGGCGTCACCATCTTTGCAGCGGTAGCGCCAGCAAACATAGTCACCGTCAAAGGGCACACGGGCAATGAGCGGGTATTCGGCAACGGCTGCCAGCAGGGTGGATTTACCGCAACGCTCCCCACCCACTACGATGACGCGGCGGTCGCGGTCGAGCAAGGCATCCGCCTTCTGCACCGGCTCAATGAACTCTGTTAACGTTTCATCTTCAATCTCTGAGCACAGTTCAACCGCCTGCTGCGCCCAATAGCGCGCACGGCTTTCCTCGGTTCTGAATCGACGGCTCAGCATGTCCGCGCCCATTATAATGGCAGAGCCCCGAGTTGTCCACCACAAAAATCATCGAATTGCGTATGCAAGTAAACAGGCCATTTGAGGTCAGTGTGCAACCCACCCGAAAAAAAACTGAAAGGTGGTGATTTTTAACCGGCAACTTAATAAACACCTCGATTTTTTGAACGATAGTTATTGAAAACGGAGCTCGTATGTATTAGAATAGCGGCAGAGCAGCCATTTCTGCCTGTTCTGATGATGACACATTCATTCTTTTACCGACCTGTATGTCAACCGGAAATTCTCAGAAAACAAGCACCGGAGAGCAGCAAAACAAGCTCGCCCTGCCCGAAGGGGTAGAGCTGGGGAGCTATCGTCTCATCCGCTCACTGGGGCAAGGCGGGTTTGGTATCACTTACCTGGCTGAAAACATGGAAAACGGCCAACAGGTGGTTATTAAAGAAAACCTGCCGACCTTCTGCGCCATGCGCAACTCCGGCACCTTGCAGGTATCGGCCACCAATCCGGACGATGCGCTGCTGGAATACCCCAAGCTGCTCACTCGATTTGTGGAAGAAGCCCGCCTGCTTGCCCGACTCGACCACCCGAATATCGTGAAGGTGCTGGACGCGTTCGAGGCGCTGGGCACGGCTTATTATGTGATGCCCTGGCTCGGAGGCAAGGAACTGCACAAGGCGGCGCCGACCCCTGCAACTATCACCGAGGCA
>JAZRKM010000082.1:0-2163 GCA_045646325.1 Akkermansia sp. | reverse complement strand
TGCTGCAAGCCGGGGCCGACCCCAACCATGGGGATATGTGCGGCTACACCCCGTTGATGGCCGCCGTGTGTGCAGATGCCGTCAACATTGTAGCCACGCTCATAGAAGCCGGGGCGGACCCGCACCGCCACAGCGGATGCAGCGGGGCCAATGCCCTGCAAGATGCCGCTATCGGCGCCCACACGGCCATTGTAGAGCTGCTCCTTACCCATGGCGTTGCACCTGATGACACCGAAAATGCCGAGGGGATGACAGCCCTCATGTGCGCCGCCCACGCGCTGGATGCCGACTCCGTGCAGCTTCTCCTCGCCCATGGTGCTAACCCCACCACCCGCAGCTCTAAAGGAGACACCGCCTTGGACCTCATCACCGCCAGGCTCTCCGAACTCTGGGAGCCCATCAAACGAGCCAAGGCTCAAAAAATCCTAGCCCTGCTCCAATCCGTCACGGCATAAGCACATGCACTACTCTAGGAGATAGCCACCATCAAAGATAGTTTCCGGGAAATCGAGAACAAGTGTTCCTACTCTACAATATTTTACAGTAATGAGATTACCCGCAAGGGACAAAAATCTGCAATTATCACAGACCATCATCATTTCTGCCATTGTTCGGCAGAACCATGTCAATCAATAACCTCTTCCATATAGACTATATATGTCTTGTATGGTTCTATGCTTATGGTTGGTGACGCCACCGGCATTCCGTAATAAGTTTATACAACGGGTATCACCTGTATAAATAGCACAATCCAGAGGTGTAGCCCCGTTATTATTTTGCGCGTTAATCAGAATATCATCTCGGTCTAAAAGGAGTTTTAAGATTTCAGGATTTCTTAAATTAACAGCAGAGTGAAGGACAGTAGAACCAAAATTATCAGTATGATTAACATCGATATGAGGCTGGTCGAGCAAAATTTTCACACAATTAAGGTGACCACCCCTTACAGCATATGATAAAACACTAAAATTTGATGCAGAGCACGTATTAGGGTCTACTCCGGCGCGAAGAAGCAGCTGTAACAAGTCGGATGCCCCCCGTGCCGTAGCTGTAATGATGGCTTGTTCATATTGAGAGGGATAAATACCTCTTTTAGCAAGGATGTCCCGAACCGAATCTTGAGCAGGCCAGTCGGTTTCTACATAGTTTGCAAAATCGTCTTCATCATACATATAGTCCGATTTTTCATCAGAGCTGAAAACAAGGAAGATGAGGAAGAATACTCCTGCCCCTAACAACAACAGCCCACCGGCCACACACGCTACGATAATAGCTATTTTATTATTTTTCTTTATAGGAGCCGCAGGAACGGGAGGAAGCGAAACGGAGCCGGGAACAGGTGGAAGATTATCCGGGATATTATTGTCGCTGTTCATGGATGCAAATGATTTTTAAAGTGATAAAGAAAGAGGCTTATATATTAAAAACGTAATACTAAGCATAAAAGCGCGAGACTATGCCGTGAGTATAACAATTCAACATCCCGCAGTCAATAACATTTTTAGATTGAGTGAAAATAAAGGAGTTATAGGGAGGAGGGTACAAAAGTTCCGCCGCTTCTGACAAAGCAGAAGCGGCGGAGTGAGGATTCAATGCTGCGCTAGGCAGCGAGGGCTTTAGTTGAACTTAGCCAGCATAGCCTGACGCTGAGCCTCGAGCTCGGCGGGAAGCTTGTCGCCAACCATGTTGAACAGCTCGGTCTGAGACTCGAGCTCAGCCTTCCACTCGGACTCGGAGAGAGCCATGTTGGTGTTGAAAGCGGCCTCGTCGTAGCCCTCAAGACCCTCCGTGTCAAGCTCGGAGTAGGCGGGGGAGATACCGAGAGCGGTCTCTACACCGTCAACCTCACCGCGGCAGCGACGGAGTACCCAGTCGAGCACGCGCATGTTGTCACCGAAGCCGGGCCATACGAAGTTGCCCTCGGCGTCCTTGCGGAACCAGTTCACGTTGAAGATCTTGGGCAGCTTGCAAGCGCAGGTCTTGGTGCCCATGTCCAGCCAGTGCTGCCAGTAATCGCCTACATTGTAGCCGATGAAGGGCTTCATGGCCATCGGGTCGCGACGAACCTGACCAATCTGGCCGAAGGCAGCAGCGGTCATCTCGGAGCCCATGGTGGCACCTACGTATACACCGTGGTTCCAATCCTTGGACTGGAATACGAGG
>JAZRKM010000081.1:0-10936 GCA_045646325.1 Akkermansia sp. | reverse complement strand
GCAGCTTGGTCAGCGTGCCTTCATCCGCCTTGGGGAACAGGCGAAAGAGCTCGACACTCACCACCAGCTCCAGCACGGCATCACCCAGGAACTCCAGGCGTTCATAAGCCAGATTGGTACTGCGTTTCTGATCCGAACTGGGGTGCGTAAGGGCGCGGGTCAACCAAGTGCGGTCAGTAAAGGTATAACCGAGAGACTCCTCTATAACATCAAGCTGCATGGATTGACGGTAGCACATAAATGCCGGTTTGGCTAGGGAAACACGCCAATTACAGGGGGTGATGACATGCTTTTGGCGCTTTATGTCTCGAAATGACGTTTAATTTGACGGCAAGATGGGATAAAATAAGGAAAATCATCAACAACGCCAATGGCAGACGACAAACAAAACAAGAACGGGCTCCCACCCACCCCCGACAGCTCCCCGAACTGGGGGCTGTGGATTCTCATGGCCGTCATCACAGGCATATTGCTGCTTGCCTTCACCTCTGACGGCAACCTGGGCAGTGCTGCCCGCAACATCACGCTTGACGAGTTCCGCAAAGACTACCGCGCCGGTAAGGTGGTACTGACCGACCCGGATAAATACCCCATCGAAGTCGTAAGCAACGACAGCTCCAGCAACGCCGTCATCACAGCTTACGTCTACAAGGGCGAGCCCGCCTTCACCTACGCTCCCTTCTACATGCCTTTCACCGAGAGTGAGGAGCTAAAGACACTCTTCAACCGCTACGGCATCACCGAAACACGGTATGAAAGCGTACCCGAGCCGCAGGGCGACAAGGTTATCTCGACCGAATACTTCCGCAAACTCGGTGAGGAAGGCCGTATTCTCGACACCAGGGAAAAGCAGCCTTACATCATCTACACCAACGAGGCACGCACGGAGGGTGTTGTAGTCGGCGAATACCGCAAAAACCCCGAGGGCGCCGTTGACCGCAAGCTGGTCGAACCCGTCAGCGTAACATTCAGCCGCACCTTCCAGGGTGACCAGGTGCGCGACATGCTCGGCAGCCACGCGGTTTACAAAGTCGAGAGCAACACATGGGAGATGATACTCATCAACTGCCTGCCCGTGGTGCTCATCTTCATCATCCTCATGTTCCTGTTCCGCGCTCAGGGCGGTGGCCCCAGCGGTGCCATGAAGTTTGCCCGCAGCCGCGCCCGCCTGCTCGACCCGAGCCAGAACCAGATTACCTTCAAGGATGTCGCCGGCATTTCCGAGGCCAAGGAGGAAGTGTGGGAAATCGTCGAATTCCTGCGCAACCCGCAGAAGTTCCGCAACCTGGGCGGCACCATACCCAAGGGCGTGCTGATGGTAGGCCCTCCCGGTACAGGTAAGACCCTGCTGGCCAAAGCCATTGCCGGCGAGGCAGATGTACCCTTCTACACCATCTCGGGCTCTGACTTCGTGGAAATGTTTGTGGGCGTGGGTGCCAGCCGCGTTCGCGACATGTTCGCCGAAGCCAAGAAACACTCCCCCTGCCTCATCTTCATCGATGAAATTGACGCTGTGGGTCGCCACCGCGGTCATGGTGTGGGTGGCGGTCACGATGAGCGTGAGCAGACCCTGAACGCCCTGCTGGTCGAGATGGACGGCTTCACCGCGAATGAAAACGTCATCGTCATTGCCGCCACCAACCGTGTGGACGTGCTCGACCCCGCCCTGCTCCGCCCGGGTCGTTTCGACCGCCAGGTGGTGGTAAACCTGCCCGATGCCGCCGGCCGCGAGCAGATTCTGCGTGTGCATGCCCGCAAGATTAAGCTCGACCCGGCAGCCGACCTCAACCCGATAGCCCGCGCTACTACCGGCTTCTCCGGTGCTGAGCTGGCCAACCTGGTGAACGAAGCCGCCCTCATCGCCGCCCGCCGCAATAAGGAAACCGTCACCCAGAGCGATTTGGAGGAGGCCCGCGAGAAAGTGCGCTGGGGCCGCGAGCGCCGTTCCCTGGAAATCACGGACAAGGAGAAGTACAACACCGCCGTGCACGAAGCCGGCCACGCCATCTGCCTGCTTAAGACAGAGCTGCGCAAGAGCCTGCCGCTGCACAAGGTCACCATCATTCCCCGCGGCCCGGCACTGGGTGTAACCATGATGCTGCCCGATGAAGATAAGCACAGCGAGTACAAGAGCGAGCTGCTCGACTACATCGTCATGGCGATGGGTGGCCGCTGCGCTGAGCAGGTTGTGTTCGGCGACATCTCCGGCGGTGCCCGTGGTGACATTCAATCCGCCACTTTCATCGCCCGCAAGATGGTGTGTGTGTACGGCATGAGCGAGAAGCTCGGCCCCATCGAGTACGGCACGAACCACAACGAGGTGTTCCTGGCCCGCGACATATCGCAGACCACGCGCAACTACTCCGAGCGCACAGCCCAGCTCATTGATGAGGAGATTCAGCGAATCGTTACGGAGAACTACAACCGTGCCATTGCCATTCTCACGGAAAACAAGGAGCGCCTGCTGCTGGTAGCCGACAAGCTCATTGAGTTCGAAACCCTCAACGGTGAGCAGATTGCCGAACTACTCGAAACCGGCGCCATGAGCAACCCGCCGACCCGTGAGCTGCCCCCGCCCATGCCTGAAGAGGCGGATGCACCCACCGACCTGCAGACACCCGACGACGAGCCCCCTGCTCCCGCCGATTTCAAACCCTTCAACGCATAACCACCTTTTATCACCACCATGAACAGCAAAGAATTGGCACTCGCCTGCGCCGCAGCAGCTGATGAGTCGAAAGCCACCAACATCGCCGTCTATGACCTGCGCGGTACGTCCTCCATCACAGACTTCGCCATTGTCTGTACCGCCACGTCCACCCCGCACCTGCGTGCGGTGCTCGGCGGTATCGACAAAGAAGTCGGCGAAAAATACAACATCGAACCCGTCTATGCCGAGCGCACCCCCAACGCCCTGTGGTCCGTACTCGACTACATCGACGTAATGGTACACATCATGGCTGAAGAAGTGCGCGATTTCTACGGTCTGGAGAAATTCTGGAAAGAAGAAAACCGCATTGATTGGGCCCCCTCTGCGGAGTAATTCGCATCGGTTCCGTTTTCCCATGGCCGCCACGCACTGCGTGGCGGCTTTTTTGTGTCCTAGCGGCCTGCTGCCCTGGGCTAACAAGCAAAATGGCTTGCAATTCGAGGGGGTGTGGTGTACAATGCGCGCACGTATGATGGATAGCACACTTCTTTCCACGCTTGAGCAGGCAGTAGCCGAGGGCAAACTGCTTGCGGATTCCCTCACCAACATTCAACTGCTGCTGGCCGGCACACAGGACCCCGTGGCCCCCGCTGCTATAGCCGAACTCGCCGCCGCCGGCGAGTGGGCCGAACTCAACAACCGCTTCTACAAGACGCTCGCTTTCGGTACGGGTGGCCTGCGCGGTCGCACCATCGGCATGGTGGTCGCCCCCTCTGAACAGGGTAAAGGCGGCGTAAACGGTCGCCCCGAGTTCCCCTGTGTGGGCACTGCCAGCATGAACTTCTACAACGTCGGCCGCGCCATGCGCGGGCTTATCACCTATGTGAACCGCTTCGTGCAGGCTGAAGGTTGCGGCCGCAAGCCCCGTATCGTTGTGGGGCATGACACCCGCCACTTCTCCCGCGATTTCGCCGAATATTGTGCCAAAATTGCCACCGACCTGGGCTGTGACTGCGCCCTTTTCGACGGCCCCTGCTCCACACCCGAGGTTTCCTTCGCCATTCGTGAGCTGAATGCCGACACGGGTGTCGTGCTGACAGCCTCCCACAACCCGGCACACGACAACGGGTTCAAGGCCTACTTCAATGACGGCGCCCAGCTCATTGCCCCGCACGACAAAGCCGTGATAGCCGAGGTGAACGCCCTCTCCGGCGACACCTACGAGCCGCTGCCCGCCGAACAGCAGGGTAAGCTGACCATCCTCGGCCCGGAGTTCGATGCCATTTACATCGAGAAACTCAAGGGCATCATCCTGCGCCCGGACGTCTTCGAGAAGGCTTCTGCCAAGGTCGTCTACACCAACCTGCACGGCACGGGCGGCCGCTGCATCGTACCCATCCTCAAGCAAATCGGCTGCAATGTGAGCACCGTGGCTGCGCAGGATGTGCTCGATGGCCGATTCCCCACCGTGGCCAGCCCGAACCCGGAGAATGCCCCGGCTCTCGATATGGCCATAGTTCAGGCGGATGCCGAAAACGCCGACCTGGTCATTGCCACCGACCCCGACAGCGACCGCATGGGTATCGCCGTGCGCGACACTGCCACAGGCAAGATGCAGCTGCTCACCGGCAACCAGACCGGCTGTCTGATGGCCTGGTACCGCTGCATGAGCGCCATTGAGCTGGGTATCATCACCCCTGAGAACATTGACCACTCCGTGATGGTAAAGACCTTCGTCACCAGCCCGCTGCAAGATGCCATCGCCGCCTCCTTCGGCATATCCACCGTGAATGTGCTGACCGGCTTCAAATACATTGCCGCCAAGCTCGGTAAGTATGAGCAGGCTATCCCCGCGGACGAGCGCGAGGGATACCGCGCCATGACCGAGGCCCAGACCCGCGACCTGCGCCTGAAGTACAGCAAGTACTTCATCTTCGGCGGCGAGGAGAGCTACGGCTACCTCGCACAGGATTTCGTGCGCGACAAAGACGCCAACGCCGCTGCCCTCTGCCTGGCTGAAATGAACGCCTACCTGGCCTCCAAGGGAATCGGTCTGCTGGAGTGCCTGAACAACATCTACACCGAGCTGGGCTACTACATGGAGCTGGGCAAGAGCATTGTGATGGAAGGTGCCGATGGCGCCGCCAAGATTGCCGCCCTGACCGCCAGCTACATGCAGAACCCGCCCACCGAGATGGACGGCGCCGCCGTGACCGCCGTGCGCGACTTCTCTACCGGCACTCTGACGGATGCCGAGGGCGACCCCATCCCCGCCGAGAAGATGCTCTTCATCGACCTGGCAGACGGTCGCAGCTTTGCAGTGCGCCCCAGCGGCACGGAGCCCAAGATTAAGTACTACCTCTTTGCCCATGGCGAAAAGGGAGCTGAGCTTACCGCCGCTAAAGCTACCGTTCAGGCTGGCATCAACAGCCTGTGGGCCGCCGTGGAGGCCGATGCCCACGCCCGCATGGCGTAAATCATTCCGGCTGGCCCGGGGTACCTCATCACAGTACCCCGGGCCTGTTACTCCCACAACTACCTCATTGAAATGACCATACGGAGCTTTTTCGCTAAAGGGATTGCAGCGCTTATAGTGATATTCGGCGCGCTGCTGCTGGTTGCATCCCTGCTTTACAGCCTGTTGTTAGGGAATGAGGCGAGCAACTTTCTGCGCTTGCCGGGAACACCGCTGCTTGTCGCCCCGCAAGCACCACAATCGGATGAGCAGTACGGTAAATTGCTGGAACTTCACGGTACCTTGCGTAGTGAAGATGAACTGCAAATCCCCGAATACGGCATTCACCTGCCGGCCACCTGCCTGCTGGTCAAAGCAAGGGAAGTTCGCCCCGAACCCGAGGGGAATATCGTGATACTCGCTCCCCTGACACCCGAAAAACGCGCACAACTCGGCTGCCCCGACCGCAGGATATGGGCCGAGCATCTGCACTGCGGTCACTACCCCATTGCCCCGGATTTCATACCCTCTCTGCTGAGCGACAGGGGGCAGGCAGGCTACAACTGCATGCGCAGCATATTACCCCTGCCGGTCGAGCACATCCACCTTCCCGAGCACCTGCAAAGCATGGCACGCGTGCTGCCCGAAACGGAGCGGCTCGATAACCCCGACTGCACCATCATTCACCTCGCCGAGCGCTACCGTGACCCCGCCGTACCCACCGGCCCCGCACAACCCGGCGATATTGAACTGCGCTTCTCCTACCTGCCCGCGGAGTTCCCCGTATCACTGCGCGGCAGAAAGGACGTACTCTATCTCACCTGCCACAGCGCGACCTATTGTGCCTTTGCCGCCGGTAACAGGCAGCTGCCGCCGGTCAAGACATCGTTCACCGGGCACCTCATCAGCGGAGCTATGTTCCTGGCAGCGGTGGCATTCATCTTCGTGCTGCTGCTCTCAGCCCTCGGCCTGCTGCTGTTCGGTCTGTGCTGCCTGTGCGGGCGTTATTTCCCTGTCCCCCTGCGGTGGCGGCTCATCGTTGTACTTGTACTGCAGAGCACCGCCATGCTGGTCGGCTACCTGTTATCATAACCGGGGGTACAGCTATCAACATTTTACCCGCAATCTCCCACCATATTGCGCCGGAAATTCGTCATTGCGCGTTTTTAGCCTTGCGCACTGAGTAAAGACACGCTATAATCAGCCCGTAGGGGTGTTTACCCTGAAATCTCTTTCCGATTTTTCAACCAAACAACAAGACAACATATGGCTAAACTCACTGTACGTGACCTCGACGTTGCCGGTAAGGAAGTCCTCATGCGCGTGGACTTCAACGTTCCCATGAAAGATGGTGCCATCACCAACGATGCCCGCATCGTGGCTGCTCTGCCCACCATTAAGTACCTGCTCGAGAAGGGTGCCCGCCTGGTGCTCTGCTCTCACCTGGGTCGCCCTGAGGGTACCGGCTATCAGGCTGAGTTCTCTCTGAAGGCTGCCGCCGACTGCCTGGCCGGCCACCTGGGTCAGCCTGTGGCTTTCGTGCCCGAGACCATCGGCGAGGCCGCTACCGCCGCCCGTGCCGCGCTGAAGGACGGCGACGTGATGCTGCTGGACAATGTGCGCTTCGACAAGAAGGAGAAGAAGAACGACCCCGAGTTCGCTAAGGCTCTGCTCGGCAACGCCACCCTGTACGTCAACGACGCTTTCGGCTCTGCCCACCGAGCCCACGCCTCCACCGAGGGTGTGACTCACTTCGCTGAGAAGTCCGCCATGGGCTTCCTTATCGAGCACGAGCTTGAGTACCTTGAGGGCAAGCTTGAGACCCCCGAGCAGCCCTTCGTTGTTATCATGGGCGGCGCCAAGGTTTCCGACAAGATTCAGGTGCTCTCCAAGCTGATGGAGAAGAGCCAGACCTTCATCATCGGCGGTGCTATGGCCAACACCTTCCTGGCCGCTCAGGGCAAGAATGTGGGTGCCTCCAAGATTGAGGCCGACAAGCTCGACCTTGCCAACGAGATTCTCGCCACGGCTGCTGCCAAGGGCGTGAAGTTCATCCTGCCCGCCGACACTCGCTACACCTTCAAGTTCGAGGAGGGTGCCGAGACCTTCTGCACAGCTCCCTGGGCTGAGAACGGTGAGGTTCCCGAGGGTGGCATGGGCATCGACATCGGTGACAAGGCCATCGAAGAGATGTGCGCTATCATCAAGGGTGCCAAGACCGTGCTGTGGAACGGCCCGATGGGCGTGTTCGAGCTCGACTCCTTCGCCAAGGGCACCAAGGCTGTGGCTGAGTGCCTGGCTGAGAGCGACTGCATCTCCATCGTGGGTGGTGGTGACTCCGTGACCGCTGCCAAGAAGTTCAAGGTGGCTGACAAGCTCTCCTTCTGCTCCACCGGCGGTGGCGCTTCTCTCGAGCTGCTTGAGGGCAAGATTCTGCCCGGCATCGGCTCCCTGAGCGAGAAGTAAATCGCTGAGCGAAAAGAATTCCAAAAAAGCGCAGGTTGCTCATGGCAACCTGCGCTTTTTTTGATTATGAAAGTGAGGGAAATAAAACAAGCAGCACAGGGCGGTAATTTCTTGACGATTGGCACCGACTATGTTATAAGACAGCAATACGGGACTGAAAGCGAAGAGATGAAAAACCGGCTCTACATCTATGACTGCCTGACATGCAAACTGCGCGTGGCCGAGCAGCCGTTCATGACCATAGGCAGCGCAGCGGACAACACGTTCTGCGCGGCCATGCAGGCGGAATCAGCCGGCGTGTTTGCTCTGCGCGGCGGTCACTGCCATTTTTTCCCGAAAGCAAGTGCCGGAGTGTACTCTCTGAATGGCTGCGAGCTAACAGACGGTTACCGTATCAAGGCCGATACCCACTACCTGCTGGTACTGGCAGGGGGGTGTTTTATCGTTTGGTTCGGAGCGGAGGAGAGCAAGCCTGATTTTGCCGCCTATAAGCCACAGACCTGGTATGTCTATTCCCAGCTCACGGGAGAGTGGTCAGAGGGCATGACATTAGCCCAACTGCAGCAGCTCCCGCCGGATGACTGCATGAACAAGATGGCCACCTTCGATGGGTTGGGCAGCTATGTTTTCCTGCTGCAAGATATACTGAAAGTGGCTGATTTTGCACTCAGTAACGGATGGGGCGAGCCCGATGAACCTCAACAGCCCGAGCGGCTGCTGCGCTGCCCCCACTGCTGTGCGGCATTCGCAGCGGCGGACCTGCTCAGTATCGCCACCCACCCCGAACTGAGCGGCGACAGCAAGCTGGGCCAGGCAGAAATGCAGCGTTTCATTCCCGCGGCATTTGACAGCGATGGATTTGCGCTCGATGAACGGGGAGCACGCTGTGCAGAGCAGGCCTGCCCTGCCTGCCACCACAAGCTGCCGCTCTTCTTCGCTGAGATGTCGCAGCACATCTTCCCCATCATCGGTGTCGCCGGGGCGGGAAAATCATATTACCTGGCCACCTTGGTGCAGGAACTGGAACGCCGCCTGCCGCTGGAGTTCGGGCTACCTTTCCGGGATGCGGATCCGGCGGCAAACGAACCGCTCAATGACATGCGCCGGCGTGTCTTCACCGCAACCACACCGCAAGATGCCTATATCGGCAAAACCCGTCTGCGTGGGCGGCTCTACCGCGAGGTGTACCGCAACGGCCGCTTGCAGCGTGTGCCGCGCCCCTTCATCTATACCTTCAACCAGGGCAGCGAGGTTCACTCCACCGTGTTCTATGACCATGCGGGGGCCAGTTTTGAGCCGACAGCGGATGATGAGCAGAGCGCCGGCACGGATTTTCTGAAGGTGGCAGATGGTCTGCTGTTCCTGTTCGACCCCACGACAAACCCGGGATTCCGCGCCATCTTGCAGGACGTGAAGGACCCGCAAATCGAGCAGAGCCTGTACCCGCCCGGTCGCCAGACCGGCTTACTGGCTGAGATGGAGGTACGCCTGCGCACGGCACTCAACCTGCCACCGGGGCTCAAGGTCACCACCCCGTTGGCCATTATCATCGGCAAAAGCGACTGCTGGCAGCACCTACTGGGCCCCGAACCGCTGTTACCCATCGTACACAACGGACAGGTACGCCCTGACAACGTAGCGGCAAACTCGGCACGACTGCGCGAGCTGCTTTTCCGCATAGCTCCGCAAATCTGCGTGAATGCAGAGGCGATATCCGGTTCAGTCTGCTACTTTGCGGCCTCGGCGCTCGGGCATTCCCCCATCACCTTTGCCGATGAACAAACGGGAGCCCCCCTGCTCGGCCCGCAAGATGCCAACCTGACCCCATTCCACGTCACTGACCCCGTCCTCTGGCTCCTCAGCAACCAGGCCCCCCGATTATTACCCTCGGGTATCAATTGATCGCCATGTCTTACCAGCTCATCTATCACGCGCCCTCAACGGAATGCCGCCCCCCGGCCAACGGGGAGGTTGCGGCTCGCAGTCGCACGATACCGCGCCCGTTGGAGCAGGCACTCGCCGAGTTGAGCCCGGGGCTATACCCCGGTTCTGCCCATACAGCGGAACGGCAATTCAGCTACATGCTGACAGAATGCGACGGTGCGACCTTTCATGTGCTCAGTAGCCTGTACAGCGACCCGTCTCAGGGATACACGGCACACCACCTGGCACTGACCTACGATGAAGTGCAGGCGCTGCGCCGCAACGCCTCGCGCCCCACACCGGCCGGCGTGATTCAAGCCCTCGACACCATAGGCCTGTGGTGCACCACTACAGCCCGGCAGCGATTCCCCTATATCGATGACGAACCCCGCCTGACAGCCGCGGCTCTGCCCGAGGCTGCCGGCCAGCTCACTTGGAAACGCCTGACCGGGCACAAGAACAATGCCCGCTGCTTCTTCACCCCCCCCTATGACCGGAACTGCCTGGTGGCCGTGCCGGCAAACCTCTGCATGCAGGATATTCTCATGCTCATTCACGAGAGTGACTGGCTGTCGTCCACCCGCGGCTGGGGGAAAACCTTTATCACACGAGCGAATGCAGCTACCGAGCTGCCCTGCAACCGAATCGTACTGGCACCGGGCAGCACGGCAACACCTGCAGGAGCCCCCGACAGACCGCTGTTGACCATAGATGAACACTTGGTTTCGGATTTCTGCCCGACCACGCCCACTCCCGAACAGCCGCGACCGGTGAGAACAACCCCAAGAGGTGCCTCCGTGAGCGTTGCCGGCAGCTACCTCTCCTACAGATTCGCCGAAACCGCTGACAGCGAGGTATATAAGGTGCTCCCCCCACCGAACAAATGGCTGCGCCGCGCATGCTATCTGGCAGGTGCCGCCCTGCTGTGGGCGGGAATATCGCTCATCTCCGGGCTGGTGATGGATGATGCCGGCGAGCTCACCGGTGACATTATCACGCAAATCAATACTGAGGAGGATGCCCTGCTGCTGGCTCGCCTGGCCGCCGGCAACTACTCTCATGAGAACACCGTGCGGCACCTGGATAAATTCGAAGCACGCCTGCGCACCCTCCCGGCTACGAATGACAGCAGCAGCCGCCATATACTGCTGGAATGTGTTAACCTGTTGCGCTCCGCCTCGACACTCAATACAGGTCATGCCGACAACCTGCGACAGCTGACTGCCTATGCTGCCACGCTCAGGCAGAGCGCTGACTCGCTGTGCCGACTTTACATGCACGAGGCCACCTACAATCGCCCGGCAGAAAACTGGTTACCCGCCGAAAATACAGCTGAACTAGCCACTTGGCAGGCCCTGCTCACCGACCACCCCGGCATGCTCAAATGGCTGGCGGAGCCCCCCTTTGCAGCCTACCTGGCGCCGCTGAATCTCCCCACCCCC
>JAZRKM010000080.1:0-10728 GCA_045646325.1 Akkermansia sp. | reverse complement strand
CTGCGTGTGCCTTCGTCAGTTTTTTGATGGTAAGCATTGCGCGGGTAGTATACACTAAAATCTTAGAAATGCAATCTTTTTAAGAGCAAATGCTCTTGTGCGATTTTATTTTTTTGCGGTGGCGGGCTTGAAACGAAAAATCCCTGCAGTTGCAGGGATTTCTCAGCGGAGCGGGGGGGATTCGAACCCCCGGTACTGTTTTAAGCAGTACGTCCATTTAGCAAACGGGTGCTTTCAGCCACTCAGCCACCGCTCCGTGTGCGCAGCGAGTATAGCGGAACTTTGCGCGTTCGTCAACCCGAAAATGAAAAAATGTCGAAAAAAGTGTGTAAGCAGGGGGTGGAATATGGGGCGCGAGTTACAAGGCGGCGTTTTTTACGCCGGCGTTGAGCAGGAATTGGCGCATTTCCTCCCCGCGACTGTCGCCGGGGCGGTAGCGGTTGTCGAGCTGGTGCAGGGCGTTGTAGCCCGGGGTGGGTTCTTTGTCGAAGCTGCTGCTTTTGTAGCAGGCGTTGATGTCCGCCCCGCCGTCGATGAGGGCGCGCACGGTGGCGGTATTCCCGCTGAGCGGGGAGAGGATAAAGGGCGTGCGGCCGAACATATCCTGCGCCTCGATGTCGGAACCGGCGGCAAGCAGCAGGGAAATGCACTCGGCGCTGCCGTGCAGGGCGGCGATATGCAGCTCGGTGCAGCCGGTGCGGCACCAACCATTCGGGGTGGCTCCGCAGCAGGTGGTGGGGATGTTGACGAGGGCGCCGGCAGCCAGCAGGAGCTTCACCACTTCGGGGTGATTCTCACAGGCTGCCCAGCTGAGGGCGGTCATGCCGCCGGCGTTGCGGCGGTTGACATCAGCCCCTGCCTGCAGCAGAAGTTCGACGGTGGCGGTGTCGCCGCTGCGGGCTGCCTGCATGAGTGGGGTGTTTCGGTAGTAGCCGGAGCCTTCGTTGACATCGGCTCCATTTGCCAGGGCCAGGGCTACGAGCTTGTGCTGGTCGGGGTAGGGTGTCACGCTGATGGGGGTATCTCCCCAGCTGCTGCCCCCGCACTCGCCGAATCGGGGGCACCCGCAGAGTGCATAGAGCACGGTGCAGCGGGCATAGGGCTTGCCGGCTACGCAGTTGCCCTGCCAGAGCAGTTGCTCAGCGATGTCGAGCTTTTGCAGGTCGATGGCGATGAAAAGTGCCAGGGCTCTGTCTGCGCCGGCAGCCAGCAGTTGGTCGAGGGCTTGCCGGTCGCTGCTTTCGATTACCCGGTGCAGGGCGCGGTAGGCAGCCCAGTATTCCTGCCCTGCATCCTCAAAGCGTTGCGGTTCCGGGACACAGGGCAGGGTGGGGTTGGGCTTGTTGACTTCTGCGAGCTCTGCGCTGCAGACGGCAGCAAGAGCGGAAACGGTGAGCGTGTGCAGGGGCGATATCATGGCGGTGATAAACGATTTTCTGTATAGGTATACGCGGCTTGTGGCGCGTTCCTTTCAATTTTTTTACAAAAGCCGATTTTTTTACGTTAAAAAAGCCGCTCTCGGGTGGGAGCGGCTTTGAGGGGGTCAGCTTTCGGTCGGCAGGGGGCTGAGCTCGATTCGTGCTTGGGTGACACGGCGGCCATCGGTCCCGGTGACGGTGAAGATGTAGTCGCGTATGCGAATCTGTTCGTTGAGCTCGGGCAGGTGACCCAGGCAGTCGGTGATGTGACCGCCGATGGTGGAGATGCCGCTGTCGCTTTCGATTTCGCCGAGGGCGGGCAGGGCTTCTTCGAGGTCGAAGATGGCCATGGAACCGCTGGCGATGTATTGGTTGGGGCCAATGGAGAGGAAGTCTTTGGGTTCGTCTTGCTCGAATTCATCCTGAATGTCGTTGCCGACGATTTCTTCAATCACGTCGTCGAGGTAGACAAGCCCGGTCACGATGCCGTGCTCATCGACCACGAGAGCCGAGTGCGTTTTCTCTGTGGTGAAGAAGTTGAGCAGGGTGTCGAGTTTCATGGTTTCGGGCACGACCTTGATGGCGCGCTTCACACTCATGATGTCTTTGTTGCCGCTGCGCAGCAAGCGCATGATGTCTTTCACGTGTACCCAGCCCTTCACATCGTCCAGGTGGCCGTCGACCAGGGTAAATCGGCTGTGGCGGCTGTTGGTTACCAGGTCAACGTTGACCTCGAAGCTATCGTTGATGTCGAGTACCTCGACCTCGTTGCGCGGCACCAGAATGTCGCGTACGGCGCGGTCGTTGAGTTCGAGTGCATTCGTCGATATTTCAGCCTCGGTGGCGGTTACTTCGTGGCTGCGGCCGCTTTCCTCCACGATATGGGCAATCTCTTCTGCGCTGTGGTGAGATTCGGGGGAGTAGTTCGGGTCAACACCGAAGACGCGGTGGGCAATACCGTTGGCGGTGTTGTTGAAGAGTTTGATGATGAGTGAGGTCCACTTGGCAAAGCGGGTCATCCACACCGAGGTGCCCATGGCGACTTCGAGCGGTTTGCGAATAGCCAGACTCTTGGGCACCAGCTCACCCAGTACCACGTGTGCAAAGGTGAACAGGGCATACGCCAGCGTGTAGGAGATGACGCTTACCACTGCCGGGCGCAGGTGCAGGTAGTAGCTCAGGAAGGGCTCGATGAGGCTCTTGATGAATGGCTCACCCATGGCACCCAGCGCCAGCGAGGCGAGGGTAATACCCACCTGGTTGGCGGAGAGGTAGGAGTCGAGGTGGTTGACGATGTTGAGGGCCTTGGCACGCTTGTTGGCCTGGGACTTGGTGTCCGCATGGTTTTCCCGCAGCTGGCTGAGGCGCACGCGGGCACTGGCAAATTCGTTCGCCACGAAAAAGGCATTCAGGAACAGAAAGAAGCTGATACCTACGACAAACAGAAAGATGGAAAGGAAACTGGGGTAGTCCCATTGCAGGGCTTTTACTTCATCCGGGGGAAGAAAAAGGAAATTCAGTATCTGGTCAATCATTTTCGGTGGGTGAGAGATAGAGCCGGTCAGAGTTTTTCGTAGACGCCCGTGTCACGCTTCTGCATGACGGTGAAACCGGCTTTTTTGGCGTCTGTTACAGAGATAGGGGCAAGAATTTTGGGGACGTTGACCTTGCCGATTTTTTTGCGCACGGGGTTTTTGCAGTACAGGCAGTGCGTGAGCGGGGCACGGTCAACGGGCCGCATCAGTTCAAAACCATTGCGGCAGAACCGGCATGACTTTTCAGGGTCTTCCGGGTTTTCAGAGATGTACTCGTATATCGGCATAGACAAGCGCGAGCTATCCGTAGAATAGCCCGCGCTTTAAAGATTGTCAAGTTCAAACCGTGGCTTACCAGCTGGACTTGGTAACACCGGGAATCATGCCGGCGTTGGCAAGCTCGCGGAAAGCGATACGGGAGAGGTGGAAGCGACGCAGGAATGCGTGGCGACGACCGGTGAGCTCGCAGCGGTTCACCAGGCGAACGGGGGAAGCATTACGGGGGAGCATCGTCAGACCGATGTAATCGCCCTCAGCCTTCAGCTTGGCGCGGAGGTCTGCATAGCGAGCCGCGACAGCTGCCTTCTTCTTGTTTCTTTCAATCCAGCTTTTCTTAGCCATAACTTTGTGGGGGCGGATTTTACACGTTTACATAAAATTGTCAAGCAGAATTTGAGAAAAAACTGTATTTTGCCTTGAAAACGCAATTTTAGCAGATATAAAACGGTCGGCGGCGGGGTGGTGTCCATTGCCAGTATGGACATGATACGTGAAACAAAGGCAGTGCAGGCCGAGCCTCGGGAGGCGCCATGTGAGCCCCCCGGCAGGTATGGCCCGCTTAACCGGATGTGCTCGCTCTATTACGAAAGTACGGATGACACACCCGCAGCTGATAGCAACCGTACTAACTCCTACACACAGAACGATGAACCTGATATAACACTCTATGAACAACACATCGAAAACTGACGGAACGTCCCGCCGCCCCGCTCCCGTGGCTGCTTTGGGCGTATTTACCCTGGCCATGATCAACGTGGCCGCTATTGTGAGTCTGCGTGGCTTGCCGGCTGAGAGTACCTATGGGCTGAGTTCGGCTTTCTACTATCTATTTGCGGCGGTGTTCTTTCTGGTGCCGGTTTCGCTGGTAGCGGCGGAGCTGACAACCGGTTGGCCGCAGAAGGGCGGTGTGTTCCGCTGGGTGGGCGAGGCTTTCGGTACGCGGTTGGGTTTTCTGGCTATCTGGCTACAGTGGATTCAGACAACGATATGGTTCCCTACGGTGCTGACCTTTGCCGCGGTGAGTATTGCCTTCATCGGGCCGAATCAGAGCTGGGATTCCGCGCTGGCGGCCAACAGTCACTATGTGCTGATTGTGGTGCTGGCCGTATATTGGCTGGCAACCCTGCTGAATCTGCGGGGCATGAGCACGAGTGGGGCAGTCACCAAATGGGGCGGCCTGTTGGGTACAGTGGTTCCGGCAGCCTTGCTGGTGCTGATGGGTATGGTCTACTGGGGCATGGGCAATCCCATCGATATCAGCATGCAGCCGCGAGATTTCCTGCCTGACCTCAGCAAGTTCAGCAATATCGTGCTGGCGGCAAGTATATTCCTGTTCTACGCGGGTATGGAGATGAGCGCCGTGCACGTGAAAGATGTGCGCAATCCCGGGCGTGATTACCCCATGGCTATTGCGGTGGCCGCGGTGCTGACTGTCTGTATTTTCGTGTTCGGTACCTTGGCTATCGGCTTCATTATCCCGGCGAAAGATATCAATCTGGTGCAGAGCCTGCTGGTGGCTTTTGACCGTTTGTTTGACTATTTTGAGGTGCCGTGGATGGGGAATGTGCTGGCGGTGTTCCTTGCCTTCGGTGTGCTGGCTCAGGTGGTGGCCTGGGTGGGTGGTCCGTCAAAAGGTTTGCTTCAGGTGGGCACGGCGGGGTATCTGCCGCGGTTCCTGCAGCGCACGAACCGCAACGGTGTGCAGGTGGGTATTCTGCTGCTGCAGGGCGTGATTGTGACACTGCTCTCGATTCTGTTCGTGGTTCTGCCCAGTGTGCAGACGGCCTATCAGGTGATTTCGCAGCTGACGATTATACTTTACCTCATTATGTACATCCTGATGTTTGCCGCCGCCATTTACCTGCGCCATAAAGAACCGAATACACCTCGCTCTTTCCGGGTGCCGGGCGGGAACGTGGGGATGTGGCTGGTGGCCGGGCTGGGGCTGCTGAGCAGCGTGTTGGCGCTGGTGTTCAGCTTTATTCCGCCTTCGCAGATTCCCGTGGGCAGTCCTGCCGTTTATGTGGGTATACTTATCGTGGGGGTGCTGGTGTTTGTCGGGATTCCCCTGGTTATTTACGCCATGCGTCGGCCTGATTGGGCTGACCCCGCCGCTCTTGATCAGTTCGAGCCTTTCGGCTGGGAGGAACGAAAGTGACGGCTGTTACGGGTTTCGGGAGTGTGCAGCAAATTGCTGTGCGAGAACGCTCCCGAAACTCGCTTCTTCTTTTTTCATCATTTTGCTTGACTAAAATCCGGTGGGCTGCTATGGTCAACCCACGGCCACCGACGCCGAATGCGTATATTGTAGTATCATCATCCACCAGAGAAGAGTTATGTCAACGGAACTTCCCAGCAGAAGCCGGGCGCTGCTCAGCGCAGCGCGTGTCACCATTGTAGCCTCTACCTACAACGAGAAATATACCTCTGCTCTGCTGGAGAACTGCCTGGCAGAGCTGCGCGAGAGCGGCGACCGCATAGCGGTTGAGGTGGTGCGCGTACCGGGTGCTTTTGAAGTGCCGGTAACTGTTAAGCGTGCCATTGTGAAGGCGGATCCGACGGCGCAGCCCGATGTGGTGATTGCACTCGGCGTGATACTGCGCGGCAGCACAGCCCATGCCGACCTCATCGGCACGGCTATCACCAACCAGCTGCTTTCCATCGCGTGCGATACGCTGACCCCCGTGGTACACGAGGTGCTGTTGCTGGAGGATGAGCAGCAGGCTTTCGCGCGTTGCATAGCGTCTGCCCTTAACCGCGGGCGCGAGGCTGCCCGTGCTGCTGTTACCATGCTGCACATGCTTGAGGAGCAGTCCGACCTGCACAGCATGGTGCGCCGCAATGCCAATGTGAACCGCACGTCTTCACTTCTGCACTAACCCCTTTCCCGTACCCCCCCCTGTCTTATGATGAACAAAAGTAAAGTGCGCCAGTCCGCCCTCAACCTGATATATGCGGTCGAGGAGAACGGCGGCGACCTGCAACATTTTGACCTCAACCTTTTCTGGCGCATATCGCTGGAGAAGGAGACCGACCACTACCGCACGGCGCTGTTCAAGGCCATTTCCCATGTGGCCCGTGCCAGTGCTGATTCTGCCCGCCTGCTGGCCACCCGCACGCAGGCTGTTGTGGATACCATGCGTGCCGACACGACTGCCGGGCGCCTGCTGGCCGACATTGAGCGCGTGCAACAGCGCTCTGCTGAGTTCGAGGCCGCTCTGGCGGCTATGCGCTACTGCGCCCGTGACCCGCGGCAGGATACGACCGACAAGCTCGAAATCTGCTGCAAGGACGTCATGAACCTTGCCATTGCCGTTGACGGGCTGGGGCGTGATTTGCTGCCGACCCTGGCAGATTTCCCCGTCTATGCTACCGTGCTCAAACCGCTGAAGAGCGCTATTCTGCGCCGCAGCAAGCTGATGGCCTCTGTTGCGGTGCTGGCTAACCCGCTCGCGCTGGAGGGGCAGGAATTTGTGGGTCTGGTGCGCTGCGCCCGGGTGCTCGAGGAACTGCGCCCCGAGGCAGAGGAGTTCGCCCTTGCAGTGCTGGCGAAGAAACCGCAGCTGGAGGAGCAGCTGAATTCCCTGCTGCAGAACTACTCCATTGCCCGTCTGGATGTGGTGGACCGCTGCATTCTCTACATCGCGCTCTATGAGCTGGAGTACAATAAGCTCGATACCCCCATCGTTGTGTCGGAGGCGAATGCCCTGGCGGATGCCTACTCGGGCGGCAAGAGTGCTCCGTTCATTCACGGTGTCATTTCCGCTGCGGCCAAAGCCTGATAATCCTCCCCTACCACTTTTCAAATCATGGCTAATTTCTTCACGAGGCTGGTAGATAAGTTTTTGGGCGAGCCCGAGATTGATTGGGATGAGCTTGAGGCTGACCTCATTTCGGCCGATATCGGTGCCAAGCGCGTTATCCCCATGGTGGAGGACCTGCGCGAACGCAATGAGCAGGATGCCTGCGACATTGCCGACTATGTGAAAGACCAGTTGCGCTCGGCATTCCCGGCTCCGCTGCCCGTGCTGCCTGAGCCGCAACCCGGTAAGCCCTGCGTTATCATGATGGTGGGGGTGAACGGCGCCGGCAAGACCACCACCAGTGCCAAGCTGGCCTACCGCCTGCAGCAGCAGGGGCGCAAGGTGCTCCTCGCCGCGGCGGATACGTTCCGCGCTGCCGCCGTCGAGCAGCTGCAGAGCTGGGCCGACCGCCTGAACGTCCCCCTTTACAAAGGTAATCCGAACCAGGACCCCGCCTCCGTCTGCTACGAGGCTCACACCCGCGCCATAGAGGGCGGGGTGGACTATCTCATCTGCGATACGGCCGGGCGTCTGCACACCCGCCACAACCTCATGGAGGAGCTCAGCAAAATACGCCGCTCCATCGCCAAGCAGGATGCCGCGGCCCCTCACGCCTGTTATCTGGTGGTGGATGCCACCACTGGCGGCAATGCTCTGATGCAGGCTCGCGAGTTCCATAAGGCCACCCCGCTCGACGCTGTGGTCGTGACCAAGATGGACGGCTCGGGCAAGGGTGGCGTGGCCGTGGCGATTAAGGATGAACTGGGTATTTCCCCCATCATGCTCGGTGTGGGTGAGGGGAAGGATGACCTGCTGCCCTTCGATGTGAAGCAGTACGTCGACAAGCTCATGTAACCTCCCCCCTTATCTGTCTGCTCATGGTGAAACCCTGTTTGCTGGAATACACCCGCGAAGCCCTGGTCGCCCTCATGGCCGAACTGGGGCACAAGCCGTTCCGCGCCGCACAGCTGCAGGAGTGGGTGTGGAAGCACCGCACCACCGATTTTGAGCAGATGTCTAACCTGCCGCCCGCCCTGCGCGCGCAACTGGCAGAGCGCTACTCCCTGCGCCCCCTCAGCGTGGTGGAGGTCAGCAACAGCTCCACCGGCGGCACACGCAAGTTCCTTTCCCGCATGGCAGACGGCGGGCACCTGGTGGAGTCCGTCATCATCCCCGCAGCCGAGGGGAAGGGCGGCAGCCGCAGCGATCGTATCACGCTCTGCGTGTCGTCGCAGGTGGGGTGTGCTTTCGGCTGCAAGTTCTGCGCCAGCGGGCTGCTGGGGCTCACGCGCAATCTGTCCGCCTCGGAAATACTGGGGCAGATTCTCGCGGCAGAGGAAATCAGCGGCACGCGTGTGGATAACCTCGTGTTTATGGGCATGGGGGAACCGCTGGCTAATATCGATAACCTGCTGCTGGCGCTCACGCTTATCATGAGCCCCGAGGGGCTGAACATCGGGGCGCGCCATATCACCATTTCCACCTCGGGCAATGTGCCGGGGCTGCGCCGCCTGGCAGAGTTCGGCAAACCGCTGCGCCTGGCCGTCTCTCTGCACGGTGCCAGCGATGAAGTGCGCTCGCAGGTTATGCCGGTGAATCGCAAGTGGCCGCTCGGTCAGCTGCTCCCGGCTCTTGAGGAATGGAACCGCACCGGCAAGCACAAGATTACCTTCGAGTATATCCTCATCGAGGGGGTGAACGCCATGCTTCCCGAGGCCGCCAAACTCGCCCGAATCTCCCGCAGGCTTAACGCCAAGGTCAACCTCATACCCTACAACACCGTAGAGGGGCTGCCCTGGGTGCGCCCCTCGGAGAGTCACTGCCGCGCCTTTGCCAAGGCGCTCTCCTCTGCCGGTATTCCTGTGACCATGCGTTACGAAAAGGGGCATGATATCAATGCCGCCTGCGGCCAGCTGCGCCTGAAACGCGAGGGGCAGGGGGAAGGCTGAATGGCGCTCCCCGCTATTCCGTTCGGAGTTCTCATTTAATCCTGAATGGACAGGAATATCTCGCAGAAGCCGCCGACCAGGGAACACGGTACGATGGATACCGTATCAAGCCCCAGGGCTACATACGAAAGCGGTTTTACGATGTAGTGGACGGCTGAGGTTTTCTCTCCGGCGCTCTCCGCCCGGATGACGGAATCGATGGAGGGGATTTTAATGCCGTTGGAAACAACACGATGTGGCAGCTTTTCAAACTCTTCCGCTGTATAAGCTGCCGGTCGGTAATTCCTGTATGTTAATTTTGTACGGTTTTGTTGGTTTATGGTGCTGATAGCACTCTGCTCCAGGGGAAAATAGAGGTAGGTGATTTCACTGTTTGTTCGCTGCGGGCGGTATTCCGGGAAACTCCACCAGTTTTGCCACTTATCCCCACCGTCGACAAAAGGGCATGTGCCGGTTAAGAGCGCCGCCGGAGGTGCTGTATAATAGACCGGTGTTTTGAGGTATAAGACCCCGTCACGCTCAGTTACCGTGTAAGAAGTGGCAGCCCACGGGTCAACTTTGGCCTCTTCCTTACCCACACTGTCCAGAAGGGAGTGGGTGTTCAGTTGGTAGAATGAACACGAGCTCAAAGCGAGCGAAAGAAACGGCAGTAGTAACCTCATCGCTCTCAAATATAGAGAAATAAATCGCAGGAGTCAAGCCGTATTTCAGCAAAGCAGCGATATCGCCGATTGTGGCCCTTTCATTGATTTCATGCTCGGTGAAATTGGCAATATAGCTTGGCTATGTTACCCCTTAGGGGCAGAGATGGTGGAGTTTATTCCGCCAGCCAGTCGATGACGATTTCGGCGCGAAGTTCGCCGTCGCTGATGATACTGTGCTGAGTCTGCAAGCCGGCGAGTCGGTGCTCGATGGTGATGGGAGCACCGGCGAAGGTTTCGCGCTTGAAGTTAATGCGGATTCGGCGGGGAGCCGGGCCGGGTTGCAGGTTTTCGGGCAGGGTTTCGAGCGCCCAGATGAGGTAGGAGGCGTTGTTGATGTGGCCGTTGAAGTCGACATCACGGCGGGGCGCAATCATTTCGGTAGTCGCGGTGGCGGTGAATTCCTTGGCTACTTCGAGCGGGGTGGAGATGATGGCGGGGCATTCATCCGGCATTTCAGCCATGGCGCGTTTCAGGGGGATGGGGCGACGGCTGTTTACATCGATGAGCACCCACATGAGGTCGGCTCGGGCGATGACGTTGCCTTCCATATCGCTCATTTCCACGAATCGGCGGGCCTGCAGGGCACTGGCCTTGCCGGTGTTGGAGCGCAGGCGCACGACCTCTTTCCACGACGGGCGACGTACAAATTCAAAATCGCCCTGTACCTCAACCCATATCATGCCGTTACTGATGCTCCACTCATAGCCCAGATTGTTGCCCGAGGCGTGGGTCTCTGCGGCCTCTTGACAGAAGTGCATGAAACTTGCCGGCTTAAGCAGGTGATCGGCTCCGCATTCGTAGCTGGTAACAGCGTGTGTGATGTTGAGGTCGTTCATAGAGTGTACTCTATCATTTGGTAGGGGGGAAGTCAAGGAAAATTGAATTTGGATGGTTAGATTTGCAAGTTGTAAAATCAAATGCGACACCGAAAGCCCGCCCAAAAAGTCTCCATAGGAGCCCAAACTGCCCTAGCAGGATGGGGGGAAGGACGACAATGAGTCCTTCCCCCTTGTGGAAGCGATGAAATAAAAAAAGGGTGC
>JAZRKM010000079.1:0-11412 GCA_045646325.1 Akkermansia sp. | reverse complement strand
GCACGCGTCACGACCTTTTCCTTCCCTCTCTTTATCCTCTCCGGCACCCCACCCGGAAGGTTGTATCCGGTGGCGAGCATCACTGCTCAGCCTTGGTGCCACGGAAAGTCCGTGAATTAAAAACTGCCTCGCCCGGCCGTTGCTCAGCGTCGCATGTTTCAGCGTTTCGCTCGCTCTTTCGGGCTTCACCGTGTCGGTGTGCCGAGAAGTATACACGAATCGTCGCCACACGTCAAGCTCATTTTTCAAAAATTTTGCATTTTTTTGCAACATTTTTCTCAAAATATTGAAAAATCAATGTTTTTAAAAATCACTTTTTTGGCACTTTTTGACAAAAGCCGAAAAAACGGGTAAGAAAAGCTAAAGAAAGGCGCCCTTACGGCAAAAGTTCCGCAAGGGCGCATACAGAAGTGGAGATAACGAGTCGTTTTACTCTCCCTGTGGGATATTGAGCAGCTTGATACCCTGCTCCGCTATACTACGCGCTATAGGAGCGGCTACGGTACCACCACCGGGTGCCATATGCTCTGTGCGAACATCTTTCAACATCAGCAGCACCAGCAACTGCGGCTTGTCCGCCGGCAGCATGAGTACAATACCTGCATCTACCACGGCTTCTTTATGATTCGTGAACGTCGGATGGGGGCGATGCTCATTGTATTTGTGGGTCATTGTCTTACAAGCCACGCGGTAACCGGGTATGGCTGCGGCAACAGCCGTTCCGCGTCCGGCAGCGCCTTTGCGCTCTGTGCTGCTCTCCATAGCACTCAGTACAGCAGCAGCGGTAGAGGGTTTCATAGCCGGTGAAGCCGCCCGGGGTGTTTCGCCATCAGTCGCAAGCGGAGCATACATCCCCTCCCTGCCGATAGCAGTGTAAGCCGCCGCAAGATTCATGGGGTTCTGCTTAAAGAAGCGCACAAGCGAAAGATACTTTTTCATGTCGGATGTCGCAGCAGGCGGCACTTCCACGCCCAAGCGAGCAAACTGAGCGACCAGCACCTCCGGCTTCACGATGGTCATCATCCGCGCGGTGCCGGGGAGAGATGATTTCTTAATAACCTGCCCGCAAGTAAGAGCACCATATTGTACGCGACCATCATCAATGGTAAAACCGGGGCTGACCTGAAGCGGAGTACAGGGCACATAGGAATGGAGGCCCATTACCCCCTGCTCAAGAACAGTAAGGAGCACGAGCGGCTGAATGAACTGCCCCACATGAGCTCGTTCATTCAGGCGAATGGGGGCAAAAGCGCCCTCGGAGGCATATTCTCCGGCAGCCAGCACGCGTCCTTCCGGCACATTTACAACCACGGCGCAGGCACTGCCGATTTTATATTCACTCAGAGCAGCCGGTACCACGGAATCGCAGACCTGCTGCATATTTTCAGGCTCAGCTGCAGTGCTCCAGGCTACGGAGAAAAAGGTGAGCAAAATGCCGATAATGTTTCTTGTTTTCATATTTAACACTACGTTGTTCGTTGTTACATAAGGAAAAGCAGTATCATCAATATACGCAGGCACTATCGTTGTCTCAATGGTAATCCGCCGTTATATCTGAGAGAACATTAACTCCAACCAGTCACACCGACTCCCGCTCAGATAAGCCGCATAAAGTTGCTGAGCATGAAGTCGGAATACCTCTATACGCCTCCCCGGAAAAAGCGTCATCGAGACATTCCCATAACGCTCAAACGGCTCTCCGGTTTCGACCTCTGACGGCATAGGCAGTAAAAAGGCATTGAACACCTTCTCGCCCGGACGGCGATACGCAAACTCCTGCTCATAAAGGAATTGCTTAGTGACATCATTCACCCCGGGCAGACCGTTTATTACCCCATTGCGTACAACAGGCAGGTAATACTTAGCATCAAGCACATAAACCACTGCCCCTCTTTCAAACACCATGTCAGGCCGCAGAGTAGAAACAGCTCCCGCACGACCGCAGGAAAGTTGCCAATCCGGCGGAGCAATTTCGTGACTGACAGCTTGCCCCAAAGTCGACCGGCACACTTCTTCCCACACTGTATGGAAGTGGGTACAACCCAGCATAAATTCGGTGTCAGGCTGCAAATCTTCCTCGCAGTGCTGTTGAAAATAAGCCAACAGCAGTTGTAATATGTGGCGCCGACGGGAGTCAAACTGCTGAGAAAGCTCATTTTCCACACAACGAATTAAGTAGCCAACCCCTCCCAATTCGTCAGAGCTCTCCTCGATAGCTTCTATTTCCGGAAGCCCCAGCAACTCCGTCAAACGAAACTGACTGAGCATGTGGCAGCATTCCTTAACAACAACGCGATGCAGACGCGTGAAGAAATCCTCCTCGGCATCAACCGTGCGGGCAGCATAAGTATCCACATACACGGGCTGCGCGTTCTGAATGAAAGGCAGCGTAGAGTTGATGGTACGGTTCCACAGAATGCGCCCGTGCGTATTCCGGGAAATGAGTTCGGAATCGTTGCGGTATTCACCATGCTCCGCATAATCGCACAGCAACGTAACCGGCAAAGCGAGGTAACAATCTGCGGCTCGCTCATGCAGAGAATCCGAAAATTCGCGCTTATAACCTGAGTTATAGCGAGTAATAACCCTCATCACCTGAGCAAACAATTCTGCACGCTCTACGGGTAACGGGCTATCTGCTGCGCAGATTTCCGGCTCTGCCAGTTTCTCAGTCGTGACATACTTCGGCAGCGAATACACCAAGTGCCCCCGGTAACAATACAGCCCCACGAAAGAAAAAGCAAAATCCCCCTTGCCAATGAAAGACTCCACCGGGTCAGCGCCCACGTTGGTCTCCCCCTTCTGCACCTGGCGCAGAATACCGCTGCTGAGGAGCGTCAGGATGATATCACCCGCTGTCTCAACTTGCAGCCCGAAAATGCCGGCAATTTGCTCGCGCGAGTACGCCACACGCTCCCTCACCCAGGCAAGGGAGTGCAGACGTTGCTGAGTAAGCACCGGGCTCATGAACGGAACAATTTCGCCAGCACTGCCTGCATGCCGCCGGCTCTGTATGCCGAATCAAAGCCTTTAACCAAGGCAGAACAACCGCCGGTAGCATAATCGTCAGCAAAAACAGACTTTCTCTTGTGCCGGGCTGCGTCTTCATACAGATACATGAGCACCTTGCACTGAGCAGCCCTCACGAATGCGTCAACACTCGCCAGCTCGGTAGGCTTCAAGAAGAAGGGGCCCATGAGTTTATCCTCATTGATGTCAGCATCTCGCAGAAGCTTGTTGACATGCCGGCGCAGGGCCAACCATTCCTCGGCATATTGGCCCTGCACGCAGTCCTCGCCGGAATCAATATCCATATACTCAAAGCTCCAGCGGCGTTTGAAAGCGGTATCGATAGGATACACCCCCTGGTCTGCGGTATTCATGGTAGCCCAGATATACATGTTGGCAGGAATTCTCACCTTTTCTCCCGGCGGCAAGTTCAGCCAACGGCGCCAATCCTCTGACGGGGTAATGGCATATTCACTCCCGCCGTCAGCCCCACGGTCGAGCAATTGAAAAACATCACCGAACACTGCCGCCACACGGGCACGGTTAAGCTCTTCAATGATGAGAAGATAATTCTGCGAGGGATTTTCCAGTGCAGCTTTCAGCACACGCGAGAAAGGGCCGGGCACAAAGTCGTAGGCAATCGCCCCTTCCTGCATAACAGGTTTATAACTACCCACAAAATCAAAATAGCTGTACTCGGGGTGGAAAGTCACACGCTCCATATTCTGCGCCGGAACACAGGTAGCTTCCGTCTTCAGTAACCAACTCTTACCCGTCCCGGGAGCCCCGGTAAGAACCCGATTGTACGGTTTCCCCAGAGAAGGAGCCGGTGACGACTGCAATTCTTCAGGGGCCACTCCATCTGCCATACTCGCAATAAGTCTGTACTGTTCTTCAGTCAACTCATGCAAACTTCCCCTCACGTTTTCAAAGAGTGGTTTAAGAACAGGCTGCTGCAGCAAACGCTCACGGCTGACAGGTTGAGGCAAATCCCGGGTTTTACGGAACCCGATTGTCTCGCCATCTGCACCGGCTGTAATTTCACCGAACGCCAGCACCTGCATTATGGGGTATGCCTCGTAGCAAACCATTTTCTCGCCGGGTTTCACCAGCTGAAAATTACGGGGAATCTGACGAGGGCTTCCATTTTCGGTGTAAATGGAATAGTTTTCTTCTTGCCCCGCGACCAAGTTCGAGTAACTCCAGTACTGAGGATTTGCCACAAGCAGCCAAAAGCGCTCCCTATCAGCACCGATTCGGGGATTCGGCTCCTGTTTTTCCCACTCCGCAGCAATCCGTTCCAACTCATCCCTCATTTCACCGGTTACATACTCATTCTGCAATAATTTCTCAATCAGCACCTTACCCCTTAACCCCTGACCATTCCATCCCCACTGAGCGCACACATAGTATCCGATACCATCTATTGTAATAATGTCCCGGTAGAATCTGCTTCTATCGGTTTCATTTATATCGTCGGTGAGAACCGCATACGAACCACAATATTTTTTTGAAGTCAACGAATGGAGCAGCGTCTTCCCACTTTCCTCTCGACCGGCCTCAAAACCGCCTTTCGGGAATAGTACTTGCAAAATGCGGAAAATACGTTTTTTATTAATATGTTTTTTATTCATACAAAAAAACTCTCTCTGACTAGATTATACCTTTCTCCTCACAGCATATCAAGCTATTTTTACGTTACTCCCGGATATCCGGAAGCAAAGAAACATACTCGGGGGCATTGCCCCGCAGCACGCCCATTAAACTCCGGGAGCTCCAAAGCCCATAGGGTTATATGTATCACACGCATGAGAACCCCATTCAGTTATGGCATGATACGTTTGCAAGATACTCGGCTCCGCTGCCGGTGGGTATGATAATCAGTCTGTAACGGGCACGGGTGCAGGCAACGTAAAGCTCATTTGGGGTAAAGCCGGAATTCGCCCCCTCACGAGGGGCGGAAATATCAGTCAAGATAATAGCAGGACTTTCCAGCCCTTTGTAGGCCTTAATCGTCTCGCCCAAGACGCGAACGGAACCGGGGCTCAGACAGCGGCGCAGGCGACTATCAGCGTTCTCGCGGGTTTCACCATCAGCAGGGAAATCGACCAATTCCTTGAGGTGCGGGTCTTTGAGCGAGGTATTGCGACGCCAGGGAGTGAGCACAACGATGTCGTGAAGGGAGTAATTTTCGGTCAATAGGCGCTCTATGCACTCGCGCACAGCAATCGCGCGGTCGCCGGGCACATCACTAGCCGGCAACACTTCGACTTCAGGTCCCTGCAAGGGGAGCACCACCTGCGCTCCGACACCGGGTGGGGGACAAAAGTTGGCGATATTGGATGAATTACGCAGGTTGTGGCGCAGTGTCAACCGAACAGGTAGCTCAGGCTGCGAACCCTCACAGGTGTAGAGTTGTTGCCCCCTATCCGAAAACAGGTACAGCTTACCACCGGTACACAACATTGCCTGCAGCAGCTCACACCACTCCGGCATAAAATCCTGGGCTTCATCGACAAAGATATGGGCGAACGAACATTCCGCCTTTCCCCGTATGGCTGCTATAACAGGAGCCATAGCGCCCGGCACAAACAGATTTTCGGGCACAGGTATGCCTACCATGGCGCACAACCGCCTAACAATAGTCTGAAAATTATCCAGCACCAGCGGGGCAGAACCATCAAAACGCTGCACGCCGGCAAAACGCATTGCCCCCTGCACCCGCAAATACTCTGCAAGATTATAGTTGAAACACGTCACCAGCACTCGACCGGACGTGGCTTGTTGACGGCCCTTCAACGCCAGTCGGGCGGCCTCACAACATAGCATGGTGCTCTTACCGGAACCGGCACAGCCCTCCACATGTACCCCAACGGGAGATTGTTCCAACATGGGTAACACTTGCGTCAGCGGAGCGGCTGCAGAGTTGATGATAGCGGTAGCCGTGGCGGCATCCATACGGAACACAAGGTTCTGCAAGAGGTAGCGGCGCACCTCATCAAGCTCGGCAGCAGTGGTGCCATTATTGAAACAGAACAGGCTCTCCATACGTTGTTGCAAGTTAATGTTCAAGGACTCCGACCCACATAGGTAGAGATGTTCATATATCTCGTTGCGCGGCACGGGAGCCGAACAATCACGCAATTGTTCATCAACAGCCGGGGTGTCAAACTCCGTTTCACCAAGAGCAGCATAGTTGGAAATCTTCCCCAGCAGAACAGCCATGCAGCGAGTCTCCAGACGCGAACGCCCATCATGCCCCCAACGGTAGGTTTTCTCAAGCTCAGTACGCAGATTTTTCATGGCAAGGAAAGCCTGGTTCAGCGGAGAATCGTGATTCACCGGCTCGTAACCGGTCGCCGTACCACGGTACCAGCGCCCATTCTCCACCTTGGCTCGTTGCCAATTCTTCACCTCAAGAACAAGCACACCCTTACCCGGTATAAGAACCACAAAATCGGCCTCATATGTTACATGCCGGGGATTAGATTTTTTCTTACCCTTCACCAGCAGGTGTCGCCAGCAGTTATGGATGACTGTCCAGTCATCCGGCAACCGGCGAAGCGCCTCGTATACCATGCGCTCACCGATTTCACCGGAATTGAGGGGAGACGAAACCGTAAATTCTGAAGGGAACATGCGTGCCATACCGTCACCATTCTACCTTCTGCATCACTACAAAGCAAGCCATTTTCACGTTACCCCCGAATATCCGGCAGCAAAGCAACATACCCGGGGGCATTTGCCCGCCAAACGCTGCGCAGCCAGGGTAACGGAATGGCACTCCGCCCATACAGCAGCGCCAGCAGAGGGCCGGCAATAGCGGCGTTGGTATCCGTATCTCCCCCGGCGGAAACGATATCAACCATAGCCTCTCGAAACGAGGTTGCTCGCAACAGCTGGTAAAAAACACTTTGCAGGGCGATAAGCACCCAGCCGATGTACTCGCCGTCATAATCCGGACGCTGTGTGGCAGCCCGCTGCAGGGCGATGAGCACATCAGTGGCCACTCCTTTCCCGGCGGCAAATGCCACAGACCGTTCATACACCCCGGCAGAAGTAGCTCCCGGCCGAGCCGCCTGCATGAGAGCATATACGTAAACAACATTGCAGTCACCGCAAACCGGGTGCGGGTGGGTGAGATCGGCATCCTCCCTTGCGGCCGTCTGCCAATCAAACTCCGGGTGTTCCAAAGCCCACAAAGCTATAGGCATCACACGCATGAGAGCCCCATTTCCCTGAGAATCCGGCATGGGGTTCCCCAGAAGGGCTGCCTGAGTGGCCTCTCCCACATCAGGTGGGTCAGTAGCCAGCCAAGCACGGTAGTGTTTAAGCGTTACGGCTGAATCCCACCCCTGAGCTTCACGCAGGGCACAGTGCAGACAATAGGCCATCTGCGTGTCGTCCGTCACCTCACCGGCTCTCCGATCGGTACAGATACCGAAGCCGTCCACCATTTGCGAAAGACCCTCAGGGTATGCTGCCAGGATATCTTCGCGATAACAGAACTCTGCCGGAGCCCCCAGAGCATCGCCCACCATCAACCCTGCCCAGGCCAAGTGAGCAGCATTTGCGCATTTCTTCTCGTTCTTCTTCATCATGCAAAAAATTGTCTCTCTCTATATATACTTGAGTTCTGTTTTATTCTCAGTAACATATACATACTCAATATCAACCAGTTGCATCAAAACAAGCTATTTTTACCGCCTCCAAAGCAAAGAAAAAACCATGTCATACCGGGAAAAAATGTGCATTTTCCCACTTTTTCGTGGCGTATCAGCCTGCATTTCCGCCTTTACAATCGCGCACGCGTGCTCTATATTAGTGGGCATGAGCAATATGAAAGTCTCTGACAATATGGAAGCGCTCATTAAGCTGGCGCTCGATGAAGATTTTGGTGATGGCGATGTAACCTCCACGTACTTTGTACCGGAAGGCCTGCAGGCACGCGCGCTGATGCGCCCCCGCACGCAGGGGGTACTTTCCGGCGTGAAGGTGGCTGAGGCAGTATTCCGCGCTGTTGACCCGAGCCTGAAGGTAGAGGTGTACCTGCACGATGGTGAGGCCGTATCCCCCGGTGCCATTGTTATGATGATTGAGGGCTCTGCTCGCTCAATACTGGGTGCGGAGCGCACGGCTCTCAACTTCATTCAGCGCCTGTCCGGCGTGGCCACCATGACAGCCAAATATGTGAAGGCCATCAAACACACGGATTGCAAGCTGCTCGACACACGCAAAACCACCCCCGGTTACCGCCTGCTGGAGAAAGCAGCCGTGGTACACGGTGGCGGCAACAACCACCGTCTGGGGCTTTACGACCGCGCTATGGTAAAGGACAATCACCTGATGACTGATGGCGACACCGCCCACCTGCAGGCCTGCATCGACAAACTTAATGCCGACAAACCCGGTGTGGAGGTCGAGCTCGAAGCCGACAACCTCACCCAGGTAGAGGCCTTCCTGAAACTGCGTGGCGTGGACTATATTCTGCTCGACAACATGAGCCCGGAAGATATGGCCAAGGCCGTGGAAATGCGCGGCAAGAACAAGAAGCCCTACTTTGAAGCCAGTGGCGGTCTGACCCTCGAAACCGCCCCCGCTGCCGCCGAGAGCGGGGTGGACTTCATGAGCTTCGGCTGCCTGACCCACTCTGTGCCTTCCATGGATCTGGGGCTGGATTTCACGGTAGAGCGCTGATAAACGCATGATGTCCCTTGGCCCGAGAGAAGCACTCATCACCCTCAACCTCATACCGGGGTTGGGGTCGGTGCGCATACAGGAGCTGCTGAACTTCTTCGGCTCTGCCGAACTGGCGCTGGCGGCTCCGCACGGTGTACTGGAGCGAGTGCCACGAATCGGGCCGAAACTGGCACGCGCCATCGCAAGCTGGCGCGACTGCACCAACGTGCACGCCGAACTCGCCCTGGCGGCGGATTGCGGCGTGCGCGTGGTTACCTTGCTTGAAGATGATTACCCCGCTGCCCTGCGCCGCATGGGCGACCCGCCTATCGTGCTCTATGTCAGGGGCGAATGGCAGCAGAACGACAGTGAACGCAGCGTTGCTATCGTGGGCACCCGCGCCGCGACTCCTTACGGCATGACCCTCGCCAGGCGTTTCGGGCGTGAGCTGGCGGATTCCGGCTGCACCATCATCTCCGGCCTGGCCCGAGGGATAGACACAGCCGCACACTGGGGCGCGCTGGATGCCGGCGGCCGTACCATCGCCGTGCTGGGCTACGGCATGACCGGTATCTACCCGCAAGAAAACGTCGAACTCGTCGAAAACATCTGCAACGGTCACGGTGCCGTGGTGAGTGAGTTCCCCATGACCCTGCGCCCCGGGCGCACCACCTTCCCCCAGCGTAACCGAATCGTGGCCGCATGGAGCCGCGCCGTACTCGTGGCAGAAGCCCCGAACCGCAGCGGAGCCCTGCACACCGCCTCCATGGCGGCAGATTCATACGGCAACACAGTCTTCGCCGTCCCCGGGCCCATTGACCGCCCCTCATCCATCGGGTGCCATGCCCTCATACGCGACGGCGCCATACTCTGCACCAGCCCGCAGGAACTGATGGCTGATATGCACTGGAGCAGTGCCCCACAGCAGCTCGAACTCTTTCCGGCCGAACAGGCAGATGAACCGGTCGCCGTTCACGGACCGACCGACTGCCCCAACCGCGACGAAATTCTGGCAGCCATAGCCGCCGGTCATGATACACTCGATACCCTCTGCACCGCCCTCGGTCTGGGAGCCATGGCTCTCACCCCGCAACTCATGCGCCTGCAGATTGAGCAAGCCATCCGCCCCCTGCCCGGCGGGCGCTACAGCTGCTGCTGAAGGCCGCTCGTTTTTATTTGACAAACAGTCGGCTTGCCGCTAGAATACCATGCAGCATGAGATTGCTGCGCGCCTGTATCCTGCTGCTGAGCACCGTACCGCTAATCGGCTGTATGGGGGCGCTGGATGTCACGCTGCACAAGCAGATATCCCCCAAGGTGCAACAAGCCGGTTTACAAGAGCAAAGCTGGTACACCTACCTGCCGCAATGCTCACCGGGGTTCTGCCTGCGCACACGCCACGCTATTGTGTGGAAAGATAAAAATCTCTACCTCGGTTATTGGCGCGGCCTGCACCCACAGCCTCCCCACCGGGTATTGGTCGAAGCCCGCGGGCACACCCTTATTCTGCACCGTCGCTATGTGTGGGACGGCAACAGCGTGGGAATCACCGAATCCGCCGACCTTATGCCCAGCCTGCGCCACGATATACTCTACCACGCTCTCAAAGAAGGAGCCCCGCTCTCGCGAACGGACATCGACCGCGCCTACCGGGCTGATTGCAAGCGCTATGGTGCCTCACTCAACCGCCTGCGCTATACCGGGCTGCGGCTTTTCGGCGGCGTATTCAACCGCCTGGGACAACACGGCACCCTCATCATACAACCCACTACCCCGCACACTCCGCCGGCCCCGCTCGAACCGGATCGTTTCGACGACCCCTACGACAACCTGAAATCCCCTTCCCGCCATGCCCGAAAAACCGCAGGATGATATGATGGGTGGAGCCTTCGCCCCTGAGCTGCCCACCTTCAACAATTTTCCGTACCGGGAAAGTGCGGGGTGCGCCATGCTGAGTAGCGGGCGGGCAGCCTTGGAGTGTATACTGCGCAACATGCCACGCCCACGCCGGGTACTGGTTCCCCGTTATGTGTGCAATACCGTGCTGGAACCCCTCACGCGCCTTGACTTACCCATAGAGCGCTACCCGATTTCCGAACAACTGGTTCCCTGTCCACCGGCAGATACCGACAGCTCAGACCTGTTGCTGCTGGTAAACTACTTCGGACTTACCGAAGAGGCTGTGCAGGCGGCAGCTCTGCGTCACCCGGGCCCGGTGGTGGTAGATGCTACCACCGCCCTTTACACCCAGCCCCTGCCCGGAGTGCCTACCTTTTACAGTCCGCGCAAGTTCGGCGGGCTGTGTGATGGCGGCATTGCATGCGCCCCCTTCTCGCTGCAACTCCCTGAGCAGCAAGACTACAGCACCAACCGCACCCTGGGTATGTTACAAAGGGCAGAAAATGGAGCAACCGCTGCCGCCCCCTCCATTGCCGCCGCAGAAGACAGCCTGAGCGCCCCCGCGCGGCGCATGTCCCCCCTCACTCGCAGGCTTATCACCAGCATTGACTGGGCGGCTGCCGCGCAGCGCAGGCTGGAAAACTACCACATACTGCATGCCGCACTCGGCCCCATCAACCGCCTGAACCTGCCCGACACCCCATCGGCAGCCCCCATGTGTTACCCGCTCGTCAGCGGCATTCCCGGTCTGCGGGATGAACTCATCGATGCCGGCATAGCCCTGCCCCTCTACTGGAAGTCGGAGGCCAAGCGGGCTTAGGAAGA
>JAZRKM010000078.1:0-6959 GCA_045646325.1 Akkermansia sp. | reverse complement strand
CCCCACACCGCAGCTTCGCCACCCCTTACCAGAAAACCCGGTACCTGCCCGGCACCACACGTTCGTGGGGCAAAACGCGCACCTCGGCCCACGCGCTCTGGGCCTACCCGCTGGGGGTAGCCACAGCCGTTGCGGTCGATGTACCCGCCTCGATACTCACCAACGTGCTCTTCTTCCCCGTCGGCCTCTGCATGGCCCTGACCGATGCCGGCGACCAACAGGCGCCCCCGCCGATGCCGGCAGATATCACAGCCACCGCGAATTGAGCAGCCGGGTATTCGCCCGAACACCCAACACAAGTTCAGGCTTGCATATTCAGCATAAAGGAGTATACTACCTGCACACAAGAAAACAATTATGAAAAAACGCCCTATCCTGACCGCCACGCTTGCCGTGCTGACTCTCGCCGGCCTGCCCTCCTGCATCAATTCCATCGTTTACAACGGCGCAGACAAAAACATGCCCGACCTCACCTACGGTTACAGCGAACACACCACCAGCATACGGGCTAACGACGGCACCGTGCTGCGCGGCTGGTTCTTCAACCGTGGCGCAGGCACACCGCTGGTGGTTTTCTATGGTGGCAATGCCATGAATGTGGGCAATTTTGCCTCCATCGCCGCAGCTGACCCCACGCGCTCTTACCTGCTCATGAACTACCGCGGCTACGGCGGCAGCGAGGGCGAACCGAGTGAGTCCCAAATCGTGTCCGATGCCAACACCTGCATTACCCATGCTCGCACCAAAATGGGAACTCCCGGCCCGCTGGCTCTCGTGGGTTACAGCCTGGGTTCCGGCGTCGCCACACAGGTGGCCGCCACCAAGAGCACGGCTGCGCTCATCCTCATCTGCCCCTTCGACAGCATGACCGAGGTGGCCTGCAACCAGGTACCTTTCTTCCCGCGCATTCTGCCCATGGACAGCTGGAACTCCGTGGAATTCGCCCCTCTGGTCAAATGCCCCGTGACAGTCATGCGCGCACAGACGGACGATATCGTACCCGCCGAGAGCACCGACAAGCTCATTCAGGCCTTCCCCACGGCACCCGCCGTGAAGACCTACCCGGCAGATCACAACAGCATCTTCGCCTCACCTGAGTTCACCGCCGACCTCATGCGAGCCCTCCCCCTCAACCAAACCACTGACGTAGAGGAGATATAAGACCATGACTGCTACCGCACGCCACATCACCAACGGCGTCTTCCTGCTCATCTTGCTGGGGCTGAGCATATGGTCAGCCATCAATCCGTACGACATGCAGGTGTGGTGGACGGAGATGAGCACCGTCTTCGTGCTGGTAGCTGTGTTCGGCTGCCTGTACAAGCGCCTGCAGCTGAGCGTGCTCAGTTACTTCTTCATCTTCCTGTGGTGCTGGCTGCAGGTCATCGGTGCGCACTACACCTTTGAGCTGGTGCCCTTTGAGAGCGTGGGCAACTTCTTCGGCTTTGAGCGCAACCACTACGACCGCCTGGCACACTTTGTGGTGGGGCTCAATGCCGTAGGAATTGCCGAGCTGCTGTGGCGCTACCGCGGGGCGCCCTCTGCCCGTGCAGCGGCCATTTACAGCGTGGTCATCATCATGGCTGTGGCCAACTTCTGGGAACTCGTGGAGTGGATTTACGCCGAAATCGACGGCGGCAGCGCCGGGCTGGCCTTTCTGGGTTCACAGGGCGACGTGTGGGACGCGCAGAAAGACATGCTCATGGATACCTTGGGCGCCGTGCTCGGGGCCGGCATCTTCCTCTGCGCCCGCTGCAAGCTGAAATAAGTCAACATAAAAAACGAGGGCGATTTCCGAAAGGTCAGGCTGTGCCTCAACAGCCCTTCGGATTTCGCCCTCGTGCGTTATCAATCAATTACAAGTCTTTGCGGCCCACTCACCTCAGCAGGCGGATACATTCGGCATGGCCTTTTTCCGTAGCAATGTGAAGTGCTGTTTCGCCGGCCTTGTCGATAGCATTCTTATTGGCGCCGGCATCGAGCAAGAGCTTCAAACTGGTAGCATGCCCATTGGTGGCAGCCCACATGAGGGGGGTCACACCGTAGTCATCAGCCATATTCACATCGGCCCCGACAGAAATGAGGTATTTCACGCAATCAGCATGCCCGCCTGAAGCCGCGCGGCTGATAGGAGTGGTGCCGTAAGCGCCACGGGCATTGATATCCGCACCGGTGTCGCGCAGCAGCGCCACACACTGCACATGCCCGCCGGCAGCAGCCTCGTGCAGCGGGGTAGCGCCCAGCTTGTTCTTGGCAAGAATCCAGCCACCGGCATTCAGCAGGGCTTTCACACACTCCGTATGGCCGAACTCTGCCGCGAGGTGCAGCGGGGTTTCCCCCAGCCCATTTCGCACATTGACCTTCACACCGGCTGATATGAAATAATTGAGCACATACAAATCACCCACCACAGCAGCAGCAGCCAGGTTGTTCACAGCACCGGCAGCCACCAGGGCCTGCACACAGTCGGAATTCCCCATACGGGCGGCCATCAGCAGCGGAGTAACACCTTCGTCATTGGCTATCTTCACATCAGCACCGGCAGCCACCAGAGCAAGCACATTCTCCGTATGTCCCAGCTTAATGGCTCGAATCATGGGGGTATCACCCACCACATCGGCTGCGTTGCAGTCGGCGTCTTCACTAATGAGCAGGCGCAGGCATTCAGGCCCTTCGTTCCAGGCGGCCAGGTGCATCGCTGTTGCACGGGTGCGGGGGTTACGGGCATCGATATCCGCCCCGGCATCAAGCAGTATATCCATGAAATGGGGCTGGTTCGTCTTCACGGCCCAGTGCAGAGCATATTCGCCGTTGGAGTCGCGCACATCAGGGTCAGCACCGGCACGCAGCAAGAGCTCCAGCACATCCTCATCAGACGTATTGATGGCCTGCAGAAGATAGGCTGCGTATTTTGCAGGCAATATGCCGCGCTCCTTCAGCTCGGCTGCTGCAGCTGCCTTTTCTGCACGCGCCTCAGCCGCGGCGGCACGGGCTGCCTGTCGGGCTGCTATACGAGCGGCCCGGCGCTGCTGTGCAGGGGTAAGTGCCGGTGCGGCAGGCTGAGCGGCAGCAGGTTGCGCGGTGGCAGCAGGCTGCGTAGTAGCGGCCGTGGTGCGGGTAGCCTGAGCCGTTGTCGTGCCGGTTGTGGCCGGTGCCTGGGCATACAGGTCACCGCAACCGCCTGCGACAGTCACGCCGGCTATGAGAGTATAAACTGTTTTCTTCATGACTTGAAAATTGGTTGAATCCCTTATCTGAGAGTATAGCTCAGTTGCACTCAGAGTCAAGATATTTTTTCCCCGCACCAAGGACAATCTATACAGGGAGCGGGGCACCCTCCCCACCGGTCACATCGCCCGGTAAAAACCGCCCTCGCGTGAGCGATTTTGCTTGTAATCGGGAAAATATGTGGTATCCTCCCTTGCATGAACAGATTACGAGCCCTGAGCCTCGCGCTCGCCTGCATGCTGACAGCTCTGCTGCTGACTGCCTGCGACCGGCAGGAAGTCCAGACCCGCACCTATACCGTGGGTATGGAGGCAACATTCCCGCCCTATGAATTTTACCGCGGCACTGAAATTGTGGGTATTGATGTGGATATACTCAAGGAAATCGGGCGCCGAAATCAGGTACAGTTCAAACTGGAAGACATGGCGTTCGACTCCATCATCACCGCTGTTCAGACCGGCAAGGTGGATGTCGTAGCCTCCGGGTTAACCGTGACGGAAGACCGCCGCCGCCAGGTGGACTTCACCCGCAGCTATGCCGGGGCAAAGCAGGTTATCATCGTACCCGAGGGCTCGAGCGTGAAAGGTGTGGCCGACCTGAAGAAGGTACGCGTGGGTGTGCAGCACGGTTCATCGGGCGACACATACGTGACCGAGAACATCTGCGAACCGGAGCGCTACACGAACGGCGCGCTGGCCATCTCAGCCATGAATGCCGGTAAGGTCGATGCCGTGGTGCTCGACAACGCCCCGGCTGAAAACCACGTAGCCGGCAGCCACGGGCTCATCATCCTGCCCGAAGCCGTGGTGGAAGAGGAATACGCCATGGCTCTGCGCAAGGGCAATGACGACCTGCTCACCATGCTCAACATCACGCTCGATGAAATGGAGGCCGACGGCACACTGGCCGCCATCATCGAGCGCCACATGCGCGAGAACACCCCCGAAGCCGTGCAGCAGGCTGACAGCATGGCCGGCCGACTGGCGGATGATTTCCGCACGGATTTCGTGAAGAACGAGCGCTGGCGTTACCTGGCAGATGGCCTGCTGGTAACGGTGGAAATAGCGCTGGCCGCGGCTCTCATCGGCATCGCGCTGGGGTTCCTGATAGCCGTGGTACGCAGCACGGCCGACCTGACCGGGCGCCTGCGAGTGCTCGACTGGTTCTGCCGCGTGTACCTGACCGTTGTGCGCGGCACGCCCATTGTGGTGCAGCTGCTCATCATCTACTTCGTCATCTTCGGCTCGGTCGATATCAGCAAAGTGCTGGTGGCCATGGTCGCCTTCGGCCTGAACTCCGCCGCCTACGTGGCTGAAATCATCCGCTCGGGTATCATGTCCGTAGACCGCGGGCAAATGGAAGCCGGCCGCAGCCTGGGCCTGAGCTACGGCACCACCATGCGCAGCGTCATTCTGCCCCAGGCTTTCAAAAACGTGCTCCCGGCGCTGGGCAATGAGTTTATCGTGCTGCTCAAGGAAACGAGTATCTGCGGTTATATCGCCCTGCAAGACCTCACCAAGGGCGGCGACATCATCCGCAGCCAGACCTATGATGCCTTCCTGCCGCTTTTTGCCGTGGCAGCCATCTACCTGTGCATGGTAATGCTGCTGAGCCACCTGCTGAAGAAACTCGAACTGCGACTCAAGAAAAATGAACGATAATACCATACTGGAGGTACGTGACCTGGTGAAAAACTTCGGCTCACTGAAAGTGATAAAAGGGGTTTCACTACAGGTACACAAAGGCGAGGTAGTATTCCTGGTCGGGCCCTCCGGAGCAGGCAAGAGCACCGTGCTGCGCTGCATGAACTTTCTGGAGACACCGGACGGCGGGCAAGTGCTCTTTCACGGCACCGAGCCCGGTCGCAGCGAGGCCGACCTGAACCGCTACCGCGGCCACGTGGGCATGGTGTTCCAGCACTTCAACCTGTTCCCGCACCTCAACATTGTCGAAAACATCACCCTAGCACCCGTCAAATGCGGGCTACTCAGCCCGCACGAGGCCCGACAGACAGCCCTGCGCCTGCTCGACCGAATCGGCCTGGCAGACAAAGCCACCGCCTACCCTGCCCAGCTCTCAGGCGGCCAGAAACAGCGCGTGGCCATTGTGCGAGCCCTTGCCATGAACCCCGAGGTGCTGCTGTTCGATGAACCCACCTCTGCGCTCGACCCCGAAATGGTAGGCGAGGTGCAAGCGCTCATGCGTGACCTCGCCCGCGATGGCATGACCATGATTGTCGTCTCGCACGATATCGCCTTCGCCTGCGAACTGGCCGACCGTATCATCTTCCTGGCCGATGGCCACGTAGTCGAGGACGACACCCCCACGGAGCTGAAAAACTCCGCCAACGCCCGCATACGCGAATTCCTCGCCCTGCGTCACCTGTAACACAAACCACACCCGGCGCCGGACAACAGCCCCCGCACCCCGATGTTTACCGTGGGGGCGGTTGCCGGTGCGGCACCGGGGCAGCAGCGCTCATACCCCGGCCGTGTCGGGTACCGGTTCCGGCATGGCTGCCATGGCCTCAACAGCGGCATCGAGCCTTGCCTGCTCTTCGCTTGTGAGCACAGGAGTACCGGTAATCACCTCGTCTTCCTCCTCCGGCACAGCACAGCCCACCGGCTGCGTATCCTCTACCGGGGGCAGAATATCGAGCACCGCAATAGCCGTGTTATCTTGGTAGGGGTACTCCACACGCTGCAGAGCCTCCATGAGAATCTCGCAGGCTTCAGCGGCGGAGGCATAGCGCAGCTCAGGCACACGGAGCATCTGCTCCCAGCCGGCATCAATCAGGGGCTGCAAGCCGTCAGAGGCAATGATAAAGCGGTCACCGACCTGCAAGGGGGTGCGGCAGTACTGAATTTCGGGAATAACCATACCGCACACGGCCGAGTGGAGCGCGTGGCGCATGTGGCGCTGCCCTTCAGCCTGTTCAGGGGTAATGATACCGGCCTGCAAATCTCTGTCAATGAGCCGCCCCCAGTTGTGTGCCTCGTTGATTTTATGGACCGTTTCGCCCTGCATGTGGTAAAGCAGTGAATCACCTACGCTCTGCCACCATATCCCCCCGGGTGTCACATGCAGCGCGATGAGGGTGGCACCGGCTCCTTCGGTCATACCGCCCCTGAGTTTTTCTTCTGCCAGAGCGTTATTGGCAGCCTGCAAACATTCCGCAAGCAGCTCAAAGCCGGTCTCATGGTCATCTGCCACGGCGAGAGGGGCACTGTTGGCCAGGCGCAGGTAATCCACCTGTTCCACTGTACATGCGGCCCGGCGGTAGTGTTCCAGATAACCGTTCACAATCACGGCACCGGCCACATCGCCATTCCCCATACCACCCATACCATCTGCCAGCAAAGCCAGCATACAGGGAGCCTCAGCACCGGGCCCGGCGCAAAACTCCACTTGGTCTTCCTGCCGTTCGCGGAGCCCTATCCATTTTATTGCCGCCGCGCTGACGGTACACTCACGGAAGGTGGTTTTCATCGTTATCATATTCCTGTGCCTTTCGGTCAAATTTCGCTCAGCCCACACTATACCACGCCGACCGCGACATGTCAAAGCACAATTTCCGTGTTGAAGTACCCTGCAAGTTGTAAAATCAAATGCGACACCGAAAGCCCGCCCAAAAAGTCTCCATAGGAGCCCAAACTGCCCTAGCAGGATGGGGGGAAGGACGACAATGAGTCCTTCCCCCTTGTGGAAGCGATGAAATAAAAAAAGGGTGC
>JAZRKM010000077.1:0-10319 GCA_045646325.1 Akkermansia sp. | reverse complement strand
ATTCAGTGGGTTCAGGGGCAGGGGTGACGAGAGAGCCGTCCTCAATCTCCGCAAGGGGGGAGATGATGCAACGATCACCCTCGCGCAGACCGGCGAAGATGGGAATCAGGCCGTTATCATCAGGCGTGCCGGTCAGCACTCGTACCTGCACCGCGCGGTTGTGACGCATGGCGTACACGTAGCGGCCACTCGTGTCGGTCAGCACGGCTTTGGAATCAACGGCCGGCACCTTGCGGTCGGACTTGCGGGTCACGCGGATGGTGACAACACCGCCGGGGCGCAGCTCGCCGTCTACATTCTTGAACACAGCCCAGAAGTTCTGCGTATCCGTTGCCGTCTGAATAACGTTGTCACCGAAGTACACGCTGCCTTTTTCGTGGTAGGTGTTGCCGTTGGCGGTTACGAGGGTGACCTCGCTGTTATCCTTCAGGCGGTCATCTGTTCCGTAGTTCGAGAGGATAGCATTCTCACTCAGGGAGAAACGCACATAAATGGGACTGATTTGCACCAGGGTTGCCAGCGGCGACTTGATGTCTGAGATATAGGTGCCTTCCGATATACTGACACGGCCGATTCTCCCGGTGATGGGGGCGCGCATGGTGCAGCGAGAGAGGTCATCTTCTGCGATGACGAGAGCGGCTTCTGCTTTCTTTTTCTGCGCTTTGAGTTCATCGAGCGTGGCTTTGGCACTCTCCATATCGTCACGACTGGTGGCATTGCTTTCCAGCAGGGCGACCTGTCGCTCATATTTGCGTGTAGCGTCCTGTATTTTCACTTCCAGCTGAGAGACAGCGGCCTTGCGGGCATCGACCACAGCACTGTAGCGAGTGGGGTCAATGCGGAAGAGTTCATCCCCCTTCTTTATCAGGTCACCCTCAGTGAATGAGGGTGCAGCCAGCACGCCCTGTACCAGCGGGCGAAGATTTACGCGGTTAATGGCCTCAAGCCGCGCGCCCTGGCATACGAGCACGGTCTTGTCCTCCGCCATCACCACAGGGGTGGTCTCGACCGCAAGAGGTTTCTCCTCTGAAACGACGTTGCCACTTTCATCCACATGGGAATCGGTCTGAGCCATGACGGGTATCACCGTGTCGCCCACGCGTATCTTGTGAGCACCGTCGGTGATGATAATCTGCCCCTCGGAAAGGCCGCTGTAAACGGACTGCAAACGCCCCTGAATAGAGCCGACGATAACCGCCTGGCGGCTGACCTTGTTCTCGCCCTCGCTGACGGTGTAGACGTATGCCCCGTCCGTGTCGTAGTGTACAGCGGTGAGGGGCACCATGCAGACTTGCTGCGTATCGGTCAGGGAGATGAACATGGCGCCAACGCCGCGCGGGGTAAGCATGTTATCTTTGTTCGGGAACTCGGCCCACAGGGTGTACGTATCGGTGCCTGATGTCAGCAGGTTATCTACGATAGCAACGGTACCGGCCTGTTCATAGCGGCGACCGTTGGCTGTCGTCAGGCGCACATCGGCAACATTGCCGATTTCTTTCGGCCCGCGGAAAATTCCGTTCACATCCGACTGACTGAGGGGGAAACGCACATAGATGGGGTCCATCTGTTTGATGGTAGCGAGGGTTTCGCCCTTGGTGATGTAGTTGCCCTCGGAGAATTCCACGCGGCCGATTCGGCCGGTGATTTCGGCGCGGATGGTGCAGTCATCCAAATCTTTGCGAGCTCTCACCACCTCAGCTTTGGCACCTGCCAGGCTGGCTTTGAGTTCTTCGAGTCGGGCGAGGGCGCTTTCCTTGGTCTCCACAGAAGTTGCATGTGCAGCGGCAAGGCGTTCGAGTCGTTTGTAGCTGTTCTCGGCGTAGATGATACGTGCTTCGATTTCCGCCACAGCCGCCTCCGCCTGCTCTACCGCAGCACGGTAGCGCACGGGTGAGATTTCAAACAGCACATCACCCGCTTGAACGATGGAGCCTTCGCGGAACTTCGGCTCACCCAGAAAGCCCTCTACCGCGGCCTTGACCGCCACGGAGCGTATGGCCTCCATGTGGCCTATACTTTTGCGGGTAATGCGGTCTTTACCTATTGTTACTTTTTCGACCTGAACATGTTCAGTACCGGCGGGGCGCTGCGCCATAACAGAACTCACTGTAAGTGGCAGCAATGCAAGCGTGTAAAGAGCAAATCTCATGGCGTTTATTCTATCGGTTCGTTCTGAAAAAATCAACTTATTTTTTGTGAATAGCTGTGTTATTTTTTTTCGGCTCAGCCGCCCCGGCAGATGGAGCGCAGGCGTCTGGCCGCCACGAATATGGGGCAAAGTCCCATTATCAACAGGTAAACGGCATTGCGGGCGATGGTGGAGACGGAGCCGGTGTCAGTCTCCTGATCAAGCCCGCTGAAAGCGCGTGCCTGGCGCGGCGCAAGGAAGAAGCCTCGCTGTTCGTTTTTACGGCCATCCTTACGGGCGGTTTTGACACCTTCTTTAATCACCTGCAACTTGCGGTTGGAGAAGAAGAACTCGACGGGCTGGTCGGTTTCGCAGGGTTCGCGGTCCTCGAGTTTGATGGACATCTCTTCGAGGAATCGCTCATCGTGGTAGATAGCCGCTTTTCGCACGCGGCGAAGAATGTCGCGTGCCTCATCCGCATCGGCCGCAGGGGAGTTAAGCAACAGGGCCGCACGCTGAATGAAGCGCACCTCATCCAGCGAGCCGTGCTCTTTGAGGTACTCTCGGCGTTGGTTGATGGTGCCGCTTTCTTCCTCCCACAAGTTACCGTGTGCCTGGGTGACAAACATCATCTCAAACGCGTAGCGCAGCGGGCAGAACTCTGCAATGAACGGTACGGGTTTGGAGGTGATGTTGTGGGTGGTTTCGTCTTGATAGGCCACGCGGTGGCGCAGGTTGGAGAGTGCCTTGTCAATCTTCTCGGGCAGGAAGGTGGGCACCTTGGGGCTGAATTCGTTCATCTCTTCGAATCGAATCAGAGCACCGGCCAGCAATATCTGCGGCACGAGGAGCAGGGGGACGATGTTGAGCGCCGTGCGGTCCGAGCGCACCAGGGCTGACACCATGAGCGAAAGTGATATACCCACAAAAGCAGTCAGCACCATCACAATCATGTGCTGCCAGAACATCTGCTCAATACCCAGTATGGCATTGCCCACCCACAGGTAGAGCGCGCACTGCACGGCTGCTATGGAGGTGAGTACCAACACTTTGGCCAACAGGTAACCGGGTATGAATAGCTTGTAATTACTCTCGCGGCGTATCAGCGGGCGGTCACGCAATATCTCGCAGGCGGAATCCGTAAGACCGAAGAACATCGCCAGCACCAGCGAAAGGAACAGATATTCGTTGATATGCAGTGACTTGTAGAATGTGTACTCGGCTTCGCTCGCGGCGCGCAGCGTTCCTGCGATAAGCAGCGCCAGTACGGGACCTTCCAGCAGCATGGCGTATAAGCCCATGCGGCTGCGCACGCGCGCCAGGAAGGTGCGGTTCATCCACAGCACGAACAGGCGCCAGTGCTCCAACAGACTGCGGCGCGGCACGGGCGGAATGGGGCGCGGTGCGCTCTCTTTTTCCGGCTCTTTCTCACTGTCTTTCTTCTCGCTTTCCGTCTCTGTCTCTGCTTGGGAGCGGGCGGCAGCCGAATTGCGGCGGTAGCAGTAACTCTCAAAGCGGTTCTGCCACATGGTGGGGGCAGGGCGCTGTTCATTCCCCAGGCGGGTATAGGGGGCCTCCAGCACCTCAAACACATAATCCGCACCACCGGCGACAACGGCTTCGCGCGAGACGTGCAGGCCCATCTCCAGCGCGGATTTGCGGAAGTAATTGACCATCTCCGCCGGGCTGCCCCAGAAGGCCATCTGCCCGTTGGAATTGAGCACCATGACCTTCTTGAATCGATTGAGTATTACCTGTGCCGGGCGGTGAAGGGTGCAGAGCAAGATGCGAGAGGCGGCCATGCTCTCCAGCGTCTCAATCACTCGCTCGGCATCGCCGGACGACAGGCCGCTGATGGGTTCGTCAATCAGGAACACTTCGGCCGTGCCCGTGAGGTCGAGCCCCAGGTTAAGGCGGGTTCGTTCACCGTCAGATATTGTTCGCTCACCGGCGCGCCCCACGTTGCGGTTGGCCAGGGCTCCCAGGCCGACATAGTTGAGAATGGAGAGCACACGGCGTTTGCGGTCAGAATCATTCAGGCGCGGGCGGCGGGCGATGGAGGCATGGTAGACGTGCTCGCCAACGGTCATGGCTTCATCCAGTATATCCTCACGGGGTATGTAGGCGACATGGCGGCGCAGGTTGGTGGCATGCGGGGTCATGCGCTCATTGTTATAATGAATGGAGCCGAAGGACGGCGAGAGGTGCCCGGCGAGCATGCTCAGCAGGGTGCTCTTACCGGAGCCGCTGGGGCCTAATATACAGGCCATTTCGCCGCGCTTGAGCGTGAAGTCGATATTGTCGACCACGCGCCCCGAGCGCACAAAATCGCGAGTAAGCCCCTGCACGGAAAGTGAGTCAATGAGGGAGGATTCTTCATCGAGCACGCCGGCGGAGAATCGGCAACGCAAGGATTGGGTGAGGCTCAGCGAGATAAGGTCGCCGTCATGCAGCGGAGTGTCGCCTTTGACCGGTATTCCATTGACGGTCAGGCTATCACCGCCTTCAATGATTTTGAGGGTGCCCGTATTGTCCGTGCGCGAGTAACTCACCTCAAACACAACGGCAGACGCCAGCCCCGGGGTGAGCATGAGCGCAGAGGTACTGTTGATATAAGGCAGGTTCGTGACGAGCAATTTACGCGCATCGGGCGCGAGCTGGTAACTGCGACCGGGACTTTCCACATTGTGAAGCTCGGCGAAGCGGTAAGGCCCCAAGCCCATGATAGTAAAGGGTGTGTAATAGGTTGTGCACCTGGTGTCGCCCACTTTCAGGCGCTGCCCGTCTATCATGAAATCAGCATCCTTACCCAGTACCTCCACCTCGACCTGCAGGCTGAAACGCACCCTGGCCAGCGGATTGCGGGGGCGCTGGCGGGTAATGCTCACTTCATCATCCTGGCGGTAGAGGTAGCAGACATAGCTCACCCCACTGTAGCGGTTCTGTATGAGTGAGCGAATCGTCGCATACGCCAGTGACCACTCGCTCAGTTCCACACTCTGGCCGGGGGCAAGCAGTTGCATGTCGCCCTGGTGAAGAACGCGGTCGCCGATGGTGAAGGGTTTTCTGGAATCGTTGATAATGAGCAGAACATGTACGCAATGCAAGGCTCGGAAGTTGATTTCACCCTCTTCCTTCGCCAACGTGACGACATGCGGCCCGCTCTCTTGCGAGAAGCTAAGGCTTTGAATCGGTGCCGGAGCTTCTTTCCCCGGGGTGGCTATCAACTCTTCAAGTATGGCGGCAAACCCCGGCAGATTAAGCCCGTTGGTAACGCGGTCGAAAAGTGTAGGGTTGGTCAGGTCGCCCCCCACTCGGTAGAGCATGGTGAGGATTTCCAAAGCCAGCGCCACGCGTTCCTCCTCCGTGCGCTGAGCCGCGGCAAGTCGCAGGGTGTCATCCAGGGAATAACGGGCCGTATAAGCAGCCTGGAATCGCGCCGCCAGCCAGCTGTGCTCCACGTTGGGGAAATCGCAGCGCAGCATATCCATGGTGGTATCCATGTCTTCGATGGTAATACCATCGACACGCACCATGATAGAGGCGAAGAGGTCCACCACAACGCCGGCGTGGCTGCGGCGGGACTCATCTCGCGCGCCGAGTCGGCGGGGGACACGGTAAAAAGCATTGGCAACGAACCCACGCAGCGCCATCATTTTGCGGCGCATACCTAACCACATGTACGCCAAGCGATTTTTCATGCAAAGGGACTGGTTGTTTTACCTGCACCGGGGCAGCGCTGCTCCCAGCCGGGAAAGTTCCACTTGTGGGGGAAATCGCGGCACTGCTGCGGCTTGACGGGTTGAATCCGGCAACCGTCTTCCGTCAGCATGCAGCAGGGGCCGTCACCATTATCCGCATCAATCAGCGACAGGCCGCGGCGATTCCGTTGCAAGCGGCAATAACGTTCAATAAAAGCCTCTTCACTCATTTGCAGGTAGGCTGCAATGGCGGTAATGTCATCATCCGTCAGGCATACGTCACCCTCCCAGCGGCAGCAGGCACCGCAGCGCTGGCAGGTATGGACTATGGGGGCGGCAGAAGGTTCACTCATGGTTCGGGGGATTATGCTATTTCCCAGGGTTTGCGCTTAGCCTCAGTAATATGCGGCGGGCGAACGTAGATGGGTTCGGCCGGTTTTGCCGCGAGGGAGCCCTGTTGCTCAGGGGTGAGGGAAAGCCAGTCTGTCACCAGGCCGCGGGCTGTGGGCACGAGCTCATATCGGTCAGCGGTGATACCGTGCTTCTCCAGCGTGGCTTTGGTTTCGATGGTGTAGAGGGGCATGCCGGTTGACAGTTCGGCCAGAAGCTCGGCGGTGCTGAGCACGGCTATTTCGCCATCGGGGCGGCGCAGGGTCCAGCCGCCGCGGCGAGCGTCGGAAACAATGCCGGCGCCGTTCTCTGCCAGCGAGCCCCACGAACCGATAGCCACCACGCGGGCGCCCTTCACGGTTGATATGCCGACAGCGGCCGCCAGAGCCACGCGCACGCCGCCGTAGCTGCCGGGACCGGCGCCCACCAACACGATATCAAGCCTTGCCTCGCCCAGTTGCTCCAGGGCAGCCTGCAGCGCCGGGAACAGGTATGAGTCATGGTTGCGCTCCGCTTTCCACGAGTTGTCATACACAACTTGCCCTCCGCTGGAAAGGCAGAGAGAGGCCGCCGGCTGTGAACATTCTATGGCCAGTATATTCATGCGCGCCTGAGTTTGGCAGTCGTCCATTTACCGCGGCTCACAACCTTGAGCACCTGCAAGCCTGCCGCTTCCGCCGCCGCCAGAGTTTCAGCCTGCTGCGTGTTGAGAATACCTGAAATAATCAGCACGCCGTCTGGTTTCATGGCGGCTATCAGGCGGGGAAAGGCCTTCTGCAACACGGTTGAGAACAGGTTGGCCAGCACGATGTCAGCCTCGTCGCCGGGGGCAGGGGACCACTCGAACACATCCGCCTGGAACAGCGACAGATTCTCCGCCCCGCCGTTGCGCTCGATGTTGCGGGCTGCGACTTCCACCGCCACCGGGTCAAAATCGAAACTAATGGCACGCTGAGCACCGAGCCGCAGACCGGCCAGGGCCAGCACACCGGTGCCGCAACCGATGTCCGTGAGGGTCCAGGGAGCCGTGCGTCCTTTGATTTCATCGCACAGCATGCGCAGGCAGGTGGAGGTCGTGGCGTGGTTGCCGGTGCCGAAGGCGCGCTCTGCCGGGAAGGTGAGAATCGTGCGCCCCGGGTATTGGCTGCGCAGTTGTTCCAGCACCTCCGGTGCCGCGCTGGCGGAAATAACCAAGCGGTCACGAATGACCAGCGGAGGGGTGTTCTCGGGGGCTGTGGCTGCCACCCAGTCTACGGTTTGCACCGGCTCGGACTTGCCGCCATAGCAGGCGACCAGCACGAGGGCTTCTTCCTCCGTGTCGGTGTAGACCTCTATATTGAGCCGCTCGGCATGGAAGGCCTCCGAAAACACAGCCCCGGGCAGTTGACCTACCCGCTGCTGCCATTCCTCTTCATTTGCTTTCGATATCGTCTTTTTCCAGACCCACATAATATGTTACAGTTGTTTTACATGTCGAGAATACTGCCGGCAAGCCCCTGGGCATCATCAAACGGCAGCACGAAAAGTTCGCCGGTTTCCACCACTCGACCGTAGAAGAAGGGCTTGTCCGAATCACCGTCCGACGGTGCAATTTCGATGGTGATGGTGCGGGCGTGTGTCTTGCGCTCCTGCAGGGCGGCATCTCGCAGAGCGGCATCCGTGGCGGTGCTTTCGGTCAGGGCCTCTTTGGCCTTCTCCAGGCGCGAATCACCGAACTCCGGGTTAAGGGAGTCATGGTCGAGGTCGGCCGAATCCATCACAACGGCCTCCGCCTCTGAATAATCCGTCATCTCAAGCTCGATTTTCACGGAGAAGACAGGGGCTTTCAGACTTTCCAGGGCATACTCATCCTCCTTATCAAGCCACTCAGAGACTTTCAGTTTCTGTAGTTGGCGCACATAATACTGCGCGCGGTGTGGGTTAATACGGGGGGTGACATCTTCACCGGCCAGGGTGCCGCTCCAGCTTTCGCCGATATAGTCATAGTTGAGCGCAAGGGGTGCCTGGGAATAACCGAGCGTGAGCTTGCGGAGTGCGGAAATCGGGAAATTAACCACATTGCGGGCGCGCCAGTAATTGCGGTCCATGGAGAAGGTGCGGGTCAGGCGGGTGCTGAGCCAATAAACCGTGCTGCCGCCACGCTCCATGCCGACCCATTTTGCCTTGCCGTTAGCAGGGTCGCGGTAGCGGGCTATGTAGAAAATGCGTGCGTCTCGGTCTTTGACGAGCGGCAAGTCCACCCCGAAGAGTGTGGCGCGGTACAGGCAGGATTTGGGCCTGATGTAAAGGCTGTAGAACGGCTTATCAAGCCCGAAGCGCGCGGCAAACTCGCGCTGATTTTCCCCGGGTTGCAAATCAGCCACAACCCCGCGCACGGGAATGCTGCTCAGGCCGTTGAGGAATCGGCGTACAATCATTTCCTCCGCTTCGGCATATTTATCATTGCCGAGGGAATACATCCAGATGTCGTTCACCTCGTTTTCGGCATCGCCGGGAATGAGCAGGAGCTTGAGCGAGTCATTGTTATCGCTCACACGCAGGGCCACGCGCTCGACATCGCGGTCAATGATGTCGGAGAACTTCAGCGAGCGCAGCTCCGCCAGTGAAAGGGGCAAATCTCCGGTATATACCATACCGGCGCCGGATTTGATTTGCGCCATGGTTTTGGCCGGCAGCACGGGCAGGTTGCAAATGCTGTTGACAATGCGGGAGTAGCTGCCCTTGCGGCTGACTCGGGGTTCTGCCTGCAAGGTGAAGACAACCGGGCGGTTGTTGACAGTGGCGTGGCAGAGCTTTTGCCCGTCCGCCGGTGCCTCGAAGGGGGCATAGAGCTTCAGTTCCACCGGCTCTCCCTTTACTGTATGGAAGACGATGGTGTACTCCGGCGTGCCGGTCGGTTGAACCAGGCTGTTATCCTCCACCTTAATGGCGGAGAGGGTGACGAAAGAAGCAACGAGGTTATTCACCTTATCCTGATCGGCGGCTGTAATACAGGGGCTGGTGATATTCCAGGCTGTTTCGGCACTGGCGCGGCGCAGAATCACTGTACCGGCCGTGGGGCCGCTGTGTGTGGTGATGTGCAGCTCTAGGAGTTCATCCGGCGGGGTGAGCAGGGGGCGCGGGTCGCGCAGTGCCAGTACGCCGTTCTTGAAAATGCTCAGGATATTGCCGCTCACTACGTGAATGCGCTTATCCTTGCCGTAGAAATCGGTGCGCAGGTAAGTGGTGGGCATCACGCTCTTGCCGTCACCGGCATCTGCCAGCCAGGGCGAGGCGCTGCCCAGTGTGTAGCGCGCCACGGTGGTGAGCCCGTCGGCGCTGGAGGTATCTTTCGCCTTCAGGGTAATGGCGTGGGGGTTGGACTGCACCCCGTACTCACGCAGGCGGCTGCGAGTGGTACGATTGTAGGGCAGGGTATCAACCACGCGGGCCTGGCCGGTGAAGTTCAGAATCGTGTCTGCGATAGCCGGGTTTAAGCGGTCGCGGAACGGAGAAATAATCCACCATGTGCCATCTTTTTCTTTCCGGCACTCAATGGAGTCGTGAAGGTCACGTATGCGCATCCACTGCACATCGGGCAGGCGCTTGCTGTTTTCCGCTGTGAACAGCGGCATACCCGGTTTGAAGCTGTACCACCCTGTCAGACGTGCCAGGTTGCCGTCTATCGTCAGGAAGACAGCGGCCGTCACGCTGAGTATCGCGGCTATGGTCAGCAGAATGGTGGAGATGATTCTCATATAACGAGCAGGCTCAGTGACGGCGTGTATTCCAGATACCGATTGCTACCAGCAACACCAGCAGGGGCATGATGATGAGGGTGATATGTTCAACCGCACTGCGGGTGTGGCGGTTGAGGTCAATCTTGAAGGTGAGGTCCTGGTTGGAGCTCTTGCCGGCATATTCGGGGCGGTGTACCATCCAGGCCCAGAGGGAGCGCATGTAATCCGTCTGCTCCTTGCGGGCGTTTTCGTGGGTAAGCACATCGATGTTGCCGGTCACAATCATGGTGGAGAGATTGTTGGGGTCATTGTTGCTGCCACGGGTGACGGCGGCCTGCAGGCAGAGCGGGCCCTCGCTGTCCTCTCGCGGGTCGAACGAAG
>JAZRKM010000076.1:0-20065 GCA_045646325.1 Akkermansia sp. | reverse complement strand
TTGATTTCATGCTCAATGTGGCCGGCCTCCGTCTCATTACTTTTCAGGAATTTGCGACGCACCGGCACATTGAAGAAAAGATTGCGCACGCAGATATCGGTACCGGGGGCGCAACCGGCGTTAGCCGGCTCCTGGGCCAGCCCGCCGTGGCAGGTGATGAGCGTGCCTTCCACGTCTTCCGCCCGCCGCGTGGTAATCTGCAGCTCTGCGACCGAGGCGATACTGGGTATAGCCTCGCCACGAAAACCGAGTTTTTCGATATTGGTGAGGTCATCGAAATCTATCAGCTTGCTGGTGGCATGGCGCTCCAGGCACATGAGAGCATCTGCCCGGCTCATACCGCAACCGTTATCCGTCACGCGGATGAGCGACACGCCGCCGCGCATGATTTCCACGCGCACCATGGTAGCGCCTGCATCTATGCTGTTCTCAATGAGTTCCTTAACGACCGAAGCGGGGCGCTCCACGACCTCACCGGCAGCCACCTGGCTGGCCAGCACGTCGCTCATGCGGTGAATCAACTGTTCTCGGTTCTGCTCCATCTTGCGCGCGCTATCGTACCATTTCAGTCCCCCTTCGTCAACACTGCATGTCAGGATAGTGTGACTGCATGCACATAAATGACTTGACTTGTGCTTGACTTCCCGCCGGAGTCCATGCAGAATAGCCGCCGAAAAAATCAAGACACACGTTATGCTGCTTTCCATTACAAAATACGGCAATCCGGTACTGCGTGCCGTCAGCGCACCTGTCGAGCATGTGGATGACGCCATCCACGCTCTCGCCTCGAACATGATTGAAACGATGTATGCGGCCAACGGCATCGGTCTGGCTGCCCCTCAGGTCGGTGAGAACCTGCGCCTGGTAGTCATCGATATCCCGGAGGATGAGGAAGAGGATAATGCCGAGCCCGAGATGGCGACCATCAATGGCGAGCTGCGCCCCATCCGCGACATCATGCCGCTGGTGTTTATCAACCCCGTTCTCGAACCTTACGGGAAGGAATACCTCTTCACCGAAGGTTGCCTGAGTGTACACAATATCCGCGCCAACGTGTCGCGCCCTGAGTTTGTGAAAGCCACCCTGCCCCAGCTCGATGGCTCCGTGCTTGAGATTGACTGCGGGGGTCTGCTTGCCCGCTGCCTGCAGCACGAGTGCGACCACCTGGAAGGGTTCCTCTTCACCGATCGCGTCTCCTCCGCCGCCAAAATCACGCTGGCCAAAAAGCTCAAGAAGCTTGCGCAACAAGGCTGAGCCACACCGCCTGCAACATGCAGGCGTAAACAGCCCGGCGCGGTATCTTGACTCGCCCGTCTTCCGGCCTTGCTCTACGGAGCAAGGCTATTGTTTTCAAGCCGATAAGTGCCGGGAGCATCGCCGCAAAACGCAGCCTGAACCCACGCAGGCGTCGGCAGTAGTCCAGGCCGTCATTCATGTAATAAGCGGCGCGGTTAAGCCACTTTTCAGGAGCTGAGCACAGGTACGAGCGCCCTCGCTCCAAATCCTCACTTCTATCGCGCAATATATTGATGAGCTGCAAGCCGCGCCCATAGCGCACGCCGGCCTGTTCCATGAGCTCCCGGAGAGCGGGGTCGCAAAAACGCGCCCCAAGGGCGGCATAGCCCAGCTCCGTCCAGAACTCACCCACGCACCCCGCCACGCGATAGGTGTAGAGCACGGTATCATCATCACTCTGCACGCTGTCGTGCTGCTGAAAATAGGTAATATCCCACAGCTGCCCTTCAATGATGGTAGCCAGAACCTTGCGAATGCAGGCCTGCTGCTCCGGCGGGAACGACTCCAGCGCCGCCAGGCAATCACCGAAACGCTGCAGCAGGGTAGCCTCGGCCGGGTTGGTCTGAGCCGCCGCCATTTCGCCGGCCAGGGTTGCAGCCAGCACTGCCACCTCATCGGCTGCGGCACTGCCGGCAATCGCCCGCCCCATGGCCTGCAGCACCTCGGCTCGGCGCTCAGGTGCCGCGGTGGAGGTATCCGCCACACTGTCAGTGGCGCGTGCCAGCATATAGCCCAGCGCCACCCCCGGTCGCATCTCCGCCGGCAGCCAATAGATTGTCAGGTAAAACGAACGTGACACTGCTTTGAGCAGCTCACCTGTCAGGTCACAACCCCGCTTCATAGCCGACATTATGCTACACTTGGCCCGCGCTTGCAAGGGAAATCGCCGAAATGAGCGATTTTCGGGGCTCTTTCATCCTCGAGCTGTAAGCAGCAGACGAGAATGCCGAGCCGATATACGCCGCAGGCGGGCGGAAATAAGGGGAGTAATCGCACCCGTGCGACTTCGCCCCTCCCCGGGAATAATCAGCCGCTTGTTCCATGAACAAACAAGCCCCGAATTTCAGCAGGAGCGGGAGCGGGCGTCCCGGTCAGCGGCCGATGGTGGCGTTGAACTTTACGGGCACCTCGACTTTGTTGCACTGCTTGTAGGTGCGCAGCACGAAGCGGAACTTCTCGCTGCGGGAGTTGAGGATACAGATGGCACTCACCAGCTTACTGTCGGCATTGAGATAACCGTCCACAATCTCCGGTTGCAGCGGGGTGCCGTCTTCCTGCTGTATGACAATATCTGCTATGTCGGGGGAATTTTCATACTCGATGAGCAGCACGGTATTGTCCGGGTCATCGGCGGAGGATTCCGTGGGGCTCAAATGAAAGGTATGGCCGCCCGAAGTGATGGTGTGTTTCTGCGCGGCGGCGAAAACGACCGGTTCATGCTCCGTCTGCTCGGACGAGGCCGGAATATCAACCGTTGAATCGACCCGCAACACCCCGCCCTCGGGGTGGCGGTTGAAATCGTAGACAGCTATCACACAGTTGGCGTCCGAATCATAGCAGAGCTCCCACTCGCGAAACCGCCCTTCGAGCGTGTTGCCGGCGGCATCCGTCGCAATCAGGGGGCGCTCAGGGCGCATGTTTTCCGCACGCACGCGGATAAGACAGCCGGGGGACGGGGTAAGGTGCAGGCGCACCGTGCAGAGCACCGCAGCTGTAGCATCCTTGGGGAAAAAGCAATCCACACTCTGTGGCGAAGCTTTGATAACAGGGGCAGCGGCCTGCTCCTGTGCGGACGACACAGGCGACAGACAAACGGCGAACAGAGTGGCAATAGCGGCTATTTTTCGCATATTCACGAACATCATTTGGTGCTGACATTACCCAGACCGACCTGCATGCGGAAATTGACATGCTCGCGCTTGGGATTCCTGACGGTAACGATACGCAGGTGCTCGGTGGGGTTGGCGTCCCACAGTTCAATCCGGTGAGAATAACTGCCGGTGGGCACAAGCTCGACCGGCTGGGTATGCACCTCGCCGTCGATACCGTACCACACACGCTCCACGCGGCGAATAATGACCCCGCTCGGGGATGTCAGGCTGAGCTCGGCACGGCGAATCTTGCCGCCCTCGCGATTGCGGGAGGCGGCATTGCCGGCAGCGGGCGTGCTCTTGATGGTGACAGTGTCGCTGAGCTTCAGTTCCGCCGGGGCTGTCAAATCCACCGGCACCGGGTCATGTGCCGTGCGCTCGGTGGCCACTGTTACCACGAGTTCTCCCTGCAGCTCAATCTTGTCACCGCCGGGGCGGCGGTTCAGGGTAAATGTTGTGAAGGCCCGGTTGTCGTTGTCGATAACAATCCCGCGGCGCTCAGCCAGCGAGACGGCACCTCGGGAATCTTTCACGCGGATGAGGCCGGTGAGTTGGGCGCTCTCACACATCTGCATACCCGGCGGAGGTATCAGTTCGAGCGTGCAGGTCAGACCGGGGGTGGTAGAGCTGTTGTGAGTGCGGTACTGAGTACGGCAACGGCGCAGCTCGACACTCACCCCCTGCGGGGCGGCCACTGCCAGACCCGCACTGCAGGTTACAAGCAATGCCGAAATCAACTTTAACATACCGCGTCTCATAGTATATATTACCTGTTATAGCTTATTCTGCTTTGCATTGCAAGCTTTTCTTGCCGTTTAAGGCTTGGCAGGCGGGGTTTTAACAACTTTAAGCCGAAAATTAGCTGGACATCATGGGCTTTAATATATATAATAGGCGCGTATGAATCCCCCCGCCATTGCCATAGACGGCCCCGCAGCCTCCGGTAAATCCACAGTTGCCAAGCTGATTGCACGCGAGCTTGGCTATACCTTCATCAATACCGGCGCCATGTACCGCGCCGTCACTTGGTACGCGCTGCAACAGGGGGTGAACCCGACCGATACCGCTGCCGTGAAGGCTCTGCTGGCTGACATTCCCCTTTCCTTCGGCAAAGAGGGTGCCAACTCCACCGTCATGTGCCGCGGCACGGTACTGAGCAGCGAGCTGACCGAAACCGCGGTGAATGACAACGTGTCAGCCGTGGCTGCTATTCCCGAAGTGCGTGCCCTGCTCGTTGCCAAACAGCGCGAGTACAATACCACAGAGCCCGTGGTGATGGAGGGGCGCGATATCGGTACCGTTGTCTTCCCCGAGACCCCCTTCAAGTATTTCGTAACAGCCTCTGAAGAGGTGCGCGCTGCCCGCCGCGCCGCACAGGGGCTTACAGACTCCATCGCCGAGCGCGACCGCAAGGACTCCGCCCGTGCTTGTGCCCCGCTCACCATGGCCGCAGATGCCACCCTGGTTGACACCTCCGAACTCACTATCGACCAGGTTGTCGCCAAAATCGTAGCTGACATCAAGAGCAAAATCTGATTACCGCACAGAAAGGAGCCGCAACATATGGAAATCAAGATGAATCCCATCTACTTCGTCATCATCACGCTGGCGAAGGCTGCCGCCAAAGCACTCTTTAACGTCAGAGTGATTAACCGCGAAAAACTCATCGAGCACGGGCCCTGCATCTATGTGGCTAATCACCAGAGCTTCCTTGACCCGCCCATGATTGGCCAGCTCTTCGAGCGTCAGGTTTTCTTCCTGGCCCGCAAGACCCTGATGGATCACCCCATCATGAACTTCGGGCTGCCCTACTGCAACGTCATCCCCATCGACCAGGAGCGCCCCGACCCGGGCAGCATTCTCAAGGTGCTGCGTCTGGTACGCCAGGGCGAGAGTATCATCATCTTCCCGGAGGGCTCCCGCTGCGAAGACGGCCAGATTCACGAGGCCATGCCCGGCATCGGCCTCATTCTCGGCCGCCTGGCCGGTGTGCCTGTGCAGCCCATTCGCATAGAAGGTGCCTATGACTGCCTGCCGCCCCACCGCAGCAAGCTCGAGCTGCACCCCATCACCCTGAGCATCGGCGACCCCATCTCCTTCACCGAGTCTGAGCTGAAAGCCAAGGGGCGCGATGCCCAGCTTGCCATCGGCCGCAAGATTATGGATGCCATCAAGGCCCTGCCTCTTAACCCCTGATTTTTATCACGCAATCGAGCACATGCTCCGCACGCTGCGCCTCCGGCACTTCAGGTGCTACCAAGCCCTCAACTGGGATATACCGGCTGAGGGCGCGCTGCTTTTAGGCAACAACGCCGAGGGCAAAACCAGCCTGATGGAGGCTATCTGCTTTGCGCTCACCCTGCACACTCCGCGTGCCCACAAGCTCGACCGCCTGGCCATGCACGGGCAAAGCGATTTCGGCATATCGCTCACCACGCAGAGCGACACGCGCCGGCTGACCTGGCAACAGCGCAAGCTCACCCTGCAGGTGAACGGTGCCACCCGCCGAGACTTCAATGACTACCTGGCCGACTCTCCCCCTGTAGTCTGGCTGGGGAACGGCGACATAGCACTTGTCACCGGCGGAGCCGAAGAGCGCCGCAGCTACCTTGACTTTCTGGGGGCACAGTGGCACCCGGCCTACCGCAGCGCCCTGCGAGAGTACCGCAAGGCACTCAAGAGCCGCAACCTGCTGCTACGTAACCCCCGCCACAGCTCCGCCACCCTGCGCAGCTATGCCGCCGTGCTGAGCCGCTACGGCGAGGTGCTCGTCACCCTGCGCCGCCAGCTGCTCACCCTGCTGCAGCCGCACATCTGCGACTACCACAGCCGCATATCCGGCGGAGCAGAGCAAGTAACCCTCACCTACACGCCATCCACCGAGGAGCCCCTGCTACACGCGCTGGAGCAAAGCACCGCTACCGATGAACGGCTCGGCTTCACCTCCGTCGGCCCCCACCGCGATGACTTCACCCTGCACATCGCCGGGACATCAGCCGCGGATTACGGCTCCGAAGGGCAACAGCGCACCCTCGCCACCGCGCTCGTACTGGCCCAGGCCGGCCTTTTACAGGTGGAAACCGGCCACGCCCCCATTCTGCTCATCGACGACATCTTCGGCGAGCTGGACCCCGCTCGGCGCAAGGCCCTGCTCGCCCTGCTGCCGGCGGATTCGCAGATATTCATCACCACCACCCATCTTGATTGGCTGGGTTCCGCCCCCGCACCCCTGCCCATCATCCGCATTGCTGATGTGCGAGCATGATTCCCCAGGGGGGGGGGACAAATCCCGAAATCGCTCTTGCTATTAGCACAACAGCATGCTAAAATGTGCCCGTAAGGTATGATTGAAAAACTCTCCACACTCCCACTCTATCAGGTTATCAATTTAGGATTGCTGTTCGGCAGCATGTTACTGTGCCTGATAGTATGGCTCGCCGGTATACTGAATACCCAGCTTCTCGGGCGAGACTTACCGCGCATACCGCGCTACGAGAGGTCAATCTTTCCGCACCCGCTTGAGGAGGGCTACACGCTGCTCTTCATCATCGGGTTCACCTTCCTGAGCCTGGCCAATATCACCACCGACAGGACAGATGAAACCATGAGCCCGACCGAAGCCTGGGTGGCAGCCTTTCTGACAGCGAGCATCTACCTCCCCATGGCGCTGCGCTATGTCGCCCTGCCGATTGAGCAGGGTATATTCCGATGGCGCAACCTGGGCACCACCGCCATAGCTCTCGCTATTATTTACTTCGTAGCTATCATTTTGCAAATATGCGGCTGCATGGAGTGGATTCAGCACATCAGCGGCTCGCCGGAGCAACAACAGGTTACGGAAGATATCGCCACCACAGAAGCCCCGCTCACCCTGGCCGCGCTCCTTTTCAGCGCCATTATCGTCGCGCCGGTGATGGAGGAGTTCGCCTTCCGCGGCTTTATCTACAACGTCCTCAGACAGCGAGCCGGCATCATTGCCGCAGCCATCAGCTCAAGCCTGCTTTTCAGCGCTGTTCACACCTCGCTGGTGCAGGCGCCGGTATTGTTTATTTTCGGTTGTGCGCAGTGCTACCTGTACGAAAAATCGCGCAGTATCATTTACCCCATACTCCTGCACGCCGCGTTCAACAGCGTCTCAACCCTGCTTATCTTCCTGGCGCCTAAATAATATATATGCCCACCCCTCTCTCACAACTGGGTGAGAATGCCGTGCTGGCACGCCTGCTGCAGCAGCTCACCACACAGGCCCCCATGCTCACCGGGCCCGGGGATGATTGCGCCGTGGTGGCGCGAGACAGCGAGTGGGACACCCTGTTGAAAACCGATGTCGTGGTCGAGAATGTACACTTCACGCCCGACACCGACCCCGAGCGAGTAGGGCACAAGGCCCTCGCCCGTGCCGTGTCAGACATAGCCGCCATGGGTGGCCTGCCCGAATTCGCCCTCGTCACGCTCCTCATGCACCCCGGCCGCAGCATCGAGACAGCCGAGGGCATCTACCGCGGCCTCAACCGCCTGGCCGCGCGCTGCGGGCTCTCTGTAGCCGGGGGCGAGACCTCAGCCCTGCCGTACGACGGAATCGTCATCAACGTGGCTCTCACGGGCCGTGTAGAGCGTGGGCGTGCCATTCTGCGCTCCGGTGGCCGACCGGGCGACATCATCTGCGTGAGCGGCCCGCTGGGCGGCTCATTCCCCAGCGGGCACCACCTCGACTTCGAACCCAAGCTGCAGCTTGCCCGCCGACTGATGACACAGGGGCCACGCCCCACCGCCATGATGGACCTCTCCGACGGGCTCGGCGCCGACCTTCCGCGACTAGCCAAGGCCAGCGGCTGCGGGTTTGACATCCGGCCCGACCAACTCCCCCTCAATCCGGGTTGCACACCGCAGCAGGGCATAGCTGACGGTGAAGATTATGAGCTGCTGCTCACCCTCGACCCGCAAGACTTCGCCCAATTACCGAGCGACCTTCGCTCCACCCTGTACCCCATCGGCACCCTGACCCCGTGTGCCACAAGCGAGCTGACCACCGGCTGGCAACACTTCTGCAACTGATAATCACTCAGTACCGCACGGCTATTGACTACCGCCGGCACCACCGTGGGCAGATAAGCCCCTGCCACGACTTTTTGCCACCTGTTCCATAATCTCTCATTTTCAATCATGTATCGAGACACTATCTAACACAAACACGCTTTGTCTAAAATGCTTAAATTAGTTCAGTATGCTTATTATGTGTTACTTGCGCGTTTTGCTAACAATGTTCCACAAGCCTGCACTATTTTTCGTAAATCGGGACAAAAATATCAAGTTTACTTAACTATCCGAATCGTGTATGCCAAAAAAAATAAAAAGTCGTGGAACGCCCATGGAACAACACTTAACGTAGGCCCGGGACAGGCGAAGAACTAAAAATTTCTTTTCAGAAAGTAGCGACCATGGCATATTCTCCCTCGCAACGCAGCCCCGGTACGAAAAACGGGCAACGCGAAGGAAAGATTTAACGAGGATACAAGCAATGAACCAAATGGGAAAGGAAAGTAAGCTCTGGGAGGAGATAAAGGAAGATCTCCGTCGCCTGGGCAACGTGGGTGAGTATGGGTTCGAGTCTTATATCTCTCAACTTACACTCAAGGCCGACACCGGCACCAAATTGGTGCTCGAGTACCCGGCTGACATGTTCATCGACTGGGTCGAGACTTACTACTCAAACGACATACGCAACTCAGCCGCCCGCGTGCTCGACGCCGCTCGCGAGCTGGAATATGTAGCCGCCGGCACAGGTGCAGGCACACACGAAGCAGAGCCCGAAGAGGAGCCTGCTATCATGAACGCACTGCCCCTGCCCGCCGCAGCCCGACCGGCAGCAAAGAGCAAGCGCCGCAGCACCAGGAAAACCGCCCTCAACAGCGGGCTCAACACCGACTATACGTTCGACTCCTTCGTGGTCGGCTCGAACAGTGAGTTCGCCGTGGCAGCCGCCAAGGCCGTGGTGAACGCCCCCGGCAGCATGTACAACCCCCTCTTTATACATGGAGCTTCCGGTATGGGCAAGACTCACCTGCTGCAGGCTATCGGCAACGCGATTCAGCAGAAGGACAGCGACACGAGCGTGCTCTACGTCACCAGCGAAGATTTCACCAACAACTACATCGACTCTATCTCCCGCCAGGGCGACTCGCTGAGCAACTTCCGCCGCAAGTACCGCAAGGCAGACGTGCTCATCATCGATGACGTACAGTTCCTTTCCCAGAAAGGCAAGACCCAGGAGGAATTCTTCCACACCTTCAACGCTCTTTTCGCCAGCGGCAAGCAGATTATTCTCTCCGCCGACTGCCCCGCCGGCAAAATCACCAAGCTCGATGACCGCCTGACCTCCCGCTTCGAACAGGGGCTTACCGTTGCACTCAACACCCCCGACCTCGAAACCCGTATCGCCATTCTGCGCAAGAAGCGCAGCATGTGGAAGAGCACCCTCATCAGCGACGAGGTGATTAACTACCTCGCCAAAAACATCACCCGCTCTGTCCGCCGCCTGGAGGGCGCGCTCGTACGCCTGGCCACCTTCGCCTCCTTCTCGCAAAAATCCCCCTCCATTCAGGACGCCCGCGTACAGCTCAACGACCTGCTCAAGGAGGAGAAAACCACCGGCGACGTCACCATCGCTGACATTCAGCGCCGCGTGGCGGAGGAGTTCAACATCCGCGTGGCCGACATCAACGGCCGCCGCCGCACCGCCAACATCGCTCACCCCCGCCAGATGGCCATGTTCCTGGCCCGACGCCATACGCAGAGCTCCCTGCAGGACATCGGCGCAGCATTCGGCGGGCGCGACCACGGCACCGTCATTCACGCCACCAAGACCATCGAAGAGAAGATGGAGCTCGACCCCGAGCTGCGCAACGTCATCGAACGGTTATCTGCCTCCTTCGCCTGACATTGTAAGTAATCCTCGTTTAATCTTTACGAAAACCGCTTTTCCTATCAGAAAAAGCGGTTTTTCGCTTGACAGGCCGGCAGCCTATATGTTATATAGACATCTAACATTATGATGAGAATCTCTACCAAAGGGCGTTACGCCCTGCGCATTATGATAGACCTTGCTCACCAGAACGACGGTGAGCCGGTATCTCTCCGTTCCGTTGCCGAACGCCAGAACATCACCCTGAAATATATGGAGGGTATCATGACCCACCTGCTGCGCGCCCAGCTGGTGGTGAGCATTCGCGGCAAATCCGGCGGTTACTACCTGGCCCGCCCTGCGGAAGACTACACCATCTATGAGATTCTGAAAGCCGCAGAGGGCGACCTGGCGACCGTACACTGCCTTTCCACCCCCACCAACATGTGCCCCATGTGTGAGGAGTGCAACACCCTGCCGCTCTGGACAGGCCTGCAGCACGTCATCCAGAAATACCTGGAGAGCTACACACTCGCCGACCTCAAGGGGGATAAAAACGCGCTCTACTTCTGCGAAAACAACTCCATCCCGACCGGGCAGTAATAAGCGCAGGGCCTTATCTTTTCAAGCGCCCTTGGAATGACGTTCCGCCGTGAGCACATGCGGACTCTTCATCAACGCGCCCACCGGGCGCGTTTTTCGTACTCGGTGCCATCGAGCCCTTCACGTGCTCTGCCGGGCACCCTTCATGCCGGCGCGGCAAGCCATCAGCTCGCCGCTTATTAGCTCCCCCCGGCGGGAAAAGCCCCGCTGAGGGGCGGCAGACAGTAGCGCGGGGTAAGCGAGCCGCACGGCTCGCGCAGCCCCGGGTTGTGAGAGAAAAAGTACATGCGAGCCCCGACGCGGAACGCGGAGGGCCGACAGATGGCCACTGGGGGTTACGCTGCTGCCGCAGCTCCACCCCCGGCTACTGGCCGGCGGCCTACGGACTCAAAATCGGCTTGTGACGCTCGCTTTATGTTCGCGAAATCGCCATCAGCTCGCCTACTCATTCTTATCATCAGCCTTCTCCTCACTTGCGGGAGAGGGTGATTTCTTGTCATCTTGCTGAGCCTTCATGAGCTCCTCCTCGAACTCACGTCTGGCTTTTTTGAACTCGCCCAGGCTGCGGCCAAGGTTGCGGGCGATATCCGGCAAACGGCGGGCGCCGAACACGACCAACACAACAATCAGGAAAATCAGCCAGTGAGAAGGCGAGCCGAATTGAGCAAGGACAGGTTTCATCATGCGCACATACTAGCACGCCACACGCGCGCGGGCAAGCAAATTGTCTGACGCTGACTCAATCCGTGCTTTACTTCGCCGGCTCATTGTGGTAGGGTTCAGTCTTCCACCAGTCGGCGAATACCATGAAGCAGTTACTTTCCATCGAAGAATTGACGGGCGAGCAGATTCAGAACCTGCTGGCGCTGGGGCACAAACTCAAGGCCGAGCGCGGCAACCACAGCCTGCAACCGCTTGCCGGTCAGACCTGGGCGTTGATTTTCTCCAAATCCTCCACCCGCACCCGCGTATCGTTCGAGGTAGGTATTTCCGAGCTGGGCGGTCGCCCCATGTTCCTGTCGACCCGCGACATTCAGCTGGGCCGCGGTGAACCGATTAAGGATACCGCCCGCGTGCTGGGGCGCATGATTCACGGTGCTGTTATCCGCACCTACGGGCAGGATGAAGTGGTGGACTTTGCCCGCTACTCCCAGTTGCCGACCATCAATGCCCTGACCGACCAGGAACACCCCTGCCAGATTCTTGCCGACCTGCTGACGCTGGAGGAAAAATACGGCGTCGGTTCCTGGAAGGACATGAAGATATCCTTCCTCGGCGATGTGGACAACAACATGGGCCGCTCCTGGATGTGGGCAGCCAAGCGACTGGGGTTCACCCTTGCCCTGGCCGGCCCGGCTCACGCCCTGCCCAAGGCCGAAACGCTCGCCACCCTCGACTGCCCGAACATCATCTGCACCACCGATGCCGCCGAAGCCGTGCGCGACTGCACCGTCATCAACACCGATACTTGGATTTCCATGGGTCAGGAGTCTGAGAAAGGCACCAAGGAGCAGGCCTTCTTCCCCTACCAGGTCAATGCCGAATTGCTGAAACTGGCCGCCCCCGGCCACAGCGTCTTCCACTGCCTGCCGGCCTACCGAGGTTACGAAATCACCGACGACGTGCTGGAAGGCCACGCCCCCATCATCTTTACCGAGGCTGAGAACCGCCTGCACGCCCAGAAAGCCGTGCTCTACACCTTGGCAACCTCTCGCTGACACGCCCCCCCTGCTCATGAGCTTCAATGACCGCATAGAGGAACTGCTTGATGATATGTCCATCTTCGAAGATTGGACAGAAAAGTACGAGTTCATCATCTCCCTGGGCCGCAAGCTGCCCCCCATGCCTGAGAAATACCGCAAGCCCGGCAACCTCATCAAGGGTTGCCAGAGCCGCGTGTGGGTGGGCACCGAGCTGGCTGACGGCAAGATGCTCATACAGGCTGACAGCGACTCCCTCATCACCAAGGGGCTGATTGCCCTCTTCATTCGCCTGCTCAGCGGGCTCACCCCCGCCGAAATCATGAGCGCCGACCTCAAGCGGCTCGATGAATGCGGGCTGAAGGAGCACCTTGCCTCCACCCGCGCCAACGCGCTCTCCACCATGGCGGCCACCATCCGAAAAGCAGCCGCCGCGCTGGCCTGAGCCGCCACCCCCGCAACAAGCCGCACCATGTCTGCACTCACAGAGCTTATCGACCGCAAAAGCGCCCTGCTGCCCCCGCAAACGGATGCGTACCGCGTGGCAGATGGTGCGCCCTGGCCCGGGATTTTCATCGATGCTCTGGCAGACCGCCTGCTCGTCTCGGTGCGCGATACCGGCGTGCCGCACACCCTGCGCGAACAACTGCTGCAGACCGGCCAACCGGTCTACCTGAAGCGGCTCGACAAAGATGTTAAGGATGCCCCCGAGCACCTTTGCGGCCCTGCTGCCCCCCTGCGATTCGAGATTCAGGAGAACGGCGTGCGCTATATCATGGACATGGCGGCGGGCTACTCACAGGGCATATTCCTGGACCAGCGCGACAACCGCGCCGAGGTGCGCCGCCGCTGCCGCCCCGGCATGCGACTGCTCAACACCTTCTCCTACACCGGCGCCTTCTCCGTATGCGCCGCTCTGGCCGGCGCCACCACCACCACCCTCGACCTCGCCCAGCCTTGCCTGAGCTGGTGCCGTGAGAACATGGAACTCAACGGCATTGACCCCACGCAGCACTTCTTCTGCAAGGGCGATACCCTGCACTGGCTCGACCGCTTCGCCCGCCAGGGCCGCAGCTTCGATGCCATCGTGCTCGACCCTCCCACCTTCTCCCGCGATGAAAAAGGGCGCATCTGGCGCGTGGAGAAAGACTACGGTAAACTCGTAGCCAAAGCCATGGCCTGCCTGGCCCCCGGCGGTTGGCTGCTCTGCACCACCAACTGCCGCAAGGTATCGCACGCTCAGTTCCGCAAGTTGGTTCTCAGCGGGGCTCCCGGCTGCCGGGTGTCCGCCTCTCCCATGACCTTTGACTTCGACGGTGAAGATTACCTGAAAACACTCTGGGTAAATTCGTGATGTCGCATCTGTCTTTCGGCTTCTCCGAGGCTGAAATGGGTACGGTGCAAAAACTTACTTTCTGAGGCCGCTCTACGCGTTTGTACGCGCTAAAGATTGATATTCACAGCGCTACATCCATTTTTGTGAGCTTTAGGCCCCAGCTGCCACAGCGAGAAGCGAATTCATTTTTTTCACGCCCCCATATCTTGTAGCGTTTTTCGTCATTCCCGCTTTGTCATACGCATATCTTGCGAATCACACAAAATCGCGGCGGCTCGCACGCTCAATGCGTTCGGGCAGAGTGCGGCAAGGGGTAGGTTTAGATTGTTTCTAATTTTGTTAATAAGTAAAACATACAAGATATAGTGGCACAAGAGTATTTAAGCTACCATATTTTGACAAGCGGAAAGTCGCCGCGAAGGTATTTTTTTCTTGCTAAATGGATAAAAATTTGCTAAAGTTTGCGCCGTTCACCCACAAGAGTCGAAACACCCGGGGCTGCCGGCTGCGACTCAAGCAGTCGGGCTGCAAACAGACAATTTACTTATATAACTCTCACGCCATGATTATCAAGCGCAACGGAAAACGCGAACGCTTCGAGGCCTACAAAGTACAGCAGGCCATCGAAAAGGCTTACCATGCCTCGCAAGAGGAATACAACCCCCTGGTGTACGCCAATGTACTGGATGCTCTGAAACACGAAGAGTACCTGCCCGTAGAGAAGGTGCAGGACACCATTGAACGCGAGCTGATGCGCGCGGGAGCCTTCGAAACGGCCCGCAACTTCATTAAGTACCGATTCCTGCACAAGCTGCAGCGCGAACAGATTGCCGGCGTGTACCAGGGCAACACCTGGGTGGACTGCAAGCAGACGATTGAGGAATACATCGGCAACACAGACTGGCGTATTAAGGCCAACTCGAACACCACTTACTCCAACGCCGGTCTGGTGAACAACACCGCCGGTAAGGTAATCGCCAACTACTGGCTTGACCAGGTGTACACGCCCGAAGAAGGTGCCGCACACCGCAACGGCGACTACCACATTCACGACCTGGACTGCCTGACCGGCTACTGCGCCGGCTGGAGCCTGCGCAACCTGCTCAACGAAGGTTTCAACGGTGTGCGCAGCCGCGTGAACAGCCGCCCGCCCATGCACTTCCGCGAGGCTCTGGGGCAGATGGCCAACTTCCTAGGTATTCTGCAGTCCGAGTGGGCCGGTGCACAGGCTTTCAGCTCGTTCGACACCTACCTCTCCCCCTACCTTTTCAAGGATCAGTTGCCCTACAAGGCCGTTAAGAAGGCCCTGCGCAACTTCGTGTACAACCTCAACGTGCCCTCCCGCTGGGGTCAGAGCCCCTTCACCAACGTCACCATCGACTGGACCGTGCCGCGTGACCTGCGCGAGCAGTCCCCCTTCTCCGGCGGTGCTCACATCTTCGAGGGGCTGCAGGACGAAAACTTGCTTGCCATTGCCCGCGAACGCGGTGCCGAGACCCTCACCTCGATGACCTACAAGCACTTCCAGCCTGAGATGAACGTCATCCAGCGCGCCTTCTACGAGGTGCTTACCGAGGGCGACAGCACCGGTCAGCCCTTCACGTTCCCCATTCCCACCGTGAACATCACGGAAGACTTCGACTGGGACGGTGAGAACGTGCCGCTGCTCTTTGAGAACGCCGCCAAGATTGGTTCCTCTTACTTCCAGAACTTCATCGGTTCGCAGTACAAGTTCGACGAGAACGGCAACCGCGTGATTGACGAGAATGCCTACAAGCCTGATGCCGTGCGCTCCATGTGCTGCCGCCTGCAGCTCGACCTGCGCGAACTACTCAAGCGCGGCGGTGGTCTGTTCGGTTCTGCCGAAATGACCGGTTCCATCGGCGTGGTTACCATCAACATGGCCCGTCTCGGCTACCTGTACAAGGGCAACAAGAACCTGATGTACAGCAAGCTCGGTGAGCTGATGGACCTCGCCAAAGACACGCTGGAGAAAAAGCGCGTGTTCATCAACACCCTCTACCAGCGCGGCCTGTACCCCTACACCAAGCGCTACCTGCCGCACCTGCGCAACCACTTCTCCACCATCGGCCTCAACGGCATCAACGAAATGCTGCGCAACTTCTCCGGCGACACCATGAACACCGCCAACCCCGAGGGTATCGCCTTCGCGGAAGAGGTGCTGCACTTCATGCGTGAGCGTATTCGCGGCTACCAGGAGCAGACCGGCAACCTCTACAACCTCGAAGCCACCCCCGCCGAAGGCACCACCCACCGCTTCGCCCGCGAAGACCTCAAGCGCTACCCGGACATCATCCAGTCCGGTACCCCCGGCCACCGCTACTACACGAACAGCTCGCAGCTGCCGGCCGGTTACACGCACGACCTCTTCAAGGCCCTCAAGATGCAGGACAAACTGCAGTGCTGCTACACCGGCGGTACGGTGTTCCACATGTACATGAACGAGGCTATTTCCTCCCCCGAGGCATGCCGCGACATCGTGCGCAAGGTGCTCACCAACTTCAAGATGCCCTACATCACCGTGACCCCGCTCTTCTCCGTGTGCGACAAGCACGGCTACCTGAAGGGCCGCCACGACTACTGCCCGCTCTGCGACGAAGAGCTTATCGCCAAAGCCCGCGCCGAAGAGCAGCCTGAGCTCCCCCTCTTCTAATCTCTTATTGAACAAAACCACTAACCACCAACCAAACATTTACACATCATGGAACCCGAAGTAAAACCGGTTGTAAAGACCGATGAGCAGATTCTTGCCGAGCATGAATCCGAGCGCACCAAGTGCACCGTCTACACCCGCGTGATGGGCTACCACCGCCCGGTGGAAACCTTCAACGCCGGCAAGCAGGGCGAGTTCGAAGAGCGCGCTCACTTCCAGGAGCCCGGTTGCGGCTGCGGTTGCGATGCTATCCTCAAGTAACCCGCCCCACTAAGCAAGCAGAGCTTCGGCCCTGCAACGGCGCCCCTAACCCAAGCCGTTGCAGGGTCTTTTTAACAGATAAATTTCCCCTTCATCACACATCCGTCCCCATGCGTCACCCCGTCGACATCACTCCGCTCACCTTTCTGGATTACCCCAAAAAGGCCGCGTGTATCATGTGGTTCAACGGCTGCAACCTGCGCTGCCCCTACTGCTACAACCCCGAATTGGTAACAGAGAAAAGCACCACGCAGGTGGATGAAATGGAGTTCCTGCGCGAGCGACAAGGGTTCCTGGATGCCGTGGTGCTCTCCGGCGGCGAAATCACCCTGCAGCACGGGCTGAGCGAGCTCTGCGAAAAAATCAAATCCCTCGGCTACCTCATTAAGATAGACACCAACGGCAGCAATCCGCAGGTCGTGGCCGAACTGCTCGAACGCAAGCTGATTGACTATGTGGCCATGGATAACAAGATGCCCTCCACCCGCAGCTGGCAGCTACCGGGCGGGCAGGTGCTCTATAACCGTTTTGCCGAAACACTCGGCCTGCTGCGGGATTCCAGCCTGCCATACGAAATACGCACCACCGTACACCCCGATTTGCTGGATGAAGCCGACATCCTGCAAATGATACGCGAAGCCCACGGACTGGGCTACAATGGCACCTACTACCTGCAATACTTTTTCACCGGCGTGCCCACCATCGGCAACATGCCGGCCCCGAGTCGCCGCTATGACCGCGGCCTGCTGGACCACCGCTCCCCCCTGCCCATCGGTTACCGGAACTTCCCCGAAGACCGCGGGCGACAAGCCGCCTTCTGACACCGGCAAGCGCAACACACCTACCGCAAACCAAGGCGGGTCAGGTAGCGCCACACGCCCTCAAAAGGCCCGTAGCGGAAGAAGCGCAACCACAGGTTGCAGGCAGCGAGCTGCAGCAGGTAGAGCAGGAAGGCCAGCCCCATGACCCCGCCGATAGTCAGCTTGCCGACCAGGTTGCCGCCAAAGCCGCAAATCAGCATGACCATAATCATGTTCTGGGTAATATAGCAGGTGAGCGTGCAGCGCCCCAACTTGCCCAGCGGAGCAGCCAGCCACTGCATGCAGGTGCACTCATAGAGCCGAGCCAGCAGCGGCATGAACCACAGCACGAAAAGTGTGGGCTCGATAATTCCCCAGTAACTCACCGAGGGATAAGCGGTCTTCAGCGCCGCAATCACACCCCAGCCCACCGCGGCCGACAGAGCCAGGGGGCGGCTGCTCACCTTCCCCTCGAACACACGCAGGCGCCCTGCTATCATACCCAGCAGGAACATACCCACCAGCGCCCATATACGGTAGCTGTACACCACATAAAGCAGGCTGTGCCAGACGCCGTTGGTGATGTTCCACCACCCCATATCGAGGAATGAGGCAGTCTGCGATGACGGAGCCCAGCTGAGCTGGTAGGTTTCGCGCACGCCGTCATACCACTGCCGCATGGCCTCCGGCGTGCCGATGAGATTGTGGTAGAGCGCCAGCGGCTGCAGCAGGCATATACAGCCGAGCACCACCAGCCACCGCGTGGGGCAACGCCACAGCAGCACAGGTATAAAACCCGTGATGGCAAATATCAACAAGATATCACCACAGTAAAAATAACTGTGCAACAGCCCGAACCCGGCCAGCAGCACCAAACGCCAGCAGAAACGCCCACGGAAATCAAGCCCCTTCGCCATGGCGCGATCCATCTGCAGAAAGAAGCTCAGCCCGAACAGAAAGGAGAATATCAGGAAAAACTTCTCCGTGAAAAGCACCACATGCAGCCAGCCCAGTATACCATCCAGCGCTCCCGCCGGCACCTCAGGCTGGTGAATGTTGAAGAAATTGCGGGCATGAGCCATCAAGATGCCGAAAAGCGCCGTAGCCCGCACGGAGTCTATGGAGTGAATACGCTGCTGTGCCATGTGCTGCTCAGGCAAAAATCACGCGGCGAGCTTCCTCTCGCGCCCAGGCATCATCCTCAAGTATCATCTCCAACTGCCCTTGGTAATCACGCGGGCGGGCGTTCGAGAGCACCTTCTCCACCGTCTCCCATATACCGGTGAAGCCCAGTTTGCCGTCAACGAAAGCCTGCACGGCCTCCTCATTAGCGGCATTGAACATCGCCGGCATGGTACCGCCCACCAGCCCGGACTGACGAGCGAGGTTGAGCGCGGGGAAATCATCCCAGCGCGGGGCCTCAAACTTCAGCGAGGCAATCTGCGCGAGGTCGAGCTTTTTCAGGCTGTTGACCGTGCGGTCGGGCCAGGTGACAGCGTATTGGATGGGGAAACACATATCGCTGCTGCTCAGCTGGGCGAGTATGGAGCCGTCTTGATACTCCACCAGGGAGTGCACGATACTCTGCGGGTGCACGATGACATCCACCCGCTCCATGGGAATGCCGAAGAGCCAGCGAGCCTCAATCATCTCAAGCCCCTTATTGAAAAGAGTTGCGGAGTCGATGGTAATCTTGCGCCCCATTTTCCATGTGGGGTGATTGAGTGCCTGTTCGAGGGTGACCTCGGCGAGTTTCTCGCGCGGAGTGGTGCGGAACGGGCCACCGCTGGCGGTGAGAATGAGGCGGCTCACCTGCTCAGCCCCGCCCTTGTGCCCCTGCAGGCACTGGTAGATGGCGTTGTGCTCGCTGTCCACCGGCAGCACATTGATACCCTTGGCCGCGGCACGGTTCATCACCACTTCACCGGCCATGACCAGAATCTCTTTCGAGGCAATGGCGAGGTCTTTGCCCGCCTCGATAGCCTGCAATGTGGGCTTGAGCCCCGCTGTGCCGATGATGGAGACAAGCACCATATCCGCCCCTTCCAGCGTCGCCAGCTCACAAAGACCATCAAGCCCGGTAAGCACCCGAGTACCGGCAGGCAGGCGGCGCTGCAACTCAGCCGCCTTGGCCGAGTCATATATACACACATCCTTCACGCCGAACTCCAGCGCCTGTGCCACCAGAGAATCCACACTGCTGTGAGCGGCCAGGCCCACCACCTCCATACGCTCGGGGATGTCGCGCGCCACTTTCAGCGCGCTGGTGCCTATACTGCCTGTCGAACCGAGTATTACTACCTTCTTTCGCTTCATGTCTGCACCCACTATACTCTCATTTGCCGCATTTTGCAAGCAGGAACACATTTTACGCTTGCAAAATAACCTGTGACGTTGTAGATTAGCTGCGCCGTTCGGGTTCGGGTGACCGCTGTGCAGCCCTGCTGCGTAGAGGAAAGTCCGGACATCACAAGGCAGCGCGTCCCTTGAAAGGGGGAGACGCCCGGAACCAAGGCCGGGTGGACGGAAAGTGCCACAGAAAACAAACCGCCCGCAAGGGTAAGGGTGAAAAGGTGGGGTAAGAGCCCACCGCTCCGAAGGTAACGACGGAGGCACGGAAAAC
>JAZRKM010000075.1:0-18522 GCA_045646325.1 Akkermansia sp. | reverse complement strand
ACCCCTTGCCGGAATAACCATGTCCCTTCACAGCGCACCCCCACAGTTCACACGCACGCCGGCGGCCGAGTTGCCACCGGCCCTGCACAGCCGGTTGCTGTGCGCCATGCGGGAAGTGCAGCAGGCCTCTCGCACCGAAGTGCAGCTGCAGCAGCAACTCAGCTCCGCATTTCACCCCGCCCCACTTGAATCTCGCCTGCTTGACTCTCTCAAGACCCGCGTGCGGCATGAGAGCAAGCGCCTGCGCAGCAACCGCAGTTCCGGGACCGTATGGCGCCGCAGGTTTGTACCTGCCGGGGTTGCTATTGCTGCTTTGATGGTACTGATTGGGGTGCTTTGCCTGCAGACCCCCGCTACCGTGCAGCAGGTGCCATCTCCGGAAGCTCCGCCTTCGCCTGTTGTGATGGCAGCCCCGCAGCTGAACTCCACAGGCCCGCACCCCCAAACTCAGCTCCACTACATATTACCTTTGCCCACCGGCTGCGCCTGCAGTGTTGTTGAAGATGACGCTGGCTTCTTCTTCGAAAGTGAAGACGGTGAGGAGCTATTTCTTCGCGTACTCAGGTTTATTGATAGCGATACCGAAGAAGACCCCATCTGAATCACCTGTCGCCGCCCGATTGTCGGCAGGCAGTAATGGGGCGGGAGCAACTGTTGCAGCCGAGTGGCTGCAAAGTGTGGTTAACGGTGCTCCCGCTCCATTACTGCCTGCTTTTTTTGCAGTCTCGCTACCTCGCGCAGCCGGCGGAGGCCAATATCTTGTTTTGGGGTTGCCATTCGGGTAGAATATGCTATAGTGTCAAGCATGGCCGTTACTCTTTCTCAGAATACAATCGCTGCGCGGGCTGCTAAGTTTGCCGCAGAGTGGAAAAACACCGAGCGCGTAGCGTTCCTGTTTGAGAGGTATCGGGAATTGACAGCAGCGCCAACTGGGAATTAATGAGGGGGCTTGATTCAGAAAAACACTTGTTCCGCAGAGATAAAAGTTTATGAAAGGTTCGGATTTTAATTTTATAAGATTTATAGATGGCGTGAATAATCGCTTTATCATACCTGTATATCAGAGAAACTATGACTGGAAAATAGAGAACTGTAAGCAGTTGTATGACGATTTGGTGAAGATTGTAAAACAGCGTAAAAAGAGCCATTTCTTTGGTAGTGTTGTTTCTCAAAAGGCTACCGGTAGGTATGAGAATTTTCTTATTATTGATGGTCAGCAAAGACTTACTACGATTTCTTTGCTGTTGCTTGCCATTTATAACCTGATTAATGAAGGCGCGGTGATGCCGAGAGATGAGCGACTCAAAGAGAGTATTGAATGGTACCTTGTGGATAAGGAGGCGGATAAGGAAAACCGTATAAAATTGCGACCTGTTAAGAACGACCGCTTGGCGTATGAAAAACTTTTTTCTGAGCCAGCTGAATATATACGGGAGTCTAATCTGACTGTTAATTATGAGTTTTTTCGAGATAAAATAAAGAATTCAGAACTCACAGTAGATGAGATTTTTGAGGCAATTGGCAAGCTGGATATTATTAACATTAAATTGGATCATGATGATGAACCACAGCTTATTTTTGAGAGCCTGAACTCAACCGGATTAGATTTGAGTGAAAGTGATAAAATAAGAAATTATATTCTGATGGGGCAGCCTCTGGAGCTTCAGAATGAATATTACGATAAATTTTGGAATAAAATAGAGATATTAACTCAATATGATACGAGTTTCTTTATCCGTGATTATCTTAGTGTAAAGTTGCAGTCGATTCCTAAGCAAAAGCTCATATATGGTATATTCAAGGAATTCGTGGAAAGCAGGATTCTGAAAATTGAGGAACTTTTGACTGATTTGCTGGAATACGCCAAACGTTATTCGTTGTTGCTTGGCGCAAAGAGCGGAATTCCTGCTCTGGATGCATGCATCTATCGCTTGAATCACTTGGAAACAACCGTGACGCGACCCTTCTTCCTTGAGGTTTTGCGCATGTATGATGAAAACAAGATAAATCAGAAACAGGTGACAGAGGTGTTCCAGATTGCTGAAAATTATCTTTTCCGTAGAAGCATATGTGATTTGCCAACCAATGCTCTGAATAAAATTTTCCTCATGTTGCACCGTGAGATTGTTCGATATGACGGCACAGAAGCAAATTATGTGGAAAAGTATAAGTTCGCACTGTTGAATAAACGGGAAAAAGCGCGTTTCCCGGATGATGTGGAATTCAGGGCTGAGTTTTCGAGCAGGCAGGTCTATCTGATGAATAGAAAAAATAAGGTTTACATGCTGGAACGCTTAGAGAATTTCGGTACTATTGAGGATAAAAACGTGTACAGTCGGTGCGATGATGGCATATATTCCATAGAGCATATTATGCCGCAGCATTTGACCCCGGCTTGGCGTAGAGAATTGGGTGATGATGCGGAGCTCATACATGAAACGTGGTTGCATCGAATGGCCAATCTGACGCTCACCGCCTACAATTCGCAGTATAGTAACCGTTCATTTACCGAGAAGAAAAGTATAGAGAATGGTTTTGATGACAGTGGTATTCGCATGAATATGTGGATATCCAAAAAGGATAAATGGACGTTGGCTGAGCTTGAGGAGCGAAATGAATATTTGGCGCATCGGGCATTGTCTGTCTGGGCTTTGCCTGAAACGGAGTTTAAGCCGGCGGAAAAACAGATGGATTCCTGTACGCTGGAGGAAGAAGCAGCATCATTGAGCGGGCGCAAGATAGCGCGTTTCAGTTTCAAAAACACCGAGTATCCCGTTACCAGCTGGACTGAAATGTATCAGAAGGTACTTCAACTTCTGATGGATATGGATAAATCGATAATCATGCGACTGGCTGCCTCTGAAGATGACATGTACGCAAAACATTTCTGTTTTAAGGAGGGGGATCTGACCAAGTATGCAGAGCTCGGTAATCATGTATATGTGTGGATTAACAATAACACGCAAACCAAGCTGTCGGTTCTGGATATGTTGTTCAAACGTTATGATATTGAGCCTATGGACCTGACGTTTTACCTGCGCGATGAAAAAGAGGGCGATGATGTCGATGCGTTGCCGCGTTACGAGCGGCGTCGAAAATATTGGACGTATGCTTTGGAGTATCTCCATGCTGCTCATGGGGATGGGGCGTTCAGTAATGTTAATCCGACAAAACAGAATTGGATAAATGGATTTGTCGGAATTTCCGGGGTGTGTCTCTGCTGTGTCGCGAACCGGGATGGGGCAAGGGTTGAGCTGTATATAGGTAAGGACAACGCTGAGACAAACAAACGCATTTTTGATTTGCTGTATTCCCGAAGGCTTGAAATAGAGGCTAATATGGGCAAGAAACTGACGTGGAACAGAAATGATGAAGTGAAAAATTCCAAGATTGAAATCACTCTGGGGGGCGTGAGCATAGAAAATGAGGCTGATTGGCCGTCGATGGCTCAGTTCCACGCGGAGTGGAGTAAAAAGTTTAATGATGTGATGGTGCCGTTGATTTCAGGTTAGTTTTCAAATCTTTGGATTTAAGAGACCCGCAGAATCGGGAGGGTAACATGCGTGTGAATTTCAGCGTTAAAAAATCCCGGGCGCAAATCTTCATCCTTGACATCCCTCTCTCATAGTGGTATAAAACCCCTGTTAAGCCATGCTCCAGGAATATTTATCAGCGTTTATCCAGTTGGTGGCCGGTTTTGGTTTTGCCGGTCTGATTATCGTGCTCAGCGTGATATTTGGTCGTCGCGCGAAGCTTCAGCCTGCACAAGATGTTCCGTATGAGTGCGGTATTGTGCCTGAAGGTGATGGTGCTCCGGCGTTCTTCTCGATTAAGTACTATATCGTAGCTATTCTGTTCCTGGTGTTCGACCTTGAGGTGGTGTTCCTGTATCCGTGGGCACTGGGCTTCAAAGAGTTCGTGATGAACAACTGCGCTGCTTTCCTGTCGATGACGGCGTTTATCGCCGTGCTGATGTTTGCCTATCTGTACGCTGTGGGCAAGGGCGTGATTATCTGGCACCGCAACCCGGGTGCCCGCCGCTGAACAACCGGCAAGCGCTAAACAGTTTTACCACAGGGGCGGCTTCTCGGCAGAGGCCGCCCTCTTTTTTAATCACTTGAAATAACAACTGAACCATGGACGCAACGACACGCCGGAATTGGCTGCTGGGGACTCTGGGCAAGCGCATTATCATGCTCGATGGCGGGCAGGGGACGATGATTCAGAAACACGCCCTGCAGGAGAGTGACTACCGTGGCCGGCGCTTTGCAGACCGCACGCGCTACCCGCAGGATTTGCGCAATAACAACGATGTGCTGGTGCTCACGCGCCCGGATATTATCCGTGACATGTGCGAGCAGTACCTCGCCGCCGGGTCAGATATCATCAGCACCTGCACGTTCTCGGCTACAAGCATCGGGCAGCATGAGTTTTTCCACCCCGGTGCCGCAACAGCGAAACATGACCGCGACTACTACGAGGCTGTGCTGGCGAACACCGAGCTGGCGGCTCTGGTGCGCGAGATGAACCTGGCCGCCTGTGCCATTGCCCGCAAGGCGGCAGATGCCGCTGCGGCTGCGGATGGTTGCCCTCGCCTGGTGGCGGGTTCCATCGGCCCGATGGCTGTCACGGCGTCTCTGTCGCCGGATGTGAATGACCCCGGGTTCCGCGCCATTGACTTTGACCAGCTGCGCCGGGCCTATCGTGAGCAGGTGAAGGCGCTGACGGATGGCGGGGTGGATGTGCTGCTGCTTGAGACCATCTTCGACACCCTCAACGCGAAGGCCTGCCTCTACGCCATTGCCGAGCTGCGCGAGGAACGTGAGCTGCCGCCCGTGATGATTAGCTTCACCATTACCGACCGTGCGGGGCGTACCCTGAGCGGGCAGACGGTGGAGGCGTTCTGGAACTCCGTGCGCCATGCCCGCCCGCTGAGCGTGGGTATCAACTGTGCGCTGGGGGCTGACCTCATGCTGCCCTTTGCGCAGGAACTCAGCCGCCTGGCAGACTGTGCCGTCAGCATGTACCCGAATGCCGGTCTGCCTGACCCGCTCAGCCCGAGCGGTTATGCCCACAGCGCGGCGCACATGGCCGGGATATTGCGCGGTTATGCGGAGCAGGGGCTGCTCAATTTCGTGGGCGGTTGCTGCGGCACCACGCCTGAATATATTGCTGCCATTCGTATGGCGGTGAGCGGTTATGCCCCGCGCCCCATTCCCGCCCGTGAGCAGGATGGCGTGCTGCGCCTCAGCGGGTTGGAGGCATACAACCACCGCAGCAGCGATGGCCTGCTCTATGTGGGCGAGCGTTGCAACGTGGCCGGTTCGCCCAAGTTTGCCCGCCTGATTCGCGAGGGGGCTTACGATGAAGCCCTGGAGATTGCCCGTGCTCAGGTGCAGAAGGGCGCGAAGGTGCTGGATTTCTGTTTTGATGACGGCATGATAGACGGCCCCGCCGCCATGAGCCGGTTCATGAACCTCGTTGCCGCCGAGCCCGACATCGCTCGCGTGCCCTGCATGATTGACTCGTCGAAGTGGGAGGTTATCGAGGCCGGGTTGAAGTGCGTGCAGGGCAAGGCAATCGTGAACTCCATTTCCCTGAAGAATGGGGAAGATGAGTTCCTGCACCACGCCCGCATCATCCGCCGTTTCGGTGCAGCCGTGGTGGTGATGGGCTTCGATGAGAATGGCCAGGCCGGCGGTTATGATGACCGCGTGGCTATTGCTCACCGTGCCTATGACCTGCTGACCCGTGTGGTGGGATTTGAGGATGGCGACATTATTTTCGACCCGAATGTGCTCACCGTCGGCACCGGGCTGCCGGAGCACGCCAACCTCGCCCGCGATTTCTTCCGTGCCGCCGCCGAGATTCGCCGCTGTCACCCGCTCACCCATATCTCGGGCGGTATCTCAAACGTCAGTTTCGCTTTCCGCGGCAATAACCCCGTGCGAGAGGCTATGCACAGCGCCTTCCTGCACCACAGCGGTTGCGATCTCTGTATCGTGAACGCCGCGCTCATGACCCCCTACGACAGCATTCCCGCCCACCGCCGCAAGCTGGTGGAGGATGTGCTGCTCAACCGCAGCGACGACGCTACGGAGTGCCTCATCGCCTACGCGCAGGAGCTGGCAGAGGCCAAGGCCGCCCTGAAAGCCGCCGGTGCCGGTGCCCCCGCGCCTGCCCTGAAAAAGCAGCTTGACCGCAGTGAGCTGCCCGTGCAGGAACGCTTGGCTCAGGCTCTGGTAAGTGGTCGCACCGAGCACATCGAGGCCGACACGCGCGAAGCGCTGGAGGTCTGCGGCTCGCCCCTCGCTGTTATCGAGGGGCCGCTCATGGATGGCATGCGCCAGGTGGGAGAGCTTTTCGGCGCAGGTAAGATGTTCCTGCCGCAGGTGGTGAAGAGCGCTCGTGTGATGAAACAAAGCGTGGCCGTGCTTACCCCGTTGCTGGAGAGCGCGCAGGCCGGGCAGTCCTCCGCCGCTACCGTGGTGCTGGCTACCGTGAAGGGAGACGTGCATGACATCGGCAAAAATATCGTCAGCGTGGTGTTGGCCTGCAATGGTTTTCGCGTGGTTGACCTTGGCGTGATGGTGCCATGTGAGGACATCATCGCCGCCGTGCAGCGCGAGGGCGCTGCCCTTGTGGCTCTCAGCGGGCTTATCACCCCCTCGCTGGATGAAATGGCCCGCGTGGCCACCGCTCTGCAGAGCGCCGGGCTGACGGTGCCGCTGCTGGTGGGCGGTGCCACTACCGGCCCCCTGCATACCGCGCTCAAACTCGCTCCGCTGTACCCGGATGGCGTGGTGCTGCAGACGGCCGATGCCGGCAGTATCGTGCCCGTGGCTGCTGCTTTATGTGGTGCGGGGCGTGCGGAATTCATTGCTGCTCAGAAGGCGGAGCAGGCTCGCCTGCGCGCAGAACATGAACAGAAAAACATCCCCTTGCTGTCCCTGGCAGAGTCTCGCGCCCGCGCTTTGTCGGGAGATGTGGCACAGCCGGTACCGCAGCGCACCGGGGTATTCACCGTCGGCGTGCCTACCGGGTGCGCCTGCCATACCCCGCAGCCGGATTTCCCGCTGAGCTGGCAGCAGTTGATTGAGCGCGCGGACTGGAGTATCACCCTGCGCACCTTCGGCATGCTCGGCGGTGCTGTGGAAAAGCAGCAGCAGGCCGCCACCCTGCGCGCGGATGCCGAGGCACTGCTCGCCCGCGCCGTGGCCGAGAACCGCTTGCAGGCCCGAGCCTGTTTCGGTATATGGCCGGCTGAGCGCACGGGCGATGATATCGCCGTGCAGGGCGGTACCCTGCTGCGTACCCTGCGCCAGCAGCAGGTGAGCGATAAACCCCGCCTGGCCTTGGCTGATTTCGTGGCCGGGCAGGGGGGCTATGTGGGTGCCATGCAGTTGGCCATCAGCGGGGCAGATGAATGGGCCGCTGAACTGAATGCCGCGAATGACCCCTATTCCGCGCTGCTCATTGCTGCCGTGGCCAACATGCTTGCCGAGGCTCTCGCCGAGTGCACTCAGGCGGTGGTGGAAACGCTCTGGCCTGTGGAGGGCTCGCAGATGGTTCGCCCTGCCTGCGGTTACCCCAGCCAGCCCGACCATAGCGAGAAACGCACCGTTTTCGCCCTGCTCGACGCCACCGCCCACACCGGTACCACCCTTACGGAAACCTGCATGATGCAGCCCGCCGCCGCCGTCTGCGCCCTCATCTTCAACCACCCCGCCGCGCAGTACTTTGCCGTCGGTCCCATAGGCGATGACCAGCGCGCTGACTACGAGGCGCGAAAGTGAGCAGAGAGTTCAAAAAATCAGCTCGGGGAAATGAAAAGCCCCGAGCTGTTTTATGTTCAGGGGGGATACCCCCGCTGCGTTAGTGTTTACTTGTCGGTATCCGTTCGGTGAATTCTTGTTGAGTCATGTTGTTTGTGTTGTTGGGGGGGGGAGTTATTCTTGTGTGGTAGTCAGATTGCCCTTCGCGTGTTGCAGGGCAGTGGCCAAGCACACGGAGCTGGTTGGCGCAGAAGTCGCGATCGCTGTTGGTGAGGTGGCGGGCTACATCGCGGATGAAGGTTTCCACCGTGCTCAGCAGGGTGGTCCATTCGGCGAGGGTGAGGTCGCGGCGGCTTACCTCCGGCTTGCCGGGCTGCACCATCTCGGCCAGGTGGCGCGTGTGGGCGGGTCGTGCCGTCTGCTGCCGCATGTGGGGCAGCGGGGCGCCGGCGGGTTTCTTTTCCTCCCCCGCCTCTGCCATGAAGGTGAACATCGCCTGGCGCATGGTGTGCGCTCCGGCGCCAGCGTGTGCAGGAATCCGGCCAGCCGTCTGCCCGCACTCGGCAGGCTGGGGGCAGCCTCCCCGCCGGGTGTCGGCAGAGCGCGGTAGCTCTGCGCCGGGTGAATCGCCCCAAGCAGCGCTTGCAGCGCCTCCGCCTGCCCCAACTGCCCCGCCTTCTCGCAGCAGAGGGTGTAGAGGCGCATGTACTTTTGAGCCGCTCGCTCCCCAAAAGCGAACCGTTGTTCGTTTTTAGAATCATTCTCAAATAGCTTCCCGAATTCCCCGTGGGGTAGCTCGGCTTTCAGTCGGGTGAGCTCCCAGCCCAGCACCACGGCGGTTTTCCACGCGCGGTCCAGCGCCTCGTTAATCTGCCCCGCCAGTTGGTTGGCAAAGGTCACCCGCTGCGGCAGGTTCATGCTTGTTAACTCGGAGGACATGGCGCAGTTAATAGCTGACCCGGCATTTAACCGGGTGATATACAGGAAGGTCAATCAGGCGCTGCAGGAGAGCCTGGCTGGCTTTGCGCTCGCCGCGCAGTACGAGGGTGAGGTGTTGCTTGCTTACGCAACAGTCTGTAGCAGCCTGACTTATGGAGTAGCCCTTGCTCGCTAAATATGTCGCCGTCACGGTGACTTTTTTCTTGTTTGAATGCTTCATTTTTGGTATAATTCTGGGGGTGCTGTAACCGTTACAACGTGTCCACCGCTTCACGGTTACGCAGAGATTTAACCATAGAGCTAAATTGAATGCAAGGTAAAATTTTACAAAATGGTAAAATTTCAGCAAATTTAAAAGCTGCAATTTTAGCCAAGGGGTATAATCAAAACCGCTTAGCTGAGGAGGCTAAGATATCCTATGTAACCATATCTCGGTACATGAGCGGCGAGAGAATACCAGGAACAATGGAGCTGTATCGGATGGCACAGGCATTGGATACAAGCATGGAGATGATTTTAACCGGAGAGCAAAAAGAAGCTGACTCTATTTGGAAAGAGCGCGCAGAAAGAGCAGAAAAGAAGTTAGCTCAACTTCAAAAACTGGTTACGCGATATGCACGAGTACACAGTGACCTTGGAGAGTTGAATGTAATGCTGGCTGAGGCATTAACGGAAGAGTGAAGGAGTATTAAATAGAAAATATTGAAAATGTTAATCCTTACATATGAGAACCTCGCGGAACGATTAAACGAATGGCATAACGGAATACCTTCTGTAAGCCGGTTGGAATTAGTCAACACTTTGGGTAGAGACTTGTTTCAAAGGAGTAGAATAGATCCTTTGATGAGGAGCTGTGTCAAATATTTTATGTATGGGGGTGAATGTCCGCAGCTTGAGGAGAGATGGCATGTTGTGTTGAAAGTCCGCCTTTTGTTTGCGCGTGATTATTTTTGGTCCCTTCATCATCATTCGCCGATTATAGAACAATGGGAGGATGAGAGAGCAGAACACCTCATAACGCTAGCATTGATTGATCATTGGCATTACTATGGGTTTTCTTGGTTAGTTTTGCATCGTGCTGGTCTCCCTATTAGTAAGGCTTGCCAGCATTGGGAACTCTGCGAGTCTGCTAGATGGGCTGCTTTGAAGTATGAGGAAAATAAATCATGGGGATATGTACCAGGAAAACTCACGCAGGATGAGGCAACTTGGTCGCTTGAAGATTTGCGGCAGCTGGCAAAAAAATTGAAAAGGAGAGTAGAGCGTGGAGAATATAATCCTTTCCCGACAGAAGAGCTACATTATACAGATGTGCAAGAGGCCACTCATTTGGAAAGCACCGTATGGCTGGCTGAAGATTTGCTTCGTCTTATGAAGGATGATGATTTCAAACCGCGTTCCATATATCGCAGTAGTCGACTTTCAAAAAGGTTTGAGTTTGCGTTGGTGTACATGACTATTTTTAATGAGAAAAGACTTATCACCAAGCGCGAGGCATATGCCACTATAGGCATAATATGCTCTGTAGTATGGGCTAAGTATGGAAAAGCATGGTTAGAGGCAGCTACTAAACCCGGCGATGCATTGGGAGTAATTGAGTGGGCAAGTCCGTATCATTTGACATTGGAGGAACTTCCGCATGTTAATTTGTTGGTGGATGAATTGGAGTGTTCGGTGTGTTTAGCTTATTTTAATACGAGCGAACCGTATTCTTGCTTGTTATAATCCTCCCGCCCCGGCATCCCCGGGGCGAGAACTGTCATCGAGCAAAACCGTTAGGCACCAAAAGCGAGGGATGAATCATGGATATAGTCTTTTCTGATATTTGGCAATGGTTAAAAGACAGCCTGACAGTGCCAGGCGCTTTAGCTGTAGTTATAGTAGTGTTTCTTATAAGAGACTTCATCAAGCATAAGCTGTTCAAAGACTCTGTAGAGAAAGATAGAGCCACAGCAACCGAAAAGAAGGCAAGAGATACTTACAACAACAAAGGCACATTTACTGCCCCTGTTGTGCAAGACAGCACGGTAGGAGGAGATGTGGTAGGCGGTAATAAGATAGTGTACCAGGCACTTCCCGGTTCTTCTATTTTAGACGAGATGGAGGCCAAAGAGAATGCTCTGCAAGCTAAGGGAAAATTGCCGGAACATGAATTGACATGGACGCCGGTACGAAGAGGTGAGGTGCAGCTGGTGGCTGCTTTAACACGCGAGCTGGGATGTGGGATTGAACAGGTATACAAAAGTGAACCATTTACTCGTCAATATTGTGGCACTAGACATATGGTGTTTGTGATTAAGAGCAGCGAAAGGGGGCGAGTGATTAAACGTGATATCTATGGTGAGGATGATGAAATAAGCTTTTCAGAAAGCGGTATATGGCCATACTACAGGCTGGAGATTGAGGAGGGAAGAGTCATCGAAAAAACGCCTCATGAGGTTGTGACCGATTACAAGGAAGTAACAAGCGATATGCAATTAGCGCAGGAATTGTTTGAACGAGTCAAAGCAAAAGCAGGTATTGCGCCTTCTCTTATCAACCAACAGAACAATTAAACATCCTTATACATAATTTATTAACCAGGCATGAGCGAGAAAACAAATAACACCAGCAAAAGGAATCCGAACGTAATCTGCAATGTAAAGCGCCCTACTCCGGGAACGGTAACGAATTCAAATACCCAGCAAGCAGGGAACAGCCGAGCGGACATATTTACGAACACGCGAACAAACGGAGGTCAAAAAAGTGGCAAGTAGAGTTGACTTGCGCGCTTGGATTCGCTAAAATTAGCGCATGAGTGATGAAGACGTAGTAGAGATTAGCGAGGAACCGTCACTTGCCCGATTGGTGAAAGATCTGCCGCCGGAGCAGCAGGCGGAGTTCAAGAAAGAGCTTGCACTGTACGACATACGAGCTAGGGATGAAGATCGCCACCGTGTTCAGGATGAAGCAAGTCGGAACTACCAGGCGTTTTACAAGATGTTTATCACAGTTGCGGCATTTTCGCTGGGCGGCGGCGCGCTGACCAATCTGTATACCAACGCAAGTGCGCCGTGGCTGCTGGCGGCATGCCTGGGATATATTCTGGCAATTGTGCTGATATTGGCAGAGTTGCAGGTATCGATGCGCGTTAAATGTGAGTATGCGTCTCGGTTGGCATTGAATGATGGCGTGGATGTGGCACCACCGGATGACAGGGTGAGCAATTGGATGATGACGGCTGCGAGTGTTTGCTTGGCGGGCGGGCTTGTATGCTATGCACTGTCAGTAGCCTTGCCAAAGTTATGATATGTCGTTGCTGTAACGATTTTGTTGCCGAGCCCCGCATTTTGCGGGGCTTTTTTGATTTACCACGGCGTGGCTCCACCCCTTGACAACGCTCCTTTCGGTGGTAAAATTGGGAGCATGCAGAGCAAAAAAACGCCTAAAAGACGGAAAATAGACTTGTATTTACACCTGCCCGGTGGTATAAATACGCGTACAATGCGGGCAACATCGTTGTTCGCAGACATGAACACTTACAAGCAACAAACAACATGACACAAGAAAACAGCAGTGGAAGAGAGAGTGGCTGCTGTGAAAAGCACAGCTGCACGCGAGCGGAGTTGGAACAATACCGCAAAGATGTGAAGACTCGTATAGCTCAGAATGATGGTACTATCTTTCCGAACAATTGTCCGGACAAGACGTCTATAGTATTGCAGGAGTTTATAAAGTCGGCAAAGGAGCGTGTGTGTATATATTGCGGACACTTGAATGCCGCCGTATATGGGGATTTACAATCTGATTTTGAGGATGCCATTGCAAGGGGGGTTAAAGTCCGCGTGATTTGTGCACCGGGTGAAATCGGAGCAAAAGAATTGGCTGAAAAATTGAAGTCTGGAGACAACTTCCGCATTTTGAACGAGGCAGTGACGGTATCCCATTTTGCAGTTGTGGATGGACTTCGTTACCGTATTGAAACAGACCAAGACAGTAAGGAAGCTTTTGTGTGTGCCTATGCAGGGGAAGAACAACAGCCGCGAGTCAGAATCATCGAGGGTGTACACGATATTCTGTGGGATATGGCTAGCTAAATTGCAGAAATGACAACTATTCTGGCAGAGGCAGGGACAGAAACTGCAAAGGCTTGGTATGAGTATGTAAACGGAGGGGGAGATTTTTTCTCTCACTTCGTTTTTACTCTTTTAGTATCCGTTGTATTATCTACAAAATGGCGTGACTACCTGATAGTACCACGAAAGGATGACATGGAGGAATTTCATCAGGAAGTATCGGAAGAAATCAACAAGGTTAGGTTAAGTGAACGTCTGGATCCTCGATTTAAAGCTGATATTCAGAGCAAATATGAATGTTTTAAGGGTGATACCAAAAACTTGATTAAAGAATTGGAGTCTTTGACAACAGGCACAACGAAGTGGTGCAAAAGGTGGTGTTGGATTTGCCTTATAGCAACCGTCATTTTTATAGCTACGGGATTGGATAAAATGCTGGGGTTCCTTTGCGTTTTGTGCTTGTGGCCCATTCCTGTATTCCGAACGATCATAAATAATAAAAATGCTGAAATCCAGAGACGTCATGAGCAATTAAAGAATAGTTATAAAACCGTACAGGAGGTGTGCCAGAGGCTATATGATGACAAGCTGAAGACCGAAGATGATAAGTTCCGATCGTTCTCAAATGCAAGAAGAGTCAGCATTAGGAGAAAGCATGAATAACTGTTCGCCCCCTGCCTTATAATTCCCTTGCCCCGGTTAAGCCGGGGCTTTTTGTTTTTCGGGACTAAAGTCCCGTGCTCCGAGGCATGAGCTACTCACCACAGGGGGAGTTCGCCCTGGAGGAGGGCGGATTGAACAGAATCTGCATTTTGGCGCGCTCGGGCTATACTGGCAGTCTGCCAGCGAGCAAGGGCTATTTCGTCCACGAGGTATTTGCGACCATTGGGACCGCCGGGTTTCCATGCCACGAGGATATGGGCTGCGATGAGGCGGCGGACGGTGGAGGTGGAGTAGCGCAGCAAGGTAGCCGCCTCCTCCACGGTAATCCCTCTCGGGGTTTTGAGCTGAACAGTAGATTCTAGGGGGCTACGCGTCTCGCGTTGCTCGCTTGCTACGCCCACCCAAGCGCGGGAGGATTGGTGCTTAAAATCAGATTCCACGCGGGAATGATAGCACAGGAAAAGAGGGAATGCAGAAAGTTTTTGCAAAAAAATGCAGGCGGGATGTCATTTGCGCATAAATCATAACACGCATAACGCGCATGCGCACGCATAGCGAGCAGAGCGCATGCGGGGCGTTTGTCTTTTTGGTAAGTTCATATCGCACCCGCCGCGAAGGTATGCAAACCACCGCGAGATTCCACAAATCAGCTTTTGCGGCGGGCTACATACCGGGGGGGCCGACTTCGCCTGACGGCTACGCCGAGACGAGGGAGAAACGGTATTTCGGCTGTTTCATAAGCAGCAGAAAGAGGGTTCGACTCCCTCCCCCGATACTCCCGCCTACGCAGCAAGCTGCTACGGCGTGGCAAGCCAACCGCAAGCCACAGAACACGACATGACAAACGGAAAACACATTTTGATTGATATCGGGCACGCGCGTATGACCGGGGCGAGTGCCCACGGCCTGCATGAGCATGAGGAGATGGCCGCCTTTGCCCCTGTGCTGGCAGAGGAGCTGCAAGCCCTCGGTTTCCGCACCACCATCATTGACTACCCGGAGTTGAACAACGAAGAAGACCTGGTGGCCACGGTTAAGGAGGCAAACCGACTGAGCCCGGATTTCATACTCTCCCTGCACATGGATTGCTCGGATAATGAGAAAGCACGCGGCGCTCATGTGTGCTATACGAGCACCAAGGGCGAGCGCATGGCCCGCTGCATAGCCGGGTATCTGTGCGACCTTTTCCCTGGCCGCGCTGAGCAGGTGGTGAAGCGCCCCGGCCTGTATGTGCTGCGCAAGACCTACGCCCCGGCGGTGCTGATTGAATGCTGCTTTATCAGCCACGAGGAGGATATGGCCGTATTCCACCGCCACCCGCGCATGGCGGCCACCGCCATCGCGAACGGAGTGAGCCTCTATTTCAAATCGTAAATCGTACCTCGTAAATCGTAAATGAAATTAGTTGTCATGTTGTTATGCCTGCTCTGCTGCCCGTTGTGGGCGGCAGAGTCAGCCCCCACCCCGGGCATGCACGAGGACAGCGGCCTGACCTGGTATCAGGTGGCGGGGTTGCTGGAAGCCATCGGCGACCCGCTGGCCGTCCGTCAGGAGTTGGACGCAGAGTTTGTGGACACGCAGAGCCAGCTGCTGCCCACCGAAATCATACTCCGCTCCGAGAGTGAGGAAGCTACTTTGCACCCTGCTGCCGATATATTCACCGCCGGGCGTGACCTGCGCGTGGGTGTGGACGTAGGCCGCGTGAGTGACCCGACTGTGATATGGACGGCGGAGCGCCTGGGCGATTTTCTCTACACCCGCGAGGTGCTGGTGCTTGTGGGCATGAGCCATGTCGACCAGCTCAGCATGATACGCGCCCGCGTGGCAGCCGCCACCCGCTGCTGCATGGACTACACCGGCATGGGCATAGGCATGGGCGACATCCTCGCCCGCGAATTCGGCGAGTACAAGCCGGAGGCTCACCGCTTCGGGCGGGTGGAGCTTTGCACCTTTTCGGCCGCGTTTAAGCGCGAGATCTTCCCGAAGCTGCGAGAGGCGATGGAGGCCTGCCGCCTGCGTATACCCACCGACCCGGCGCTGCGCACCGACCTCTCAGCCATGCAGCAGGTATGCAGCGGTGGCCAGTTCAGCTATGATGCACCGCGCACCAAGGATGGGCACTCTGACCGCTGCACCGCCGCGGCGCTCTGTGTACGTGCGGGAGAGGGTGCACCGCCCTGCCTGCATGTGGGGGTAGTGCCCCGCAGTGCCCCGCGCACCGGCTCCGCCCGCGGCTGGAGCAACAGCATGCCCACCCGCCCGCGCCACAGCGTGCCTCATCCCTTTCAATCGTAAATCGACAATCGAAAATCGACAATGAAAAAACGCCTTCGCTACAACAACAAGTCATCCTCTCGCATACCCGCACGCGCTGCGGCGGAGACGCGCCACCTGACCGCCCGCAGCGGGCTGGAGGTGATGCTCTACGAGCTGCTGCAGCATGCACTGGTGCAAAAGGAGCGGCGCAATGACCTGCCGGAGCTCACCCCACAGCGCGCCCGCGAGCTGTACGAGGCTTACCGCCGTGGCGAGATGGCAGATGTGCAGCTGATGTGGGACCAGCTGGAGGAGCGGGACGAGACGCTCTTCACCGTGCTCCATGCCCGCCTCGGCGCACTGGCAGAGATGCCCTGGACGGTGAACATTGATGCTGACCTTTCTGAAGACAAGCAAACCCTTGCCGAGCAGCAGCAGCAACTGGCCAATGAACTGCTGGCAGCGGTGGAGAACCTGCCAGAGGTGCTGACCCACCTGGGCATGGCCGACTTCCGCGGCGTGGCCGTGCTGGAGGTAACGGGCAATGCCGCCCGCATGCGCTGGGAGGTGATTGAGCCGTGGAACCTGTGCCGCCCGGTACGCCGTGGCCCTTGGTATTACAATGCGGAGGCCACAAGCACCCCCACCCGCCCGGAGGAGCTGGACCCCGCCGCGGTGATTATACGCGAGGCGCAGCCCATTGACCTGCCCGCCATGTTCCTGATTTGCGCCAAGTACCTCTCTGTGCACGCGTGGGATGCTTTCCTGGAGGTGTTTGGCATACCCAACATCTTTTTGGAGATGCCGCCCGCCACGCCGCAGGATAAAGCCCTGGAGTTTGATGCCATCGTGCAGCGGCTCATCGGCGAGGGGCGCGGCACCGTGCCCAGCGGTGCCAAGTTCCACACGGTGGAGACGAGCAAGGACAACACGCAGAGCTTTGAGGCGCGCGCCAAGTGGTGCAATGAGGCCATCATTCAGCTGGCCACGGGCGGCTTGCTGACCGTCACCACGCAGAGCGGCAGCGGCACGCTGGCGGGCAATGCGCACAGCGATAGCTTTTCCCGCCTGTGTGCAGCCTCTGCCCGCAGTATTTCTGCGGCCGTCAACCGCCAGTTTTTGCGCTCCGCACTGCAAGCGGCCTACCCGCACAGCCCCATGTTGGTAAGCTTTGAGCTCGCACCCGAGCCGGTGGACGACCGCCTGCAGCTCGCTCAGCTGCTCGGTGCGGTGAATAGCGCGGGCTTCCGACCCAGCGCCGAGACGGTAAGCGAGTTGATGAATTTTGAGGTGCAGCCCATCCAACAGCCGCCAACAGGCGCCAACTCAGCCCCGGTGGCCAACACCTGCAACCAATTCGCCCACGACCCCGGCTGCCCCGATGCCAAGCCGGATAAAATGCCCGATGACGCCGACGATGAACTGCGCGAGGCCTTTGCCGATGCCGACTCCATGGCCCACTCCGGCTACACCCGTGAGCAAATCTGGAGCGCCACCGGCATAGACTACGGCCCCACACCCAACGGCGACAGCCCAACCGCTGCCGATACCATACGCCAAGCACGCGCCCACGAGCGCACTCAGCAACCCCCACACAGCGCCACCGCTCGATTCGCCCACCGCCGTGCCGCCGCACACAGGCAAGCTCTCCAAGACTCCGAAATCACCAACTCAGCCAGCACACTGGAGCAACCTGAGCAAGAGCCACCCCTCAATGATGGCGAACTGGCGGCACTCCGCGCTCTGGGCGCCGAGCTGAACCCCACCCAAATCGCCGCAGATGCGGAGTATATGGCGGGGGAGATGCTCGAGGGTCTGCGTGAGCCTGTGGAAAAAGAGGCCATCACCAACAGCGCTGAGGAGCACGATTGCGAGGCTGTTAAGGAGCCTTGCCCATTGCAAGTGTCTTCGCTCACAGGAAAGGAAACTCGCGAGAAAATCAAGAATCTGGCACCTGTTGAAATAGGCTACAGCGAGGAGAAGCGCACAGGCGCCCAATGGGCAGAGGAGGCGAAGTCTTACTTCCTGGAGCATTTTGCGGGTAGGCAAATGACGATTGGCCAAACGGACTACATGCTACACATCCCAGACTCGGTGAATAAAGCAAAGCAGGCAACCACCGGCGTAAACACACAGAAGCGAACAGAAGCATTCAAAAACTTGCAGAGCGTTATTGATAACGCAGTGCACCTCAAATCCGAGGACGCGAAAAACAAACCGGCACAAAGTAAAAAGAAGCAGGCTTTGCTTGCCCGTACGGCAACATTCGAGACCTTCGGCTATCCCGCAACAATCAACGGAGAGAAGAATCTGATATGGTTCAACGCCATTACCAAAAAACATGGCGACGTGATGTCTTGTTCTACGAGTTTGGTTGCACCCCTATAGATAAAGATTGAGGGCATTCCCGCGACTAGCCTCGGTCAAGCCAAGATGACAACGGGAACACCCTCACGGATATAAGACCACACCACTGCGAAAAAGTCAACCACAAAAGCAAAAAAAAGAAGATGAATGCAAGTTGTAAAATCAAATGCGACACCGAAAGCCCGCCCAAAAAGTCTCCATAGGAGCCCAAACTGCCCTAGCAGGATGGGGGGATAGGGGGAAGGACGACAATGAGTCCTTCCCCCTTGTGGAAGCGATGAAATAAAAAAAGGGTGCTTTTCGGTGTTGTAGGTGGCATAATGCCGATGAGCTAAATTACAAACAACACTTAACGATGATGAAAAGCACCCAAGAGGATTGTATCTCACCCACAAGAAAAGGCAAGCATATAAATGAATCAGAGCGTCAGCAAATCGAGTATTGGCGCCTCAAAGGTAAAAGCATTA
>JAZRKM010000074.1:0-24376 GCA_045646325.1 Akkermansia sp. | reverse complement strand
TTGCTCCTGAGAAGAAGGAGCAGCCCGCCCCGGCTCCCGCTCCCCGACCCGACAACAACCGCCGTGACGACAAGCGTGATAACAAGCGCGACAATTCCGAGCGCGAGCCCGATCCTCGCGATTTCCCCGCTCCTGAGCCGGCTCCCGGTTTTGCTCTGCCTGAAGTAGTGGGCGGGAATGAAGGTAGCGGTGGTGGTAAGAACCGCCGTAAGCGCCGCCGCAACCGCCGCAACCGCGAGAATGACAATCCTCAGCAGCAGCCTTCACCCACCAAGGTGGATTCCGATGAGCTGGTGCGCCGCGCCTGGAAAATCTACCTCGGTGAGGTGACCGAAGAGGGCCTGGCGTTGATGGATGATCGCACGGCTGCTGAAGCTTCTCGCCGTGCCTTCCGCGTGGCTGAGTTGTTCTTGCTTGAAGCTGCTCGTTATCGCCAGCCGGCTCCCCGCCCGAATCTCCCCCAGGCTCCTGAGCTTGAGATTGATGGGGAAGATGTTGCGGATTCCGGCGATGAAGCCTGATTGCTTATAAGGATATAAGCAACAAAGAGTTACTATAAAATTCCCTATAGCAAACGACCTTTCATGAATGTGTTTCATGAAAGGTCGTTTTTTCAGGTCTGTGACCCGGGGCGGATTATCTGAAGATGGCTTCGTTCAGGAAAGTCTGCTCCTGTTTGGGGTGGGTAATACGCACGGACGAGGCACCCGGGGTGAGCTTGTAGCGGCGCACGTGTTCGCCCTCGCGGGTGAGGGTGGCATTCGTGACATTCCAGGCGGCATTGCCGACAAGGATGAGCTCGGTCGAGCCCTCGGGGATGGGCAGAGTGACATCGAGCGCGGCTTTCGAGCAGAGGTAGCTGGTGGCGATGTCGGCATCCGTAATGGTGCGGGTGTCGGTGTCGAAGGCTCCCTCAGTAATACCTACGCGGAAGATGGTAACCTTGATTTGCTGTGCGGAGTCTCCCTTGTTGACAACGCGCAGAGAAGATACGCGCTCGGCAGGCAGTTCGCTCTTGCTGAGGTGGAAGCGGTTGTTGCGCACAGGCCCCTGCAGCTGCACGGTGCGGCCCGATTCGAGGGTGAGTTCGACTGTACCCCAGGTTGTGAGCTTGGAATTCTCGAGGTTAATCTCTATCCATTCGGGGTAAACCGGGCTGGGTAGCTCGAGGGTGATATGACCGCCGGCCTTGAGAGTGCTGACTTCCATCACGCGGTTGATGCCGATATCACCTTTATTACTATAGGCGGTGAGCTGGGTGCCGGTGACGGTGCTGTCGACGTATGGCGGCAAGCTGCGGTTGACGGCGAACTCGCAGATAGAGAGCCACTTACTGCTGGGTTCGGTGATGCGGAATCTCACATAGCGCGCGCGAACCGGCTCCTTGGAGAGGTTGACGATGGCCATGTTGCCGCGCTGGGGGGCGCCGATGGGGGTCCAGGTCTGCCCGTCATCGGAGAGCTCGAACTGCAAGCATTGGGGGTAGTCATGCGTACGGGGGCCACCGGTGATGAGGCAGATGTTGTTGATGTTGATGGGGGAGCCGTGGTCAAGGCTGTACCACTGACCGACCTGCTGGGGAGCGTCATTCGACCAGAAGGTGGCAGGGCGCCCATCCATGAGTTTGGCGGGTTCCTTCGCGGCATTGCCGGTGGAGGCCGAGAATTTGGGCACCGGGCGTTCCTGGCCGGAAAGCTCGGCATAAACACGTGAATTCAGGTAGGCAAAGGCGGCGTTCACCACCGGGGTCATGGCGAAGGCGGCTACCTCGACATCATCTACCTGTCGCACGCCGCTGTGGCTCCATTCATTGCGCAGGGTGGAGCGCATGTCGTACATAGCCTGCACGGTGTCGAAGAAGTAGTGGAAGGCGTAATCATCTTTCGTCGCGAAGGCGGTCATGATGGATGAACCGGCTATGCCTGTCAGCTCGAACTGATCGAGCCAGGGGCGAATCTCGGTGCAGAGTCCGGCGATGGGGTTCTGGGTGTGCTTGAGTTCGCGGGCGGCGCTGACCATGCGGTCGAATTCTATCTGGAGCAGCTGGGCGGCTTTCTTGTCGGGTTTATTCGCTTGCAGGCTGGCGATGAACTGATTGGCCGTATCGGCAATGTGCACGGATTCCTCACGGTAGTAGCCGTGGCCGTTGGGCAGCAGGTAAGAATTGTGCTCGCAGAATACCTTCATGGCATCGCGGTGCAGGGGGTAGAGACGGCGTATGCCGGCATCCCAGGTGGTATTGGACTCGAAATCTTCAATATTCCACGTATAGTTCGCCACACCGAACAGGCCGACCTTGCTGGCCTCAGCATGTTCCATGGGGTTGGCCACGAACCCGCTCATCTGGTTCTTCATGTCGGGGGCGGTATCGAGCCCATAGGTGCGCCCCATGGACAGACGGCTGCGCTTGAAGTCATTGCAGGGCCAGTTCCACCAGATGAAGGTGGGGCGCTTTACCTGCTCATTCACCCATTTCTGGCCTTCCAGAGTGATGTCGTGTACCACGGTGTCACCGGTCCACATGGTAGGTATGGATTTATCGAGCCCGTTGCCGAGGGTCTGCAGGAACCTCGGGTTGGTCCAGCTGCGGTTGTAGCCGGTGGGGCACATGATGAGGGTCTGGTTGACGTCCGGGTGCTTGCGGATGAAGTTTTCGAGTATGTAGTTCGTGAGCTGCACCTGTCGCTCGGCCTTGCCGATTTCACCGCTCGAATCATCTACCAGCACCCCGAAGTCGCGCACGCCCAGGTCGTACATCTGCTTCAGTTTATCGCACAGGGCATCGAGCTGCGGTTTGCCGCCGTTGTTATTCCAGTTTACGGTGTTAGCCGGGTGAATGGCCCATACGAAACGCACATGGTGCCGCCGGGCATATTTTACCAAATCCGCCAGCTCAGCAGCCTTGGAGGCAGGGTAGGGCTCATAGCAGCCGCGGCCGTGGTGGTAGGGGTCATCTTTCGGGGCGTAGATGTAGGTATTCATCTTGTTGCGCCCCATGAAGCGGAACATCGAGCAGCGTGCCTCGAAACTCCACGGAGCTCCGTAGTAGCCCTCCACTATGCCGCGTGCGGGAAGGTCGGGCCAGTCGACGACAATACCCATGGGCAGCTCGCCAAGGCGCGTAATCTCGCGCAGTGTCTTGTCGGCAAACACATCGTTGTGAGCCAGCGTCGCGTCTTTCACGTTGTAGAGCATCTGAATGATGCTCTGGCGGGCGTAGTAGCCCCCGCTTTCGTCATTCGCATAGATGGTGAGCTTGCCGGGGGTGATGTCGATGGCGTAGCCTTCGGGAACAGCGGGCAACCTGTCCCACATTTTCCCCTTGCTTTCAGGGGTGCGCAGCAGAACCTGCACATCGGTCACTTTGGTGGTGACGGAGCGCAGCCCGTTGTGCTGCGGTTGGGGGTAAATGACAACGGCTTGCGACAGAGGCAGGGCGGCAGTAGCTAAGGCCAGCGCACAGCACAGGCTACTGATGAGTTTGCGGAAACGAAGTTTCATGGTATTGTCTGCTTGAAAATGGCACGGTGGAGAGTAAATCGCGCCTTTATCCCCTATGCTAGCATTTTCAGAGTCTCTTTGCAAGTAGAAATGAAGAAAGTGACGCGCTCAGGGCTTGCTTTTTTTTCAGAATGTGTGTAAAATGCAGTTTCCTTAAACATCAACACAAACATTAGCTATGAGCGACAAAGTATTATTCTTCGATACCACGCTGCGCGATGGTGAACAGTGTCCGGGAGCTTCCATGAATCTCCGCCAGAAGCTGGAGGTTGCACGTCAGCTCGAAAAGCTAGGTGTGGATGTGATTGAGGCCGGTTTCCCCTGCATTTCGGACGGTGACTTTGAGTCCGTGCACACGATTGCCCGTACGGTGAAGAAGTGCCGCATCGCCGGTCTGGCCCGCTGCGTGGAGAATGACATCCGCCAGGCGGCTGCCGCCGTGGCTCCTGCGGGAGAGCGCGGGCGAATCCATGTGTTCCTTGCCACGAGCCCCTTGCACCGCGAGTTTAAGCTCAAGAAGAGCAAGGAGGAGATTATCGAGATGGCTGTGGCCGGTGTGAAGCTGGCCAAGAGCCTGGTGAATGATGTGGAGTTCTCGGCAGAGGACGCCAGCCGCACCGAGCATGATTACCTCGCGCAGGTCGTGGAGGCCGTTATCGATGCCGGTGCCACCACCGTGAACATTCCCGATACCGTCGGTTTCACCACACCGTCTGAGTACTTTGCCATCATCAAGTACCTGAAAGATAATGTGAAGAATATTGATAAGGCCGTTATTTCCGTGCACTGTCACAACGATATCGGTATGGCTGTGGCGAATTCACTGGCTGCCGTGCATGCCGGTGCACGCCAGGTGGAGGGTACAATCAATGGCATTGGCGAGCGCGCCGGTAACACCGCTATCGAAGAGGTGGCCATGGCGCTCTCCACCCGCCCCGAACCGTTCGGCTTCGAGAAGGGGAGCCAGCCCCACAACCTGAACACTCGCGAAATCGTGAAAACCAGCCGCGTGGTGTCTCGCATGAGCGGTATGCTTGTGCAGCGTTCCAAGGCCATCGTGGGCGAGAACGCCTTTGCCCACTCCTCGGGTATTCACCAGCACGGTATTCTTGCCAAGCGTGAGACGTACGAAATCATCGACCCCGTGGAAGTCGGCTGGGGCGAGACGGAGCTTCCGCTCACCAAGCACTCCGGTCGCGCCGCTGTGAAAGCCCGACTGGAGAAGCTGGGCCACACCCTTTCCAACGATGAGTTGACCGCCGTATTCGAGCGATTCAAGAAAGTGGGTGACAGCAAGAAGTTCGTGTATGACGACGACCTCTCCTCGCTGGTGGATGATTCTCTCGACACCAGCAACGGCGTGTGGAAGATGAGCCACATCCAGTTCATCGGCGGCGATTCCGCCCGCCCCACGGCTACCGTCACTCTGGTGAAAGATGATGAGGAGTACACCGACTGCGCCATTGGTAACGGCCCGGTGAATGCCTGCTTCAAGGCTATCGACCGAATCACCCAGACCCACGGTGAGCTGGTGGACTACAACGTGCGCGCTACCTCCACCGGTCAGGACGCCCTCGGCGAAGTGAGCGTGAAGGTACAGTTCGGCGACTGCGAGAGCGGCTGCAAGCCCATTTCCGGTAAGGGTGCTGCGACGGACGTTATCGAGGCTTCCGCCCGCGCTTACCTGAATGCCGTGAATCGTAATATCACCTTCAATACGCTGGGTATCAGCGGGAACTGATGTTGCCTGTCAAAATCATCGTAGGTCTGGGCAATCCCGGCCGTGAGTACGCCGAAACCCGCCACAACGTCGGGTTTATGGTGCTGGATTTGCTGGCAGCTCATTTCGGTGCCGAGTGGAAAACCGACAAGGCACGCAAGGCTGAGCTGGCCGCCGGTCCGGGCGTGTTGCTGGTTAAACCGCAGACTTACATGAACGCTTCGGGTGAGAGCGTGGGCCCTCTCATGCGCTACTACAAGTGGGAGCCTGAGCAAGTGTTCGTGGTGTACGATGATATTTCATTCCCTGTCGGGGCCATGCGGCTGCGTGCCGGTGGCTCCGCCGGCGGGCACAATGGCATGAAGAGCCTCATTGCCCACCTCGGTACGGAGAAATTCCCTCGCCTGCGCGTGGGAATTTCCGCCCCCGGCTGCAAACAGATGGTCAGCCATGTGCTTGGCAAGTTTGCACCCGATGAGCGGCCTTTGTTGCAGGATGCCCTCGCCCGTGCCGCTGCTGCCACCCTCATGACCCTTTCCCATGGTTTTGATGCTGCTGCCAATCAGTTCAACGTCAAAAAGGAAAAGAAAAAGAAAGAAAAGCCCGCCCCGGCAGAGCAGGCTGAACCCGCCGAGCAGGCTTCTTCGGCAGAGGCAACAGAGTAATTGCCCCCGAGGTGCACCCCGCCCGAGTTTTGTTGAGACGGCTCAGAGCTCGCGGAAGAACTCTTCAACCGGTATCATGGGGACGTCTGTCGGCACATTGCCCAGGTCTGTGACGGTAGCGGTCTTGAAATTGAAGTAATGGAGTGCGCCGCTCTGCTGGCGCAGATAGAGCTCGGTGGGGTATTGTTTCCAACCGGCCGTGCCACCCTGAAAGCCGATGGCACTGTACCAGGGCTGCCCGCTTTCGCACAGGTCGCCGGCCGGAGTTACCCCTACACTGTAAAAGCGGGTGGTGTCAATCTCATAGGTTTCCATATACCAGTGGCGGCCGGCATCCCGATAGAGTGTTTTAGTGCCGAAGGCGGAATCGAGCATCCCGAGGAAAACCGCTGCCAGGAACAGACAGACGGTGCCGCAACAACACAGCGCGCAGCCCAGAGCACAGCTGTTCCCCTGCCCGGATTTGCGATTCCTGTACATGTAATAGGCGATGAAAATCACCATCGCCACCACCAGCAACGGCATGATACAGGGTTGTAGGTAAAACCACATAACTCATTTATGATAACAGGAAAACGATGGATGTCAAGTGAAATTCACCCCACGAGATAACGGCTGCTGGTTTGCCTCACTTTGCCCGGCAGGCCTCTGCGGCGGCGCGATAGCGGCAGATATCGGCCTGAGTGGGTATCTTGCCGTAGGGGGAGGCGGTTGAGATTCCCTCTGCCACGAGATACTCGTAGCAGAAAGCCGCCGTTGCCCATTGACCTGACTTTTCGTAATGCCGGGCGAGCTCGGGGGTAATGCCGACACTGCGCCCGCCACTGAGCAGGAGTTCCGCTTTCATGATATCCTCGACCTGCTCGCCTTCGCGCGCCAGAGCATCTCGCCAGGCATCGTACACGCGGTGATCTACATGACGGTAGAACATGGCAAGGATGAGCGCATCTTTCCGCAGGCGCGCCTGCTCAGCGGGGTCGGCAGAGAGCAGCGCACAGGCCAGACGGAAAGCCGGGGTCGTATCGGTAGCGGCATCCTGCGCCATGATGGCAAGCACCTGTTGTGCAGCAGGGCGGTTGTTGGCACTGAGATAGTAGCGTATGAGTAACAGGCCGTTACCGGCATAGCTGCCACAGAGGGCAGCCGGCGGCAACTCGGTACAGGCAGGCAACAATTCTGCATAGCCGTGCCGCAGCAGCAGCTCTGCCGTGTCGGCCAATACGGAGCCAACGGGGTGTTTTGCGGCCACGGCCAGCAGCTCGGTCGCGGCCGCCCGACCTTGCTCCGCTGTAACCGGAAGGGCTCCGGTTACTTTTGCCACAAGCTGCAAACGCTCAGCCAGTTCGTCCTCATGAGCGTATGCCGCCAGGCTCATCTCACTGCGCATACCCATGGCCTCGCCATAGGTAGCCAGCGGTTCTCGCTCCCCTTCATAGTAAGCGAAAAGTGTGAGCAGAGCCTGCGGGGAGAATCCGCGCAGCTCGCGCTGGCAGATGACCAGCGGCCAGAGGTTACTGCGGTTGAGCACACGAGCCAGCTGAGCGCAGGCCCGCTCCAACTCAGGGCGGTGCCCATGTTTTTCGAGCAGGGCAAGCTGTAGGGTCAGGCGGTGCAACAACTGCGGAGCGCGGCACAGAGCATCGTTCACGATAGGCTTATTGGAGCAGGTCATCTCCCGAATCTCGAAGTTCTGCTGCTCCGGATTGAAATCCACCGTCAGGCCGTCGGCCTCGCAATACAGCGCAATACGCGCAAACACCGGGAACACGAAATCTCGGTACACCGGGCGCACACGGTCGCACTCCCGCAGCATATCGGCCAGCACCACTCCGGCTGCTCCATGGGTATCGCGCAGGGCTGTGAGCAGTTTCTCCAGCGCGGCCAGGTCAGCACCGAATGCCGCCTGCACGGTAGCGGCTTCTTTATCTGCCAATCCCAGCAAGTCGGGACTCCACATGGGAAGGGTGACGGCGGAGGCATCCGGCCAGTCGGGGTGCACGCCATCGGGCGTCACCTTCACCGGCACCCAGGCAGACTGATTTCCGCCCAGTGCCAACACACAGCGCGGAGCCAGCGGGCGCAGCTCCCGGGGCAGGGTAGAGTTCTGTTCTTTCACCACCCGTGCCGCTGCGGCTGGACTCTCGAAATCCCGCACGGCGAGGGCGGTCAGGCAGCTCTGCGGCACTTCCTGTCCCAAGGTGCGGTAGTAAGTTATCCCTTTGTAACTCAGGTAGTCCGGCAAAGTGGCGGAATCCCGCCGCAACAGCTCGTAGCCGGGCTGGTTCAGCTTGCGGGCCAGCAATACCGCCCCCTCAGTATGCTGCCAGAGCAGATTGTGGAGCAAGTGAAGGTGCCACTGCTGCGAACGGTCTACGCGCAGAGCTGCCTGCCCGTTGAGCGCTCGCTCCGCATGCAGCAAGGGGGTGAGGTACGGATAGCGGGCATGGAGCAGAACCTCCTGCTGCGTGCTCAGACACACCGGCTTGCCGCCCCTGAACCCGCGCATGATAAATTGCAGCTGCCGAGCCTGCACCAGCGGGTTGTCTTCAATTCCATACCAGCTCTTGAGCAGGTGCGCCAGAATCCCCAGCTCATCTTCCGTGAGTTGCTCATCTTCCGCAATGATTCGCAGTATACGCTGCAGCTGCAATTCATATTCACGTTTGGTGGTGAGAGAGTCGCGCATAGCCAGCAGGAACTCCGGGCGCTGATTCGCCGTGAGAGCCGCCCCGACATTCATGGTCGCCACCAAGTGCTTGTACCACACGGCAAGGGATATAACCTCTTCACCCCCTTCGGGTATGCTGTCGCGGTCTTCCGGCAGCATCACATCTGCGTATGGTAGCGCCGGATCGCAGAAAGCCAGAAAGGCAGCATCATCTTTCGGGTTGTACAGCAAGTGGTTCCCGCGCCGCTGAATCTCTGCCTGAGTGGCGTAGTATTTGCGGTTCAGAGCAGCATCGGGTGTGCGGTAGTAGTCTGCAAAATTGACCTCAGCCGGGCAGGTCGGGTTCAGCACCTCCGCACCGGAGGAAAGCGCAAGACTGAAAAGTAAAAATAACGATTTTTTCATATAAGAAGGGCAACGGGATAGGGTTAATTCCTGTAGCGAAGACCTGGTCCGAAGGTGATTTCTGCCGGGCTGAGTTTCTGTAACTCTGCCGGGGTGTATTGAAAGCCGTAGGTGGATTCCCCGGGCGGCACGAGAGCATTCTGCGGCTGAACGAAAAGTCGCCCGATGACCTGCTGAGAACAGAGATTGGTGTCATAGGACGTTTCGTCACTGAAGTTGCGTGTGGTGGGGAGATTGTGGTGACGATAAAGCTGAGTAAGGTCGCTCAGACACTGCTCGGGCAACTTTCCCTGTGAATCACGATAGCAGATAAGGAACACATGCCGCTGTGCCCAGACGGCGGCCGCGCCGGGGTGCTCGCTCAGGTAGCGCCGCAAGGCTTTGTCTGCCTCGCAGCCTCGCGGTCCCAGGGTGATGTGCACAATACTGACATCTCGCAGAGCCGCACAGGCCAGAGCCTCGGGCAAATCAGCCGCAATCGGCAGAGCCGCAGGCTCCGTGGGCGAGGGGTGGTCTTCCATGTGTGCCAGCAGCAACTTCAGCGAATCTTCGTGCAGCACACGCACATCGTTGGTCAGCTTGCCGGTGCGGCGCGCCATCTGCCTATCCTGCTCGCTCATGGATTCTGCGGCGCAGATGAAGGTGTGCACGGTGCCATCCTGCTCAGCCAGGCTCACCAGCAAGCGCTTGCGGTCCGGTGTAGCCCGGGGACCACTGCTGCTCATCTGCACCCCGGCGGCATAGCTCACGCTGAGCACCCTGGCTTTCAGTTCACCATGGGTATAGGTGCGGATGGTTGTAAACTCATTCTCGCGCAACCAGGTGCGCACGGCATCCAAATCTGCATCGCTCAGCACCCTTACCGGCAAGGTAAGCCTGCGACCGGTGGGAGTGCGCAGGGTCACGCGCGCCCTCTTTCCCCACTCCCCCTGCATGCTAACCAGAGCAGCCCGCAGCGGCGGCTCACCGGCAATGTGCCACTGCCGCATGGGTGAGGGGGTGATATGCTCCGCTGCACAGAGTTTGAGTGGGGTACTGCCGAACTCTTCCGGCCGGGCATAAGAAGCTGCTTCTGCAGCACAAAGTGAACAGGCACATACGATGAGAGAAAGAACACCTTTCATGATTTTTTCGGGTTGAGTTGGTTCAGAAATTCCGGGGAAATCAGGACTGTGATGAAATTGTCACCCTCTTCGAGCATTAACTTACGCAAATCGGCCTGTTGGTAAAATCCGCTCATGGCGAAAGTCTCCAGCTGTCGGCGATGCTGTACCGTTAATTGGCTCAGGCGCATGGCTGCGACAGGGTGTTGTTGAACAGCCGCCATCCCGGGGCGTGTAGCGCGTACCGCCCGGCAGAACTCGGCAACTTGAGCGGGTGTAGGGAGCCGGTGATTCTCCCGCGCCCGGTGCATGTCGCTGAGCAAGCGCAGCGCGGCCTCGACCTCGCGCAGCGTGGCGGCATCTGCATCGCTCAGCGGGGCGTCGAGTTCTGCCGGTGTGTCATTCTGCCGTGTATTGTGCAGCGCGCACCACAAACGGGTGGAACCATGGCACCCCGCCGCCAGTTCACGCTGCACCGCCCGCGTGAACTGCTCGCCCGGTATCAGTAAGAGCACACGGCGCACTTCCGGCTCTGTATCAATCAGTTCTCCCACACTTGTACCTGTGGCATCCTGGGCATCGCAGGCGGCGAGTAACTTTCCCTTAGCCGCGTGCACCGCCAGCACGGTCTCGGCGGCAGCATCTGCCTGCTCACGCCCCTCAACCGACTGCAGGGCACTCAGTGCCTGCTCAAGCACTGCTGCAAATTGCTCAGCGGCAGAGCAAAGTTGCCTTACCTCTGCTGTCTGCCCGGCATGCACCACACTGCAGGCAACTGCCCCCAACATTCCCCAGGTGAATAGAGTCTTCATACAACTCGCTTTTTTCGTTTCTATACAGATAGACGCCCGTCGGAGGAACTTTTATGAAGTATCATCGCGCATTTTTTAAGATTTTTGTGCCCACGAAAATCACACTTCGTTCTTTCACTGCCACACTTGTGGCTTGTCACTGCCGCGGGTAGGGAGTAATATAGCGCCATGAGTGCAAAAGTGAGCAATGAGCAGCTGGAAATGGTGCGCCGCTGGGCAAGCTACGGCGTAGATCTCAACGGTATACAGAAGAATCTCGCCGCTGAATGCGGAGTACACCTCACCTATATGGAGGTGCGTTTTCTGCTGCTTGACCACGGTATCGAGATAGCCCGCCCGCAGCCGAAGCCTGCCCCTGAGCCCGCCCCGGAGCAACAGACCGCAGCTCCTGCTACACGGCCGGCGCCTGCCGCTCAGCCTGTCCCCGCTGCAGCCCCCGGCGCCAATGTCAAACCCACCGTCACGCTGGATGACCTGCAGCTGCCCGGTACTCTCATTTCGGGCAAATGCGCTTTCCCGAGCGGCACCAGCGGCTCGTGGCAGATTGACCAGATGGGGCGTTTCGGCTGGTCAGAACTCAGTGGTACACCCACTGCCGTTGAGTTGCAGGCCTTTGAGCTGGAGTTGCGCGCTATCCTCAGCCGCATGAGCTGAGTGAACAGCCACATCAGTCTCTGATTATTTGCTTGACCTTTCATGCGGTTGCGAGTATGCTTGCGGCCGCATGAAATCCTTCTACAACTCCCTTATGATGGGCGGCATGGTCGTTGCTGCCTCCGTGTTGCAAGCTATTGAGCCTACGCAACATGAGTCGCTGCGTATGCCTAAGCCCGACAACGCGGTGAACCGCTCGATGGCCGCGGCAGAAGCATTCCCGAATACCGGCTGGTACGATGGTAAATACTGGGCGATATGGGGTGACAAACAACCGGTGCCTGCCGAGCACCCAGAGCTGATTTGGTATGCTCTCTGGGATACAGCGCCCTCTGCCAACGAAGATGAGTGGCTCGGCCGCGCGGTGGATTGGACAACCGACCCGTCGGGGGATGTGCTTATCATTTTCCTGGACACGCTGGGTAACTGGAACTGTGGCTACTATGTGGTCTATCGCCGCAATGCTGAAAATATGTTTGAGTATGCGGGCCGAGTCTTCACCGGCTCGCATGTCGGCTGGTTTGATATGAAAGGTATTGAGCTGCAGGAAGATGGTTTTGTGCTGACTTACCGGAACCGCGAAGACCTGCCCACCGTGCGTCACAAGTTCCTGTACGATAAACTCAGTGATTTTGTGATACCGGAGCACGATTACCGCCTGAGCACCGGCCCGGCGAATGAGCGAGGGCAGCAGGTTGTTCTCTGCCGCACCACAGGGGCGGAGAAGCATTGGATATTCCGGCTCGAGAATACAACCGACCGCACTTCCGTCAGCGTTTTTCTGCGCAATGCTGACGGAAGTATCTACCACCTGCCCGAGGCCGTGAATGTGAGCAGTGAAGATTCGTGGTACTATCGGCAGGAGAAAAATGCCCCGCTGCGCCCCTATGCGTTCCGCTGGTTGAGCGCGGAGCAGTTCTGCGCGTATGCCGAAGACGGTTCTTGGTATACCTGGCGATTGCTGCCCGACAATAGGATAGAGTTGGTGCAGAGTGGTGACAGCGACGGGTACCGCGCCGCCAGAGAATTGGGCGAAAAGACAGGCAATTTCACGGTTGAGTACAGCGAGGCTAATGAGCTGGGGCAGGTGCTGGAGCTTTGCTGCCCGCGCAGTGGGGAAGAAAAATACATGTTCCGCCTGACCACGAAGCCCACAGACGCGACCCATTACCTGCTGGCCGATGATGGCACCCCCTATGTGTTGCCCGAGCGTGTGCGCCTGACCTACTCGCTCGTTTTCGGAACGCAAGAGAAGTACTATGCCCGCGCCGAGTATGCCCACCTCTATCCCCACCGCTTTCGCTGGTTGAACTCCACTACCTTTACCACGCACTCAGATAACGGCACCATCTATACCTGGCAGATTTTGCCCGGTAATAAAATCAGGGTGCTTTCAGCCAATGAGAAGTGAGGCGAATGGCATAAAACAGAACCGCCGCCACAACCCGGCGGGAAATGTGGCGGCGGTCAGTCGAAAAGTCAGGCGATGACTCAGCTGGGCTTGTAGTTGCGGGCTGCAACGATGCCGGGCAGTGCTTCGAAGCGCTCGAGCTCAACTGAGGGCAGCATGTATGCGGTGCTGCAGCCGGTGCGGCGATAGGCAGCAGCATTCTCAGCCTTCAGAATGGGTTGGTTGAGCATGAGCTCATCGAGCAGGGTGCCTTCGGCGTCCAGGAACTCCAGGCTGACCAAGTGGCGGTAGAAAGCGGGAGATTTTACATGATTGCTCAGCCCCTGGCGGCGGCGTTTCCACACAGCGCGCTCAGGCAGGGGAGCGCTCTCAAGGTGGGGCATGATGGACTGTAACTTGTCGAGCTCAGCCGGGGTCAGGGCTATAATTTCATCTGCCCCGCCGAAACCGTGGGTCACCGTCACGCGTACCTGAGCCTTGACGGCCCGGGTCACGGCCTTTCGCAGGTTGGCAGTGCGTGCATTGACGCGGTTGAGCATGTCATTGTACTCGCGGTCGAGAGTGCGCTCGTTCTGCACGCGATTGACCAGGTAACAGGTCAGTGCCGTGCCCAGCAGACCACCTACCGTTATCCACAGTGCTTTGTTGAGTTCGTTTGCCATGCCTGCATTCTAGCAAGAAGGGGGCTCGATGTCAATTTATTTTAGGGCAAATAAATCACTTCAGTTCATCGAGCACGATGGCAGGATTGCTGAAGGGGTAATGGTAGCTGTCGAACTCCGTGCCCAGCCCTACCGTGCCCCAGTAGTCGCGCATGCGTGCCGGGGGGAATATTTCATCTTTGTCGGCGATGTAGGCACGGTGCCAGGTAAGGTGGGCGGCAGAGTCGCTCTTGGCGCGCTCGGAGAGGTTGATGAGCTCTGCCACCTTTTCATCCGCCGAGCGGTCGGGGTAGGGACCGGTGGGGATATAGCGCCCCTCGGCTGCGGCGCCGCTGGCGGCGAATTCATTTGTTCCGCCATTGCGGGCAATCGTCTGCATGCTGCGCAGCACCACCTTCAGCCGCATACCCCAGCGCGGGTCAACGGGATAGGGGGTGCCATTCAGCGCGATGGCCCGGTGCAGGGGCAGCTCGCGGCAGCTTTGCTCTGCCACCCATACACCGAATGACCAGGCAAAGAGGTAGATACGGCGGTATCGCGCAAAATCGGCCGTCGGCAGAACCTCCGGCTCTCCGCAGTGGTTGCAGCAGGCCAGCACATCACAACCCTGCGGGTCGATGTGCAGCACGGCATTCGGCGTAGCAGCCCACCCGAGCATGAAGATGACCAGGTCGCGGTTGTCGCAGGACTGCTTCAGCCAGTGCTTTTCCATGGGGGGGCTTTAATCTTTGCTGTATTCCGCCCAGCTGGAGGAAGTCTCCCACACGCGCACCCGCTCCAGGTGCACGCAGTCACGCACAGGGTAGGCAGTGCCGATTCCCTGTGTGGCGCGTGCCAGGGCGGCCTCCGCGAATCGGAACACGGTGTGGGCCATGGCCTCGCTGGTGGGGTCTTGCTGCTCGAAGGGGATAATGCGCTCGCCGTAGATACGGCGGAACTCATCGAAATGCGGGTCGGCGGTGTTCATGCAGAGCGAGTGGTCGAACTGCTCCAGGAACTCGCCCATCATCTCTTTGATGGCTTTGAAGTCGAGCACCATGTCGTTTTCATCCAGCGTTTCGGCGGCGAAGACAAGCTCGACACTGCGCGTGTGCCCGTGCGGGAACGCGCAGCTGCCGGGGTGCTTGGAGAGCAGGTGCCCGCTCTCCAGCTCAATGGTTTTGCAGATTCGGTACACGGCCGGCTCAGCAAACGGGGGTTACGCCTTTTTTGAGGATGATGTTGCCGTACTTGGCCGTCTCTCCTGTGACAACCACCGCGTAGGCCTTCTTGGCGCGCTCGTAGAAGGCATAGCGCTCTTCGCGCTCAATCTCGCCTTCATAGCCCAGGGCGGCGCGGTATTTGGCCTCCACTGCGGGGTCGAGGGTATCGCCAGGCACGGCTTGCATCATTACCACGGGGGTGGCGTAAGCATCCAGCTCAAACAGGGGGATGATGCCGGCCAGCAGGGTATCTACCCCCAGACCGTCAGCGCGCACAACTGTACTGTTGAACGTGTGACCGGGGAAGTGAGCGTCGGAGAATACAATCTCATCGCCATGGCCCATTTCGGCCAGTATCTTGAGCAATTCAGGGGAAATAACGGGGGAAATTCCTTTTAACATAGCACCATTATACTATCACACCCTTGGGGCTCATGCAATCGGAAAAACTATTCTTTCCGAAAAATGCGTTTTTCGCCGAGCAAATCGGAGCTGGATATTTTACCGGATTGAGGTATACCGACCTTGCCGGATGTATGCTTCGGTGTGGGCATATGCGAACACCTCATTGACGTGCCCGTGGGGCGTGTTCTGGTTATTTGCAGGATAATATAAAATGGACGGCCAAATATAAAACAGCCCCGGGAAAATCGCAGGTTCTTGAAAAAAACTTGACCTGAGGAGGTGGTAGCGTATACTGATGAGGTACTTATGAAAGGGACTCTTATTAAATCGATAGTGTGGAATGTGGCGGCTCTGGTCTGCGTGCTGAGCTTGGCCTGTGCCGGTGGAGTGGGTGGAGAGCAACTGGCTGCGGTGTTTTGGTTTCAGCTGGTGGTGCAGGTGTTGGCCAATGAGCTGTGGCTGCACGGCTCGGCGTTGCCGATGCTGTTGTTGGGTATGTTCGGCATGCTCAGAAAGCGCAAAGAGGGCGACAATGAGCGCTCCCTGCAGCGGCTGCTACGCCTGACTTCGGTTATTCTGGTGGCAGCTCCGGCGGTGCTGTATATGGTACTGGCACTGTTGCAGGGATTGATAGGGGAGTGGGTGCTCAGTGAGTTCGGGCTGGTGTTGAGCGGGGCGTTGTATATGCGCTCTCTGGCGGGCTTGTTGTTGCTGTGGCTGGTGGCACTGGTGAGTGGTTTGCTGCCGTTGTGTCCGTCTCTGTTTTTCGGGGTGCTGGATGATGAGCAGGATTCTCCCGGGGAGTACCCTGCTGCGGCCGGATTGCCGCCTGTGGTGGCCCCGGTTGAGTCTGCACCATCGCTCACGCAGCCGGCGGGTATCGAAGTGCTGCATTCCCACCGGGCTGAGGAACACTTATGTGCGGTCAGACGCATGCTGGCTGATGGGGAGGAAATTCTGCTGGCTACGGCTCCGGAGCCCTATAACCCTGCCGTATATCAACCCATGACTCAGGTGATACTGTGGATTTTTGCGCTGCTCGGTGGCGCCCTGCTGCTGAATGGTGTCGCTTTGGCGGTGAGCGGTTCTTTGATTGAGGGCAGTATTGAGGTAATCGCTCTGCTTGTGGTGGGTGGTGTCAGCCTGCTGGTGAGTGTGCCTGGGTTGTTGGCCGGTTCGCGCTACCGCCGGTATCTTGCGCAGACTGATTTTATCATTACGAACCGCCGCCTGTTTATCATGTCACCCGGCGGTGTGCGCCAGTTTGCGTGGGATTCTCCGCTGGAGTTGCAGCTCTGCATGCGCTCGGCTACACGTGGTGATGTGTTGGTGACAGAGCCTTCGCTGTTATCGCGCGGGGTGAAAGCCGTTTTCGGCAAAAAAGTCACCGTTGCTCCATCTGCCACCCTTCAGTCGAACCGCTGTGAGCAGCTGCGCGGACTGATAAATATACCAAGTGCCCCGCAGGTTTATGAGCTGGTGCGCTCGCTCTGCGGTGGCGGTGAATAGCTTTTGGAAATGGGGACTCCTCTTGTTCCCGATCAGTGGGGGACAATGGATTCCCTGATTTCGCCGGCGAGTTCCTGAACGTCATCGAGGTGCAGCACGTCGCTGCTGAGGCTCAGTGTGGTGTTGTCCGCCGTTTGCAGGGATATGGTGCAGCTGGCCACGCCATTGCTGTCGGTTTCAGAGATGTCGGTATGGGTAATGTCGACCCAGCGCAGGTAGTGGGTACGGCGCAGAAAGACGTGGCGCGATATTCCCTCAGAAGTCACGCGGTAGCACAGGGTTACGTAGTAGAGCCCCCAAACGGTGGCAACGGCTCCCAGGCCGATAGCGCTCCACAATTGCCACGCTGCCATTTGTTTGTAGACAGCGCAATAGATAACGGTGGCTATCACCAGCAGGGTGCTGGTGGCGTAAAGCAGGGCATTGGCCGCTCGAAGGGTTCGTGGGGTCATGTGACTGATAAGGGGTGGGGTGAATACAATGTCAGCGGGCATTGCTGCCCGCTGACAGAGTGTGGAAAGAGTGAGGGGGATTACAGCGTCAGGGTCATCTGCGGGAATGTCGGGGTCTGCTGCGGGAATGTCGGGGTCTGCTGCTGCAGCGGCATGTCGGTGTGGTCGCCGCTGGGGCGGTATCTCACATCAATCGAGCGCACGGCGCCGCCGCGGGTGTAGTCCTCTGCCGGGTACAGAATATAGGCCGGCATGCCCACTACGCTGTATTCGTAGAACTTCTTGATAGCCTTACGCGGGGAGCGTATGCAGCCGTGTGACAGACGCTTGCCCGGCACGACCTTGCCCACGTGCAGCCCCACGCCATCGAGAGTCAGGCGGTGCCAGAAGGGCATGGGCGAGGCAACGAAGGTGGTACCCTCGGGCACGCCTTTGCTGGCATCGGCATTGGAGTTGGTGGTTTTGCCGGCGCTGCTGACAAAGCGGCCGTAGCGGTTGGATTTGTGGTCTTCCTTCTTTTCGATGATTCGGAAGGTGCCGGTGGGGGTTTTGTGACCATCCGTACCGGTGGAAACAGGCCAGTCCATAGCCACCTTGCCGTTCACATAAACGCGGGCGCGCTGCTGGGAAAGACAGATGATGATTTTGGAGTTGTTGGCATTGAGCATGCCGAGCAGCTTTTCGTCGCAGTAGTCAGCCATCGTGGTGGGGTAATCGGGCTGGGCAACGAAGTGCTCGTAGGTGCCGGCGGGGAAGGGGTTCACGTAGGTGGGCAGGTTTTTGCCCTCCATCGTAAGCGGGTTGAAGCCGAGCTGCCCGGGGGCCGGCACAGCTGTTTGCAGCGTGGTGGGCTGCTGTATGGGGTGCACATTGGCACCGGGGGAGGTCATCTGGTGACAGGCGCTCAGCAGCAGGGCTGCTGAGGCAAGGGGGAGAATGTGGCGGAATTTCATGGTCATCTGGCGGGTAGAATGATTCGCTGGCCAATGCTCAGTCGCTGAGCCTGGGCTGCGGTCATGTTATTGAGTTGCATGATTTTTGCCATGCTGGTATTGTGGCGGCGGGCGATGGCCGAGAGGGTATCGCCCTTGCGCACGGTGTAAGACTGCGTAGCAGTTACCGGGGCAGTCGGGGCGGCGGGAGTTACCGCCGGCTGAGCTACCGGGGTGACGAGAGCTGCTGCGGGGGCAGCTGTTCCTCCGGGGATGGTGAGTACCTGGCCGATACGCAGAGCATCCGGGTTGGTCAGGGCGTTTGCCTGTGCCAGAGCTGTCATGCTCACGCCGTGGCGGCGAGCGATGACGGAAAGGGTATCACCCTGTTTGACCGTGTAGGTAGCAGGGGTGGTCGGGGTGGTCGAGCCACTGGCGGCGGGGGCTTGCTGCCCCTGACCGAAGGGCCACCACCACTTGCCGGTGGATGCCTTGTCGGGGGTGGTTGTGGCCACGGGGGCGGCCGGTGCCGGCGGTGCTGTGACCGGCGGCAGCGGATCCGGGGTGGTGGCAGCAGGCACAGCCGGTGCGGGCTGTGCGGCTGCTACGGCGGGCGCAGGGGCGGGAGCGGCGGTAGCCTCTGCGGCTGTCATGCCGCTCCCGGCCTCTACGGTTACCACATCATCCTGTGGCGCGGTTACGGTATCTTTGAACCAGGTGTAGTCCATACGCTGGCGCGAGGTGTTGCATGAGCAGAGCACGCCGCAAACGACGCTGAGAACTACCGTGCCGGTGAAAGTGGGTTTCATGGTGTAAACGGAGCAGGATGGTGGTTGTTTTTCCTGAAATCAGCGCTTCTTAGCAGCCGGAATGACCAGGCGCTTGCCGGGGCGCATACGCATGGCGTCCTTCTGGCTCATGCCGTTGGCCTTCAGAATATCGGTGTACGATACACCGTAGCGCTTGGCGATACCCGAGATGGTCTGACCCTTGGCCACAACGTGCGTGGTGGTCTTGGGCTTGGCAGCCTTGGCCTTGGTGGGCTTGTAGTCCTTCGGGATGTAGCGTACTTTGATGATCTGCCCGGGGTAAATGGTGTCGCTCTTCAGGCCGGAATCCTTCTTAATCTGCTTAACCGTGGTGCGGCTACGCTTGGCGATGTCGCTCAGATTGTCGCCCTTGCGCACCTTGTAGGTCAGCAGGGTCGGCTCGGTGTAACGCTTGCCGCGCTTCTTAGCCTCAGCCTTCTTGTCCTTCTTGGGCTTGCTTGTCTTGGTGGTGGAGGCGACAGGCTTGCGCACAGGCTTGGGCTTGCTGACGGCAGGTGTCGGGGTGGTCGGTTCCACGCCGATGAGACTCGGGGTGCCTGGGGTGTTAACAGCCAGTGCGGGGCTGGGAGTGGGAGTCTCAATGACGGTGTCAGCAGGCTCGGTGTGCACGGTGGCACCCTGCTGGGCAACGGCCGGCTGGTTCTGGCGGGCGCCGCTGCTGTATGCGGTGGTTTCCTCCGGTTCCGGTATGGGATAGTGCTCGTGGGTGGTGGCGCCGGCCGCAATCTGGCCGCCCCATCCATCGTCTTCATCATCAATCAGCCACGGCGGGATTTCACCATCGGCGATGGTGTCGCTGGCTGTCGTGGCGGTCTCGTAGTCATACTCAGACATGTGGCCGCTTCTGCAAGAATTGAACGCCAAAAGCACACAGGCGCTCATGCCAAGCAATGTAAGTGTTTTCTTCATACGCCAACAGCGTACCAGATTTTCCCCTTTCTGGCAAGTCAATAAAACGTCAAATTACACACATCCCCCGGAAGGGGTGTTGTAAAATGCCCGCGCCGGCAGGGTGGCCGGTGCGGGTAGAGTGCGGGTAGAAAGAGGGGCGGGCTGCCGCTATTGCGCTAGAATTGCATTTCGGCGCGTAGAGCGCTTACCTCGTAGCCCAGGTATGTTCCCAATGCAAATCCGAACTCGGCGGCGGCACCCGGGCCGCGACCGGTGATGATGTTGCCGTCAGTCTCCGTCAGGGCGCCGGTGATGGTGGCGGTGCTCTTAATGTCGTTTGTTACACCTTCGGCCGGGTAGCAGGTGATGCAGCGACCCGTCAATACCCCGGCGGCTTCAAGTGCAATGGGCGCAGCGCAGATAGCTGCCACCAGCTTGCCGGCTGCGTGGAACTCCCGTACCAGTTCCAGTACGGCCGGTGTGTCGCGCAGCAGCCAGCTCGCGCCGCCACCCGGCAGCACGATACCATCGTAGTCCGCCGGCTGTACCTCGCTCAGCAGGGTATCGGCCCGCATGGTAATGCCGTGCGCGCCTTCGACTTCCGTGCCCTTCACGCCCGCGCAGGTGACTTTTACTCCAAGCCGCCGCAGTATATCGACGGGGGCTGTGAACTCTATTTCCTCAAATCCCGGTGCCATTAGTACCAATATCGCTTTCATACCCCCATATTCTAACGCTTTTTGGGGCATTTCTCAACCGAAAAATCAAATTTATTGTAAAAATTTAACTTTTTTAACACTATTTGCTTGACATCACTCCAACTTTTAGATATAATACGCTCGTCAACTTAGAGTACGCTCTATGTTTTAAGGGGCTGCCAAGGTGACAATCTCAGAAACAACTCACTACAACAAGAAAACGAATTTATTATGAAAGCACGTTACGCACTCCTCGCAGCAGCTACGCTTCTGACCCCCGCTTTCGCCGGTACTCCCGCGGTAGAGGTGACAGAGGCTCCCGCCCCGACCAAGCGCCTCAGCGGCCTGGTTTCCTTCGGTTATGACTCAAACTACACCGGTCGCGGTTATGTGGTTTCCCACTCCGTGGCTCAGGGTGACAGTGTGCTCAACACTGCGCTGAAGCTCAACTACGATCTCGGCAAGCCCGGTCAGTGGACCCTGGGCAGCACTATTGCCTACATCGTTCCCGCCTCCGGTCACACTCTTTACGGCAACCCCACCATCGGGCCGAACATTGCCGCCGGTGCAGTAGATCAGGCTATCGCAGCAGCTGCCGGTGAGCGGGCTCTTGCCTTTGTTAAGGCTAACCCGAATACGCGCCTGCCCCAGCTCAAAGGCCAGTCTTATAATGATCTGCTTCATGACGCCAAGAAGAAGAATGTGAAGCAGGCCAACATCGAGAACCAGTTCACCCTCATCACCGAGGCTAAGTACACCAGCGTGACGGAGAAGTGGAACGTGGCTTTCGGTCACAACTTCACCCACGGCGGTCTGCTGGGCGTGATGGCCAAGCACTATCGCAATCAGAGTGCCTCTTGCGTGAACGAGTTCTTCGTGGCTCCTGAGTGGACTCCCTACAAGTGGCTGAGCCTTGGTATGAAGACCAGCTACTCCTTCCAGGGTATTCAGGGTTGGTGGTTTGAGCCCTACCTCACCATGAAGGCTCCCATCATCGGTACTCCCGAGGATATTAAGCTGCTCGGCGTGCTCACCTTCGGTATGAGCGCCACCGCCAACTACTTCCAGGAAGACTACGGTGCATGCGGTAACGGTTCTCAGGCATTCTGGATCAAGTTCTCCACTCCCTGGTTTGTTCGCGACAACTTCATCATCACCCCCTCCATCAGCTTCAACTGGCTGGGTAAGGGTGGCACGAACGCCAACAAGAACTCTGAGTTCAAATACTACACCGAGAACCCCAACAATGTGCCCTTCCGCAACTTCGGTGTGGTGGCCGGTGTGAGCGCTACATACACATTCTGATAAAAAAGCCTGATTTTTATCTGGCAAAGCAGAAAAGAGCTGCTATAATAGAGTCAAGCTCCGAACTGCCATGAGCGGAGCCGCCCACCCGACAGGGATCGGGCGGCTCACTTATTGCAGAGCTGCTCACTTACTTACCTTTTAACCTGAAGTTCAAAAAATATGGCTGACCTCATCGTACACGGCAAGGAAAACATCGTAAAGCCCGGGTTCTACATGCCCAACCGCATCAGCATCGAGGCGGGGCGGGCGCTGCACAAGCTCCTGGACGGGAAGGTGTGTTACCTGATTGACCCCACATATCCGCCCGCACCGGAAATCATGGATTTCCTGAAGCGTAAAAAAGTTGAAATCGAATACTTTGATTTCCGCAACACCACCTCTCGTGCCGTGCGCGAGCAGATACTGGCCAAGTTCGGTCAGGGGCTGAGCGTGGTATTCCTGCCCGGGCAGGTAGCCAAGCACCGTGGTACCTACTCCGATGTACCCTCTCCCTTCCTGCGCCATGTGGGCAGTCTGCACATTTCGCCCGTGCCGTTGTTCCTGGGTTACTATGGCGACAGTGTGCGCAACCTCTTCCGCGAGGTGCCTGAGGATGGCTGCCATGAGGAATTCTGCATTCTGCCGCAGCTGGCCCCCGGACCGCAGACCGGTGAGCGCCTGATGAAAGCCTGGCTTGAGACGAGTGCTGCCCGTTTTGCCGCCCAGCCCGTGCTCAGTGGCTCACTGACTACCCAACTGGTCAAGGGTATCAAAGCCTACCCGAACACGGAAATTATCGATGGCATGACCGGCAATACGCTGCCCTTCTACAAGGCGCTGGGTGTATCCATGACCGTTGCCAAACTGCTTCGCAAGCGCGATGATAAGCGTATCGGCGTCATCTTGCCCCCCGGTCCCGGCGGTGTGATTGCCACGCTGAGCTGCCTGCTTGCCGGAATCACGCCCGTGCTCATCAACTACGCCTCTTCCCGCGCAGCCTTTGAGAGCACCGTGCGTCAGGCCGGGCTGAAGACCTTTATCACCGCCCGCAAGTTCATGCAGAAGCTTGACACCTTCCCCTGGCCGCCTGAGGACCAGCTTATTTTGGTGGAAGACCTGCTCAAAAACCTCTCCAAGCCCGCGCTTATTGCCAACGTGTTGCTGGCGAAGGCCGGTCCTTCTTCGGTCATTTGCAAGATGTTCAATACCGATGCTCACAAGGATACCGATGAGGCCGTCATGCTCTTCACCTCCGGCTCCAGCGGTGAGCCCAAGGGTGTGGCGCTCACGCACCGCATGATTCTGGCCAACGCCTCACAGTGCGCCTGCCGACTTGACCTCACCAACTTGCGCTTCCTGGGCTCGCTGCCCATCTTCCACAGCTTCGGCATGACCGTGGCCATGATGCTGCCGCTGCTTACCGGCTGCCCCATCTGCGCCTACCCCAACCCGACGGATGCCCGCACCATCAACGAGCTTATTCAGAAACACCAGCTCTCCCTCGTGGTGGCTACCCCCACCTTCGCTCGTGCCTACCTGCGCCGTGCGGATAAAGAGACCTACAAGAGCGTGCGTTACTTCGTGCTCGGTGCTGAGAAACTGCAGCCCGACCTCGAGAAGGAATACCTCGACAAGTGCGGCGTGAAGGTGCTCGAAGGTTATGGCCTTACCGAGACTGCCCCGGTTATTGCCGCCAACATGCCTGATGTTCCCTTGGTGCCCGGTTCCAAGTTCTTCGTGCCCGGTACCGTGTCTCGAAGTGTGGGTGCCCCGCTTCCCGGTATTGCCGTGCGTATCACGGATGTGGACGATGATACCAAGGAACTTCCCCTTACCGAGCGCGGTATGATTTGGTTTAAGGGCGCCAACGTCTTCACCGGCTATGTCGGCAAGCCCGAGCTTAATCAGGACCTCTTCTGGAATGGCTGGTTTAAGACCGGCGATATCGGCCAGATGGACCTCAACGGCTTCCTTACCCTGGGTGGGCGTCTGAGCCGATTCTCCAAGATTGGTGGTGAAATGGTGCCGCACGAAGGTGTGGAGCTGGCACTCTGCCAGGGCTTTGAGCTGAGCGCTGAAGACGGCGTGAAGATTGCCATCACCGGCGTGAGCGACCCGCAGAAGGGTGAGGCTCTCGTACTGCTCTCCGCTCTGCCGCAGCACCAGCGCAGCTCTGAGGAAAAGGAAATCTTGACTTCCATCCGCACCATGCTGGCAGATATGGATATGCCCACCCTCTGGGCACCCAAGTACCTCGTCCCCGTTGAAGGTATACCCGTGCTGGCCACCGGCAAGCTCGACCTTCGCGGTTGCAAACTACTGGCCGAAGAAGCACTCGGCGATATTAAGTAACATATACCGTCAGGCCATTTATAACGGGCACCACCCCAAGCTGCAATCCGGGGTGGTGCCCCTTTTTATACCCTGTTTTTATTTGCCGCTAAAATAACGAAGGCCGCAAAGACGTCATGCTATAAAGCAGCCTTCGCTAAATGGCAATTTGGCGAAGTGAGGGCGAGCGATAGAGAGCGGAATTTTGAGTCCGTAGGACGACAGACAATAGCCGGAG
>JAZRKM010000073.1:0-10393 GCA_045646325.1 Akkermansia sp. | reverse complement strand
CAGACACACAGGGTGTGCTTGACGGGGACCTTAACGATTTCATGAAAGTGTTCCTGATGAGAAACAACAAATAGAGACAGATTTGATAGCATAGAGTACGGCCTTCACCATCTTCTGCTTGTCGCCATGGGCGGTCCAGGCCAGGTACAGGAAATCAGCCGGGTGTATGTTGCCGTGCTCGCGCAGGAAGGTGCGGTCCTGGTCATCATAGTACATCAACCCGGCATCGAGTGTGCCGTGCAGCTTGGCTTCCGCCTTGCGGATAATGCGCGGCAGGTAGGGAATCCCCTGAAAATCATCATCTGCCGGCGGCAGGTCATTGGCCCGCACCGGCTTGGCATTGCCCGATATACCGCGCTGAGCCGTCAGGAAAAACGTGCGCCGCGCCGCCGCTATCAGCAGAATGGTGCTGGGGGAGGGGTCGCCGAGCACAGCGTAGTCTTGCACGTAGGCGTGCATTTCCTCAGGCGTGTACCCCATATCAGCCAGCAGCTGAACCTCGGCCGGCAGAAAGAAGTTGTGGGCGGATGTCTGCGGGCGCTCATGGTAGCGCGCCACCGCGTCTCGCAGCAAACTCATGAAACCGTCATTCCATTCCATGCGGTCATTATAGGGCATGCCGACCGCCCATGGCAAGTACAAAACATGTCTTTTGTGTGTTAATGTGTATTAATAAAAGCGCATGACGTGCAGAATGCTTGCTAACACATGCTTTTGTATGGAAAATGGCCGGTGCCGTGCCTGACCGAACCCCACAACTCCTGCAAGCTGCCCCTCGCCTCTTCATCGCTACCGGTGCGGATGCTGTGGCTGCGGTGATGTGCTGGGTGTTTTACTATGTGGCTCAGTTTGAGATTGTGGTGATGCCTTGGTATGTGCCGGTCATGGTAGGGCTGGGGGTATGGGTCGCTGTCTTGTTCAGCCGGTTGCGCCGGTATTTCCGGTTGCGTGGTGAGGCGGCTGCGGCGAATATCTTTCCCCCTGAGTGGCAATGGTTGTCCGCCACGCTGTTTGTTGTTTTGGTGGTAGTGCTGGTGGCGGCGGCGTTCCCCCTCGTTATGCATGTGCCGGTCGGGTTGCTGCGCCTGCTGATGGTGGCGGTGTTTATCTGTGGGGTGGCAGGGCTGTTGTCGACGTACCGGAATACCTCCCTGTTGGTTTGCGTTTGCCTGGGGCTGGCGCTGATGTGGGCGTGCTCGCAGCCCGGGCTGTTCTACAGTTTCAGTGTTCATCCCTATAGTTTTTGCCGGCGCCTGCCGTTCTGGTTTGCCGTGTTTGCCTTTGCCCTGTTCTTCCGCCTGCGCCGCAGTCTGCAGCCGCCCGGTATCGCTATGCAGGTGCTGTGTTCCCTTGTTGCCATGGCGGCCTTGGTGGAGCTGTTAGACCGTGCTTCCGAAGGGGGGCAAATCGCCGCCTTGTGCCCGGTTTATGCCGGTGCTGTTGGCTGCGTGTGGCTGCTCATGTTCCTGCGTGGGCGTGTGAGCGAGGGGGTGTGGTACGCTATCGGTTGGCCCCTCATGGCGCTGCCTCCGCTGCTGGCACTTGGCTATATAGGGGTAGTGCATGGCTGAATTGTTCATGCCTACCCGCATGGGGGCGGCGGAAGTGTTGCTTTCCCCGGGGCGTCGCTTCTTGCTCGTATAAAGCGCGAAGCCCGGGATTACGCCCGGGCTTCATTACAGGGTCATATCGCTGATTCGTACGAAACCACCCGTGCTTGTTCTCCTTTGGGGCAGGAGATTAGCGTGAGGGAGATGGCGCTGTACGGGAGCTCAAAAGCCGCAGCGATAAGCTCGCGGTAGGCAGTCATTTGGGCTTCATAGTGATCGTGGAGCCATGTGTAGAAATCGTTGTACCCTTCTTTCGGCGCCGGGCGGTTGGTCTTGTAGTCGATGATATGAGCGGCTGTTACCTTACCGGCGGCATCGGTGGTGAGCACAAGGCGGTCAATGGTACCGGGGGTGTATTCGTTCTTCTCATTGTCAACGGAGATAATGGCTTGCTCATTGTACACCATCTGCCCGGGGCGGGGGGTAAAGAGGTCACGAACGCCCGGTTGTTGCAGGGCTTGGTAGACAACTTCCTGATAGGGGGTGCGGGGGAAATCCGGCTGCATCCAATGGGGCGAGTTCTCTCCATACCAGGTGATTTCTTCCCAGCATTCATGCACGGATGAGCCGAAATCAGCAGCGCTTCGGCCGTAGAATTGCAGGCTTTGGGGCTTGTCTTCCGCTTCCCTTTGCTTCTTATCCTCTTCATGGGCAAGGGATGAGGGGATAACTCTCTTTCGGCGGGGAATGCCGGGGCCGAGGGGGATGGTGGGCATGGCTTCCGGGGCAACGGCGTTTTTTTCTTTCAGCGCCTCGTACCAGTTTTCCGTTCCCATGGAGGACAATTTCTCATCCTCCGCCAGCTTACCCGGCGAGCCGCCGAAAGCCCGACGAATAAGACCGCCAACGGAACGGGCTGCCATCGTGTCCTGCAACCCTGCGCCGTGGCAGATGATATAGTTGGCATGTTTAGCTCGGGAAACAGCTACATATAGCAGGTTATACGCTTCGCGGCTGCTGCGCTGTTTCCAGGTGTCGGTCAGTCCGCTGAAGGCTCCGGGCCAATACTGTGCCCGCGCCTCTTTGTTGGCCGGTGCAAGCAGCAGGGAACGACCGTCCGGCGAGCGGAAATAGTTCATATCGCTTTCATTGTCGACAGCATCGGTAGAAAGGAAAGGAAGAATGACGGCATCGAACTCCAAGCCTTTACTTTTGTGCATGGTCATGACCTGCACATAGCGGGAAGAAGCCATCCCCTGTGTACTGAGCGTGGAAATCCTGCGTACCCAGGCAGCCAGGGAACCGCCCGTGGCATCAAAGGCTCGCGCGGCATCCAGCCAGGTACGCATCAGCTGTTGGTGAGCTCGATGTTGTTCTTCCGGCAGAGCCTGATAGTCAGCTTGTTCGCCTAGCTTGTGGAAAATGCCCTGCAACACGCGGGTGTAGCCCAGTTCATCGAGCATCTGTCTTCTTTCGGCCCACACTGCGTTATCGCTTTCGGCTCCGGCGAACATATAGCTCATGAATGAGGCTTTCACAACATTGAGAGCCACTTTTTCATGCGGATGCAGTAGCCAGCGGAAGAAGAAGCTGAGCATGTCTCCCAAGGGGCAGAAGGTGGCGGCCAGCGTATCTTTCACCAGCAGTACCGGGAGTTGGGGCATATCGTTGCGGAGCTGGTTCACCACGGCCTCCGCATCGATGTTGGAGCGGGTCAGCACGGCAATACTCATGCCGTTGATGGGCGTCTTGTCGTCAACGGTCAAACGTCGCATGACCCGGCACACGGCCTCGTAAGCACAGGCTTTCATGCTCTTTTGCTCTCCGCTTTCATCCTCCGTCTGTGCAATGGCCTGCACTTCTGCATAGCCGGGAATATCCTTTGCCGTCTCATGTGCGGTGAACGGTTCCAAATCAACGGCATTCACCCCTGCACTCTGTCGCTCTACGGGCTGTAATTTCCGGAACAGCTGATTGACAAAGCCATTTTCACCCATGATGACAGGGGATGAGCGATAGCTCTTGACAAGCTTTTTCTCCTTCACGGGAACATTCCATTGCTCTTTGTTTTTGAGCTCCTCAAAGGCTTTCGTTTCACCGGTGCGGAAACCGTAAATCCCCTGTTTATCATCTCCCACCACGAAGAGGCTGCCATCTGTTACGCAGTAGCTTGTGTCTTCATGATAGGGAAGGAGTGAGGCCGGTAGTGGGCGGGGGTGCGAGGCGGAGAAGTTGACTTCCCCTGCCACGGCATCATTGGCAATCACTTCCAGCACCGGGGAGAGGGTGGCGAACTGGTCATCAGAGGTGTCTTGGAACTCATCCAGCATCCAGTGCTGGTACTTCTTCCCGGTGCGGATGGCCAGATGCTCCCGACAGTAGGCAGAATCATCCACCAAAGCATCCTCACATTCCAGCGACATGAGCTTACGGGCTTTGCGCGCAATGTCAGCAAACGAGAATTCACCGGAAACGGAGATTCGCTTTTCATACGCATCCGCATAATCACGCAGCAGGGAGAAAAGGCTGCGCGTGCGTGATTGCGCATCGTACAGGAACTTGGCGGGCAACTTCTTTCTCAACCAGACGGCAAGTGCCTCCACCCTATCTGTGCCGGACAGGTGTTCATATTCCTCCTCAACTACCAGACTCACCAGCCAATTCTCCATGGTGGCAGAAAGCGGTACATCCTGCCGGGAAAGTTTGCCCAGCCCGGAATAAATGAAACGGGGGAAGTCATTTTCGTCGAGCTCCCGCAGCAATAGTTTCAGTTCCTTAGCCCTTTTTTCCCATTCGGCCGCCTCTTCCGCTGACAGCACGTCAAAATCACGGCACTGCTCCTTGAAATAAGAAACATCAGTCCACGCATCTACCGATGGATTTTCACGGTACAGGGAAAGATGATTTTGCAGCTCTTTTTCCAAACGGGAAATCGTTTTGGTGCCCTTTCCGCCGGTCAGGTCAGCAAAAAGCTTCAGGAACTCCTCGCGCTGAGACTGCTCGGCGGTTCGAGCGTGCAGATAGTCATCTATTGTCGCGCGTTGCTCCTTCGCTGCATCTGCCGGGTCGAGCGCAGAAACGGAGTTGACCCCCAATTCCAGACTGTTGGAAGTAACCAGTGTATTGAAAAAGCTGTCAATCGTAGAAAGTTCCAGTTTAGACATCACCTGAATTACTTTCTGCAGCAGCTTGCCAAACTCTGCGGCATCCTGTACCGGTAGCTCAAGATAATCCCGCAAGGCCTGCTCCTGCGGGTCGGCGTACAGCTCCTCCGGGTATTTGCCTTCTGCCGCAGCGCGTTTCACCAAGGGGACAGTCGCCGGCAGCAGCGGGGTATCATTGGCCAGCGGTTCACATTCTCGGCGGGATTTCTGGGTATGACCGCTCCAGATTTCCCAGACTCGGACAGCCAAGGGATTGCGGGCATCTTTATCATCTTCCGCCGGTTTCCAACAGGCGCCTTCCGCCAGGGCGTGCAGGATTCGGCTACGGAACTCACCGGCGGCCTTTTTGGTGAAGGTCAGGGCTATGATTTTCTCCGGTGCCACACCTAACATCAGCAGGGCGATATAACGCGAGGCCAGCTGATAGGTTTTTCCCGTACCGGCAGAGGCCGAGATAAGGGAACTGGTGGTGTGATAAATGAGGGGGCGTTGATTGGTTTCGCTCATGGGGTAAAAAGGGATTAGATGTTAAGTTCCGGGAGGTTGAACATGGAACGGGGATCCGCTGTTGGTGAAACCGCCCCGAATCGAGGTGCATTCTTGTCCCAGGTATCGCCGGTCAGGCGGGAAAACGGTCGAGTCTTCAGTTTCAGCGATTCGGCAGAGAAAAGACATTTGCCGTCCCGAATCATGCGGATGGCAGAATCCACCGTCACCATGGCATTCCCCAGCAATTCCTCCGGAGTCTGCTTAAATGTTCCCTTGGATTTACCGACATAGAACTGCTCCAACTGCCCGGATAGCAGAAGCGGATAGCAGGGCATGCTCCGGTTGTTGCTCTGCAAATTGTAATAAATTAAATCAGGCATGACTCCGGCCAGAGATTCAGCCTGCAGGTCGCTGCGAATATCCTTGGCATCGAGCTGCCGCAGACCATAGGCATACAACATCAACTGCACATTCTTCCACCGGAAGTACCGCACCTCCGTGTTTTTCTTAAACGCAGCTTCCACCAGGGGAAAGCGGTACCCGGCGGCGTTCATGAATGTGTAGTAGGGGGATTCCTCTCCCTTGTCCAGCAATTCGAAATGAACTTTAAGCGGCTTTTTATCATCCGGTGAGGTCTTGTAATCAATAATTCGCCAGTGCCCGCTGCGGTGGCGGTCTATGCGGTCTGCCACCATGCGGAATTTGACCGTTTCTCCGTTGGAAAGAGTCAATGTCGGTTTGAGCGTGTATTCACACGCAATGTTCTCCCAGCCGCTGAGCAAATCTTCCACATGTTGGCGGGCAAAAGCCTCCATGGTCCCCTCCACATTCCGCAACAGCACCTCCATGGGTAGGGGCTGTACACCGCGCTCGGTGAACAGAAGATAAACCCGCTCCCATTCACTCCGGGCAATGTCTATCATGCGCTGGTTGAGAGCCTCGGTCAATTCGTTCGCAGAAAGGGCAGCCGGGAAGGCGGCTCTGAGTTGTTCTTCCGTCGAAAACTGCTTGACGGTGGACTCCAGAACAGCATGGACGAGCGTACCGTATTCATTGCTCTCCAGTTCGCTCTTTTCATCATCGTACACCTCCCCGGCATCCAGTTTGTAGAGATGTTTCAACCAGAATGTAAACGGACATTGCAGGAACAGCTCCAGAGAGGAGGGTGAGTACGTTTTCGCGGAATTGAGGAAAGGATTCGTTTTCCCGGGGGCAATCTGCTCGATACTTTCCATCATGCCGGGCTGTAATTTTCCACCCGGCAGTTCTTGGGTACGGGCGGTTCGCAAGGAATAAATCGGCACCGGCGGGAAAGCGGCCACCCCGGTGGATTCCGCAAAGAAGGCGCGGGCACGGTAGGGCAGTTGTGCTTCGCAGCGCAGGAGCAGCCCGGAGGGCGCCGCACCGCTGCCGTCCGGGTTCTGTCGCGCCGTCACAAAGTGAACGGCACCATTCGGATGACTTTTCAGCAAAGCCGTAAGCAGATAGGAATCGCGAGCGATTCGGAAAGGCTCATGCTTGATATTCAATTCACGGCAGAGCGATTCCGGCAGGAACTCGTCATTTGCCACAGGCTCTGGGATACAGCCGTCATGCATGGCACATATAATCACCCTCTTGCCCCGGGTATATGTAAGTTCTCTCCAGCCTATCACGTTACCGACAAATGACTCATGGCGTGACTGACCGCCGCCGAGATTCTGCACCTCGTAGCGCAGCACCTCCAGCAGCATGGCCGGGTTGCTGATTTTGCCCAACAGCTTCTTATCCAACAGGGAACGAATGCTCTTGCAGCACTTATCCGCAAAAGGTTTCAACGCAGAGTCGGTATATATTTCCGTCACCCGCGACGCCAACTTCTTCAATTGATTCGGTAAACACTGAATCTGACAGCAATTTTCGGCAAACTCACGAACCCCGAGGGCAAATTCCCAATAGGTTACATTCCGCTCCGCTGCTACATCCTGCAAACTGCGATATGCTTTAACAGGCAATTCTAAAGCCGGATTCAGCAAATCACAAAGCGACTGTACGGACGCCGGTAGCAACACGGAGCGTAACTGCTCGATATGGCTCTGCAAATTGGCCATGACTTCGGTATCAGCATACAGCACTTGCTGTAAGGTTCTGTTGCAAAGCAAGGCTACAAAGGCATTCAGCTCAGGCATGCCGCCCTGTTTGTCAGATGTAATTCCGTCTCCGTTTCTTGCAGCGCAAAAATCTGCCAGCAGCTCCGGCAGGTTGCCCAACTCTGTCGTACGAAGCGAACGCCCCTCGGGCGCATTCAGCTGCCACCCCATGCCAACTTCCGGAGAGGCAAAGGCATTTAACAGGGCTGGGCTGAAATCCGTGCTACCCGTGGCCAGAACCACCTCATCCGAACGCAATCCCCCGGCCAACCGTACAGCTTCCGCAGCCATGCTCTCTGCATCATCCGTCAGGTGAATGGTGGAGCGTGAATTGTCCACCACCTCCTTCTTCGCGTCGGTGAAGACCAGTGCATCCGGTATGTCTATCTCTCTTGCACACCAGGATTCCTCCAACGGCAGCCCAAAGGCATCGAAATGAGCGGCTTCTTCCTTCGGTGCGTGTACCCAGATTTCCACACGCACCCCGGCATTGCGGTACAGGCGGCGCAGGTAAGTCTTGATTTGCGGAGAAAACTCCGGCACACAGGCCATAATAAGCAGCTTGCTGTTTCCGGGGAGGGAAGGGGTCTTCAACCAATCAGCCTGAAATTCTGTGAGGGTTTTCCCCTTCAGTCGGGCATCCACCCTGTTAAACAGTTCGCCCAACCGGCGCCAGCGCACTTGTTCATTGGCAAACACCGCTTTGCGGGCAAGCAGTGACTGGCGGGCCGCGTCTTCCCCCGCCGCAAGCTTATTCAATTCCGCTTGCACGGCTTCCTCCCGCTTGCAAAGCAAGCCGGTTACGTCATCAATCTCCACCTCCTCTTGTTCCAAGCGAGTGCGCAGAGCCATCAGTTTGTGCGCCACGCCGACCGCCCAGCGCTCGCGGTGCGTCTCCGGGCGGCGAGGAATGAGCGGCGCATATTGCGCCACCGGGTCAGCTCCATCTGCAGCCAGCACCTGCAGCCAGGCTGCCAGTGTTTCCATGTCTGAGGCTACGTGTTCTCCCTTCGTGGGGATAAGCTGGTTGGTGAGGATAATTCGCGGCATCAGGATGGGTTTTCCCGCCTTTTCTGCCATATATTCGCGCAGACGGCGACCGCTTTCACTGGTAGGCACCACTACTGTGGCGCGTCGAAAGGTGTCGGGAGCGTTTTTCTGCAGATCTTCCAGCTTTTCAGCTACAAGTTCAATGGCCGGGCGCTCCCAGCCGATAAATTGTCGAAAGTCGGGCGTGTTCATAGGTTGTGTCGATATCGTTATTGGCTTGCCGTTAGCCTAGCATGTAGGGCTCATCTTGTAAAGTATAAACGGCTGGCAGTCCTGCGGTTTAAGTTATTCAACATGAATAAACGCCCGGTTTCATTGGCGAAACCGGGCGTTTGATGAATAGCCCCGGCGGGAATCGAACCCACATCGAAGGTACCGGAAACCTTTGTCCTATCCATTGAACGACGGAGCCATGCTGCGAGAGCGTGCGCCCATACTGCCATAGCTTGGGGCTGCTGTCAAGAGAAGAAGTGTATGCTGTCACAGAAATGGAGAGGATAACAAGGGGAGGAGGCGGCCGGGAGGCTGGCTCTGACGCGATTTTTCGAGGGTTGGAATGAAATTTGTGTTGACTCAGAGGGCAAGCGGGGGTAATATAGGCGCATGCCTTGCTGGGCCGGGTGGCTTAGCGGGGAACAATCAACTTAAAGAATACATCCTCACTATTATGGCTAAATACGCTATTAACGGTTTCGGTCGCATTGGTCGCAACGTGCTTCGCGCCATGTCCCAGACTGAGCTTGAGAAGGTTGTTGCCATCCACGACCTTACCCCCATCGCTACCACCGCTCACCTGCTTAAGTACGACTCCACGCAGGGCAAGTTCAACGGCACCATCGAGATCGACGGTGACAACCTCGTTGTGAACGGCCACGCCATCAAGATTGTTGGCGGTATGCTGGGTCCGGATCAGCTCCCCTGGGCTGAGCTGGGTGTTGACGTTGTGCTCGAGTCCACCGGTCTCTTCACCGCTCGTGAGAAGGCTGAGGGTCACATCAAGGCCGGCGCCAAGAAGGTTCTTATCTCCGCTCCCGCCAAGAACCCCGACCTGACTTTCTGCATCGGCATCAACGACGACGAGTACGATGCTGAGAAGCACAACATCGTGTCCAACGCTTCCTGCACCACCAACTGCCTTTCCCCCATGGTTAAGGTTCTCAACGACAAGTGGGGCATTGAGAAGGGCATGATGAGCACCATCCACTCCTACACCAACGACCAGCGCATCCTCGACCTGCCGCACAGCGACCCCCGTCGTATGCGCGCTGCCGCTATCAACATCATCCCCACCACCACCGGTGCTGCCAAGGCTATCGGTGAGGTGATTCCCCAGCTGAAGGGCCTGCTCAACGGCGCTTCCTTCCGCGTGCCCACCCCCACCGGTTCTCTGACCGACTTCGTGGCCGTGCTGAAGAGCGACGTGACCGTTGAAGAAGTGAACGCTGCCATGAAGGAAGCTGCCGAGGGTCCGCTTAAGGGCATCCTCGAGTACTCCGAAGAGGACCTTGTTCTCCAGGACATCGTTTCCAACCCCCACTCCTGCATCTTTGACGCCGGCTTCACCTATGTGGTGGGCGGCAACATGGTGAAGGTTTGCGGCTGGTACGACAACGAATGGGGTTACTCCAACCGCGCCGCCGAGGCTATGAAGAAGCTGGGTGACAGCATCTAATAGCTCAGGTATCGCCAAAGCCTATTTGACAAGGCCGGCAGGTTCTCAGGAACCTGCCGGTTTCTTGCTATTCCTGCCGCACACACAATTTGCGCTAACTTTTTCTTGCTATTCAGCCCGCCGGGTGTAGAATGGAAGTCGTGCTTACGATGAAATCTCTTTTCAATATGATGAGTGTGGTGGCGCTGGCCTGTCTGCTTCCGGCCTGTTCCGATTCGGCAGAGGGTGTGTGGCAGGGCGAATGCTGTAACGATACCATTGGCGGCAGCAAGTCCGGTATCAAGATGAGCATGAAGCAGAAAGAAGACAAGGTGGAGGGTGTGCTGGTGCTGCAGGATG
>JAZRKM010000072.1:0-33288 GCA_045646325.1 Akkermansia sp. | reverse complement strand
GGAAGCCGGTCTGGCTTCTCTGCCCCAGGAAACGGTGAACATGCTCATGGACCACTACGGCATCGACTACCCGAAGTGCGGCAACTTCACCGATAAGGAAGAAGCTCTTGCTTTCTGCAAGACCATCTTCCCGAACGCTGTGGTGCTCAAGCTCTCCGCTCCCGATGCTCTGCACAAGACTGAAATGAAGGGTATCTACCTCAACATCAACGATGAGGCTTCCTTCAACGAGGCCTGGGAGGGTCTGTGGGGCTCCATCACCAAGTTCCAGCTCAAGGGCGCTTCCGTGCTCATCCAGGAGATGATTACCAAGGCTACCGAGACCATCATCGGCGTGAACACCGACAACAACTTCGGCCGCGTCATGGTATTCGGTACCGGTGGTATCTACACCGAGGTAATGCGCGACACCACCATGCGCATCCTGCCCGCCGACGACTTCTCCGACATGATTAAGGAGACCAAGGTCGGCACCATTCTCAACGGTGTGCGCGGTGAGGCTCCCAAGGCCGTTGGCCCGCTGGCTGACACCCTTGCCAAGGTACAGAAGCTCGTGCTCGAGATTCCCGAGATTACCGCCATCGACGGTAACCCCGTGCTCGTAACCGCAGACCGTGCCGTTGTGGTGGACTTCAAGATGATTCTGAAGTAATCTCCACTGTTGAAATCATACTTCAAAGCGCGCGCTCTTTCCCGGAGCGCGCGCTTTTCTCCGCCCACCATGAAGAAGTACCTCTGCCTGCTCACAGCTCTCATACTGAGCATGTTTCTGCTCAGCTGCAGCGAGAAGGAACCCTCCTCGCTGGAGCGCCTGTATGAAGCCGCCGCCAACGGTGACATCGAGGCACAAACCCAGCTGTTCAACAGCACCGGGATGACCGCCGGTCACTACCAGGAAATGCTGGCAGACGATATGGCCTACACCGACCCGGCGAAAGCCGAGCGCTGGTGGGCACGCGCCGCACAGAACGGCGTGACGGATGGCGGGCCGAACATATACTTACTTTTCTGGCTGAGGAAATACTGGCTGGGCGTTACCCTGGCCATCATCGCCCTCTTCATCCTCCGACTGCGCTACGGAAAACGCAGCGGCATGAGCGGAGGAACCGTCATCCTCATCGACACCAACGTCTGGATGGATGACAAGCTGCGGCCCTGGTTCGGGCACCTGGAGCGGCAGGTAAAGAAAAAAGGCTGGATTATCTTGCTGGAAAACATCGTGCTCGGCGAGCTCAAGGGCCTGAGCAAGAACGAAGCCAAGCGCCAGATTGCTCAGCTGGGCATGTCGCGCATCGAGCGCCTGCAGAATGAGCTCGGCAGACAATTCAGGCTCGAAAACAACGGCACTGCCAAGGATACCATCGCCGACACCGTGCTGCTGCGAACCGCAGCCCGCCACAAAGGCAGCATACTCATCACCAATGACCGCGAGCTGCGCATACTCGCCCGCCAACAGGGCATACGCGCCCTCCGCAGTTCCGAATGTCGGTTCTGATGCCCCCGGCTGTTGGAATTTCTCTTTTTCTGATTTTTTTCTCAACGTACGGGCTTGACATCAGCCCGGCAGCGGGGCATACTACACATGGAGTAGAGTAGGCGGAATCAGGCTTGCCCGAGCAACTGCGCCCCTACCTGCTTGCCGCTCACCGGCTGGCACGGCAACTCGGCCATACTGAGTGCGAAGAGCTACTGCGTGCCCACCTCTGAAGACCACCACCCGAATTTGAAAAGCCACCGTTCCGAAAGAACGGTGGCTTTTTGTCAGCGCTCCGGCCGCGGCTCGAACGCGGGACCCCAAGCTTAGAAGGCTCGTGCTCTATCCAACTGAGCTACCGGAGCAACCTGCGCGCACATAGTAACAGTTCCCGCCCTTCATTGCAAGCTTTTATTTGAACGGTGACGCAATGGCGCACTTCGAGCCATGCTGCGGTCTTCGTCGGCTCACCATTCGGCGGGGCTTTACTTGTCAGAGGGAGATGACGGGTAAGCACTGCGGCCCCGGCGGAAGCGGCGGGAGGGGTAGCGCTGCGGGGCGCGGCGCATGCGCAGTAATCTGTCGCGCAGGGCTTTGATGCGCTCAGAGTCATAGTCTTTCAACAAGGTGCGCAGTTCCTGCTCATGTTGAGCGGCGGCATCACCATGGAGATTGTGCATAGCGACCCACTGCACAAGTTTATCGCGCATGGCGGGGGTAAAATCGCTGCGGGCAGTGACAAAAGAGAGGATGCCGAGGGTGCGCTCACGCTCGCTGCGGGCCTGTTCGGCGTGCCCATCGGCCGCGAGTTGCCGGGCGTAGAGGTCGCGGGCAGAAAGGAACAACATAATCAACTCACTGTCAGCAGCTGATGTTGCAAGCAGTTCCTGAGCATAGTTAGCGGCAAGACTCGGTTGAGGGAGCGGAGCAGAACCACGCCGCGGCATGACGGCCAAGCGAACATAGGCCCGTTTGAGTTCCTCTGACCCGGGTTGCTCCGCCAGCAGCTTTTCCAGCAGAGCAAGCGGGGTTTCACCATTGGGGGCAAGCACTTGCTGCACCGCGGCGCTGCGGCTGCGGGCCAACAGCTCCACCTGCAACAGGCGTACGGCGACATTCGCCGGTTGTTCTTGCAGCAGCCGGGCAAGCATGTCGGCCGCGCGCTCAGTAATGCTGCCGTGAGAGCCCAGCACAGCCTCGGCCATGTCACGGCGTTTCTGTTGTTTGCTGGCTGCCGGAGCTGAGAGCGGCCCGAATTCCCGAGGACGAACATGACGGGCAGCAACCTGCAGAGCCCGAACAAGCTCCAGGCGGGTTTCAAAATCCGCCGTGAGGGGCACCTGTTTTTCGAGAGCGAAGATGAGCCTGCCTGCCTCTCGATAGCGCTCGGGCTTTTCCTGCGCAAAAATAGCCGAGGCCAGCCCACAGGTAGCCACCACATACTCATAACTCCCGGGCTGGGCAGAGGCGGTCACACGGCGAAAATACTGCTCAGCCATGCCATAGTCGCCCGTTTTCAGAGCAATGGTGGCAAGAATGGCGCAAGCCTCAGTCACCTTGGCGCCGCCGCTCTCCGCCTGCCCTGCAAGTTGCTCGTAATAGGGCATGATGTCCTGCAGCAGTCGCACATCAGCACGCGATGGCGGCAGGAAATCCGCTTCGGCGGAGCTATCACTGACCATGGCGGCAAAGATTCGCTGCAAGGTAGAGTCTGCAATCTGTTCATTGAGCTCGGCGCGCTCACGCTGCACATTCTCACTGCGCAGAGCGCTCTTCACATGCGCGTATGCCACGGTAATGGTGGCATAGAGCAGCAGCAGCAATCCGCCCGCTACATGGCACCACATGGCCGCAGCCGGTCGACGGCGCAACCACAGGCGATAGCGGCTCCACAGAGAAGCGCGGCGAGCTTTCACCGGTACGCTATCAAGCACACGCTGCAGGTCATCTGCCATGGCCTGCATGCTCTCATAGCGATTGGCCGGATTGAAGGCCACGGCCTTATTCACCACAGCCCCCAGCTCACCATACCCCTTGAGAGGGGGCAAGCTGTCAGAGCAAATAGCCTGCACCAGACGCCCTGCCTCGTGTTCACGGAAGACCGGTTGGCGGGTAAGAAGCTCGTAGAGCGTGAGCCCCAGGCTGTACTGATCGCCGGCGAACGTATCGGCCTCGCCCTTCAGGCGCTCGGGGGCCATGTAGCGCACCGTGCCATCCTGACTCTGGGCGACAAGCGGGGCACTCTCACCGGCATTCAAAATGGTCGCCAGACCGAAATCACTCACCAGCAACACACCATCGTTGCCCATAAGCAGATTCCCCGGCTTAATGTCGCGGTGAATCACCCCATGAGCATGGGCAAAGGCGAGCGCATTGGCCGCCTGCACACCCACACGGGCCACCGCCTGTTCATAGGGCACGCCGGGGAAAGCGGCGCCCAGTCGCCCGGCGCTGAGCCCCTGCCCGTGCACCAAGCCCATCACATAATAACGATAGGGGCCTTCATGACCGGCACCGAAAACCTCGACTATGTTGGTATGGCGCAGCCCGGCCAACACGCGGGATTCATTCTCAAAGGCATCCGTAATCCGCAAATCCGTGCTCCACGATGGTGCCAGAATTTTAACCGCTACCTCGCGGTGCAGGGATTCCTGGCGCGCCCGGAACACCGTCCCCATGCCACCACTGCCTATACGCTGCAACAGGTGGTAGTCACCCAGACGCTCGGGGTAGTGAGCCAGCACCGGCGCAGGTGGCTGAGCGCTGCGGCCCACGCCCTCCACATCCAGCATAAGCGGCAGGATTTCAAGCAACTCGTCCTCGCACTCAGGGTGAGCAGCTGCATAGGCTGCGACATCGGCCCGCCCGCCCTCGCGCACGGATTCCAGAAATTCCTCGGCCAGGGTTGCAACGAGTTCCTCTTTCTGCGCCTCAGTCATACCCCGACGTTGCCGAGCAGCTCTTTCATGCGCTTAAGGGCGCGCACATAACGAATACTGGCGGCCTTGGGCTCTATGCCCAGGGCTGCGGCACACTCGGTGTTGCTGAGTTCCTCGAAATGGCGTAACTCCAGAATTTCGCGGTCATTTTCAGGCAGTTCGCGCATGGCACGGCGGGTCTGTTCCAGCAGCTCCATGCGCTCCAAGTGGGTGCGGGGGCCGACCAGAGAATCTGCGAAGCGCGAGAGCGCATTGACCGACACATCATTATCGCTCTCGGCCAGGCAACTCTCTTTCATAGCATCTCGCTTACCGGCGGCAAGATGCTTGCGCTCCATGTCGGTAATGGTCTGCAGAGCCAGCTTGCGCAATTTGACAAACACGGGCACATCACTGTGCTCTTGCAGGAACTTCATGCGCCGCCCGCAGGCAAGGTAGGTTTCCTGCGCGACATCATCGGGGCTCATACGCCGCAGCAGCACCGGCGACATACGCGTGGCAATCAGCCGCACCAGTCGGTCACGGTTCTGCAGCCACAACTCAGCCAACCACAGGTTCTCAGGCGCTTCGGCACTCATGGCTCAAACAGTCGGGCGGAACGGCTTATATTACGGGCGAGGTCAATCTTTCACATTCTCCGCGCGCAGGTCGCGGGTCATGAGTTCCTCCAGCGCCTGGCGGGCAGGCTTGCCGCAGTAGAGAATCTCGTACATGGCATCTGTCAGCGGGGTACGCACGCCGAGCTTGCGGGCAAGCTGATACGAGGAGATGGTGTTCGGTATACCCTCTACCACCTGCCCGATACGCTCCTGACACTCGCTGACAGGCACGCCCTGCGCAATCATGCGCCCGGCCGTCAGATTGCGGCTGTGCTCGGAATAGCAGGTCACCACCAGGTCACCCATGCCGGAAAGCCCCATGAAGGTCTCCATTCGGCCGCCGCGAGCCAGGCCCAGGCGGGTCATCTCAGCCAGGGCGCGCGTAGCCAAGGCGGCGCGAGCATTATCCCCCAGCCCCAGACCGGCGCAAATACCGCTGGCGAGAGCAAAAACATTCTTAATGGCGCCGCCAATCTGCATGCTCACCACATCGGTGGTGGTGTACACGCGCAGGTAGGGGGTGCTCATGCGCTGCTGCACCGAGCGTGCGACATCTTCATCTTCAAAGCCCACCAGAGTAAGGCTAGGCAGCTCAAGCACAATATCCTCCGCGTGATTGGGCCCGGAAAGAGCGCCGACGGGGCAGTTGAGCGAGGAGCTGAGGATTTCCGTCATGAGCAGGTTGGTATCTTTCTCGATACCCTTGGAGCAGCTCACCACCACGGCATTCGAAGCCAGACCGGCCTCCGCCAGGCTCTTGGCCACACTGCGCATGACCACGCTGGGCACCACCACGATAACCAAATCAGCGCCGGCGACATCTGCCCAGCTGCTGGTCACCAACACATTCTGCGGCAACGGCTTGGCACCGGTCACACGGCACAGGCTGTGGCGAGTCTCGCGGATGAGGGCGGCCTCCTCCTCGCGGTAGGTCCACAGCACCACATCACCGCCGCTGTAGCTTGCCGTAAGAGCCAGAGCAGTACCCCAGGCACCGCCGCCGATGATTGCTGTTTTCTTGAAAGTCGTTATCATATCACTTGGATTTTTTTGAGAAAGCTTTAGGTTCGGTACCGTTGCACAGGCGCACGATGTTGCTGCGGTGCTTGTAGACCACCAGAGCAAAAATCAGGAAAAGCAAGCCCAGGGCCATACCGTCAGCCACGCTCAGGGCGGAATCCTGCCACCAGAACTCCCACGCTGCCGTAAGCACCAAAACCAGACCGGCCACCATGCTGGAGAGCGACACGTAGCGCGTGAGCACCATCATGATAATCCAGGTGGCCAATATCGACAAACCGATAGTCAGCGAAAATGCAAACATGCAGCCGGCCGTGGTCGCCACGCCCTTGCCCCCCTTAAACCCAAGGAAACAGGTATAGGTGTGCCCCAGTACCAACGCAAACATCACCCCCAGGAACCAGCCCATGTCAGCAGCGCTCATGGCCGTGACATCACCACCCAAGTGGCACTTCATGAAAAGCAGCGGCAGCAGCCCCTTCAGAAAGTCACACACGAACACGGGAATCCCCCATGCCTTCCCCAACACCCGCACCGCGTTGGTCGCGCCTATGTTGCACGACCCGTGCTCACGCAAATCGATGCCATTGAGCTTCCCGGCCAGATACCCAAACGGGACGGAACCTATCAGGTATGCCGCGACAATGTACAGAATATTCTCTACCATGCAGAGATAGTATACGATGTCGACGCTCTGATTGCAATCTTTTTATTCATTTCGGGCCGATTTTTCTACAATTGCTTACAAAAAGGCGCATCTCCCCTGCACTTCAGCCATAGACCGCATTTTTTTACTTTTCTTTTAATCGCTGTATTTCAGTGGCTTTTGCACAAAGAATAAAAAAAATTACATTTTTCTTCATTTTTTACTTGCCAAACGCATCAGAAACGTGTATACTTGCGGCGCACCCCGTTGGAAACAACGGCTTGCAAGAATGGCTCGGTAGCTCAGTTGGTAGAGCAGCGGATTGAAAATCCGCGTGTCGGCGGTTCGATCCCGTCCCGAGCCATTATTTTTTTGCCCGGATTTCACCCTTCCGGAAAACACGGGGCGTAGCTCAGCCTGGTAGAGCGCCAGCTTTGGGAGCTGGATGTCGTAGGTTCGAATCCTGTCGCCCCGACTGAAAAGCATTACAGAAAAAGCCGCCTGATTGGCGGCTTTTTTGTTGATTTTAAACACCCTGCTTAATGGCTCAGCGCACCCAGCGGCCGTTCCCCATGGGCAGACAACCGTTGCTGACGGGGTGATAGCGGGTGGCCTCCGTGTTCCCCCAAAGAGGCACACCTACAGCCTTGAACCACTTGGCGCTCATGCTGTTACCGGTATAGCAACCGAAGCTGCGGCAGCGTGCGTCGGGTGCGAAAACAGTTCGGTTGATTTTGGCACCCAAATCGTCCTCATGCATCCACTGAGTCGAGGCACCGATGATGTCGTTGCTGTACTCAAGCATGAACGCATGTGCATTCGAATGCCCGAAGTAGTAGAAAGAGTTGATTTTATCCGCCCCGCGGGCAGCACCGTTGATGGCAGCAAAGGCCTGATCTGCGGTATCTACCAGCACCAGACGGGCATTGCGCTTGGTGGCCTGCTCACGAATCATGCCCACGTAATCCTTACCATCTTCACGGCCACGGGTAATGTAAGAGGGACGGTACACAATCCAGACGATGGATTCTTGCGGTTTCTTGCGGCGGGTCATGTCCATCTGCACTGTTGCCGCGCGGATGAAGTTGGCCCACCAGTTGTCATGCGCGGAGGGGCCACGCAGGTGCTCCCATGACTTCAGGGCCACACCGCCTGACAAGATTACCTCAACCGCCTCAGTCACGGGGCTGAGCAGCAGCAGTCCGACCGGTAGAATGTAACGCGCAAATTTCATCATCGTGTGCACAGCATACAGTGTGAGCCCCGCAATGTCAAGCCCTGATTGTTCAATACCCGACCGCGAAAAAAGCCGCCGGTGTAGCATAGGTGCATGTTCACAGCTGCGCCGTGCTGACACAAAAAGACACGACACAGACTAGCCGCGCAGCGCGTATGCGTGATATAATGGCGGGCGTGAAGAAATGCCAGATTTGCGGAAAACGCGCCTCCATATACCTGACACAAATCATCAACGGCCAAACATCTGATTTGGCACTGTGCGAGACTTGTGCCCGCGAAAAGGGACTCTTCGACCCTCAATCCCTGACCTTTGCCGAGAAGTTTTTCCCGGAGGTTTTCAAACAAAAGGTTGACAAGCTGGTGCGCGAACTCATCAACCATGCGGAATCAGAGCAGCCTGCACAGGCAGAGCGCCGCTCGCGTGGGGGCGACATGCTCACCGAGTGCCCGGTGTGTCACTTTAAGCTGGAGGATTTCCGCAGCAGCGGGAGACTGGGCTGCGCGGACTGCTACAGCGTGTTTGCAGATGAAATCAAAGCGGAGGCCACCGCGGCCGGCGAGGCCGAGGCACCTTCGGACATGGGGGCCGCCGCAGAATCCGCCCCGGTGCGCCGCAGCAAGCTGGAGCAACAGCTGCAGGCCGCTATCGCCCGCGAAGATTACGAAACCGCTGCCCGCCTGCGCGATGAGCTCAAGAACCTGAACTGACGCAGCCCCCCCCACTCACTGAAACATGGCATTCAATACGGAAAGTATACTCAATACCTGCCCGCCCTGGTTCCGCCGGGTCGGGAGCGCGAACGATGTGATTCTGGGTGTAATGGGTCGCCTGGTGCGTAATCTGCGTGGTCACGCCTTCCCCGGGTGGAGCACGGCCGAGAGTCGCCGGGCGGTGGCGGACCTGCTGCTGCCGGCCATTCTGCGCTGCCCCGGGTTCAAGAGTGCGCACTGTGCCGAAATGAACGAGCTGGACTACGGCATGCGCCGCGCGCTCCTGGAGCGCCGCCAGATTTCGCCCTGCATGGCCGCCCGTCAGGATGGGTGCCACCTCATCATCAACAAACGACAAGACACGGTTGTGATGGTGAATGAAGAAGAGCACCTGGTGATACACAGTTTCAACAGCGGGCATGATTTCCGGGCCCTTACCGAGCGCCTGCACCGCCTGCCCACAGCCCTGGGTAAAGAGCTCGAGTTCGCCGCCACCCCGCAGAACGGCTACCTGACCAGCCTGCCCAACGAAGCGGGCGAAGGTGTGCAGCTCTACGCCGTGCTGCACTTGCCGGCCCTGACGCTCTCCAACATGATGCCGCAGGTCAACCGCGCTATCGATAAACTACAGCTCAATATCGCGCCGTTCTACCCGCAGTACGGTGAAGAATGCGGCAACACCTACGTTGTGTACACAGCCCCGGCTATTTACGGCACCCTGGGCGAAATCACCGACCACCTGCGCGATGTCATTTACCGCCTGGCCGAGCGCGAAAACCAGGTGCGCGACCGCCTGATGGATATGCACCGCCTGGGTGACCATTTCCTGGCAGACCGAGTGAACCGCAGCTATGGCTTGCTGCGCTATGCCTGCACGCTGACTCAGCAAGAGTGGGTGGAGGCTATCTCCATGCTGCGGCTGGGGGTCAGCTGCCGGTTCATCAGCCCCACGGAAGGCACGGAGGAAGAGCTGCTCTGCGAACTGGCCGGGCAACTCATACGCGGTGGGGATTACGCTACCGGCTGCACCATCCCGGAGCGAGCCTACCCACGGCAGGCTACCGAGCCTGAAAAATCGCGCAGCAAGGCTATACAGGCTCTCTTAAACCGCACCACCCTGCACACAGCCCCCGGTGCCTGACACACATTCCACCCATACTTTTTCTCAAAAACTTTCAACAGCAATATATGAATAACTTCACCCCCAGAGCTCAGCAGGTACTCAACCTCGCGCGCCGAGAGGCCGACCGCTTTCACCACAATTACATAGGTGCCGAGCATGTGCTGCTCGGCATGCTCAAACTCGGTCAGGGTGTAGCAGTGACCGTGATGGAAAATGCCGGTGTGAACATACGCGAACTGACCAGCAAGATTGAAGAATCCATGGTTGCCGGCGATTCTGCCGGCACGGATGGTTCACTGCCCTACACCGCCCGGGTCAAGCGCCTGCTGACACTGGCCGGTAGCGAAGCCCGCGAGCTGCGCCACACCTACGTGGGCACCGAGCACCTGCTGCTGGCTTTCCTGAAAGACGAAGGCGGGCTGGCCTGTGATGCCCTGCACGCAGTCGGCCTGACCTACGATTCCGCCCGCCAGAGTGTCATGCGCGAAATCGACCCCAAATTCGACACCCCGCAGAATGACAACGGCACCCCGCCCCGCCGCCGTGATGACGACGAAGAAGACGACGCCAACGCCTTCCTGCACACCAGCGGCGTGAACAGCGGCAATAACTCACCCGCCGAGGGGCGTACCCGCACCCCTGCCCTGAAAGCCTTCGGCCGCGACCTCACGGCCCGTGCCGCCCGCGGCGAGCTGGACCCCGTCATCGGCCGCCGGGCTGAGCTGGAGCGCGTTATCCAGATTCTCTGCCGCCGCACGAAGAACAACCCCGTGCTGCTGGGCGAGGCCGGTGTGGGCAAAACCGCTATCGTGGAAGGGCTGGCTCAGATGATTGTCAGCGGCGATGTGCCCGAGTTCCTGCTGGACAAGAAACTCATCTCGCTCGACCTCGCGCTCATGGTCGCCGGCACCAAGTACCGCGGCCAGTTCGAGGAGCGCATGAAGGCTATCATGGAGGAGATACTGCGCGAGAAAAACATCATCCTCTTCATCGATGAAATGCACACCCTCATCGGTGCCGGCTCGGCCGAGGGAACGATGGATGCCTCCAACATCATCAAGCCCGCGCTCTCGCGCGGTGAATTGCAGGCTATCGGCGCCACAACGCTCAACGAGTACCGCAAGCACATCGAGAAAGACGGCGCTTTCGAACGCAGATTCCAGCAGGTACAGGTCGGCGAGCCCAGCGTGGAAGACACCGTACTCATTCTCAAGGGCATCGCCCCGCGCTATGAGGAGCACCACCACGTACACTACACGGAGAAAGCGCTCGAAACCGCCGCCGGGCTCTCCAAGCGCTACCTCATGGGGCGATTCCTGCCCGACAAGGCGATTGACGTGATGGATGAAGCCGGCTCCCGCCTGCGCGTGGCTCTCATGACCCGCCCGCAGGCCCTCAAGGAGCGCGAGCAGACCCGCCGTGACATGGTGACGGAGAAAGAAAAAGCCGTTGCTGCTCAGGATTTTGAGAAAGCCGCCGCTCTGCGCGACCGCATTGCAGCGCTCGACAGCAGTTTCCGCACCGAGGTGGATGAATGGAAAGAGCAAATGAACGCCGCCCGCCAGGAAGTCACGGATGAGGATATCATGGCTGTCATCTCGAAGTGGACCGGCATTCCCCTCTCACGCATGGAGCAGAAGGATACCGAAAAGCTCCTGCACATGGAAGATGAGCTCAAGAGCAAGGTCATCGGGCAAGATATCGCCTGCTCCGCCATTGCGCGTGCTCTGCGCCGCAGCAGGGCCGACATCAAAGACCCGCGCCGCCCCATCGGTTCCTTCCTTTTCATGGGGCCCACCGGTGTGGGTAAGACCTACCTGGCGCGCAATCTGGCCGAAATCATGTTCGGCACGGCAGAGGCACTCATTCAGGTCGATATGAGTGAGTACATGGAGAAGTTCAGCACCAGCCGCCTGATTGGCTCGCCCCCCGGCTATGTGGGGCACGATGAAGGCGGCCAGCTCACGGAGCAGGTGCGCCGCCGCCCCTACGCGGTCATTCTTTTCGATGAAGTGGAGAAAGCCCACCCCGACGTCATGAACCTGCTGCTGCAGGTGCTGGAGGAAGGGTCGCTCACCGATTCTCTCGGTCGCAAGGTCAGCTTCGCGAACACCATCATCATCCTCACCTCCAACGTAGGGGCCAGTCTGGCCGCCCGACAGGGGACGATGGGGTTCGGCGCCATGAGCAACGAAGAGGCCGATTACGATACCATGAAAGAGCGTATCAGCGAGGCGGCCAAGCAGCACTTCCGCCCCGAATTCATCAACCGCTTCGACGAACTCATCGTCTTCCGCATGCTCGAACGCCGCGACCTCGAACAAATCGTGGTTCTCGAAGCGCAGAAACTCATCAAGCGCCTGGCCAGCAAGCAGATTACGCTCGACCTCTCGCCTGAGGTGGTCAGCATGTTGGTGGACAAGGGCTACGACCCGCAGTACGGTGCCCGCCCCATGCGCCGCGCCATCGAGCGACTGCTCGAAGACCCGATTGCAGAGGCTATCCTGCGCGGCGAACTCGCAGCCGGCATTTCCTCCCGCGCCATTCGCCCCGAGGGTACTGACCGCATCGACTTCGCTGAGCTCACGCCCCCTGCCCCGGAACCTGCGCCCGAGCCGACTCAGCCCGAGCTGCAGCTCACCACCGAGCCGGCTAAGCCTGCCCGCAAACGCACCACCACGCGTAAAAAAGCAAGCTCTGAAAAAAAAGATAAAAAGCCGACCGGTCCCGCTAAAAAGAAGAAAAGCGAGTAAGGCAGATCATCATTCAGAGTCCTTCTATACGGCAATTTAAAACCTTCACATTCTATGCCCCAAGGTCAACCGAAGCAGTTGAAAATTCTTTTTGGAGCGTATTCGTGCGGTCCCAATCGCGGCTCAGAACCCGGGGTTGGATGGAACTTTGTCATCGGTGTTGCAAAATATCACAAAGTACACGTACTGCTCAATCAATTAGAGTTCGAACAATCGGTAACCGAGTATTGCAGAGAGAACCCCGAAGCAGTTAAAAACATAACATTTCACTTCATACCGGAAGTTTTTTATCCAACACTCCGCAAAATATACCCGCCCAGTTACTATCACTTTTACCGGCGTTGGCAAAAGCGAGCCTATCAATATGCCATAGAACTCGACCGCAAAGAGAACTTTGATCTGATTCACCAAGTCACGCTTGCCGGCTATCGCGAACCGGGCTACCTCTGGAAACTCGGGAAGCCTTACGTCATCGGCCCCCTAGGGGGATTCACCCAAACCAATTTACGCCTATTACCCGGTCTGGGGCTTTACGGCATGGTATTTTACGGGATTCGAAATATCATCAATGCGTTCCAGGTAAGATACGGTTTTGCCGCTCGTTCGCTACCCGCTAATGCGGATGCTATCATCGTATCTGATGACAAGGGGACAGAGGATGTAAAGAGGCTCTGGAAACGCGATTCACACCTGATGCAAGAGGTTGGCACTCACTCCTCCCCGGGCGAGGCTGTGTTACCACAGCGCCAAGCAGGAGAGGCATTACGAATATGCTGGGCGGGACTGCTTATCCCCCGAAAAGCGCTCAATTTCCTGCTTCAGGCATTGCCTGAGTGCAAACATCCCATGGAGGTTAATGTTCTGGGTGGCGGCGAAATGGAAAGTAAGTGGAAAAAACTTGCCAAGCAACAAAAGATAGAACACCAAGTTCATTTCAAAGGCTACGTATCTCACCGGGATGTACAGGCAACTATGGCCAACAGTCACGTCCTCTGTGTCACCAGTATCCACGAAGGCGGCACCGGAACCATTGTGCTGGAGGCTTTGCAAAACGGACTGCCCATCATTTGCCTGAATCACTGCGGTTTTGCCTCCGTTGTCAATGAACGAATCGGTATCAAAATTCCCATTAAGAACACGAAACAGATTATAGAAGATTTTGCACAAGCACTTGATTACTTGTACGAAAACGAAGATGTACGTTACCGCATGGCCAAGTGTGCAGCAGAAGAAGAAAGCCTGAAGTACACCTGGGAGAATAAGATTAAACAGGTATGTGACATCTATAAACAAGTTCTGGAAAACAGGTAATAACCGGTTTTTCTCATTCAACATTCAAAAAGGCCATGCAGCTATCTGCATGGCCTTTTTGAATATGAAGTTTTGTCCGAAAAATCAGACCCCATCGGGCAGCAGTTCTTCGAGCAGAGCCTCGATGTCAGTCTTGCTCGACTCACGGGTGGCGAGGTTCTTCAGCTCCAGCTCCGGGTACTCGGAGCCGACGATAACGGCCCAGGTAGCACCGATTTTCTCGGCACGCTTAAGCTGGTTGCCCATCTTGGCGGGTGAAAGAGGCAGGTCGACACGCACCCCGGCATCGCGCAGGGAGGAGGCGAGGGAGAGCATCTGCGGGCGCATTTCAGGCGCGGCAAGCACCAGGCACACGTCGCAGGCATTCGGCTTAATGGCGGCATCTCGCAGGGCGCGGGCAGCCGGGCAAGCCTCGATAAGGTGGGCAATCACGGCATCACCCATCGCGAAACCGGTGGCGGGCATATCCACAGCACCGTTGGAAAGGGTGGAAACCAGGCCATTGTAGCGGCCACCGCCGGCAATGGCGCGCAGGCTGTGCCCCTTGTCGAAAATCTCGAACACCAGCCCGGTGTAGTAGGCCAGACCGCGCACCACATAGAGGTCGAGCTTCACATAGTCGGCCAGACCACGGGCGGCCAGCTCGGCAAGCACGGCCTCGTAGCGCGGGGAGCAACCGGCGGGCGGGTTCTGGATGAAGGCTTCGAGGTCGGCGCGCTTCATGCCGAAGGCATCGAGCTTCTCCTGACATACCTCGGGGCGGTCACGCTCAAACTTGTCGATAATGGCGAGAAAATCACCGGTTTTCTCCTCGGGAACGCCGTGCTCAGCGGCATAGCGCAGCCAGACCTCGCGGTCGGAGATACGCACCACGAAATCATCTGCCGTGAAACCGAACTCACGCATGCAGTCGATTGCCAGCGCAATCAGCTCAGCATCGGAGCCCTCGCCGGCCTCACCCAAAATATCGGCATTGAACTGCACGAACTCGCGCAAGCGGCCTTTCTGGGGTTTCTCGTAGCGGAAACAGCTGCCGATTTCAAACCACTTGAGCGGCTTGGTGTACTCACGCTGGTAGGCAGCGGCAATTCGACCCAGAGAGGCAGTAAGCTCGGGGCGCACGGTGATATCGCGCTCGCCCTGGTCCACAAAGCGGAAGAGCTGGGTGGGCAGCTCGCCGCCGGACTTCTTCAGGTACAGCTCGGTGGCTTCGAGAGTCGGGGCCTCCCACTCCACAAAGCCGTAACGATGGGCTACCTTTCGCCAGGTATCGAAGAGATAGGCACGCAGGGCGTACTCCTGGGGGGCAAAATCGCGGAAACCGGTAAGGGGCTGGAATCTGGCGTCAGGCATGGTGAATAATGAGTTGAAATTAAGCGGCGATTATTATACGCGGCCGCGTGCCGCTGTCAATACCAAATTGCGCTGATATGCCAGAACATAACTTTGACAATCGGTGTGAGGTCTGCTACAATACACGCGCAAGATGAATACAGCGTTCGTACCGGAGGATTACTTCAAGCGCCACACAGTTGCCGAAATGTTCGGGCCGGGTGGCGAGCCGACCTGTGAGGTTGACCTGGGCTGTGGTGACGGCGGATTTCTGCTGGCAATGGCTGAGCACTACCCGCAGACACAGTTTCTGGGCGTGGAGCGCCTGCTGGGGCGCATACGCAAGGTATGCAGCGAGAGTGCTCGCCGCGGGTTGAGCAATGTGCGCGGGCTGCGCGTGGAGAGTCGCTATTTCCTGGAGTGGATGGTTGCCCCCGGCAGCATACACCGTCTGCACTACCTTTTCCCCGACCCCTGGCCGAAGGAGAAACACCACAAGAACCGCCTGGTGCAAGACAGCTTCATTCCGGTGCTGCACCGTGCGCTGGCTCCGGGCGGCGAGGTGCTCTTCAAAACCGACCACGAGGAATACTACCAGTGGGTTTGCGAGAAGATGAATGCAAGCCCGCTGTTCACTCAGGCAGAGTGGAATGCCCCCTTTTACCCCAAAACAGACTTTCAACAGCAGTGGGAGGCCATGGGTAAGCCCATCTACGCTGCCAGATTTGTACGCAACGACTCATGAGCTTCACCCTGCACAGCACTGACCCCAGCGGCGCCCGCCTGGGCACCCTGCACCTGCCCCACGGCGACGTACCGACCCCCATTTTCATGCCCGTGGGTACTCAGGGTACGGTGAAAACCCTGCACCCCGAGGATTTGGAAGCACTTGGCGCTCACATCATTCTGGGCAATACCTACCACCTCTGCCTGCGCCCGGGAGATGAAGCCATACGCAATCTCGGCGGTCTGCACAGCTTTGCCGGGTGGAACCGCCCCATGCTCACCGACAGCGGCGGGTTTCAGGTGTGGAGTTTGGCGCGCCTGCGCAAGATTACCGAAGAGGGTGTGCGATTCTGCAACCACATCGATGGCGCCTACATGATGCTTACTCCTGAGCGCAGCATGGAGATACAGGCTAATCTGGGCAGCGACATCGCCATGCTTTTCGATGAATGCCCGCCCTACCCCTGCGACCGCAAATACGCCGAAAAATCACTCGGCTACACCCTGCGCTGGGCAAAGCGCTGCAAACAGTGGGTCGATGAACACCAACCCACCAGCGGCAACGGCCTGCAGCAGCACTTCGGCATCGTACAGGGCTCGGTCTACGCTGACCTGCGCAAGCTTTGCGCCGAGGAGCTTGCCGCCATGGATTTTGACGGCTACGCCATCGGCGGTGTCTCCGTGGGCGAGCCGGAGGAAGAAATGCTGCGCGCTATCGAAAACACTGCCCCCTGGCTGCCGCAGAACAAGGCCCGCTACGCCATGGGCTTGGGCACGCCCACCCAGCTGCTCGAAATGATTGAGCGCGGGGTGGATATGTTCGACTGCGTGATGCCCACACGCCTGGCCCGCCACGGCGTGGCACTCACGCCCGATGGCCCCATACACATCAAGAACAAGCGCTGGGAGAACGACAGCCGCCCGCTCGACCCCGAGGGTCACCCGCACGTCACCCGCTTCTCTCGCGCGGCCATTCGCCACTTCTTCCGCGCCGGCGAGATGCTCGCCCTGCGCCTGCTCTCCTTCCAGAATCTCCACTTTTACCTGCGGCTCATGGCGCAAGCGAGAAGCGCCATTGCAGCCGGCCAATTCGCTGCTTTTAAGAGCAGCTTCATCTCGCGTTACCAAGCAAACGACATACCATGAGCTATATCAACGTATTCGCCCAGGCCGCTCCTGCAGCCGCCCCCGCCGAGGCCGCTGCCGTCACCACCCAGACCACCCAGCCTGCCGCCGGCACGCCCGCCACAGCCGCAGAAGAACCGAGCATGTTCTCTTCTTTCCTGCCGCTCATTCTGCTGGTAGTTATCTTCTACTTCCTGCTTATCCGCCCGCAGCAGAAGAAGGCCAAGGAGGACAAGGCCCGTCAGGACGGCCTGAAAGTTGACGACGAAGTAGTAACCATCGGCGGCCTGCACGGCATCGTTCGCGATGTGCAGGAGAACACCGTTCTCATCGAGGTGAGCCCCAGCGTGACCATCAAGATGGAGAAGGTCGCCATCGCTCGCGTCAAGAGCAAGTAAAACGACAAATTGCCAATAACGAATTTTAAGTTTGGCTCGCTCCTGCCCCGCGAGCCAAACTTTTAAAATTCGTAAATCGTAAATCGTAATTCGTAAATCGTAAATCGTAAATCCCTCCATGCCTGCGTATTACACAGCAGCAGATATAGCGCAGCTCTGCGCGAGCGGGAACGTGAAGTACGGCGTCATCGGCAACCCGATTGCCCACAGCAAATCCCCGCAAATGCAGCAGGCTGCGCTTGATACAGCCGGCAACCCGGCTCGCTATGTACGCTTGCTCGCCGGCACGGATGAGGGAGAGTTCGAACAGCTGCTCCAGCAACTGGCCCACCTCGGCTTTGAAGGGGTGAATGTCACCGTCCCCTTCAAGAAGAAAGCCCGGGCCATTGCCGTGACATGCTGCGAGCTGACACAGCTTTGCGGCGCCGCCAACACGCTGAAATACAGCGCTGATGGTTGGCATGCCATCAACACCGACGGCCCCGGCTTTGCACAGGCTATAAAAGAACACAGCGGGCGCACGCTCCGTGAACTGCGAGTGGTCATACTGGGAGCATGCGGCGGTGCAGGCTCCGCCCTGGCAGCTCAATGTGTATTGAGCCACTGCCCTGCGCTCACTCTGGTCAACCGCCCCCGCCCGGAGCTGGAGCAAATGGCCGACAAGTTGCGCCCCCTCAGCCGGGGCGAACTGAGCACCTGTCACTTCGGCACACCGGAGTTGCAACAAGCCATCGCTCAGGCTGACCTCGTGGTGAATGCCACCAGTCTGGGATTGAAAGAAGGTGACCCCCTGCCCCTGCCACCTGAATGGCTGCAGCGCGGGCAGATTGTATACGATATTGTGACCCATGACACCCCGCTGCGCCGCGTGGCCGCAGAACGGGGGTGCAACACAGCTAACGGCCTGAGCATGCTGCTGTGGCAGGGTGTACTGGCCTATGCCTTCTGGCACGGCAATAGCTCCCCCCTGCCTGTTGAGGAAATGCGCAGCGCTCTACTGCAGGCCTGAGCCCCCGGCACGCTGACACAGTTGCCCCCGGGAACAAGGCGGCAAGACGTGATTTGCGCTTGCCTTGAAACGGGCAGACTTGTAGAATGAAACAGCGATACACTGAAACCATGAAACACAGCCTTTTTCTCACCGCTCTCATTGCTCTCGGCACTGCCATTGCACCCATGCAGCTTGCTGCTCAGGGGGAGCACCCCCACCGACTGCGGCACCACACCACAGGAAAAGGTAAACGCGTGGCCAAAACCAACAAGGGCATGAAACTGCCGATTCTTCCCCCGGAGGGTTGTACAGACCCCGCACTTCTGACCGCCCCGGCAGTTTACCCGCAACAATACCGTGAGTTCCTCGATAAACTCAACGAAAAGGTAAAGGCCAATGAAACGGACATCTGCGAGGCGCTCGCCGTCATGCTCACGGTCACGAAAGATGAATTCAGCCAGGCGCTCTGGATGGAACAGGCCGCCAAAGACGGCAATGCCATCGGCATGCACTACCTGGGCATGACCAAAGCCGCCCAGAATGCCGCCCCCGAGCTGCGCTACCTGCAAGGGCGCGCCCGAGAAGACCTGCTCAAAAAACAACAGAGCGGGGCCAAAGAAGCCGCCGAGTGGCTCAAGAAGGCCGCGGATATGAAATATGCACCGGCCATGCTTGACTACAGCGTGTTCCTGCGCATGGGCATAGGTGTACTGAGAAACGAACCGGCTGCGAACCGCGTGCTGATTGAAGCCGGTAAAAGCGGTAATTTTGACACCCGTTTCAGCTGGCTGCTGCAAAATCGCCGCCTTACCTGCTGGGCAGACAAAGATCGCCCCGAAGTCGCCGGCGAAATCAAGCGTGGCAACCACCAGGTAATCTATTACCTCAGCCAGTTTGCCCCCGACTCCCGCACCCAGCTGGAATGGCTGCAGAAGGCCGCCGTGAAAAACGGTGCGGCCATGTACGCTCTTTCGTCCGTCATGCACAGGCAAGACCCGCCCCGCAGTCTGGAGATGCTCAAATCAGCCGTCACCCTGCACGACCCCGGTGCCCTGTATGTGTACGGCTCTCTGTTGGTCGCGGAACCTGGCGATTACCATGCCAAAACCGGCCTGAAACCAGATAAAGAGCTGGGGATAAACATGCTGCGACTTGCCTGCATGCTGGGTAATTCGGAGGCCCGCCGCCTGCTGTCGCGCGCCTACTACCGTGGTGATTACGGTATACCCCAAAACAAAGAGAAAGCCTACCGCCACATCAAATGGCTCAATTCGGCTCAACGAGACCCCATTGCCCTTACGGCACAAGGGTTCATGTTGCTCACCGGCGAGGGTACTCAGCAAGATATCGAGACCGGCAAGCGCTACATCACCACCGCTGCCAACGCCGGCTACAGCTATGCTCTCGTTGTCATGGCCTACGCACACTATAAAGGAATAGGCACCACGAAAAACTTAGAGTTGGCTATCGAAAAACTCCAGGAGGCCGCCGCCGCCGGTTTCCCCCACGCCTATCTCTACATCGCCTTCCTCACCGCCAAGGGCCTGCATGGTGAAGCACCGGACCCTCGCGGGGCAGAGCGATATGTCAACATCGCCGGGCTTAACCTCAAGGGACAGGCAAAGATTTTCTTTGACTCTCTCATGCAGGAGCAGGATTGGGTTCTCTCCCCCTTCCCCCTTGAAAAACCATAAAAAACTTAATTGTTTAACCAAAGTTAACAAACCGCAATATATAGCACCACATCAACGCGTTTACATACTATATTTTGCGATTTAAAAACTTTTCGAAAGTTTTCAGCGAAGGAGAACAGTTAAAAATATGCTTGTCAAGTGTAGGAAAAATATGGTAATATGCTCTCAGCCGCAAGTCAAAGTGCCGTCCCCAAACGGCACTGCACCTCTTACCTACATCGCCGAATAATGACGAAAACAGTAAAACAGCTTGCCGTGAGCGTGCTGAGCGCCCTCACAGCATTTACATTCTGCGCCGATAACGCAGAAGCGGCGGGTGTGAGCTCGGGCTTTGTCATGCCCACGGCTCCCTCCCCCTCAGCCAGGCCGAATCCCAAGCTGCCCAAGCTCGGGCGTGATAAGCATGGCATGCCTCTCTACCACCCTGCGCAGCTTAACCGCGTGGTGCGTACAACCGCCTACACACACACCGAGAGCGATCACATCGGCTACGGTCCGCGTAACGCCATTGGCACCTCGCTGAAGTACACCGACCAGGTGCGCTCAGCCGCTGCCGACTGGTCGGTATACCCGCTGGGCACACGCTTCAAGATTAAGGGCCAGCCCTACATCTATGTGATTGACGACTACGGCAGCGCCCTTGTCGGCACGGGTACGATTGACATCTACCAGCCCACCCAGGCGCTTATGCGCAAGTGGGGTCGCCGCGTGGTGGAGATTCAGATTATCCAATGGGGTTCCTCCCAGCTGAGCATGCGCACCCTGCAGGGCCGCACCGGCTACCGCCACTGCGCCAAGATGCAGGCTGCCCTCAAACAGCAGGACCGCCACCGCAAGACAGCTCGTCGCTGATTCCGGCCCTACGAACAGATTTAAAAAAGCCGCAATCTCCGTGATTGCGGCTTTTTTGTATCCGGTAAACGTGGATAAAATCTCGGAAAACAGGCGCAAGCGGAGTCGGCAATATCACGCTGTCACGCCCTGCTCCGCCTCGGGGGCAACAAGGGCGCGCAGGGGGGCATGTTGCGGCAACTGCAACTCAGGGTCGCGCTGAAGGATGGCGGCGGCATCTCGCGTGGCACGGTGTATGAGCCTCATATCACTGAGCCACTCCGTAAATTGTACCGCTCCCAGACCGCTCTGCGCGGTACCCAGCACATCCCCGGGGCCGCGAAGGCGGAAATCCTCCTCAGCGATTTCAAAACCATTGATAGTACGGCAGAGCACATCGAGCTTCTCGCGGCCGGGCTCCCCCGGCTTAGCCGTTGAAAGCAGAATGCAGTAGCTCTTGTGCTGACCTCGGCCGATACGCCCGCGCAGCTGGTGAAGCTGGGAAAGGCCAAAGGTGTCGGCATCATTGATAATCATCACGGTGGCATTCGGCACGTCAACACCGACCTCTACCACGGTTGTGGCTACAAGTATGTGAGTTTCATTCGCGCGAAAGGCGCTCATGACCGCATCTTTCTCTTCCGGCGACAGGCGGCCGTGCAGCAGGCCGATAGGCTCTTGCGGGAAAATACCGCGCCATTTCTCCAGCTCGGTCGTGGCAGCAGCCTGCGCGCGCGCCTCACTTTCCTCGATGAGAGGAGCCACGATGTATATCTGCCGCCCGGCCTGAAGCTCAGACTGCACGAAGGAGATAATTCGCTTCATGTGGTTGGGGTTGCGCAGGGCGGTGATGATTTCGCCGCGATTGGCAGGCAATTCATCGATGACGGAAACATCAAGATCGCCGTAAAAAGTGAGCGTGAGGGTGCGGGGGATGGGGGTAGCTGTCATCACGAGCACATCGGGGTGCTCCCCGCTGCTCACGAACTGCTCACGCTGAGCTACGCCGAACTTGTGCTGCTCATCGATAACGGCAAGCGCGAGGTTGCGGGGGCGGTTCTTTTTATACAGCAGAGCATGTGTACCCACGAGAAGGCGCGGGGTGTTGTCCGCCTCAGCGGGGTCATCGGGCACGTAGCCCAGGTCCTCTGCGCGGTCGGCTGTGCGCAGGGAGAGCCGCACATCCATATGGCGCAACAGGCGGCGGAAGTTGTTGAAATGCTGCTCAGCGAGAATCTGCGTGGGGGCAATCATGGCAGCCGTACCACCGCTTTCCACCGCCAGCAGCATGGCACAGAGCGCCACCAGGGTTTTACCGCTACCCACATCGCCCTGCAACAGGCGGTTCATCTGTCGCGGGGACGCCATGTCGGCGCGAATTTCGTCCACACAGCGAGCCTGCGCCGCAGTCAACCGGAAAGGCAAACTCTCCAGCAGCTCCTGCAGGTAGCCATCCGTCGTGACATTCACCCGCCCTGCGCGCCCCTGTGCCCGGTGGCGGCGCCAGGCTACGCAGAACTGACGCGCAAAGCACTCGGCCAGCGCAAAACGCAGGCGAGCCTTGCGGTAATGCTCCGGCTCAGCCGGGAAATGCAAGTCCTGCAAGGCCTCGCGGAACGGATAGAGCGGCGCCACATCGTACCCGGGCTGAGCCACCTGCTCAGGCAGGCGCTGCAGCAAATCCCACACCAAGGAACGAAAGCGGCGAGCCGCCATGCCGGATATACCGCGGTAGATAGGCACGATTCGCCCGGTATGCACGCGCAGCTGAGCAGGCGAATCGTCAGCAAGGGGAGCCGCCATACCCCCCATGGCAAGCGTCACGAGGCGCTGCCCGGCGTCTTCATCTTCCATCACCTCGAAATCAGGGTTGGTCATGGTGAGTTTGCCGCCATATTCCTTCACCTTGCCATAGACCGACAGGTTCATTCCCATGGCCAGCAACTTGGCGACATAGGGCATGTTGAACCACCGCAACAGCAGGCGAGCCCCGTGCGGGTCACCCTCTTCGCCGGCACTTACCTCAAAATAGCGCTTATACGAAAATCTCCACCCCGCGCTGTACACATGTACAAGCAGACTCACGGTTTCACCATCAAGCAGGGCCGCGACGGGTTTGGTGCTGCGGCGGTCTTCATAGCGCCGCGGTATGCGTAGCAACACATCACCCGCGGTTTCAAATCCGGCAGCCTGCAGTGCCTGAAATTCACGCGGACTGACTTCCGGCAGCTCGTTCAGAGCATCTGTCAGTGCAAGCTTCACAAGCTGCAGCGGTGCTGAAAGCTACATCAGCGGTTGGACACACCGTTGTTGATACAGCGGTAGTAGTAGTCCACACGTGACAGGTACCACCCCCATTTGGGGCCCGGGCGACCATTGGTCATCAGGGGCATGGGGCAGTTCTTACCGGTCCAGTGGTGGTGGGGCACCACGCGGCGCAGGTTGATACCATAGCGCTTCATGAGCACGGCGGTCAGCTTAGCGGAGCGGTCCCAAGTGCGGAAGTGGTTGTGCCCACGGCTCTCACACTCACACATTTCAATACCGATGGAGTGCCTGTTACCGGCCTCGGTACCGGCGTGCCAGCCGGACTCGTTGAGCGGCAGGTTCTGTACCACCATGAACTGGTCAACCGTGAAGTGCCAGCTGCGATTGGTGAAAGCACCGCGGCAGAGAGCGCGGGAATGCTGCATGGCCGTGGATGAGGGTGAGTGGTTGGCCGTGCTGTGAATGGTAATGAACGTGGGGCGCATGCGGTGCGAACCTCGGCGCTGGCGCGAATTGCGCGGCATCATACGAATTTTAATGTTGGCCTCTTTAGCCAGACGCCCGATGGAACGGGGTATAATCTGCCTGCCCTCCGGCCTGAACTTAAAGGCAGGAGGAGTTCTGAGGTAGGAATTCTGGCCCTGCTGGCAACCGAACAGACATGCCAGAACGAGGGCAAAAAGAGCCACCAGTGTACGATACGCCATGCCGATATTGTGCCATGAGCGGGGGCATTTATCAAGCCCAATCTTTGCCTTGCGGCAAAAAAAGAATGACATCCCGGCGACGGAGAGTCCCCGGAAGAGCAGCAAACAGCTTACACCCTGTTTTATCAACAACTTACACAATCTCACAAAATATGCCTTAATTAAGACTTGCTAAATAATCAGGCCTGTGATAGCATGCGCGCATGCGCTTTTTTGTCTATATTGCAGCGGTATGCGTAACAGCTATGGCGAGCAGTTGCAGCTCTGCCAGCTCGGGGTACCTGAGCGGCAGAAATTACAACAACCGCCGAGCCTATGTACCGACGGTGCACACACAAACTCCCATTCCCTCGGCTGCCCGACAGGTATACGGTGAGCGCAACAGCTCGCTGGTTCCCCCGCGCCCGCTGGCCAGGCCTGACACCCCTGCACCTACCCCGAATTGTGCAGCAGTTTGCGTGATTGACCCCCGCACCGGGCACGTCCTTTACGGGCACAATGAGCACGAGCGCCGTCAGGTAGCCAGCACGCAGAAAATCATCACCGCGCTCTGCGCATGCGATGCCGGCGACCTCGACCGCAAAATGACCGTAACACGTGAAGACAAGCTCAGCGTGACCCCCATTCGCTCCAAACTGAAAGTAGGCGAGACCTACACCCGCGGCGCCATCATGCACGCCATGCTCACGGCCAGTTACAATGACCTGGCCCAGGCGCTGGCGCGCGACAGTGCCGGCAGCGTGGAGAAATTCGTGCAGCGCATGAACGCCCGCGCACGACGCATGCGCATGTACAATTCACACTTTGTGAACCCCAGCGGCTTGCCCGGTCCCCAGTACTCCACGGCATACGACATGGCGTTGGCCGCCTGCTATGCATACACCAACCCGGTTATCCGCAATTTCATCAACGACCAGCAAATCATCCTTACCCGCCCGAACGGGCAGCAGATTAACGTCAACAACACCAACAAGCTGCTTTCCAAGTACAGCTGGGTTCAGGGCATGAAAACCGGCTATACGAACGCAGCCAAACGCTGCCTCATCTCCTGCGGCTCGGTAAACGGTCGCTCCGTCATCGTTGTGATACTGGGTTGCGAGAAACGACAAATCTGGGCTGAAAGCGAAAAATACCTGCGCTGGGCACTTGCTGTCTGAGAACCCGCCGCCACACCGTGGTATGTCGCGCAAAATAAGCCCGAAAGGGCTTTTTTTGCTTTTCATCGCCACACAAAAAGCTATAATGAGAGCCGAGCGATATGCGAACCACAGAAAACAAGAGACGTAAACGCAGGACAAAGCGGCCGGACAGCGGCTCTCTGTGGGGTTTCCTGTTTCACAACAACCCACCGCCCAATGACATGACGCGCGGCACCCTCTACGCGCAGCCCGAAGAAGAGGACGATGATTACGCACCACAAAGAGGGTTGCTGGCAGAGCTCTGGAGCCGCTTTAATTTCTGGTCATTTCTGGCCACGGTACTGTTCGTGAGCTTTGTGGCGGTTCTGATATACGGAGTGACCCGCATGTGGCAGCCCCAGTCACTCAAAGACATAGCAGGCTACAACGACAAATTACCTGCAAAAGACCTCAGCGTACTCATCCGCAATGCGAACGGCGGTGTTATCAGCTTCACGGAAGGGGAGCTCAACCGCTACCTGCGCGACACCTGCCGCATGCGCCAAACCGGCATCTTCTCTATCTTCGCCAATGCACAGGGAGTGGCCGTTCGCGTGCACAATGGCTATGCGGAACTCATCATCGACCGCCTGGTCGGTGCCAATATGCACCAGACCACAGCCGTCAATCTCACCTTCCACCGCGACATCGTGCATGGGCGTCCCTCGCTCAGCGTTGAGTTCCACGGCGGCCCTCCCCTTATGGGCAACATGCCCCGTGGCGGTAAAATCGGCACGGTCGGAATTCCCCAGAAACACATTCAGGTCATGCAGCCCGCGCTCAAGACCCTGATGGAGTGCTATCCTGATATCGTAGCTGCAACGGAAGAGTACGGCTACTGCCCGATTTTCGAAAAAGAAAGCCCTGAAAGCGAAGGGCGCATCACTCTCATTCCCTACACTCCTCAACAATCTACACCTTAACTATCATGAAAATTCACCACGTTGTCACCACCTGCGCTGTTTTCGCCAGTGTCATGCTGAGTTCCTGCATCTGGCAGCCCATCATGCAAAACTTCAGCCGCGATGAATACCCCGGTCCGCGCCCGCCCATGGTTATTCTCGACAACAACGGCAAGCCCGCTTCGAACAACTGGCTGAAGGCAGACGAAAACATGCTGCCGCTCTCCACCCACGTCAGCGGCAGCATGGAGCACGCCGAAGACGGCCTGCCCTACGGCCTGAATTCTGAGTTCAGCAACATCGTTGTCTCCCCCTACGCCCCGCACTACCAGCTTGATTACACCGGTGTGAGCGTAGGCTCCAAAGTGTGGGACCCCTACACCCGCAAGCCGTTCTACATTAAGCGCACGTACACCTTCAACTGATTCTTGCAGCCATGAAAGATGAAGAGACGACCACCGCTCCGAACCTCGGGCAACGCTTGGGTGCGTTGGGGTATCGGTTTATGAATTTTCTGCTGCGCCTGACAGACATACGCCTGGTGGCCCTCTTCGGGCGCTGTCTGGGTTATCTGGTCTGGGCGGCCTCAGCCTCACGCCGCCAAATTGTGGCGCGCAACATGCGAATCATTGTCGACCCCAAGCTGCGAGCTGACAAACTGGGCTCCATGATCAGGCGCAACATGGTGCGCACCACCATGAACCTTGTCTGCTCGCTGAAAACCGGTATCATGACCGACCGGGAAATGGAGCGAGCCATTCAGGTAGTGGGGCGCGATGAGTTCGAAGCCGCCGGCTGTGATGGTCGCACGGCCATCTGCGCCGTACCGCATGCGGGCAACTGGGAAATACTGGCCCGCACTCGTCCGCTGTTCCCCAAGGTCGAGCACTACGGCTGCATGTACCGCCGCCTGACTAACCCGCTGCTCGAAAAAATAGTGTATGCCACCCGTACTCACTACGGTTGCGAAATGTTCAGCAAAGAAGACGGCTTACGCGCCGTTTTCAAGCTGGCTCGCTCAGGGGGCTTGCTGGGTGTGCTGAGTGATCAATTCACGCAGGAGGGTCTTTTCATGCCCTACTTCGGCAAGGTGACAGGTGTCACCCCCCTGCCGGCTCTCATTTACAAACGCTGCAAAGGCCGCGGACAACTCTTTTCCGTCTTTACCCGCAACGTAGCCTTGGGTAAGTGGGAGGCAATTATGAACCGCACCATCGACCTGCCCGAAGGTTGCGAAGAGGTGGACGAAATTACCATGCAGGTGAACCTGGCCATCGAAAAATGCCAGAAAGAAAACATCATCGATGGTTTCTGGATGCACCACCGCTGGAAGAGCACCCCGGTATTTGCCCCGGAAAAGGTATTCAATGATGAATTGATCAAGAAATATGCCACTCTGCCGTTCCGCATCATCTTCTGCATGCCCGAACAGTTTGAGGAGGCCGCCATTCTGCTGCCGGTACTTCGACTGCTCAAGAGCAGCCGTATCGATGCTCAGCTGACTGTCCTTTGCCCGACTGAACAGAAAGCCTGGTGGCAGCAATTCACCGACACGGTTACCCACGTCCTCACGACGGATGACCCCACCCGCCGAGTCAGTGCTCAATTCGACGCAGACGAGATATACAACGACGGCCCGTTCGATATTCTCTTCATGTTCAGCGAGAATCGCAAGGTCATGCGAGAACTGCAGGGGCTTATGCCCATGCTCGTGTCGGGCTTTGAGGAAAACCCGATCAGACGTAAATACCGTTTCAAAGTACGCTACAGCAGCTCATCGACCACTCCGCGTACCCGTCTGAACGACTATCTCGCCAATATCAGGCCTATTCACGGGCTGAAACACTGCCCGCTGAACATGGAGCCGCAGCCCGGCGCAACCGAACAGGCCGCTACATTCATTGCGCCCTTCTCTACACTGGGTAGCGCTGATAGTTGGCCGCAGGAGAACTGGGCTGAGTTGGTACGCCGCCTGGGCAAGGTAAGCCTGCTGGCGCTGCCTGCAGATGCCGAACGCGCCGAAAAAATGGCAAAGGAACTGGGGTGCGAGCTGTGCCTGTGCCGCCCGGAGGAAATCGCCGGCAAGCTGGGCCCGAACTCCGAGCTCTATGCCGTCGATGGCCTGCTGCCCACCTTGGCAGCCGTCACCGGTTGCCGCTGCACCGTACTAATGGCCAGCCGCTCAGCCGAGCGCTACCCGCTTGCCATCGGCACCGGTCACCGCTATGTGAGCAATCACACCCCCTGCCACCCCTGCTACCGCAGCAGCTGCGACCAGTCAACGCCCTGCACCGCCGGAGTCAGCGTGGAGGAAATGCTGCAAAAGTAAGAACACCCGGTAATTTTAAAGCCGCCGCGCATCAGGAGCGCGGCGGCTTTTTTTATGACGTTTCGTAAAGTCCGGCAGCGGGCTATCAGGCCAGACCTTCGAGCACGGACTTCAGAATGGCAAGCCCTTCAGCCAGTACCTCTTCGGGCACATTCAGCGAGGGGATGAGTCGCAGTGTATCGGGACCGGCGGGGCAAGCCAGCAACCCGGCCTGCAAGCACAGGCTGTTCACATAACCGGCGGGGGTATTGCCCTCGGGCACCGTGAAGCTACCCTTCTTCAAGCCCACACCGCGCAACAGACCGTAGCCGCGCACGGTTTCCACGCAGGGCAGATTCCACCCCTCAACGGTGGCTTTAATCTGCTCACCCAGCGTCTTGGCTCGCTCGGAGAGATTCTGATTAACAATTTCGCTGACAACGGCCAGAGAGGTAGCGCAGGCGATGGGAGTACCGCCGAAAGTCGAGCCGTGGGAACCGGGCCCCATGATGGACGAAAGCTGCGTGCCCTGCTCATCAATAGCGCGATTGCTCACCCAGAAACAGCCCATGGGGAACCCACCGCCTATACCCTTGGCGCAAGATACCAGGTCGGGCTGCAACTCGGGGCAAATAGCCTGCCAACCCATCGGTGCACCGCAACGGCCGAAACCACACTGCACTTCATCCATCATGAGCAGCAGGTCATGCTCGCGGCAAAGCTCAGCCACCCCACGCATGAACTCCGGCGTGGCGGGGTTCACACCACCTTCACCCTGTATGGCCTCGAACATGATGCCGCAGGTAATCGGCGATATGGCAGCCTTCAGACCCTCCAAATCATTGAAATCAACATACTTAAACCCTACCAGAAGCGGGTCGAACTCCACCTGAATCTTGGCCTGACCGGTGGCAGCCATTGAGCCGAGCGTGCGACCGTGGAAGCTCTTATTGAAGGTTATCACCTCGTAGCGGGGGGAACCATCCGCTGCCGGGCGACGGTGGCCGAAACGGCGAGCCACCTTGATAATGCCGTCATTGCCCTCAGCCCCACTATTGCAGAAAAAGATACGCCCGGGGATACCAATCATCTTGTCCACAATAAGCGCGGCGAGTTCCTCTTGCTGAGGGATATTGTAAAGGTTTGAGCAGTGCATGAGCTGCGCGGCCTGGTTGCAGAGCGCCTGCACCACCGCAGGGTGGCAGTGCCCCAGACTGCAGGTGGCAATACCGGCACAAAAATCCACATATCGTCGCCCTTCCGTGTCAAACAGGTAAGAGCCCTCACCCTTCGCCACCGTTATGGGGGCGCGCCCGTATGTCGGAAGTACGTGTTCTTGTATCATAGCGGGTTAACTGTACCGCCCCGCTCTCGCTTTGTCAATAGTAAAGCTTGCCGAGACGCGTAAAATCTGCTATCATAGCGGGCATGGAGATTACGCTGAATGCCCCGCTGGACATGCACCTGCACCTGCGCGATGGTGATATGCTGAAGTTGGTAGCCCCGCTTTCGAGCGACTTTGCCGGGGCAGTCATCATGCCCAACCTGGTACCGCCCGTGACCGCCCCGGGTGCCATGTTAGCTTACAGTGAGCGCATAGCAGCCGCCATGGGTGGCGAGTCCTTCTCGCGCTACATGACCCTATTCTTCACCGCGCAGACGGAGCAACAGCTCCGCATAGCTGCTGAAACCCCGGGCTTTTTCGGCTACAAGCTCTACCCCGCCGGCATCACCACTAACAGCGAAGGCGGCGTGGCCAACCTGGCAGAGGCCGACAGCACGCTGAACATGATGCAAGACATGGGCATTCCCCTGCTCGTACACGGCGAAAGTCACGGTTTTGTCATGGACCGCGAGGCCGAGTTCCTGGCCGTCTACCGCAACCTGGCCACCCGTTACCCGCGCCTGCGTATTTGCATGGAGCACATCACCACGGCAGCCGCACTGCAACTGCTCGATGAGTTCGAGAACCTGTGCGCCACCGTTACTCTGCAGCACCTCATCATCACCCTGGATGACGTAGCGGGCGGGGCCCTGCAGCCCCACCTTTTCTGCAAACCCATCGCCAAGCGCCCCGGCGATAGGGATGCCCTGCTGCAGGCAGCCCTGAGCGCCCACCCGCGCCTGATGTTCGGCAGCGACTCCGCCCCGCACCCCCGCTGCCGCAAAGAAGCCTGCGGTTGCGCCGCCGGCGTATTTACCGCTCCGCTGGCGCTCCCGCGCCTGGCAGAGCTCTTCGCCACGCACCATGCGCTGGATAACTTGCAGAACTTCGTGAGCGGTAACGCCTGCCGCATCTACGGCCTGAACCCGGTGCAGAAACAAGTCACCCTGCATGACACCCCCATGCAGGTACCCGCCGCCTACCGCAGCTACGGCCAGCAGGTGGTCCCCATGTATGCCGGTGAGCAACTGAGCTGGAGCGTAAAACGCTGATGCAACCTGCCCCCATACCCACTGCAGACGACCTGCGCGCCCTGCTGGCCGAAATCGCAGCCATGCACATGCCCTACGGCATGTACGGCCCGGCGAATTACCCGCCTGAGGGCTGCCCCCTCATGGACCTGCCCACCGAGTACCTCGACTGGTTCTGGCAACGTGGTTGGCCGAAAGGTAAGCTGGGCCGGCTCATGGAGCAGACCTTCCTCATCAAAAACAGCGGGCTCGATTCCCTCTTCGAGCCCTTCCGAAAGGCCGCCGGTGGCCGCCGCAAATTCCCCCGCCGAAAATAATGAACAAAATCAAATCCATCATCCTCGCCGCCCGCCCGAAGACCCTGCCCGCCGGCATCGTTGCCGTCTGGGCCGGCTGCCTGATAGTGCACAAATTTCAGCAGACCGGGGCTTTCCCCGCCGTTCAGCTCAACTGGTGGCTTGCGACCTTCACGGTACTGAGCGCCATGTGCATACAGATTGCCTGCAACTTCTTCAACGACTCGCTCGATGCCGATAAACATGCGGACACCCCCCGCCGGCAAGGCCCGCGCCGTATCACCGCCAGCGGTGACATGAGTTCACGCGCCGTGAAGATATGGGGGTGCCTGTTTCTGGCTGCGGCTGCGGGGTTTGCCCTCCCGCTCATTGCTGCACAGGGCTGGCCCATACTCGCCATCGGCATACCGAGCATGCTCTGCGCCTATTGCTACACGGGCGGCCCATGGCCATTGGCCTACAAGGGACTGGGCGAGCTTTTCGTGCTGCTCTTCTTCGGGCTGGTCGCTGTGTGCGGCACCGTATTCGTGCAGATTGGCTGGCAGCCGGGCTACCTGCCCATCTATGCCGGGGCCTTCATATTGGGTATACAGTGCGGGTTGCTCTCATGCCTGCTGATTGAGGTGAACAACATCCGCGACCGCGTGGAAGACGCCGGCACCGGCAAACGCACCCTCGCTGTGCGCCTGGGCGACAAGCGTGCCCGCGGTCTGGCCATGGCCTTCCTGATAGCCCCCTATGCCACGCTCAAGCAGACCGCCTTTTTCCTGCCCGATGTCGGGTGGAACCTCTGCTGGCTTGCTGCTATCATCGTGGGCGGCACCATCATGCTCAAGCTCACCCGCACGCCGGCCAACAAGAAGATGAACGTACTGCTGGGCCTGGCCTCGCTGCACCTCATCCTGTTCCTGCTGGCGCTCACACTGGGAGCGCGTTGATAGATTTACTGCTTGCGTATGCCCGTTGTTTATGCTAAAGTATGAACGGTATGAATTTACGCCCCATCATCAGTGCTTTGGTGATTTCGCTCTGCTCGCTCAGCGCTATAGCTGCCCCGCAGCAGCAGGAGCTGCGACAGGTCACGGCCCAAGATGTGAAAGACATCATGACCAAAGGCACGCCTGAACAGCTCAAAAATCTCATTACCAACGGCATTGAACCCAACACGCGGGTTATGGACGACATGCCGCTGCTGGTAATGGCCGCCTATACCGGGCGCCTGGAGATGGTACACACACTGCTGCAACACGGGGCCAACCCGAACATTGCTCAGGCTCCGGGTATCACCGCGCTCTCCGTTGCTGCCGCCACGAACAACGTACACATGCTCGACCTGCTCATCAGCCACGGGGCGGACATCAACTACCGAGCCGACCAGGGCGACAGCATATTGATGCTGGCCTGCTCGCAAAATGCCCTCGATACCGTGCAAGTGCTGCTGGCGCTCAAGGCCGACCCGAATATCGCTGACCGCAACGGCGTAACCCCGCTTATCTATGCCGTTGCCCGCAGCAAGGAACCGGGTGTTATCAGCCGCATGCTACTCGAACACGGCGCCAACCCGAACGCCAGCATGCGCGATGGCACCACCGCCCTGATAGCAGCCGCCCTGCGCAATGATGCCGACTGCATCAGCCTGCTGCTCAGCTACGGAGCCGATGCCTCCGCACGCGATGCCGATGGAGTCAGCGCCCTCGACCTGGCCAAAGGCCCCGAAGTGCGCCAACTGCTGATCAACGCGGGCAAGTAATGACCGCCACCGATATCACCGCCGCCCTGCACAGTCTGGCCGATGCAGGCTACAGGCAATTTGCAGCCTCTCTCATACCCGGCGAAACCGATTTACTGGGCGTACGCTTGCCCGCCCTGCGCCGCCTGGCCAAGCAAGCAGCCCACGGTGATTGGAAACAACTCTTCACCGAACTGCAGAGCGCCACGGCCATGGAGCCGGTCATGCTGCGCGGCATGTTGCCCGGCTACGCCCCACACGCCACCACGGCTGAGCGGCTCGCCACCATAGCGGACTTCGTGCCGGCCATCCGCAACTGGAGTATATGTGACTCATGCTGTGCCACCTATAAGTTTACCGCCCGACACCGTAGCGAGGTCCTACCCTTTTTGCTGCCTTACCTGCGCTCCCCGCGTGAATACGCCGCCCGTTTCGGCACGGTGATGCTGCTCAACCACTTCCTGCCCGCCCCGGAATGGGTACCCACCCTCACAGAACTGCTGCCACAGGTCACCTGCAGCGCTTACTATGCGCAGATGGCTGTTGCCTGGTGTGCCTGCGAGCTCTGCCTGA
>JAZRKM010000071.1:0-4194 GCA_045646325.1 Akkermansia sp. | reverse complement strand
AATTTTGAGTCCGTAGGACGACAGACAATAGCCGGAGCCGGAGCTGCGTTAGCAGCGAAGTCTCCGGTAGCCGGGGAAAAACATATCGGAGCCCCGCCGAATGGCGGGCCGACAGAAGGCCGCCGCATGGGATTGAGCCATGTCCATCTGTCGGCCCTCCGCGTTCCGCGTCGGGGCTCTCATCTTTTTTTTCATCCACCCCGGTGGTTTCGCTGCTGGCGCAGCTCCACCACCGGCTACTATCTGCCGCCCCTCGCGGGGCTAATTTTGAGTCCGTAGGACGACAGACAATAGCCGGAGCCGGAGCTGCGTTAGCAGCGAAGTCTCCGGTAGCCGGGGAAAAACATATCGGAGCCCCGCCGGATGGCGGGCCGACAGAAGTCCGCCGCATGGGATTGAGCCACGGTCATCTGTCGGCCCCCTCGCGTGGCTTTTGAGTTCGTCGGTCGTTGCGCCCGCGGGCTGGTTCGATAAATCCTGATTTCTTCAACAGCGGTTGGGTAATCAGCAAATCTGAAACGGATATGTAGTGGTGGTGCCCAAAAAATGCTTGTATCGAGAAAGAAAAGGTGTTAAAAAAACGCACGCGCAGCAAAAACAGCGGAACGATGATGATGAAGCGCATACTACAGATTTTGGGGTTTGGTCCGGGTAAAAAAGCCCGGAAAGTCAGTAAGCAGGCGTCTGAGGAGCTGTTTGCTGCGGTGGAGAGAGCATGCCGCCTGTGTAAGCTCAATCAGGCTTACTACCGGGGTGAACTTGCTACCTTATGCGATAGGGTTCGTAAAGCTATTGCCGACGGGGCAGATGTGAATGCCGTGTACCCTTTTGGTTCTTTATATTATGAAGGCAAAACACTGAGACTGAATGTACTTTCCCTAGCGGCGGCGTTCGGTCTGGAAGAGATAATGGCCGTTTTGCTTGAAGCACCGGATATTGACTTGGGCCGAGGCGTTGTTCGCATGTGTAGGCTGCCCGCTCCCATACTCAGCGGTTATGTGTACAATCCCTCAATCGAAGAAGGCGTTGCGGTTCAGGTAGCCGGGCCGTTGAGTTTGGCTTGCATGCAAGAGCATCGTGAAATTGTACAAATGCTCTTGGCTCACAAAGGAATGAAGCGCGCACTGAAAACAACCTATCACTCAGTTGCCCAATGGTGGGACTCTGAGCCGGAATGGGAGCGTGCTGTCTGTGCCGCCGGCAGCAAATTCATGTTGCGCATGTTGCTGGATTTTGTCGCAGATGACAAGAAAATGCTGGAGCATGCCTACAAGGCGTTGCTGATGAATATGGGCGACATGAGGTTATATTCCCTGAAAGAAATTACACATTTTCTGGAGTGCCCTACCGGGAAGGCTTATGAGATGAGTGGAAGGCTGAATGTTCTAATTGAACTGATGCAGGAGCGACTTGAAGAAAGCAAACCGATATTGCGGGATTATATGGGCAGTCTCCTGCAGACAGTTGCCCAACGCGGTGATGCTGCCACCTTGGCTCAGTTGATTGAGAAAATGGATGTAAAAGGTGAGCATGCTCAGGCTGCGCTCGAAGAAGCGATCAAATCAGCCCATACAGAATGTATCAAATTGCTCTTGGATGTCCCCGGAGTTGATGTGATGCCGTCGCTCATCGTAGCCGCAGCAGGAGCGACCGCCCCCGCGCCGTTGTTGATGTGCCTGGCACACCCGACTGCCCGGAAACCCCTGCCGGTTGCGGCCATTATAGCCTCGGTGAAGAGAGGCAGAGCTGCTCATTTGCAACTGCTGCTTGCACATCCCGAGAAGGTGGAGGGCCCGTGCATAGATGCACTGATACTTGCGGCCAAACGAAATAGCAAAATGTTGGAACTCTTGTTACAGGCTTTTGATTGGTCTGTGCCGGAAATCTTCGCCGCGTTCGAGGCTTCCGTATTGAGCGGTAAGTGGAAGCATTCTCGCCTTCTGCTCGAATGGTGTCGTAAGAAAAAAGACATGCCGGAGAAATGGCGGCATTGGGGCGACAATGAGCGTAAAATCATTGAGAAGGCGTTGGTAGAGGTGGCTGTCAGTCAGGATAGCGAGTTGCTCGATTTACTGTTGTCTGATGATGATTGGTCGTCTGATACTCTTGTTTCAGCGTTGCTTGCGGCGGTAAAGGTACAGAATATGAGAAATATGAATAAACTGCGCGCATGGTGTGCGCAGAAGAACATCGAGCTGCCTCAGCGCGTGCTCGATGAAATGTGGATATCGTCTCTGAAAAAGAAAGAGCATCACCTGTTGCATTTGATGCTTACGGATTTGGGAATAAATGTTAACAGAGTGGTAGAGCTTCCCCAAGGGCGGACTAGCGCCCTGAGCTACGCTGTAGGCGAAGGCAAGACCAAACTGGTAAAAGCATTGCTTGCCGTGAAAGGGATAGATGTTAATAACAGGGATAATCACTATGGCATGACACCCCTTACTCTGGCTGTAATGCTCGGCTATCGCGACATCGCGCAACTGTTGCTTGACGCGCCGGGGGTGGATTTGAATGCAACCGATGCGGAAGGCCGCACCGCGCTGGATTTGGCGCGCACATACAAAGATGAACAACTTGTTGAGATGCTGCAAAAAGCAACGCAATAAAAGGGAGTTGCCCCCATTGTGCGGGTGGGGATAAAAAGAAAAGGAGTCGCTTTCGATTTGAAAGCGACTCAGAGAAGGGGGGGCGCCAAGGGCGGGCGAACTTGCAAGGGGGGCTGCCATCATTTCGGCAGTTGAATGCTGCGTCATCAATTTGCGTCATCAATTTTATTCCGAACTAAGGTTTCATCAACCTGGCTCGTGCGTAAGGGGCAAAAGCTTCCACCTACCGTTTTTGCGCGCCCCCTCGCGCTGCAAAATACCCTTTTTCTTTAATTCTGCAATGTTTTTTCAAGCTGGCGCGCGGGCTCGCCACGCAGCTCTGCTATTTACTTTGCCGAAATACCGGCATCTTCTCTCAGGCAATTAATAATGGCGCGTTCTGTTTCAGTAAGTGAGAGCGGCGTAGAGGTGGATAGTTTCAACGTTTTCAGTACCTCTTCCAACATGAAATCGATGAAGGGTGCATAATTGGCTGATTTGCTGCTTTCTTCTATCGCCTTATAATAGCCACTTTGGGTGGCATACACCATACAGAAAACCCGCCCATCGGTATGAACCTAGGGCGGGTGTGCTATGCGGGGCTTAGTTACCCCACTTGAACTTGTTGTTTCTTACTTGCGACGGCGGCGGGCAGCCAGGCCGGCGAGAGCCAGCAGGGAAAGCGTAGCGGTGGTGGGCTCGGGAACTGAGTAGGTCAGATTCATATCGGTGACCTTCCAGTTAGTTGCGACGTTTGCTCCGTCACCCCATACAACAATCTTGTCGAGCGTGAAGCCCTTCCCCATGTTAATGGTGGTAGTATAGGGGGTAACAACGGCGTCGCCGTTAAGCGTAAGGGTGAGAATGACGTTGTCGTTATCATCCAGAGCAGTAGAAGCAGAAATCTTTCCTGTCTTATTATTATTGAAAACACCTTCTGCACCCTGTGTCGAGCCAGTAACCTGTGTGCCTTTGATATCACCCAGAGCATCCTGGAAGGAGTAACCATTGGCGGTTACATTTGTCGTTGTGCCATAGAAGGCAGTGCCGCTGCCGTATTCCTTAGTGCCAATGGTGAGGGCTTTATCAAGACCGACAAGGGTAATGGTAAAACCGGCGTCGTTGGGGGAGCGTAAAACGGAGGCGGTGAACGTCCAAACACCGGTCACGTTTGTGCTCAAATCGTGAATAGCGTATGCCTGAGACCAGTTGCTATAGGCCAGAGTTAAATCTCCGGCGCTATCCTTTGTCCAAGTGGGGCGATTAAGGCGGGAACCGGTTTTCCAGTCCTGGGCAAGAACGTCAAGGCTAACGGTAGTATCACCAGAAGTTACACCCGTCTGCACAGCATCGGTAGCAGCTGCAGAAGCAAGGCCGCCCAGTGCCAGAAGTGCAATAATTGTCTTCTTCATGTTTGTGTGTTTTGATTGTTATTGAGTTATGAGCAGCTTGTGCAGGGATACCCGTTCCCACGCGCGTCGGGAGGCTGAGAGACCTGCGCTTAAGCCACTGACGAGAATATACAGCATTGACGATGCTGATGCAAGCCAAAAATGCCAAAGTGCTTAAAATTATTCGCTTTTCGTTCATTTCTGTGTCTAGGAGTTAC
>JAZRKM010000070.1:0-13942 GCA_045646325.1 Akkermansia sp. | reverse complement strand
CTGAATGGCGGGCTCTCGCTGCCTTTCAGTCGCGTGCAATCCAGCAGCAGCACTCATTGATGTCAGCGATACTGAATGGCGGAGCCCACAGATTATCCCACCATACGCCGATGTTGTGCAGCACTCATTGATGTCAGCGATACTGAATGGCGGCCTCAATCTTACCAGGTATCAATCTTGATAACGCAGGCAGCACTCATTGATGTCAGCGATACTGAATGGCGGGCTCTCGCTGCCTTTCAGTCGCGTGCAATCCAGCAGCAGCACTCATTGATGTCAGCGATACTGAATGGCGGTGACCCGCTGGACTTCACGCGAATCGTTGAGATGCAGCACTCATTGATGTCAGCGATACTGAATGGCGGGACGGAGTAAACGTATCCATCTTTGCCTACTGCTGGCAGCACTCATTGATGTCAGCGATACTGAATGGCGGCAGTGCCACGAAAGACTGTAGAAGCTCAATAACCTGCAGCACTCATTGATGTCAGCGATACTGAATGGCGGGACCACCGCCCCGGTTATGCAGTCTACCCCCAATCCGCAGCACTCATCGATGTCTGCGTTAAATGGCGTCTCAACGAGAAGCCAGCACCGGTATACGGAGAGACATGTAATAATCATTGATTAAACAAAATATCTTCCTCCATTCCCCCATCATACATTTTTATATAGAGCAAACACCTCACTCTCCGCCACTCATGTCAGAGTCAGCCCTCACAATGCCATCATGTAGCAAGAAATCATGTTCACGCGGTTGAAATAGCTTGACGGGAGGGGCGAAATGGGGTAGTATGGCTGTTGATATGACACCGAGCAATCAACATTCCCACACGATATCCGTTCTTGTAGAAAACAAGTTTGGCGTGCTTTCGCGCGTGGCCGGTCTGTTCTCGGGCCGCGGTTACAACATCCACTCTCTGAACGTGGCGCCGTGCGAGGACCCTCAGTTCTCACGCATGACGATAGATGTAAACGAGGGCAGCGAGAAGCTCGACCAGGTAATCAAGCAGCTGAGCAAGCTGGTGAACGTGGTAGAGGTAATCGATTATCGCGATGCGCCGACGGTGACCCGTGAGGCAGTGCTGATGCGCGTGCGTTTCGGTGAAAAGAAGCAGGAGATTCTGGAGCTGTGCAATATCTTCGGGGCGCGGATTCTGGATGCCACGCGCGAGCTGCTGACGATTGAGATATACGGTGGTCCGTTCCGCATTGAGCGATTCCTGAACCTGATGCAGGATTACGATGTGACGATGCTGACGCGCTCCGGCAAGATTGCGGTGGTAAAGCCGAAGGAGGCGTAAGCGGAGGTTCGCGCAGCTGATTTCGAAGGATGATTTTCACGTCCGGCCGCAGCCCGTCCCCGGGCTGCGGCTTTTTTGGTGATTTTTTTGGTATGAGGTGAGATATTCTGCGTGACGAGAGGCGAAGGATGTGATACAATGTTGCCGCACACGGTACAATATAAGATGATAACGTCAGACTTTCTCGTGATAGGCAGCGGCGTGGCCGGGCTGAGTTTTGCCCTGCGCGCAGCCGAACATGGCAAGGTGATAGTGCTTTGCAAGAATGACCCGCTGGTAAGCAGCTCGGCAAAGGCGCAGGGTGGTATAGCAGCAGTGATAGATGAGAATGATACGTTCGAGGAGCATGTGGCGGATACGCTGGATGCCGGCGCTGGCCTGTGCGATGAGGAGGCGGTGCGAACGATTGTGACGGAGGCTCCGGCTGCGATTGAAGAACTGCTGAACTGGGGTGTGGATTTTGACCAGGAGGCCGATGGCGGTTTTGACCTGGGGCGCGAGGGCGGTCATGGCAAGCGCCGTATTCTGCATGCCAAGGATACGACGGGGCTTGAAATCAGCACGAAGTTGCTGGAGCGTGTGCAGCGCCACCCGAACATTGAGCTGCTGGACCACCGTATTGCGATTGACCTGATTACCACGGCCAAGCTGGGTTGTGTGACGGAGGATAGGGTGCTGGGGGCCTATGTGCTGGACCCGGCAACGGGGGAGGTGGAGATTTTCCGCTGTGACCGTGTGATGCTGGCGACCGGCGGCACGGGCCGTGTGTATATGTACACCACGAATCCGTCTACAGCGACGGGTGACGGTGTGGCGATGGCCTGGCGCGCAGGTGCCAATATCTCGAACATGGAGTTCGTGCAGTTCCACCCCACTACGTTCTATAACCCGAAGTCTTCGGACCGCGAGGGGCTGACCTTCCTGATTTCGGAGGCGGTGCGCGGTGAGGGCGGTATCTTACGCGGGCCTGATGGGCAGGAGTTCATGCAGAAGTATGACCCGCGCAAGAGCTTGGCACCGCGCGATATTGTGGCGCGCGCCATTAACAGTGAGATTCTGCGCACGGGGCACCCCTGCATGTACCTGGATATGACCCACAAGCCCAAGGGGTTCATGAAGGAGCGTTTCCCCTACATCTATGAGACTTGCAAGAGCTACGGGGTTGATGCCGAGGTGGATATGATACCCGTGGTACCCTCCGCCCACTACCAGTGCGGCGGGATTCAGACGAACACGAACGGGCAGACGAGCCTGCGCGGGCTGTTCGCAGCGGGTGAGAGCGGCTGCACCGGCCTGCATGGCGCGAACCGCCTGGCAAGCAATTCGCTGCTGGAGTGTGTGGTTATCTCCAAGCGCGCGCTTGATACCATGCTTACCCGCCTGCCGCTGGCACATAAGATGGAGGACTACCCCATACCCGAGTGGGTGCACGGTGAGAAGGCGGAGCGCGATGACCTGGCGATTCTCTACCACTGTTGGGATGAAGTGCGCCGCACGATGACGGACTATGTGAGTATCGTGCGCACGAATCACCGCCTGCAGCGCGCGGCGACACGCCTGCGCAACATCAACCGCGAAATCAATGAGTACTACTGGGGGTACCGTGTGACGCCCGAGATTGTGGATTTGCGCAATCTGGCGCTCACGGCCTCTCTGATAGTGGACTGCGCGATTCGCCGCCAAGAGAGCCGCGGACTGCACTACACGCTCGACGCGCCGAACAAGTTGCCCGTTGCACGCCCGAGTGTGCTGCACAACTGGTAATGTGGTGAGGGGGATATTTTAATGGTTTCGGTTAACAGGTACAAGATGCGTTTTTTCCACAGTTTCATGGTTATGCTGCTGGCGATGTCGGCGGTGCTGCCGGCTATGGCAGCCAGCCCGCAGCAGATTGAGCAGGCCCTGGCGGCACGCCGCAAGAAGGCCAAACTGTCTCACCACGAAAGCTCAGAGGCGGTTAAGCGCCTGCGCGCCGAGCGGGCGAAAGAGGCCTCCATCAAGGCGGGGCCGCTCAAACCCAGCATAGACCAGAGCCACCGCCGGAATTTCCCGGATCCCAAGCTGCAGCCCACAGCCACACGCAAGGGGGCTTACCCCTGGCATTTCGACATCACGGCAACCTATTTCTATATAGGCGAGCGCCCCACGAAGAATAACCCCACGCCGAATACGGCCAGCAGCTGGGATAGCGCGTGGGATGACAATTACGGCGGGTTCGATGACCCGAATCCCGCCCACCGCTGCCCGCGCACTTACGCGCCGCTTGCTTTCACGCCGCAGCTTAATCCGTTTTATGTGGCGCTGCCGTACAACGATATTCAGAGGGGCGGTCCCAAGCCCGAGGCCGCCAAGGTCATCCCCTGGTACCGGCGCGACAAGGACGGCAAATATGAGTCCGTATGCCGCGGTACCTGGGTGCAGATATACTACAATGGGCGCTACTGTTTTGCCCAGTGGGAGGACTGCGGCCCGTTTGTGACGGATGACTGGCAATATGTGTTCGGCAATGCCCGGCCGAAGAACACGTCCAACAAGGGGGCGGGCATTGATATTTCGCCCGCAGTGCGTGATTATCTGGGTATCAAGGGCGGCACGGCGACGGTTCACTGGCGGTTCGTGGATTTCTCGCTCGTACCCGGCGGCCCGTGGGCGCGCTTCGGTAAGGATAACCCCTTTGTCAACCCCGCGCTGAAGCATGCCGTGCGCAAGTACCAGCAGCGCGCCAACCGCCGCCGCACCAGCCGCGCAGGGCGCTAAAACACCGCCATCATTTCAGGGCAGACATCATTCCACCTTTTTTCACCGTGTTTCAAAATCTCATCTTCGACTGGTCGGGCACTCTGTGCGATGACATGGCACTCACGATAGAGGCCACCAACTATGTACTGGCGCAGTATGACCGCGCACCGCTGGACAGGGCGGCATTCCGCGCGGAGTTCCAGCTGCCGTACCCTGATTACTACGCGGTGAAGATTCCCGAGGCGCGCCTGGAGGACCTGGAGAATTACTACCGCCGAGCCTTTGCGGCCTCCACCGTGGGGGTGACCCTCATTCCGCATGCGAAGGAGTTTGTGGAGTGGTGCCGCGGGCGGGGGATTCGCTGTTTCATCCTCACCAGCATGGACCCGAAAGCCTTTGTCGAGCAAGCCCGGCAGCTGGGGATGTATGACTACTTCGAGCACATACACTCGGGCATTCACAACAAGGAGCACTACATACCCACCCTCATGGCGCAGCATGCGCTCGACCCTGCCCGCACGGCCTTCATCGGCGACATGCAGCATGACATCCGCGCCGCGCACTGCGCCGGCATCACCGGTATCGGCACGCTGACGGGCTACAACAACCCCACCCAGCTGGCTGAGGCAGAGCCCGAGCTCACGGTGCCCCACCTCGGTGCCCTGCAGGCCCTGCTGGCCAAGTGCTCGCTCCCTCAGGCAAGCCCCGATGCCATCTGCCTGCACGGGCTGGAGCTGAGCTGCCACATCGGCGTGCCGGCGGAGGAGCGTGCCACGCCCCAGCGGCTCACGGCCGATATCACCTTGTTGCCGCCCTGCCCCTTCTCCGCGATGGGGGAGGACCTTGCCCGCACTATCGATTACGATGCGCTCTCCCGCCGCCTGGCTGAGCTGGCTGCGGAGGAGCCGACCGTACTGCTCGAAACACTGGCCCACAAGCTGGCCACCTGTTGTGTGCGCGAATTCGGTGCCACGCGTGCGGAAATCGAGCTGCACAAGTACATATTGCCCCAGCTGCGCTCTACAGCTGTGCGCACGGTTGTGATGTAACCCCGGTGCGCCAAATGGTGCCCCGAATCCCCCGACAGAGACAGCAGCTCAGCCCCTGAGCTGCTCGCGCACGAAGTCTGCAAAGAGCTGCTGCGGCACCCAGCCGAGTTCCCTGAGAGTGTGCGGTATGATGGCGGCAGTGGTCGCAGAGCGGCGGCTCGGCGGAGCATCTGCCCCTGCGGCGGGTATGCCTGTCAGTTCTGCCAGCAGTTCATAGGCGTGGGCTTTGGTGAAAGATTCGCCGCACACATCGCAATAGCCACTGCACTCACGCTCAGCCAGCAGCAGCAGCGCAGCCGCCGCATCGTCCACATGCACATAGTTGAGCACTCGGTCGACCTCGCCCGGCAGGCGGGGTTCGCCGGCCAGGTGACGGCGCAGCAATTCGCAGCGCCCCCGGCCATATATCGGCACCAGGCGGGCCACACTGCCCCCGGCGCTCAATATCAGGCGCTCGGCCTCCAACAGTGCGGCGGTGCGCTCCGTTGGCGAGCCGTAAACGGAGGTCGAGGAGCAGAACACGCAGCGACCGGCCAGCCCGAGGTTCGACAGCGCCTGAGCGCAGCCCACATAGCAGTGGCGGTAGTCCGTCACCGTGCCGCCATGGGTGGCAGGGCAGCAGAAAACAACCGCCGGCAAGCCGCCGGCACATTGCCGGGCGCGTGCGTAGGTAGCAGGGTCGGCAGCATCCCCACACACATGGGGAGCCGCGGCGGGGTCGATATCAACCATCACCACCTCGGCACCGGCCGCCGAACAGCGTGCGCTGAGCGCCCGGCCCAAAAAGCCGGCACCTATCACCCACACACGCTGGCCGGCAATGTTCACGCGCGATTGTTGAAAATCAGCTCCGCCAGTTCCAAATCACCCGGCAGGGTAATCTTGAGGTTGGGGCCACCCTGTACCAAGCGGGTGGCGATTCCGAGAGTCTCCATGGCGCTGACCTCATCCGTCACCACTAAGCCCTGTTCCGCCACGCAGGCATAGGCGCGGCGCAGCAGGTCGATGTCGAAAATCTGCGGCGTTTCCATACCCCACAGGCAGTCGCGGCTGACTTTCTCGGGCAGGCTCAGGCCGGCAGCATCGGCACGCTTGAGCGTATCCACCACCGGGTGAGCGCAGGCAGCGGCACCGGTTTGCGCGGCCGCAGCCAGGCAGTCGCGTATGCCCTGCGGTGAAATAAGCGGGCGGGCGCCGTCATGCACAGCAACCCAGCGCGTGCCGGCCGGAAGGGCAGCCAGACCGGCCGCCACGGAATCCTGCCGCTCGGCACCGCCATCCACCCGCAGCACGGGTACGGGGTACGTGGCCGTAGCCAGCCCCACGGCCTGCCAACGCTCCGCCGGGCACACCACCACCACGGCGGCACAACCGGCCTGCACGAAGGCCTGCACACTGCGGCAGAGCACCGGCTCACCGGCCAGAGGGGCCGCCAATTTATCAAATCCGGCACGGCGGGAGCTCCCCGCCGCTACGATAACGGCGCAGAACATAAGGCTCAGGACAGGCTGGCAGCCACAAGTTTGGAGAGCAGCTTGCCCGGGGCCGCGCCGGCGGTACGGGCCTGCATTTCTTTCATCACACGGCCCATGTCCTTCTTGGACTCAGCCTTCAGCTCGGCAATCACCTCGTTGAGCAACTGCTGAATGGCCTCCTCACTCATTGCGGCGGGCAGGAATGCGGACAGCACCTTCATTTCTGCCTGCTCTTTTTCGACCAACTCGGGGCGAGCGGCTTTTTCATACATGGCAATGGCGTCCTCGCGCTGCTTTATCTGCTTGCGCACCACATTCAGGGCCTCGGACTCAGGGAGCTGCTCTTGGGCATTCCCCTTAGCGACCTGGGCATTCTGCAGCGCTGCTTTCAAGCTGCGCAGGGCACCGAGGGCCACGGTGTCCTTCCCCAACATGGCCGCCTTCATACCGGCGGTGATAGAATCATATATCGTACTCATTACAGCAGCATTCTACCCCCATGTCAGCGCGCGCGCAAGAAAAATCCCTGCCATGACAGCAGGCGAACTCATGCGAAAAAGCCTGGCAGACTCGCCAAGCGAAGCAATTTCGCCGCCGGCAAAGCCGACGACAGGTTTCTCCATATCGACTGCATGACGGTGGCTGTTGCATCTTCAAGCGCGCTTGTCCTGTCATCGCAATGTTAGGATTTGACCGGGGGCACAGGATGTGCTAGATTAACCGGCAGAGCGGGCAAACAGCCCCCCCAAAAAAACACACCATCAACAAAATTCCAGAATGATGAAGAAAATCGCACTTTTTGCCGTATTCGCCGGTGCCGCTCTGGCTCAGGGCGAGATTCTGACCGCCATTAAAGATGCCGCTGTCACCGAAGCCGAAAATCAGGCAAAATCCGCTATCACTCAACAGGTGGAAAGCGCCACTGCCGGAGCAAAGGACGCCACCTCCGGCCTGACTGACTCTATCACTGAAGCCAAAAACAAAGCTGCCGAGGCTCAGGCCGCCATCGATGCCCGGAAAAAGGCTGTAACGGAAGCCAGGGAGAAAGCAGAAGCCGAGGCCGCTACCCGTAAGGCCGAGCGCGAAGCCCAGCAGAAGGCCGCCGCAGCCAAGAGCGCTGCTGCCAAGGCAGAGGCAAAGAAAAAGGCCACCGGAGCTGCCGCGAAAGCTGCCGGCAAGGGCGTTCGCAAGCTCTTCAAGTAAAGAGCGAGGTTATCACCAGATTTCCGGTCGGTGCTCCCCTGCACCGGCCGTTTTCTGTTGAAAAAATGCTGATATTTGAAAAAAGACGTAAATTTGGCTTGCCAAAAGCACACATTTAGAGTATAAGTGGCGACCACCACTCCGCAGTGATGCGGAATTAACCTTTTACACAACACACAAGATATGTCCAAGCACTCCACACTCAAAGCAACCGGTACCGTTGGCGGTAAGCGTTCTGTCCTCAAGCGCTTCGAGCGCGTTAAGCTCATGAAGGAGCGCGGCCAGTGGAAGCAGGGTCAGAGCCCGATCGGTCTTCCCAAGACCAAGTTCGAGGCCTGATGCCGACCACACCTGCCCTCTCTGCGTGAGGGGTACTTTATTACATTTTTCTCCCGGAGCCTCTCGGTATTCTATGCCGCGAGGCTTTTTTACAACCTGATAACCGGGGCGCGAGAGCGCCTGAACACCAATAGAGAACATGACAGAAGAGAACAGTTACCCGCCGGCCCCCGAGGGGAGCGTGCGCCTGAATAAGTTTCTGGCAGCCTGCGGCTATGAATCGCGCCGCGCTGCTGACCGCCTGATAGCCGAAGGGCGTGTGGAAGTGAACGGCAAGGCAGTAGATACACCCGGACTGCGAGTATTGCCGACAGATTTTGTAAAAGTAGACGGCCGCCACGCCACGCCGAAAGAAGAAGTAGTAGTGCTGCTCAACAAACCGCGCGGCTATGTGTGCAGTCGCGATGCCCAGGGTGCTATCGGCACGGTGTATGACCTGCTGCCGCCCAAGTACCGCTACGCCAACTATGTGGGTCGCTTGGACGCCGACAGCGAGGGTCTGCTCATCTTCACCAACAACGGCTCACTGGGCCAGAGTATCGGCCACCCGAGCGGCGGTATCGAGAAAGAATACTGGGTGACTCTCGACCAGACTTTCGACAACAGTGTGCTGATTCAGCTGCTGAAAGGTGTGCGCATCCCCGAGGGGCAGGCCAAAGCCAAGTATATATCGCGCCTGAGTGCCCGCCGCGCCTGCGTGGTGCTGGAGCAAGGGCTCAAGCGCCAGGTACGCCAGATGTTCTCGTGCCTGGGTCTGCGCGTGAAAAAGCTGGTGCGCGTGCGCATCGGTTCGCTGTGGGGTGGCGACCTCGAGCCCGGTCAGGCCACACTCATGACAGCCGAGCAGATTGAGCAGGCCACGACCAACCCGCGCCGCCGCAAGGGGTTGATTGGGGCCAAGCAGGCTTTCAAACCGCGCCCGCAGCAGGGTGGTGCCAACGCTCCGCAGCAGGATGACGATGACGATTACGTATTCAACCCCGCCGATTTCGAGACGGAGGAGGAAGCGCTGGAATCCGCCACCAAGTTCACCGCCGGTGAGGCCTACGAACCCGAGCGCGAGGAGAGCCACCGTCCCTTCGGCCGCGCCCCCCGCAACCGCCGTGAGTTCACGGGTGATGACCGTGGCGAGCGCAAGGGCTTCGGTGAGCGCCGTTCCTTCGGCGACCGCGGCGAGCGCAAGAGCTTCGGTGAGCGCCGTTCCTTCGGTGACCGCGGCGAGCGCAAGAGCTTCGGTGAGCACCGCAACACACGCAGTTTCAACAAGCGTCGCCCATACGACAAAGGGCGCTTCGAATAAACATCGCGAAAACATCAAAGCCCCGTTCCGCGGGGCTTTGATGTTAATACGTCAGAGCCTTGAACAGTGCCCTGCGCAAAACAATCTTAACCACACATGAAAATCATTTCCCTGATAGCCGCGTTCACCCTGATGGCACTGCCCATGCAGGCACAGCAGGAAACAGCCCAACCGGCAGATGCCACGGCCGAGCTTACCGCCAAAGCCGAAGGCGGTGATGCAGAGGCCATGCGCCGGCTCTACAGTCAATATGCCGTGGACGGCAACACGGAGCAGGCGCAAGCCTGGGCAAGCCGCTACGAACAACAGCTTACCTCTCAGGCTGAAGCCGGCGACACCAAAGCGATGATGCTGCTGGCAACCGGCTACCTGAGCGGTCGCGACTACATGCCGCAGGATTCCGGCAAAGCCGTGCCGTGGCTTGTGCGCGCAGCCGAGGCAGGCATGCCCTCCGCCGCTTACATTCTGGGTGAAATCTTCACGCAGATGAACAACAGCGCAGAGGCCGAGCGATTCTACAAACAGGCATACGACGCCTACGCCGCGCTCACCGCCAAACTCAGCGAACCGCCGACCGATGAGCAGCGCAAGGCTCTCTACTGGCAGGGCTACATGAAGCTCATGGGGCTGGGTACCGAACAGAATACCGCCGAAGGCATTGCCCTGCTGCAGTCCGCTGACATCGACTGGGCCTGGGCTCAGCTCTACAAGTGCTATGTGAAGGGAATCGGCGTGGAACAAGATATTGCCAAAGGAATCAGCTACGCTCGCCGCCTGGCGGACGAGGCCGGTGACAGCCTGATGGCCTGGGTGGTCGGTTCGGCTTACCTGAACGGCGAGGGCGTGGCGAAAGATGAAGCGCTGGGGCGAAAATACCTGCAGATGGCCGATGACGCCAACATCGCCCAGGCTGTGCACCTGAATGGCACCCTGCTGCTGGCCGAAGGCAAGGTAAAAGAGGCCTGGTCGCGCTTCATCCGTGCGGCCAGCATGGGTCTGCCGGAATCCATGACCGCGGCGGCACGCATCATGATGACCGGTGCAGGCGGGGTCGAGCAAGATGTAGCCCGGGCCCTCAACATGCTCAATACGGCCAGCGACCGTTACCATGACCCGCGCGCTCCCTGGGAACTGGGGCAATACTACGATAGCGTGGATGAGCCTGAACTGGCCAACGCCCAATACAAAATAGCCAGTGACCGCGGTGTCATTGAGGCTATGGCTCGCCGCGGCCTGCTGCACATCACCCCGAACTCGGGTGTGAGCTGGAGCCCCACGCAAATGTACCGCTGGTGGCGCACCGGCAGCGAGGCCGGCGACCCCACATGCACGCTGTATCTTAACCTGTTCCTTTTCGGGTTCATTCCGCTTGTACTTATCCTGGTCTTCGGCGTCCCGATTCTGGTGGTACACCACCTGAACAAAAAAGCCATGCAGCAGGAAGAAGCCGAAGCCAAGCAGACAGATACCGACAAGTAAACACTAACGCAGCGGGGGCATTCCCCCTGATGTATCGCCGCGCTGGATTTGAGAAACAAGCCGTGGATAAATGAGAAATTATCGGCAAACCTTGCCAGCCACCTGCCACCCATCGGCAAGCCCTCGGCAGAGGGGCTGCCAGCCAACTGAAAAGGCGTTGAGGATTCCCCCCCCAACGCCTGATTTATTTTCCGGGTCGCACAATATTTGCCCCCGCGCGGGCGTAGGCATCGGCTTCATAGCCCCACGCGTGGCCGCTGTACTGGGGGGTGCCGAAGTCTTCCCCGGGTGCGAAGCCTGCGAGGATGATGGGGAGAGATGGGGCTGCTTCTTGTGCTAGGTGCCAGCATATGAAGCCGGAGGTGGGGCCTTTGCCTGGGTTGTCTGCCCAGTATTGGCGCCACCATTTGCGGCGGGAGTCCATGGGGGCATCGTTTATGTGGAGGACTTGGAGCATGCCGCGAGTGTCCGGCGGGTTATACCAGACTTGTACGCTGCTTCCGGTTTGTTTGACTTTGCCGCCGCGGATGGCTACGGCATGGGTGAGGCCGGGGATGAGTTTGATTTTGTCAAATTGCTTTGCGCGGTTCAGGTGTATGCAGTGGTCACCGGGGCGAAGCGCCACCCGTGCGGGGTCTAGGTTGGTGACGTTTGAGAAGATGATGATTCTGCGGGCCGTGCGGGGTATGATGAGGCCATCCGGCTGGGGCTGTATGCAGGAGGATGGTGCGGCGGCGGGGTGGTGGCAGGTGGCCGGGAGGTCACGGCTGCTCTGCGGGCGGCTCCATGGTGGTGCGGCGGCCATGAATTCGCGGCATTTGGCATTTTCTGCGCGTTCGTTCCAGTTTGCTTTTTTTCATGCCAGCTTGCGGCGCCTACTTGGTGTAGGGCTGCAGGTCTGTCTCGGTGATGCAATTCATGAGGATTTACGATTGTCGGTTGTCGATTTATTGGGCTTTGCCGACTTTGGCAGGGGCTTGGCAGCCCGTCTTCGCCGGAAATGACACATTTCCGGCTACGCCGAGGCGATTCTCCTCCGAAACTTCGGAGAATCGGGGGTTGCCGACTTTGGCAGGGGGGGGATGCTCTGTATGGCGCGCCACTCACATGGGTAACACTTTAGTTCAACTACATAGGTTACACTTTTGCGCGTAAGTTTTGTATCATTATATTTGCTATGATGCAAGTCTAATGTGCCGCGCGTCGGCTTTGTGCCGTAGCACGAGCCCGTAGGGCGAGGTGCGGAGGTGCAAAGCCGACGCGCGGAGCGCCGATGGGGGGGTAATGGCGTTAAAACTCTTTGATGTAGGCTTTTTGTTTACGCCTAGCTTGGATGATTCTCTGTCTGCAGCCTTTTGCTAATTGAGGCGTAAATGTTTCAGCTTCCTCATCTATGATGCCTAGCAGGTGTTCGCAAAACCATGCTTCATATCGCCTCTTGCCTATGCTTTTAAGCCCTATTCTTTCCCCTCTCAAAGCCTCCGAGAGGAAGTAGTCCATGCTGAGCCATTTCAGGTCACCATGCTTGTCTATCTTTCTTGTTGGCATATTTCCATAGTCATAGTCCACAAGGCTGTTTGTATAGACCCGGGGGCTTTTTCGGTAGTGTTGAGTTGGAGTGTCCCCGTTCAATGCCTGATGCGGTCGTATGGTATTAAACTCATGCACCCATTCATCCATCTCTGTTTGAGTATCTGCTCTTTCTGCCTGCAATTCACTTTTCATATCCTTGTGCATCCGCTCATGGGCTCCATTATCCTGGGGACACCCCACACGACCACGATTAGGCTCTATGCCCAGCCTAATCCACCATGCGGACAGCTTGCTCAACCCAAGCAATGCCTGAGTACATGCAAACGGCGAACCATTATCACTTCGTATTGATTTTGGCAATCCGTAACGCTCAAATACCTTTATCATGGCTTGCCGTACGCTCTCTTCCTTTGAGTCAGGAAGGAGTGTTACCCCTAAGATGAAACGGCTTTTTGCGTCTCGTATTGTCAAAGGGTAACACTTTCTTTCCCCGTCTTTTGACTTCCACCACCCCTTAAAATCAATTGTCCATTCATCATTTACGTGCAGGTCAGCCCCCATCTTGAACAAGACGCAAATTATCAAGTCTGGGTATGCGCTTACGGCGCAGGTTGATAAGGCCTGCCTGCCTCAATACTCGATGAATAGTCGTGCGCCCGGGCAGAGGTGAAATGTGTTCTCTTTTCAAAATTGCACGTATTTTATCTGCTCCCCAATGCTTGTGGGCAATACGAACGCTGACTATGCGTAATAGTACCTTCTCAGATAGTTTAGTTGGTTGATTCACAGGCCTCCGGCTTTGATCCATCAACCCCGAATCGCCATCTTTTTCATACCTTCTGAGCCATTTATATCCTGTTTTTCGACTGATGTTAAATGACCGGCACGCTTCAGCCATAGAAATCTCCGGCTGTCTTACAAGTTTTATGAACTCGCTTCTCATTTGATTACTACTTTTGATGTTCCATGGCATAAAGTCATTATGCCATATGTCTCTCCAAAAGTGTAACCTATGTCTTGGTACTTGTGTTACCTATGTGATGGTACTTTTCTGTTACCTTTGTCTTGGGTGCGTACCTATCATGGTAAAGTGTGCTGTTTTTGCTCTGCGGGCGTTTTTAGGGGCGTTTTAACGCGTTTTTACTCGTAGGGGTCGTACTCTTGCTCTGAGTAGGCTACCAGCAGGTAGCCGAGCAGCCCGATAATAGTGAACGGGGCGGCGATGATGGAGGCGATATAACTCGCGATTGTGCAAATGGCCTTTTTCATCTTCTTTTTTGCTGAATTGCAAGACCAAATGCGACAGCAAGTGATTTTTCTTCTATTTAGGCTGCAAATTTGATAAAATGGAGCTTTTCTGTACGTGCCATGAGGCGTGCTGATTTTCCTTTAAAGATGCGTCGAGGGTAACGGTTCATCCATTCGGCGAGGCGGTTGATATCGTTTTGTGTAAGGGTATCAAATGTTGTTTTCTTAGGTAAAAGACGTCTTATTAAACGATTTGCGTTTTCGTTGCTGCCG
>JAZRKM010000069.1:0-25501 GCA_045646325.1 Akkermansia sp. | reverse complement strand
ACCGCTTGGCCTCCGACTTGCTGAGTAATTCTGCTGCATGGGGGTGGGTGAACAAGCCTGCCTGTTTGTCGAGTTCGCCACCGGTGCAGATAACCTTGTGCGGCACGGCGGCGGGTGCCAGGGCGCTGACCAAGCGGGGAGCGGCGGTGATGAAGGTGCAGGGGCAGTCTTGCAGCTGAGTGGCCAGCACGCGGGCAAAGGGGGCGGCATCTGCGTAGATTCGGGTGCCGGGCCGTATGTGGGTGGCTACAATTTGTGCCAGTTGGCTGTCGAGCCTGGGGGAGTCGGTGCCGGCCGGGGCGGTGGGCAGGCAGTAACGGGCTCCGCCGTGGGTGCGCTGTAACAGACCACGGGCTTGCAGGTCAACGAGGTCGGTGCGTATGGTTTCATCCGTCACGCCCAGTTCGCGAGCCAGGGCTGAGGTGCGTATGGTGCCGCGTTGTTCGAGCAGTCGCAGGATGTATTGACGGCGTTCGCGTGAAAGGTACATGGGTGGGTGTAGGTTGGGTGTTGGCAGGGAGGAGGGGGATTAACCCGGTATGGTGGTGATGAACAGGCGCATGTTGCGCATGAGTGTTTCTGCCGCGAGCTGGAGCTCTTGGCGGCAGGCATCGGGCAGCTGTTCTGCAAGGGCTGAAATCCGGCTGAGGCGCTCGCAAAGCAGTTCCATGCGTTGTGTGGCGAGGGCGGCGGGGTACTCGCTCTGCCCGGTGAGCAGGAGGGTGGCCAGGGTGTGCGTAACCAGCGTGGCGTAAATCTGCAGGAATTGGGCCCCGTGGGGGGTGGTTTCGAGCTCTGCGCTGCGCCGGTGTATCAGTTGCTCCTGTACGATGGAGGTCATGGCTGCCAGCTCTGCGAAGAGGGGGTGGTGCATGGCGCGCTGCATGTCTTTTTCGTAAGGGGCCATGAAGTCGGTGACCTCCCAGTCGTGTTCTATTACGCTGCGGTCGGGGGGCATGTCGGCTTCGTCTTCCGCTGCGATTTTTCCCAGAAACTCGGTGCGATCCATCACGAAGGCGGCTGAGATGTAGCCGCCGGGGATGGGGGCGAACTTCTCCTTGATGGTGGGGTAGATAGCCATGCAGGCCTCGGCCCGATTGAGTCGGTAGTCCCAGTCGCAGGCAGGGAAATCGCGGTTCAGGCCATGCAGGGCGGGGCCTTTATAGCGCATGACGTTGGTTCGCACGTGTGCTCGCAGGGCTTCGAGGTTGAGCAGGGCCTGCAGGTTGTCGCCCTCCCATGTGGGTTCCCACTGGGGCAGGCTGATGTCGAACTTCACGGCGCTGAAATCCAGCAGCACGCGGGTGGAGACATCGACAAAGAATTCGATGTAGAGCCGGTTGCCGATTGCCTGCCGATTGTCTTTTTCGACCACGCGGCGCGAGAAGGTGATGTCGCCTGCGACAATACGGTCTGCGGTGCCGGTACAGTGGCGTATTTCCTCAATGAGCGGGGGCATGGCCGCCGGGGGACTGCCGGCGGCGGTGTTGGTGAATTCCACCCTGCAGCCGGCGATGTCGCGCCGGCAGTTACCACGCATGCGCAGGTGCAGCGGCTCGGCCCCATCGTTGCACCACAGGCGCAGGTCGATGAGGTCTTGCAGCGTGTTGTCGATGACACCGCGCGCAATCAGTGGTGTGAGGGTTGCCAGCATGCAGGGGGATTGATGTGGTGTGTGGGGCGTCAGCTTAGCGCGGGGGCGGGCAGGGTGGCAGCCAGCGCGGCCACGGCCTCGGGCGCATTCATGAGCTCCACCACGGCGTCCCAGCGGCCCTGCATGAGTGCCTCTCTCGGCTCGGCGGGCATGGTGACGGGTAGGGTGGCGGCGGGGCTGCTCAGGGTCATGGCTGCCAGGTCGAGCACCCACTCTGTTTCGGGCTGTTCGGTGGTGATTTGCTGGGCAATCTGCAGGTCGGCGTGTGTGGCGCAGACACAGGGCATGCCGATTCCGGAGCTGTTGCCGAAGAAGATTTCAGCAAAGCTCTCCGCCACCACGGCGCGCACACCGCTGCGCTTGATGGCCTGCGGGGCGTGCTCTCGCGAGGAGCCGCAGCCGAAGTTTTCGCCGCCGAGTATGATGGCGGCTCCGGCGTGTTGCGGGGCGTCGATGGGGTGGCCTTTGCTGCTGCCGTCGGCGTTGAATCGCTCGTCGTAGAACATGGTGCCGGCCAGTTCATCGAAGGTCACGCACTTGAGGAAGCGCGCGGGGATGATGCGGTCGGTGTCCATATCGGCACCGGGTACGGGCACGGCCTTGCCGGTGATGGTGATGATTTTGTTGAGGGGCATGTGTGAAAATCGGTTAAGGGGTTAGTGAATGTCGAATACCTCACGAGGGTCGGCCACGGTGCCGGTCACGGCAGCTGCGGCGGCCATGAGCGGGCTCATCAGCAGGGTGCGGCCTGTGGGGCTGCCCTGGCGGCCCTTGAAGTTGCGGTTGCTGGTGCTGGCGCAAATCTGGTCACCCTGCAGCTTGTCGGGGTTCATGGCCAGGCACATGGAGCAGCCTGCCAGGCGCCACTCGAAACCGGCCGCGCGGAAGATGTCGGCAATGCCCTCGGCCTCGCACTGGCGGGCCGTCTCTTGAGAGCCGGGCACGGCCAGGGCCTTCACGCCTGCCGCAACCTTGCGCCCCTTCAGCAGCGGAGCCACGGCGCGGAAGTCCGATATGCGGCCATTCGTGCAGGAACCGATGAATACCACGTTGATGGGCATGCCCTTGAGCGGCTGACCGGGCTGCAGTTTCATGTATTCCAGCGCCGTCAGACGTGCCTTGCGGGTTTCGGCATCGGGGGCGTCATCTGCCGAGGGCACGCAGCCGTTGATACCGATACTCATATCCGGCGAAATACCCCAGGTAACGGTGGGTTCGATGTCTTCGGCGTTGAAAATCACCACGTCATCGTACTCAGCGTCAGCATCGCTGGCAAAGCTCTTCCAACGCTCCACGGCGGCATCCCACGCGGCACCCTTGGGGGCGTAGGGGCGGCCCTTCAGGTAGGCGAAGGTTTTTTCATCGGGGTTCACATAGCCGCAGCGGGCGGCGCCCTCGATAGCGAGGTTGCAGAGCGTCAGTCGGCCGTCCATCTCCATGTTCTCAATGGCGGAGCCGCCGAACTCGTAGGCATAGCCCAGCCCGCCGTCGGCTCCGAGCTTGCCGATGATGTAGAGCGCCACGTCTTTGGCGGTCACGCCGGGTCGCAGGGTGCCCTCTACGCGCACGTTGCGCACCTTGAGCGGCAGCATGGCGAGGGTCTGGGTGGCCAGCACGTCACGCACCTGAGTGGTGCCGATACCCATGGCAATGGAGCCCACCGCGCCGTGGGTGGCGGTGTGGGAGTCGCCGCACACGATGGTCATGCCCGGTTGGGTGATACCCAGCTCCGGCCCGATGGAGTGCACGATACCCTGATTGCCTGTCGGCAGGTCAAAGAGCCGTATACCTGCTGCCGCGCAGTTACTGCGCAGGGCGTTGAGCATGGTCTGCGCGCGCGGGTCTGCGAAGGGCTCGGCCTGGTCATCTGTCGGGATGATGTGGTCCACCGTTGCAAAGGTACGCTCCGGGTGCAGTACCGGCAGGTTCAGCTCTCTGAGCATGGCAAATGCCTGCGGCGAGGTCACCTCGTGCACGTAATGTGTGGCAATAAAGAGCTGCGTGCGGCCATCCGGCAGGGTGCCTGCCGTATGGGCGTCCCATACTTTCCTGTATAATGTCTTACCCATGGTGTGTAGCCCACAGTCTACCACCGCGCGCGCGAGGCGTCAAGATGGCATGACGGAGAAAGCCCGCCGGGTATTTGAAAATGGAGTTGAAACTCTGTAATCAATGGGAGGAAAACCTTGCTATTTCTGAAATATATGCTATAAAATCAGTATATGTTTGCGGAGCGGAAAACTCAAATGCTATTGTTTGCGGGCTGTGTCGGGCTGTTGTGTGCGGTTTTTATACCGGATTGGTTTGAAGACCCGGTAGAACTTGCTAAGGGCGAATGGATTGGTTATCCTCAGAAAGTGCGTGCCGAGGTGGATGCCCAGCAGGTGCGCTGGTCAATAGGTGGGCATCGCGGTAAGTTTACCTACACATGGGTGCAGACGGATTCCGAACCCTACCGTGTGCAGTTTTCCCGTGGCGGAGAAAGTTTCGAGGCCGATGTCATCTTCGATGGTGATGATGAAGCCGTGCTGCTGCCGTTGGTTTTCGATAAATTACCCGACATCGCGCGAGAGCATATTCGCAGTACCAACAAGGCGCGCAACCGCCCGGAAGATGAGCTGCGATTCCTTTTCCGGCGAGTCAAAGCAGAATGAAAAAGAACCCCGCGTACTACAAAAGGCACGCGGGGTTCGGTTAACAGGGAGCTTAATTTGCAGAAATAGCCAGCCCCATCAGTTCGGCTGCTTTCCGGCCGCTCATGAGCATGCCGCCGAAAATCGGCCCCATGCGGAAACTGCCGCTCACGCCGTTGGCTGCCATGCCGGACACGAAAAGACCGGGGTAAATCTCTTTGGTGTTGTCGATAGTGGAGCGCTCACCCTCAGCGGCATCCATACTCATTTCGCCGACTACCCCGCCGGTGGGTGTATTCAGGCGCACCCCATTCTTGCGGGCGACTGTCTTGGCAATCTCGCAATCATGGCCGGTACCATCGAGCACGGTCTTGGAAATAATGGTCAGCGGGTCTACGTGGAGCCCCTCGCGCAGAACCGGGGTCCAGTTCACGACCACACCGCCAACGCGGCCTTGCTTGTACACCACGTCCTCTACGGAATAGCAGTTGAAAATAGTAGCACCTGCCTGAGTGGCCTTGTAAAGCAAACCTGCTGTTGCATGCACGGAATCAATAATGTAGGTGCCCTCTCGATAGGGCTTGTAGCTGAGCTCCAGCTCGCGTACAATATCCATGGCCTCCTCTTGAACCACAATATCATTGAACATCATCGCGCCACCCCACATACCACCACCGGGGGAAAGTTTGCGGTCGAACAAGGCAACCTTGTGCCCGGCTTTTGCCAGATAATAGGCGGCCACTATGCCGGAGGGTCCGCCGCCCACGATGGCGGCATCCAGCACCAGATTGCTTTGCAACTTGTTGAAATACGACTCAATAATTCCGCTAGATACCAGAGTTTCCATGCTTTCAGCATAATTTCAGCAGCTCTTGTCTGCAAGCTATAACTACGTCATGCCTCGCTAAAATCCGTTTTTTAACTTGAGCCGTCGGGGGCTTTGTGGCAGAATTTTTGCCATGAAGAAGATTCTTGCTGATTGTCGCTTATATGGGATTGTGGACATGGGGTATACCACACCGGAGCAGGTGGAGCCCCGAACCCATGCCTTAATCGATGGGGGCGTGAAGATTATTCAGCTCCGCGCCAAGGGCGTGGAGCTCCCGCTGGTCCGGAAATGGGCCATTTGCATGCAGGCCATTTGCCGGGAACGCAAGGTCATTTTCGTGTTGAACGATTACCCCGAAATGGCGGCTGAAATCGGGGCAGATGCCGTGCATGTGGGGCAGGATGGCGGCAGCCTGGCCGATGTAAGACGGATTGTCGGCCCCGGTGTTATCGTGGGGCGCTCCACCCACAGCCCGGAGCAGGCCCTGCAGGCGCGACTGGAGGGGGCGGACTACATCGGCTTCGGGCCTTTGTTCCCCACCGGCACCAAACCCGGGCGCCAGTCCATAGGCTTGCAGGATATTGCTGACACACAAGCCAATGTTGGCGATATGCCCATGTTCTGCATTGGCGGTATCAATGGCACCACTCTGCCGCAGGTGCTGCAGGCCGGAGCCCGCAGAGTGGTTATTGTGTCCTGGCTGCTGCAGCAGGCGGACATCGCTGCGAGCGCCCGAGCCGTGATTCGAGCCATTGAAGAAAACTGAAGGTCGAGGGCGGCGCGCTCATGCGAGGCGTAGCCACATCGACCTTCGGAAATCTTCAATCGTTGATTGTTACTTGCGTCTGCGGCGTGCGGCGAGGGCTGCGAGGGCCAGCAGGCTCAGGGTTGCGGTGGCAGGCTCGGGCACGATGATGTAGAGCATGTGCTGCGACCCCTGAATACCGAATTGCGCAAACAGGGTGGCTGAGTCAATCCAGTTTGCCGTGATATCGTGACCGTGAATGTCGAGCATCAGGCGCTCGGCATCAGACATCTCGAATTCGCCGCTGCCGTTTTCGAACATGAACTGCCCGTTGACTTCGGTGAAATTGCCGTATTCATTACCACCTATCTGGATGGCGACAACATCGGCACCGGCGCGCCAGGCTTCACCGAGGATATCCTGCTGCAGCTTGATGGTCAGGCCGGAGCCTGCAAGGTTGTCGACGTTGGTTCCTTGGAACTGGTCGGCCTTGATGGTGTAAACTGTAGCGCTATTCCCCTGAGCTGTGGTTCCGGTGTATGTGGCGCGGTCACCGGCGAAGGTCATTTCTACCGTGGTGTTCTTGCTCACATAGGCGGTTTCGTCCATGCTCTTGGGGGCGATGAGTTCAAAATCCTCTATCGAGCCGACAGCTTTCGAGAGCGAGTAGAGGTCATCGTTGAAGTGGGTTACCCCCTGACCGTAGACGATGGAGTCTTTGTCAACCAGGACAGAATCCCCCATATCAACGGTGCAGCTGCTCTCGAGCTCTACCAGTGAGTTGTGCAGGTTGATGTCGTGCACGTAGTTGTTCACGGTGGCGGTGGAGTCATGCACGGTGATGTGTACGGCCTCGGCCTCCGAGCGCAGGGCATCCGAACCGCCCAGGTAGTAGCTGTTCTGTGAGTTTGTGTCGGTATGGACGGTGCTCATGGTGCCCACATTGTCTTTGCGGTTGCTGACACTCATCTGCACGTCGGTCATATCCACATTCTTCAGGCGATTTTCGCCGGCGCCGAGACTGAGTTTCTCGCTTCCACCCAGCAGCAGGCTGCCGCCGTTCTGCACGGTGAGGTTGTTGACGTACTGAGTCTTGCCGTGAATGGTCTGCATGGCGGCATCAGGGCCGTCGATGGTGGCATTCATGGCGGATTCTGCGCTATTGCTGTGCAGCACCTGCAGTACGGTTTTGTCTTTCACCAACAGGTCGCCCGTCATGGTGTTGTGGTCCTGTATGGCTACATAGCCCATGTACTCGGCGGTGCCCATCTCTTTTTCCGTGGCGCCGGCACTCATCTGCTCGTTGTTGAAGATGAGGTGCACATCGTGACCGTTGAGCTTACCGTCAAACTGCATGATGTGGCTGTAGTTGAGTTTCTCAACCACGGCAATGTAATTGGTCAGGTCTTGACGGGCGGTATCGTTGCCGGCGTTTTTCAGGTTTTCTTGCAGCTGAGCCAGGGTGGCGTTCGATACCCACTCGTCGGGCGAGTAGTTGTGCGTGTTGAACGTAACGGTAGCACCCATGTCGATATCGAGAGTTTTGGCACTGGTTTTGCCGTCTCGTCCGTTTTCTACTGTGCTGAGGGCCTGCCAGTCGGAGCGAGCCGTGACCGTTGCTCCGTTTTCCAGGTTAACCCAGCCGGCAAGACCATCTTCGTTGTTGTCGATACCGGAGTGTACATTAGCCCAGGCATCAGCCCCGGCTTCACCATCGGCTGTCACACCATCCGGGCTGTGCATGGCCAGTATGCCACCGTTACCCACGGTGAGTGCATACATGGTTTCCGTATTTTCAGGGGTGCCGACTATCACACGGGCACCGGCAGAACTGCTCTCGATGTCCGGGTTGATACCGGCATAGATATCTTGCGCCACCAGCGCGCGATCTACGGTGAAACTACCGGCCTCGACCTTCAACTCTGTCAGCCAGGCATCATAGACTGACTGGGAGGTGGAGGTACCCTTCTTGAGCACGTTGAGATTACCGATTCCCTCGCCACCCAGGTGGTGGTGTGCCTGCCCGCCCAGCTCAGCATGGCTGCCGGTATAGTCTACCGTTACCTGGAAATCGCCATAGCCGAGAGCGCCGTCGTAGTCACCATCTCGCAGACCCATGATTTCGAGTGTGACGGCACGGTTATGGCTCATGTTGACAACAGAGGAATTGATGGGGCCACCGTTGTTGCCTCCACCTACCAGGTTGTTCACCTGTGCATACTGTCTGGCCTCTGCCTGTTCGCCCACTTCAATGGGGTCGAGAGCCAGTACCGTACGGTTGGTGCCGAAGTCTTTTGTTACAGAGAGGTCAATGGTGACATTGAGCCAGTCTTTGTGTTCATCTTCGCCCGTGTTGGCTTTGGCGGTGGACATGATATCCAGCTGCACATTGCCGCCGAAAGGCTGACCTTCGGGGGAGGGGTATTTGTACTCACGCTGCTGCCAGATGTTGCCGTCCATGCGGAGGGTGCCGGAGAATTCGCCCGGGTCGAGCACCTTGAACACGGCGTAGGTGTATTTGCCGCTGTAGTCTGCCGCCTGCTCCTCTGAGAGCGAGGTGCCGCGCAGTACCACTACCGTGTCGCTTTCACCGGCCAGCTTGGTGAGCACCAGCTTCTTGTCATAGGCATTGGTGATAAAAGCATCTGCCGGTGCCGTGTTCGTAGTCGCGTCCGGGTCGAAGAAGGTGTTGACATACACTGTATTGTGTATGGTCGTCGTCTGCATCAAGTCATATTCGGTCGGGACGGTATCTGCGAAGTCACCCTGCAGGGTAGCACCATTTGTGATGGTGACCAAGCCTGTACCCAGTGCATTCTCGTGCTGCATGACCAGGCGCCCTCCCTGCAGCAGGGTGCCGCCGGAGTAGCTGTTATTCGTCGCGATGACCAGGGTGCCGCTGCCGTACTTCTCGAGGTTGGTATTCCAGCTGTCCCCGTCGAAACCGTTCTGGTACTGCTGGAACATGGTGCTGAGTTCACCCTCGGTGGCATCTCTTATCGTACCGCTGCCGTAGAAGTAGTAGTTCGTTCCGTCAGATGTTACGGCGTTACCATTGGTGACGTCCACATACTCAGAGTTCACGATGACGGAGAGCGGCGCCACCTCGCCGGAGATGTTTACACGCTGATACTCTTTGCCGAAGCGGGCTGTTTCATTGAATCCGTTAACGGTGAAATCGCTGTCAGTTGCTGCAACCGGGGTACCTGGTTGCAAACTGCCGTCGGTTGTCTGCACGCGCACGGTTTGTTCGCCTGTCAGGTGCTCGGTTGCCTCCCACTCGTCCGGGGTGTAGAGGTTGCCGAAGAGCACCACGTTACCGTTGGAGAAAGCGGTGTTCTCTTTCCAGTGATAATCGTAGGCCGGGGCCTCATTGCGGTCGGTATGGCTCCAGGTGAAGTCTCCATCGGTACGGCTCACCATGCCTGACCAGGTGTTGCGCGGGTCGCCCATCACGGTCATAATCAGGTAGTCTTTGCCGCCTGTTGAGTACTGCGTGCTGGAGCTGTCGAGCGTGTCCACCATGCCGAAGTAACCGTAACCCAGCGAGATAAGCCGCTCAGCGAAGTCTGAGGAATCGCCCCCGTTGCCCACGGTTATATTATCCGCCTCCGCAAGGTAATACATGCGGTCGCTGTACGGGGTCAGGGTGAAGTTCACACCGCTGAAGTTGATGTTCAGCTTGGTGGTATCCTCCATGAGTTCCAGATTGCCGTTGACCGTCAAGAGCATGTTTTCCGACGGTCGCTCGTGATTGTCGATGGCGCTGAAGTCATTGGCTTGGTATTCCTGCCACCAGGGTTCAACCTGATTCACCACGAAGGTGAGGGCAGAGTTGCTCTGCATGGCGATGTTACCATCCGCCACGGCAGTTGTGGGCACCGTTACCCCTTCTGCGGGAGCTTGTGTGTAAACGGTAAGGGTTTTGTTACCATTGATGGTGACGGTGTCGCTGGTATTGTACTTCGTGTTGGTGATGGTTCCCCAACCGACTTTGTCAACGGTTGGCAAATCGCCGATAGTACGATAGGTGGTATTATCCGTCACGCCGAGGGAGAGTCGGCTGCCGCTGACGAGGTTCAGGTTGCCACGCAGTTCCAGGCTGTTGAAGCCCAGCAGACCGCTGGCGACAGAAACGTCGTTCATCTGCGCGGTATGGATGTACTGGTTAGCCGCACCGAGTTTGATGAGGCTGAACATTCCCTCCTGTCCCATGCTGTGACCGCCGAAGCGGGATTCGTAGTTATTGTTGGAGGTGGATGCGCCGAACCCGTCGTCATAACGCACGTGCCCCTGACCCGGTTCCACATAAGACTGGGCAAAGCCAATGGCACCGGAGTAGATGTAGTTCACGTTCTCCGTCTCGTGCTGACCGAGCTGCAGGGTGGTTTCGGCGTTTGCAACGGTACGTACGCGCCAGCGCTCATCAGCCTGAGTCAGATTCTTGTAGACGTGTTCGCCTTCATCGGCAGAGGCTGATTGGTCGTATACCCAGCCGGTGCCCAGGAAATCGGCAGAGAGACCTCGCAGTGCCACATTACCGTGGCTGACCAGGATGTTGGTGTAGCTTTGGCGGTTCGTGTCATTATTGGGGGCCTCCTTCTGCCAGTCGCGGGTGAGATCCAGCTCGGCGTATTGCAGCTTGCTATCGCGCAGCATGACCTGTACCGTACCGCCGGAGCGTTCCTTGGTCATGTCCATTTCCAGCTGCGAGTCATTCACCGTATTGAGCGTTTTCACCGTGCCTGAGAAGGTGGTCGGCGTGCTCGAATCTGCATCGAACAGCGAGAAGGTGGTCACATAGCTCTGGTCCTTGAATCCATCCCAGGTGGAGGAATATGACTTGAGAATCAAGGTGTCCTGTCGGTTGTTCGGCAGGGTTGTGTCGGTGGGTGCCGTGCCGACGATTGCTCCGCTGAGGGTCAGGTTGCGCCAGTGGCGGGGCACGTTGGCATGGTCATTCGAACCGAGGTGGTTGAAAGTGGAGCGGGCAAAGGAGATGGTAATCTGGTTGTTTGTGGCGTCTCCGTCGGTATCGATGAGCTCAATCCTGTTAGTCAGGATGGGGTTGCGGAAGCTGGAGAGGAAGTCGTCACTGTGAGTGTAGCACACCATCATTTCGGCACCATGCTGCTTCACATCCACCCATGAATCCGTATAGCTGTTCCAGGCCGGGAATGTCCAATCCTTATCCGCATGCAGTTTGATGGTACCGGTACCGGCAGCGCGGGCTATACCCAGGTACAGGCCACCATCCTGCACATCGATACCACCGGAGAAGGTGTTACTGGTGTTGAGTACGAGTAGGGCATCCCCCGTTTTGATGATAGAGGTGGGGTTTTCAGCGTCTATATCAGCAATAGAGCCGAAGCCGTTGGCTGTGGTGGTGAAGGCGTAGCCGAATTTAATCTGAGCGTCATCTTTGACGTTGCCGGCATAGCCGTCATTGCGTTCAGCTGTCACATAGATAGTACCCGGTGCTACGGTGCCCTGAATATTTACCAGGCGCCCGGGAGCTTCGACCGCATCGCCGTGCATGTTTTCATCGGCAAAGGTGACGGTGTTGCCGTTCACATAGACACCGGGATTTTTGCCGTTGAATGCCTGTTCATGCCAGCCGGTGTTTTCATCGGAGCCATCGGCACGCCATACATTACCCATGACCAGGGTGCGGTGGTCATAATCGCCCAGCACCGTTCCGTTAGTTTCGCCGCTCCAGATGTAGCCTTTCTCCGGGTCGAGGGCAGGGGGCCAGTTGGCATCCACGCTCAGATTTCCTACGTAGATGATGCCGTTCTCGTACATCAGGTGGCCGGCATAGTTCACACCATCGGTTGTGGTAACAGCTACCTTTTCATAGTTGCCGAAATTATAGCTGCCGTTACCGATGTCGAAGAGCGCAATTCGGTCGCTGCCGGTCGGAAGCTGCACTCCCTGAATGGTGAGGAAGGAGCCGATGTTCAGCCCCATATTGTTATTGAGGGTGAACAGAGCGGTGCCTTCACTACCTGTTGTACCGCTGTTCGCCAGCATGATGTCACCACCCATGGTCCAGGTGGTTCCTCTGCTGCCATCAATGGTAATGCTGCTGTCGTTTGCCAGCCCGCTCAGGTTGAAGATAACCCCGTTAGTAGTTGTCGAGGTACCCATCTGCCAGGTGGCGGCACCGTCCAGATTGGCTGTGTGCAGCCCTGTGAGGGTGCCGTTATTGATGAAAGTACCCCCTTGCAGGGTGAGCGCACTGGCTGTTACGTTGCCATCGAAGCGCAGGGTGCCATCCTGTACCGTAATCTCATGCAGGGTCGCACTGCCGGTGAAGGTTTGAGTGTTACTGCCTACCTTGGTGATACTCAGGCTGCCCGAGGCACTGGTGAGGGCATTGACACCACCCTCACTGCCGGTGTAGTTGCCACCCATGTAGAACCTGTTGTACCCCAGTGTGCCACCGTAGGTGTAGTTTTCCCCGCTGTCGGTACCCAGAGTGAGGGTATGGTATTTGCCGGATTCCGTGATGTTGGTGGATACGCCGGAAACTCGGTTGGGCTCGCTATCATCCTCACCGGTCAGACCTTTTACCGTGGCATCTCCCACCAGACCGAGTACCACGCCGTCCGGGAGAGCGGTGGTATTCTGAAAAACATCCGTCAAATCGGCCTTGTTGTTGCTCAGGTCAATGACTACGCCATCCCAGCGGGTGTCATTGCCGCCGTTGGGGTTGCCGATATTGAGCTGAATGGGGCCGGATTTCGGGGAACGGAGGCTCACAGTACCCTCAAACCACTCATCCGGCTTGTCAAAGTTGTCGAAGTTGAAGACCGAATCCCACCTGTTCCAATCCGTTGCATTGGCGTGGTTCACCAGTTGCAGTTCGCCGCTGCCTGAGAGTTGCCCGTTGAAGTGGTAGACGACCCAGCTGGTGGTGTCGATATGAAGGCGAGCGGGATTGGCGTTGTCCGTGTTGACGATGGTGATGTTGCCATCATACTGGGCATTGGAACGATCGAACTTGATGTCGCCCGGGTTTCCGATGCCCATGCTGGTGGCTGCGCCATCTCGTACGTAAAGATTGGCGCCTTCTTCCAGATAGATGTCGGAGAGGTTCCCCTGGCCGGTGATGGACTCACCGCCGGTCCATGACTTCTTATCATCGCTGAGGTCGCACCCCAGTAGGCCTTCCATCTCGCCGGTGACTTTACCGGTCTCGTTCTCAAAACGGTGAATCCACATGTTCTGTCCGGCCTTGACCGTTTGTCTGACAGAGGTGATGGTGAGTACAGCCTGATTGTTCTCGGTGCTGAGGGTGGCCTTGTAGGCGCCGTTATTCAGGGCAATCTCGCCATTGGTACTATGGACTCCGGCGCCATTGCTGAGGTTGGCCAGTACGATGGTGTCTCCCGTGGAGAGTCCGGACTGAACTCCGCTCAGGGTGAAAGCACTACCCAGGTTCAGGTTCACGCCGTCCAGACTGACGAGCGCTGAATCGGTGTTGTTCATGCCGCTTGCTGCGACATCTATGGCCTGAGACAAAGTCCAGGTGGCACCCGTGCCGGTGAAGGTAACCGGCGCTTTGTCCAGCCCGACCAGGCTGAGGTCCGTATTGCTGCTGTTCCAGTTGCTGCCCAGTTCCCAAGTCGTGCCGCCATAGAGGGTGGCACTGCTGAGGTTTACACTGCCTTGCGTGGAGAGTGTGCCACTTTGCAGGGTCAGGGAATCTGCCGTCAGGTTGCCGCCGAAGCTCAGGGTGCCGCCCTGGTGGCTGACACTGCCGAAAGCGGCGCTCTGCTCAAAGTGCTGGGTGTTGCTGCCTGTTTTGACCAAGTTCAGGGTACCGGCTGCTGCTGTTGAGTCGGTGTCTGTATAGTAGTTGCCGCCTATGGTGCCGGCGAAACTGTATGTGCTGTCAGCCGAGTTTGTGCCGAGGGTGAGGGTGGCGCCTGACTGCGTGGCGGCGAGATTGGCCTGTGAATCAGTACCGCTGATTCCCGCCAGGGTGGTATCTCCCTCCACCGTCAGAATAGCGCGCCCGGAGGTGGGTTCTGTCTCCGGGGTATAGATGCTATTCTGCGTATGGGCGCTGAGGTCTACTGCGGTGTTCTGCATGTTACCGCTGAGATTTACCTGCACATCACCTCCGCAGGCTCCGGCCATGCTGATGGTGCCGTCGATATCGGCACCGGTGGGGGTGAAGATGGTGGCTCCTGCCGTGTTGTGCCCTACCAGGCGCAGCTCACCGCTGCCGCTCAGTGTGCCCTTCAGCTCCCAAGTGGCGTTGGTATTTTCGGAGTGCAGCAGGGTGGGGGTATTACCGCCGCGCAATTCGATGTTGCCGGTGTAAATGGCTTGTGTATTCTCTGCTCGCAGGTAGATTTCGGAGCCTGAGGCTAACTGAACCGTCCGCAGGTCGTTGGCTTTCACTGTGGTGCCGCTCCAACTGTCGCCTGTATAGACGGCGGCGTTGAGGCCGTTTATCGGCTTGCCGCTGCTATCAGCATTCACCCAAAGTTTGGTACCTGCGGCTACCTCTGTGTCTTTGCCGAAGGCTAGTTGTAGCATGCCTCCATCAGTTGTCAGCTCAGCTTCATAGCTGGAGCCGCCGGCCGTTACGGTAATGGGGCCATCGCCGTAGGTATAACACCTGCCACCATTGCTCAGATTGGCGAAGTTCAGCGTGGAGACTCCGGCGAGATCCAAGCCCTCGAAATTTAGCGTGCTACCTGTCAGGTCGAGGGTGGTGCCATCGAGCGTGAAGATAGGGGTATCGCTCCCGACTGTGTAGCCACTGAAGGTGATAGTCGAGGGGGCGTCAATGGTGATATTCTTACCGTCCTTACCGCTGAGTGTTACTGCACCACTGCCTGCCGTCAGGTTGAGCTTGCTCAGGCTCACGTTTTCACCCAGTTCCCAAGTGCTGCCGCCGGTCAGGTTGGCTGTGGTCACAGTAGCCTGTTCAGTGGACAGGGTTCCCCCTGTCAGGTTGAGGGTGGTGGTTTTCAATCCGCCCTTGAACTCCAGCGAGCCTTGCTCTACGGTCACGGTTGCTATATCGACATTCTGTGAGAAGCCTTGGGTGTTGCTGCCTGTTTTTGTCAGGCTACCCAGATTAGCGGTGCCGCCGTACTCATAAGTGTTGTCGGTGTTGTCACCGACGGTGAGCATATAATCTGTGCCTTTCACCTGGGCTACGTTGCTGTCTCCGTTGGCCAGGCCGGCGAAAGTGACATTATTCGTGAGGTTGAGGATAATGCCTCGGGCGTCATCGGCTTGGCTGTCTATCAGACTGTTAGAGGCCGCATTGGTAAAGTCGACCACGGTGCCGCTCCAGTGTTCTCCGCTGGCGTTGAGCTGCACGTTGGCATCGTTCGCGGTCATGAACAATCTGCCGCTAAACTCAGAGGCGTCTGTGATAATGAAAGAGGAAGTGGAGACGGAGTTCCAACTGCTTGTGTTGTGCCCGCGCAGCAGTACATTGCCACTGCCAGTCAGCTTGTGTATCTGCAATTCGGCCGCGCTGCTGTTGAATGTACCGATAACGGCTTTCGAATTCTCGGCGTTGGTGATATTGATGGTGCCGTAGTAGTCATCGTTGGAACCACGGTTGTACAGGTACAGTGACCCGCCGCCATTCAGGGTGATGCTCTCAATTGTTTTGCCGGCCAGAGACGTGCCGCTGTTGGTACTGAAATAACCGTTATTCGCTCTGTAACTGATATCGCCCTCTCGACTGTAACGGCCCCCGTTATTGCTGTTGTATGTACTGTATCCGGTCTGTGACTGCATGCGAATAGCCGCATTCCCGCCGTTTTCAATGGTCAGCGTGTAGGTTTTGCTGTCATACGAAGCCTGCGCCTGCGGGAGCAGTATACCTGCACTTGCCACGGTCAGTGACAGGTAAACGGTGGCGCGAATGGCTTTCAGCAGGGAAACGGGAAGGTGCGGTTTCATGGCGAGTGTATACAGGCGCGCGATTCTACCCTTACGCGGGCGATAAGTCAAGCCTCGAAATTGACAGCCGGCGAATAATATTCGGCACCAATCGGCGGTTCCGATTTTCCGGTGATTACGATAAAAGTAAAAGTGAAAAATAATGTTAGAATGAAAAAAAGGATAGCGTGTTTAGTAAAGATTTGTCGTTTTCTGAGTTAGGGGCGAGAAAATGGAGGATTGATGATGCTTACGGTATCAATCACAATACGCGGGATGCGCTTGCGCGGGTAGTATCCTGGCTCGGCGTATCGGAGAGAATCCGGAAAGCGATGGTTCACTATTTGCGTGGAATGTGTTTATTTATGTAGCAGCAGTTTATGCCGCTCGCACGAGTGCGGGCTCATTTTCCTTTTTTATTCACAACCTGGGGCTTCTGTCTTCGCCCGTTCGGGCTACGCGAACAAGGCCCTGTCTCAATTCTCTTTTGGTGATTTCTAAATGAGGAGTAATTCCTCTGTCGATAATACGTATATAGTTTGAGCGGCGTGCTATGAAAAATTGCATTTTTTGAGAGAATATATGGAAGAAAATAATTATGGCGCTGAAAAAGAGTGTTTAACTTCTGTAAGTCATAGAAATACAAAGAGTCGCGCCACCCTCATCCTGTTTTTGTTCTGTTAGACTGTTGTTGGCGGGGTGTAAGTGTATTTTTTTGTGTCGTGTGGTGAAAAAAATATCCTTGACTTATGGGGGCAATTTGATACTATGAGAAAAAATTTTTCGTGATGTTATTTCCCGTAAAAGTAAGTAATTATTTTCAAGTGCCTTGCTTAAGGCGCCAGGGAACTTCTGACTCATCACTTCTCCCTCATTTTACCCGCCGATACACGTTCACCGCTTATGAAACTCCACCTGCCCCTTAAGCTTCGCAATGCCGTGCTCTCTCTGGTATGCTCTGCTGTGACATTGACTGCGATATCGTTGCCGGTTTCGATGGCAGCGCCTGTCGTACTGGATGGTAAGGTTGAACAGATGGTGAATGCTGCCAATGGTGTTACCTCCGGCGCGGAATATGAGCTCATCAACGGCGTGCGCTATATTCTGGAGTCGACGCGTACAGACGGCATGTTCGTGGCGGATGGCAATAATGTGGGCACATTATGGCTGGGGAATGGTACAATTGTTTTTGAGGATGTGGATGCATCTCCCGTGTATTTCAATAATGGTGCATCTACTACCCTGGGCACTGGTGGTTATACCATCCGGGTGATGGATGATGCCGCTCGTATTCGTGTGGGCTCCAATCAATTCCTCACCATTGCTGAGCTGAGCGGTGTAGCGGGTAGCCAATCAACTGAGGCAGCCTACCACGATGTAACAATTCAGGGTAATGCGCGTGGTATTCTGGTGAATAAGGCTTCGGCGCTCAAAAATCTGGACCTTACCGGTGGTATCGTGACACTGGGCAATGCGGCCGATAGCATGTCCGGTGCTGTACATGGGCGCTTGAATGTCGGTGGTAAATCTCACGTTACTCTGGCGTCGGATAATATATTGGCTGCTGATGCCCGCGAGCTTGTGGTGTCATCCGACCTGGCATTGGGTGCGACTACTCAGATGCTGCATGATGGCATGGCTATCGAGCTGAAGGATGGTATCGTGTCCGGGGAAAGCGGCCAAGGCGCGGGCTTTGTGCTGAGTGGTGGTGCAGATATTTCGTTGGGGTATTCGGGCAAGTCCAATTCTGTCTCTGCCGATATCGCAGTTAGTGATGGTGCTACGTTGTCAATCAACAACCTCGGTAGCGGTACGTTCACAGAGAATACCCTCCTGTTGTCTGGTGTCCTGAGCGGTACGGGGAAGCTGAACATCGGCTCCGGCATGCAGGATGGGGTGGGTATGGTGACGCTCGCCGGCGATAATTCGGGCTACACGGGGCATGTGACCTTGTCCGAGGGCAGCGTGCTTTCACTCAATCATGCGAAGGCTCTCGGTGGTGCCGCGTCTCTTACCATGAACGCCGGGTCGTATCTTTACGTGAATACCGCCGATGCTTCCTCTGTGCATCTGCAGAATCTGACGCTTGATTCCGGTGCAACTCTCGCTCTTCAGAACGTGTCTTCATCATACGAGCCGAATGCTGAGCTTGCTGCCTTGTCTGTAGATTCCGTAACTTTTGCCAACTCCGGGCAGGTGGATAAGCCGGTCTACTACGTCATGTTCGGTGAAGAGCTGCAAACCATGCGCACCTTTTCTCTCATCAGCAGCATGAGCGAAATGGCTCCATCGGGACTGGCGCAGGTTGATGTGCGAGTGAAGGCGGCTGATGGAAAATTAACGCAACTGGCGGTAGATGATTACAAACTGGGTGTTTACAAGCTGGGCTCGGGGGAGAATGTCTTTTACCTTCAGACCCGTTTTGGCAATGTGTGGGATGGAGCCGAAAGTGGTACATGGAGCGGAAATAACTGGGAAGGCTCGGCTTACAATGCTGAGAAGTTCAATTACGCTCTCTTCGTTAACAAAGGGGGTGGCGACTCTACTGTTGACTTGGAGGGGAAAACCGTGAATCCCGATAAGATCTACGTTGATAACTCACCTGCTGAGCAGGGAGTGGGATTAACTAATTATGTGATAACCAATGGTAGCATCGGCGCTGGTGTGGAAATACACAAGCAGGGCGATAGCTATGGCTCGAGTACTGTCGGTACGGTTGAATTCCGTGGGGTTCAGGGCGGTTCTTCTGGGAATGCCCTGGGGTGGGTGACTGTTTCCGGCGGTGAGATGAAGTTGACCAGCGGCTCAACATTCTATTTTGACGGTTCAAAAATGGTGCAGGTGGATGCTGATTCTGCGCTGACGATAGATACATCATCTAAACTCATTGCTCGTAACGGTAATACGATTTCGGGGGTGTCTGGACATCCTGTGACAAATGGCTTGACCGCTTATTTGTCAGGTCTCAAGATATCAGATGATACCATTCTCGGTGGTATAAGCGCCGGCTACGATACCGTCGTGCAAAATGCCTCCATTTCTGGGTTTACCATCAAAGACGTGAAATTGGCCGGTGCCGGTACCATTCACAACGGGCGACTGGAGAATGTCGTGTTGGCAGAAAATGCAGACTGGTGCCTGACTGGCAATATTGCAATAAGCGATACGTTGAAGGTGGATGGTAATGGGGGTGGAGTTTATATAGATTTTACCCAGGGACCGTGTTCTCTTGATTTTGGCGGAGTTGAGTACACAAGAGAGGGTGATGTTTATACATTCGATGTCATCCAAGGGGTGAATTGGGTGTATGGTTTTTCATCAGATATTCTCAGTTATAATGGGGTTAAACTCAGTGATTTAGAAGCTGCCGGTGTTGGTGTGAATGCACCAGGTACCGGAAACAATATCGGTAGGGTGAAGCTTGATATGAGTGGAACCGGCATGAAAATCGTGAGCTGGGATGCCGCCTGGGCTGCTTCCGGCGTTGGGGCTCAGCCAACCTTTGTCAAGACGTTCAGCACCGGTGATTCAACAGCTTTTGTTCGGGATGATAATTACAAGAGCTTCATATCCACCGAAGAAAAGCCGGTAACAGTTGTTAGTGTGGAGAGCACGGCAAAGGGGGAAGTGTTAGCTGGCGGAACGGCAGGCTACCAGGGGGATATCTGGATAAACGATGATGGCTCGACCTATGCGACTAAGGTGGCGGCTCTGTACCGTACGACCGAGGAATTGACCGGTGACTCTCATCTGCAGATTGCCGGTGGCTCGGGGACTGATGTATATGGCTCATCCGTCGGGGCCGACCGCATGAATAAAGCTAGTCATACGGGCGATACCTATGTCACTATCACGGGTGGTTCATATACGAACGTATATGGTGGCGGTAGCAATGTCAATCATACCGGTGATACTCGCGTGTATGTGTATGATGGCGCGACCGTGACTAATGTGTATGGCGGCTCCGCTGGTACTTCGACTGACAACGGCTTGGCTGAGCTTTTTCTTGAGGGCGGTACGATTACTAACGTGTACGGTGCCGGTAGCAGTACGTCTGAATTTACTGGTCGCACATTTACAGAGGATACAGTTCTGAACGGAGTGACGATAAAGGCCGGTGATAAGGTGAGCTCCTTGATTCACTTGAGCGCGGATGTCCGGGGGCTCTCGTTGTTGGATGGCGACGCTTATGGCGATTTGGCCGGCGTTTATGGGGCGACTGCCGATGAGAATCACCCGAATGGCAAGCATATTCTGCACTTCACGGATTCAGCCTATTATGACCTCAGTTATACAAATGGTGGGGGTCACAATGCGGCTGGTGTGACCATTCGAGACTTTACGGATATCGTATTGGCTGATGACGCTTACGTGAAGGCTAACCATCTGTACACAATCTCATCCACAGATCCTTCGTTCGAAAATGGTGAGGTTGTCACCATCAGCGGCAAGGGTACAGTGGAGCTGGTAGGCCAGTTGAAGAATAATGTCGAAAATGAAGATGAGATTGATAGCGCTTTTCGAACGATTTACTTGCAGGACAATGCCCGCCTGTTCCTCAATACGGAATATCTGGGTAAGTGGGCATCTTCGAGCATAACCCCGTTCCAGATTGTGCATGTGAGCGATGGGACAACGCTCGAAACGACCGGTAATCCTACAGACCGACGTGGCAGTAATGTGCACTTGCATGCCTACCTGGAAGGCGACGGCGTGGACGGTAAAGGCGCCTGGTATAAGGGGCTGGCAGCAAAAGAAGATGACGGCGCTCACACGGAGATGTCGCACATTACGCTGACGAATGATGCCTCCGCCGGTGGTGAGGGTACCATGTATATGAATGCCTTTGGTTATACCAATTCGGTTCTTGACCTGACCAATGGCACAATCGTCACGGAGCCGAAGGATGTCACCTCTCCTTCATCGCCATCCCAATTCGTTTCCGTCACATCCGGCGGAGCCAACTACACCTTTACCAAGGTCGGTACCAGTATGCTGGGGCTGAAGAATACTCATATCGAGGGCGGTACGCTGAATATTCTGGAGGGTAGTGTGAATGTGACTGCCATCGAGGATAACGACGCCCTGGAACCCTACTGCTCAGCTACCAAAACGGATGTGGTGCTGGGTAAGATGGGTACCCTGCAGCTGGACTACATGACCAATAACGGTTATAACCAGTTCAATGTGGCCTCGCTTTCTGGTGAGGGCTCGGTGGAGCTACAGGAGAATGGCTCTCTGAATCTCCTGGTGCAGCAGAGCGCCTTCTATTCGGAGTTCCTGAACGATGAGAGCATATCGTACTACAATGAATCCGGGTACAGTTACGCTATGTTCAGTGGTGCTATTACCTCTGAGGTGGGCGGTTTGGTATCGAAGGCTGGTGTGGGAACGCAGTATTTCTCCGGTAGTGAGAGTACCTATGGTGGCGAGGCCACTGGTTATACCGGTACATGGATAACTCGCGGTACGCTTTACCTGCTCGGCACCAGTACGGCTTCTGTCTTCGAGCAGGGCAATACAGTGGTGGAGAAGGGTGTTGCCGGTGTGGGGACCATTTATTGGTACGAGGGTGCGAAAACTCCTGAAGGCGGTGCCTTGTACCTGGGGGATGGTGTACGCATATATAACAGTGGTTCGGTTACTCTGGGTACCACGGCCTTGGATGGTGAGGAGCAGGTGATTGATATGACTATAGGTGTGGAGGCTGCTCCTAACGGGGAGACTCTGGGCGGCGCCAACAAGGATAAATACCTGGTGCTGCAGGAAGACCCGCAGACGGGGATGTTCACGAAGTCTACCGTCACGCTGGCGGGGGTGGAGTATGTGCAGATTAATACGGCCAATCTCTCGTCCATCAGCATTGATGCCATGTACATGGATGGTACTGCGTATGTAGCGGGTTCGGAGATTGACCGCAACAAGATGCTGCTCATTGAGAACAGCGTCTGGGATGATGGCAGGCTGACGGCTACCGTTAAGGGGCTTAACTCTGCCGGTTACAATGAGGCTACTTATAGCGGTGTGCTGAGCGATGGTGATGTGACCAACGGCTCGCTCAAGGGTAAGCTGGTGAAAGTGGGCGAAGGAACCCTTGTCATCGATCAGGCTAATACTTACTCCGGTGGTACGGATGTAACAGAAGGTTCAATCAAACTTCTGGGCTGGGCAACCATGGGTGTGAATGCCGCAACCAACGAGGTGAACATGTTGCAGGAAAGCGGTGCCTCTATTGTGCTGGCATATGACGGCTCATACGGCGAAACTGAGCAGCGTGAGATATTCAATGACCTTACACTCAAAGGTAAGGGCGACTTGCGGTGGGACGTTAGCGCAACTGAGGGGACGGACGGCGAGACGGCTGCTCTCATATCGGATGTTGGCGCTGGGGTGGATTTCCTGCTTGATGGAGCGATTCATGGTGAGGGTAATCTTCTGCATTCGGGAGAAGGTACACTGACACTCAACGGCGCTTCGGATTACACGTTGGGTACCATTATTACCCGGAGCTCGGTGACGGTCACTAGTGCCACGGGGCTGGGTGCTACCGCCGAAGGGCAGGAGGCTATCCTTAAACTTTATGAGGGCGCGATCTTGCGTTTGGCAACTGGCGCCGTGAACTCGGCCGGTGAGCGAGTGTTGCGTGGGAATCAGGAGCGTATCGATCATGCTACGGTGACCGGCGATGCTAAATTGAATGCCGGCATTACACAGTGGATGGTAACGGAACTGGCGGCTGATACTGCGGATGGGTACAGTGGAAACTCCGTCAAGGGGGCCATTGTCATCGAGGGCGCGGCCGATGTGGAGCGAGTGCTGGCTATGAGTGGCAACGGCTATTGGGCTGAGAGTACCAATCTGACAGACTATAACGCCACCCTCGTCTTTGCGGATGAAGCTGCTACTAATATGGGCGGCGATGCTGGCAACGGAGCCGGCATTCTCACTGGCAAGGGTACCATAGCGGTGTCGGATATCGATACCGAAGACGAGAAGGATGCCGAAGGTACTGCGTACGCGTATTTTAGCAAAATGGATGGCTACGAGGGGTCTGTCGTCGTGGAGGGAACTGGTGCGCAACTTGAGGTCGGTGAGGTATCGGGTGAGCGAGGAAAGTGGGTTGGCGAATATATAAATAGCCAAAATGCTTATATTGTAAATGGTGGCGTGACAGATAGTGTTGGGCAGGTGAGTGTTTCCGGCCAGGGCGCGGAGTTTACCGCCTCCTCAGCAGATATTTTTGTGACTGCTGGAAGCAGCTTGAGCCTTACCTCCAACGGACATACTGAGAGCGGCGGCGTGGGGAGTGTGGCTTCCGTGACCGCAAACAATGTTATCATTGAGACCGGAGCCACTATCTGCGTGAATCAGTCAGCTACGGATTTCCAGTATCAGCTCAAGGAGCTTGAGGCTGCGGCTGTGTTGAAGCCAACGGATATCGCGAATAACGCAGTACTGAATGGTTACGGTTACACTAGGGGTGAAAACTTAGGGTTTGAGGGCGCTTCTGGATATGAGTTTGCATACGATAAAAATATAGCTGTTAATCAGGCAGCTGTTGGTGCCGTGTGCCGTGGCGATTCGGCAGGCGGTAGACTTGGCTTCCAGGGGGGAGCAACTTACGAAGCAACGATGGGCAATGCTAATCTTTGTAACGGTCTGCTGACGCTGGATGTGTACGATGGACTGATAAAGCTGGATTTTGTCCCTGACAAGGATTTGTATACCATCGCCTCAGCTAATGAGGATAAGCGTGTTCAGCTTGTTCTTTTCAGTGGGGTGGACTCAGTTCACTTCTGTAGTATGGATTTTGTTGACAGTAAGTTCACTACTTTGGGGGGGAATGTATACTACACCATGGCCTCCAACTATTTCGAAAATGAGTACATAGAACTTTATAACCCCTATCTCGTGTTCGATACCTCAGCCGGTATTGTATATATGGATTTCATGGTGCCGGAACCGACCACGACGACTCTTGGTATTCTGGCGCTGGCTGCTCTGGCGGCACGCCGCCGCAGAAGGTAAATTTGCTCTAAGGCTCAGTGAGAACAGATGTGGTTTTGAGCCTCAGTCTGAACCGCCCCGAAAGGGGCGGTTTTTTGCTGCACTGATTTCTTCGTGCCATGCAGGGGAACAACTGCCCCGTCAGCGCAGTGTGGTGATGGTATCAATCACAATACGCGGAATACGCTTGTAGATGGGGTGGTCGGGGCAGTGGAAGACGAGCATGCCTGCGTCCTCGCGCACGCCGACGTAGGTGAGGCCGGAGCGGTAGTCATCCGAATCCGCAATCCAGATGCCGCAGAGCTTCTGCTGCTCACCCTCGGTGGTGTAGCGCACGCCCCACACATTGAGCGAGTGCATGGCGGGGCGCCCCTTGGGTGAGACGTAGGACACGCCAATCCAGAAGGCGGCACCGGCGCGGGCTCCCTCGATAAAGGCGGTGGTGGCACTCTGCGCCGTGACATCTTGGCCTCTCATCTGGGTGAGCAGGGTGCCTTTGATGCCGGAGCCCTCGGGGACACGGGCTTTCAGGTATGCGCCGGGGGCATCGGGCTTGCGTGCGGCGCAGTCCGGGCGGCCGGGGTGGTATTCGCCGGTGAACCACCAGTTGATGCCCTCGTCCGGGTCGCTGCCGGCATTGGTAAAGCTGCTCACGAAGCGGCGCACCACCTCATCGCCGCGCGGGGTGTCGGGCGGTAGCTTGTCAGCCTGCTGGTTCTGCCACCAGTTGATGAGGTTGGCGGCGGTGATAGCCCAGCATTGTTCGTTGTCGGAGCCATCGAAGGTCTTGTTGTAGTCGTACCAGCCGGTCTGCTCGGATACCCCCTTAGCCCACAGCTCGGTGGGCTCGGCGGCAGCGCAGAGGGGGAGGAACAGCAGGGCAATGAGGCAGCGGTGCATGGCGGGGATTAGTCTTTCTTTTTAGCCGGTTGGCGCAACACCTTGAACATGGCGCGGGCGAGGGAGGCCTTGTGTTTGAGGGGAAGGTCGGTATCGTAGGCCCATATCATCACGCCGCCGTACTGCTCCTGCTTGGCCCACTTGCACTTGTCGCTGATGAGCTTGGGGCCGTTGAAGGTATGCACGGGGCCGTCGGAGCCATCCTGATTCTTGGAGACGAACTCGTTGACATCCGGTTTGATACGGGGGTGCCAGCCGATAATCTGCGCGTAGCCATACTGGTTGGTGAGGGTGCCTTTCTGGTTGCTGTAGAAGGGGAGACCAATCACAATCTTGGGCTTGGGCATCAGGAACTTATTGAGGCACATGTTGCCGTCGCGCTGGAAGAGTCGCATGGAGGCGTGGTTATCCGGCGTGAGGTCATCGTACGACATGGTCATGATGAAGTCCAGCTGATCTGTTACCCAGAAGGTGGGCGTTTTGTAGCCTACGGATGAGGCAATGCTGATGGAAATGCCAGTGCCGGAGAGTTCTTCGCGCAGGTCGGCTATGAAAAAGCCGAAGTTTTTCCAGTCGTCTTCGGTATCCGGGTATTCCCAGTCGATGTCGATACCATTGTAGCCACGTTCAATGGCCCAGGTGGCCATGTTGCGCGCCAGTTTGCGGCGCGTGTGCGGGTCTGCCACGGCGGCAGTCATGGGGTCATCCATGTGGGCAAATCCGGCCAGCAGCAGAGACCTGGCCTCAGCGGCTTCATGCAGGCGCTTGATTTCGGCCAGCGCATCGTCAGACACAGTCTGCGGGTCTGCCCC
>JAZRKM010000068.1:0-77485 GCA_045646325.1 Akkermansia sp. | reverse complement strand
TCGCAAGAAGCTGGAGGACTCGTCCTCGTCAGTGCCTGCCTCCTCGGAGAACGCTGTCGATGGCATGGACGAATCCACAACTCATCAGCAGCCCGAAAGCTGATAGGCGATAGCCCCTTTATCATGGCCTGCCCGGAACTTCTGGGCGGGCTTTCGGTGTCGCATTTGATTTTACAACTTGCGTTTGCCCAGACCGGAGAACAATTCTGCTTGACACACAGAGGATTCATGAAATAATGGGGATATGCGTCAAATTGAGTATTCCATCTACTTTGCCTGTAAACGCAAGCCCCTGCACTGGGCAAAAGTAGAGGAACTGGAATTGCAACCCCACGGCAACTATCTGACAAAATCAGACTACCACCTGCTGCCGACAGGTGCAGAACTGCCGTTTGCGACCTGGGTGCACGAGCTGAAAGCCCTGAGCGCCATACCGCTCACACGCCATGCGGCCCGCATTGATATCGGCATAGGAACCGAATTCATGGTGAGTGAGTTTACCATGCCGGTGGCCGCCCCTCTGGTGCAACTGTTTGCGGCGGCCGGCGTGGGATTGAGCTTGACGCTCATGCCACCCTTCAATCGGCAAATACGCTACCGGGGAATGAGCTACAACGTACTGGCCGCAGACACGCTGCCGAAGAAACCCGCCCGGCGCTTACACGCTGCCATTACCCGCCACCTGCACGGCATGTCACTGCACCCTCACTACCAAAACAGCAATTTCACCCGACTCGTAGCTCACCCGCTACCGCCCGGCAGCACTGTCGGCGTATGCCGCTACATAGCCCGTGGGGGCTGGATAAGCCTCGATTTGCCACCCATCTTCATGCGGCGAGTAGCGGCCCAACAATCAGCCCTGCTACTGCACATCAATTTACCCCAGAGCCACGGGGAGAAAATAGTAACCCCGCTTCACTCAGCCCTCTGAAAAAAGCCGGCACCGCTTATTACGTTGCACAGAACCGCGTTCTGCCCCCGGTAAGTCACGCTTACGCCTTGCAATGTGAGCGATATTCCCCTATAATGCAGGGCGTTCTAATTATGTCCAGTTCATTCGGTTCGGTTTTCAAAGTCAGCACGTGGGGGGAATCCCACGGTGTGGGGGTGGGTGTTGTCATCGATGGTTGTCCGGCAGGTGTAGCGCTGAGCACTGAGCAGATACAAGCCGAGCTGAACCGCCGCCGCCCCGGGCAGAGCGATATCGTAACCCCGCGCAATGAAGAAGACAAGGTGGAGATTCTCAGCGGCGTGCTCGATGGCGTTACTCTGGGCACCCCCATTGCCCTGTCGGTGCGCAATAAGGACCACCAATCCGCAGCCTACAATGAAATGCAGCACACTTACCGCCCGTCGCATGCAGATTACTGCTACGATGCGAAGTACGGCATACGAGCCTGGGCCGGTGGCGGTCGTGCCAGCGCCCGCGAAACCATAGGCCGAGTGGCGGCCGGGGCTGTAGCCAAAGCCGTGGCACAGGCCATCTGCCCACAGCTGCAGGTTATCGGTTGGGTGCAGCAGGTACACACTGTTTTCTGCCATGTGCTGCCGGCAGATGTCGACCCGGCTGTGGTCGAGAGCAACATCGTGCGTGCAGCCGACCCGGAAAGTGCGGAAGATATGAGCGTGGTCATACGCGAGGCTCGCGCCAAAGGTGATTCCGTAGGTGGTGTGGTGGCCTGCACCGTGCGCAACTGCCCTGTAGGACTGGGAGACCCCGTATTCGACAAGCTTGAGGCCACACTCGCCCATGCCATGCTGAGCATACCGGCCTGCAAGGGCTTTGAAATAGGCAGCGGTTTCGGAGCCCCGGCACTGCGCGGCTCCGAGCACAACGACCCGTACTACATGGACGGCGACCGCGTGCGCACCCGAACCAACAACTCAGGTGGCGTGCAAGGCGGCATCTCCAACGGTGAAGATATCAACATGCGCCTGGCATTCAAACCCACCGCCACTCTCATGGTACCGCAGAATACCGTCAACGATGAACACGCCGAAGTACAACTGCGCGGCAAGGGGCGCCATGATCCCTGTGTACTGCCCCGCGCCGTACCGGTGGTCGAAGCCATGGCTTGGCTTGTGATTACAGACCACCTTCTGCGCCAACGCTCAGCCCGAATCTGAACCATGGAAATCAACAAAAACACCCCGCAGGCTGACATGCAGCGGCTTTATGCAGCCGTGGTAAAACGCGAGTTTCTGAAGGGCACTCCGCTCAACATCAAGGCCTTTTTACGCTACGCCATCCTTTTCATCCTCTTTCCGGGCATGATATTCGGCTTTTATGTCGGGTTGGCCATCACGGCGGCCTTCTGCGGGGTATTGCTCACCTTGGTGCTGACAGACAACATGCAGTGGGGCATGACTGCCACGCTGTCGTGGTTAGCCCTGGGGTTGATACCGACTATCTTTGTAACCGTTGACACTTGGCGGCGCGCCGCACGTACCCGGGCACAGCGCATGATGGAGCGCGCCCCCCTGCCCGGCGCCCACACGGCAAAAGCCATGACCGCAGCTCACACCCAGCTGAAATGGCGCCCCAAAAAAGTCAACGGCAACACCATTCGCATAGCCGGTGCTACCGTACGCGCCGAACAAGATGGTGTATACGCCTACTTGCTTACTATCAAAAACTACTCAGGTAACCGCCTGCTCACCGATGGTCCCGCCGGCATGTGCCTGGTACAGAGCACAGGCAAAAAGGGTGAAGAGCTGCAGGCCCTGTTACTCTACCGCCTGAAAGCCGGCACGCATGAAATTTGCTGGAGTCTGCAGGCGGACGAATCGCCCCACACCACACTCAGTCGCCTGAACTGAACCATTCACGGCTTCTCCACTGCTGAGAACCCAATTTCCCTCCCCCTCGAACAACTAAATCGGCGGCATGCTCAACAGCATACCGCCGATTTGGTATAAGAAAGGAAGTTAAACGCTGAATTAATAGCGAATCTCGTAGTTACCGGGGTCACGCGGAGCCTCGGGCTCGCGGTCGCAGGGAGGCAGCATGGTGTTAAGAGCGCGGCGCTGAATGGTCTTCTTCATACCGGCGTCATTGTCCTTGGTAAGCTCAGCGGCATCTTTGGCCTCTTTCTCACGCTGCTTCTCAGCCTGAGCCTTAGCTTTGTGGTACTGGCTGAGGCTGGCCTTCTGGCGCTCAGTGGCCATGCCCTTCAGAGTCTCCTCAGAAAGATCAGACGGTTCGATAACAGGTGCAGCCTGAACCACAGCGGCGGCGACTGCCAAAACAGAGAGTAAGGAAAGCGTTTTCATAAATCTAAGACGCTTTTCAGTATACGCAATACACACGACATGTCAAGCTCATTCTACCCTTTTTTGAGAGGGGATGGAAAAAATCTTGCAATTTAACGCGCGACAAGGTAGGATGTTGCGCCGCACACAATCTTACCATGAGCGAAGCCAGCAAAGAGAAACCGGACTTCAAGGCAGCTGCCATCAAAGAGGTGGATCGCACCGTCATGCCCCAGGCTCCGGGGGTGGAAAAAAGCATGCTCTCGATGATGACCATCGACCCCACCAACATTATATCTCAATGCATTGCGGACGGCATGAATAGCGACTACTTCTACGTGCCCGCTCACCGTATTCTCTGGGAAATCTTCCGCGAGCGCTATGAAAAAGGCATCGCCCTCGACATCGTTTCCGTCGCTCAGGAACTCACCGACCATAAACAGCTGGAGGCAGTCGGCGGGCAACCCGGCCTCACTGACATCTTCACTTATTCTACTACAACAGCTCTTTATAACATTCATTTCGAAACCCTCAAGGAGAAATTCATACGCCGCAGCATCATCCTGACGGCCAACAAGGCCTCCGATTCCGCCTTTACATCGGAAGCCGAAATTGACGAACTGTTGGACCAGACGGAGCAAGACGTGCTCAAAATCCGCATGAACTCCGCCAAAGGTGAAGAATGGAGCCTGAAAGTCGACATCGACAAAGCCGTCACCAACCTGGAGCGCATGATGTCCACCTCCGGCGGTATACTGGGGCTCTCATCCGGGTTCCCCAAGCTCGACACCATGATTAACGGCATGAAACCGGGCGAGCTGTTCATCATTGCCGCCCGTCCGGCCATGGGTAAAACATCCTTCATGCTCAATATCATGGAGCATGTTGTGCTCGATTTGAAAAAACCGATGATGGCTTTCTCTTGCGAAATGCCCAGTGAGCAGCTCGTTGAGCGACTGCTCTATGCCCGCAGCGGTATCAACAAGCAAGACCTCAAAGCCCGCCAGGGTAAACTCAATCAGGATGAAATGAAGCGTTTCCGCTCCGCCATCACGGAGCTGAAAAACAGCAAACTCATCATCGACGATACCGCCGCTATCTCCATATCCGAGCTGCGTGCCAAGGCCCGCCGACAAATGCGCAAATACCCGGATTTGGCAGCTATCGGCATTGACTACCTGCAGCTTATGCGCTCTCACACCAAACAGGCTCAAAACAGCCGCGAACGTGAGATTGCCGAAATTTCAGGCGGTCTGAAAAGCCTGGCCAAAGAACTCAAGCTCCCCATCATTGCACTTGCACAGCTGAACCGTGGCCCCGAAAACCGAACAGGTAAAAACAAGGGTACCCCACAGATGAGCGACCTGCGTGAATCAGGCGCTATCGAGCAGGACGCCGACATGATTGGCTTGTTGTGGCGCTCCCGTTACTATGCTGAAGATGACGAGGAACGCGAAAGCGTAGGCAACGAGGCTAACCTGCTACTGGCCAAAAACCGTAACGGCCCCACAGGTGATGTACCGCTGAGTTTCCACGCTGAAATCATGCGCTTCGTGCCCCGCACTGTCGTTGATAACGACGAAGAATAAACACGCACGCAAGCTACAGGCTGCGATTTCAGAAATCCTCACTGAGCACGCCGGACTCGAGCAAAGCCTCGTCTCCACCGTGATAGTTGACCGTCTCGAGCGGAACGTATGCCACCACGGCCTCTTTCTGACCAGAACCGGCGTAAACAATGGTGTTGCCCCCCATCTGCGCGGCCAGCTGCTTAACAGCCTGCACATAGTCCTCATTATCATACGGCAGCACCGCATTGTTCAGTATGCGGAAACGCCCCACAATCAACGTACCGGGTATCGAGGGGACTATCGGCAAAAACTCCACCTCATACGCCGGCACAACCGGCCTCACACCACTCACCGGCAAAGGCTCCGCCTGCCAGTCACTCACATCCGGCAACGTGGAGCAACCAACTAACAGGACCAGGGGCAGTAATATCCTTATCGTCTTCACATTCAACGCGTTAAAAACAAGCCTAAATCATTCCTGTCAAAAGAAGCAATGAACAGAAACAACCATCGGCCTATGAGTGGAATATACACGAACGGGAACATTTGTCAAGCCGCAATATCTCAGCCAAACCCACAAAAAAATCGGGGATTTTGAAGAAAGCTACATTTTTTGCTTGCAGGCATAGACTGTTAGCGTTAGAATGCAGCTATGGCGGACATTCATCCTACAGCGATTATCGATTCTACCGCAGAAATTGCGGAAGATGTTAAAATTGGGCCTTATTGCGTAATCGGCCCGCATGTGAAACTGGGTTCGGGCTGTGTGTTGCACAGCCACGTTGTACTGGGCGGGCCTTCCACCTTCGGCAAGAACAACGAGTTCTTCCCCTTCTCGGTCATCGGTCTCAAGACACAGGATTTGAAGTACAAAGGGGAACCGACCTACCTTGAGGTGGGCGACAACAACGTGTTCCGCGAGAACTGCAACATCAACCGCGGTACCACCCCCGAAACAAAGACCGTTATCGGCAACAATAACCTTTTCCTTATCAACAGCCACTGCGGCCATGAGGTGCACGTAGGCAACAATGTTATCATGTCCGGTTATGCTGCTGCCGCTGGTCACTGCACCATCAATGACTGGGCCATCATCGGCGGCTGCGCTGCACTGCACCAGTTCGTACGCATCGGCGAGCATGCCATGGTAGGCGGTGCCTGCCGCGTAACCCAGGACGTCGCTCCCTACATGATTGCCGAGGGCGGCCTGCTGCGCTCTGTCAACACCATCGGTCTGCAGCGCCGCGGGTTTGCGGATGATGACATCCGTGCCATCAAATACGCCTACCGCAAACTCTTCCTCGACAAGAAGTCGAACATGACCATCAATATCGAAACTCTGCTGGCAGAGGGCGATACCAAGCACGTGCAGAACCCGCACGTACAGCGCATATTGCAGTTCCTGAAAGAATCCGAGCGCGGTTTCCTGCACTGATGAAACGCCACATCGTCTTCGACCTCGACGGTACGCTGGTGGACTCTCTCCCCGGCATAGCCGAAGGTGTGAACCGGGCCTTGCAGGCGCTGGGACTCCCCGGGCATAGTCAACAGGCCATCAGCCGCATGATAGGCAGCGGAGCTGCCAACCTGTGCGGCATGGCCCTGGGCTATGCGGATGCCGCCCACACGCCGCCTGACGAACTGGCCGCCATGCACGAGCAATTCCGCCGCTTCTACCCCGAGTGCTGGCAATACCCGCTCACCCGCGCCTACCCCTGGGTGGCCAACATGCTTACCCTGCTGTCGGCTGAAGGGGCAGAGCTCGCAGTACTGTCCAACAAACCGCACGAGGTCACCGAGCCGATGGTTCGCGCCATTTTTCCGCACATCCCCTTCACTACCATATTGGGTTACACCGGGAAATTCCCCCGCAAGCCCGCCCCCGATGCCCTGCAACACATCGCTGCACAATGGGGGGTACCCGTGAGCGCTATCACCCTGGTGGGTGATAGTCTGTACGATGCCCGCACCGCGCAGAACGCCGGCTGTGATTTGGTGCTTGTAGCCTGGGGCTATGCCGAGGTGAGCGATCTTGTTGCCTGGCCGGCCCCGGTGTTCGGCTCCGTTGACGAACTGCGCCACTACCTGCTCAACGGCTGATATTCGCTGCCATTGCCATGGATTTCATTATCTTCGCCGCCGCCAAACCCTCCATCGACTACGCCCGAAGGGGGGTCCAGTTCTTCGAAGAACGCCTGCGCCCGCTGGGTAAAGTCGAAATCCGCTATGTCAAGGCGGGCAGTTCGGAAGAAGTCTCCGCCCGCCTGCTAGAGGCCAGCAAAGGTTGCCTGCGCATTGCCATGGATGAACGCGGTGAAAACTGGACCTCGCGCGAGCTGGAAAAACGCGCCAAAACCTGGCAAATGCGTGCAGTGAAACACGTGGCCTTCCTCATCGGGGCAGCGGATGGTCACACTCAGGCACTGCGCGATACCTGCGACCACGTTCTGTCCCTGGGGCGCCACACGATGCAGCACGAATTGGCCCTGGTTGTGCTGCTAGAGCAAATATACCGCCTGCATACCATGCTTGCCGGCAGCCCTTACCACCGGGATTGAATAAGGGTTTTGCCCTCCGAAAGACTTAACTCTGAAAAACAGCCCTAACGCACGCATGGCATGCGCGTGCGCGGAAAAGGCTTGCCATCCCCGGAGGTATCTGCTAGACTCAACTCACGAATTATGGCCGATGATTGTAAGATAAGCCCGATGATGGAGCAGTACCTGCGCATGAAGCAGGACCTGCCGGATGACGTGTGGCTCTTCTTCCGCGTGGGCGATTTCTACGAAATGTTTTTTGAGGATGCCGTGGAGTGTTCCGCGGCCCTGGGGCTCACGCTCACTAAGCGCCAGTCTATCCCGATGTGCGGTGTGCCGCACCATGCTGCCGAGGGCTATATCGGCCAGGTGGTGAAAAAAGGGCGCCGTGTCGCTATTGCCGACCAGATGACTGACCCCGTACCGGGTAAACTCGTAGAGCGGCAAATCACGCGTATCATCTCCGCCGGCACCCTCTCCGACCTCAGCCTGCTCAATGAGAGCGAGCACAACTACATCATTGCCTGCTACCGCGACAAAAAAGCCTGGGGGTTGGCCTGTGCCGACCACTCCACCGGCGAGTTCACCGTGGTGGACTACGACAGCCGTGAGGCTCTCGCAGAGGAAATCGGCCGCATACACCCCCGCGAAATGCTGGTGAGCGATGAGCAGAAAGACCTCTTCACCGGCCTGCCTGTCACCCAGTACTACGATGGCTACACCTTCCTGCCCGGTGTCGCGAAAACCGCTCTCGAAAGCCACTTTCGCGTGCATTCGCTGCAAGGGTTCGGCTGCGCGCACCTTGTCGCAGCCATCGGAGCCGCAGCCGCCATTCTGCACTACCTCAAGCACCAGATGCGCCGCAGTACCGACCACCTGCGCCGTCTCTGCCTGCGCCCGACCGACAACGCCGTACTCATCGACACCGCCAGCCGAGCCAACCTCGATTTGGTAGAGGCCCGCGGTGGCATGCGCAACACCCTGCTGGGCACCCTCGACCGCACCTCCTCCCCCATGGGGGCACGCAAGATGCGCGACTGGGTGCTGCACCCCATCTGCGACCTCGCGGAGTTGCAGCGCCGTCAGGAAATCATCGCCACCTTCCTGAGCGAGACGTTCCTGATGAGCAAATTGCGCGACACCTTCAAGGGGGTGCGCGACCTGGAGCGACTGAGCTCGCGCCTGGCGCAAAACGCCGGCAACTCACGCGATTTGCTGGCACTGGGTTGCTCCCTCTCGCGCCTGCCCGACATCGCCACCGACATACAGGTACTGGCCGAGCGCCAACCCCACTTTGCCCCCCTGCTGCACGATTTGGGTGACTTCACCGAGCTGACCTCCCTGCTGGAGCGCGCCATTTGCGATGAACCGCCCATCACCATCAAAGAAGGCGGAATGATTCGCGATGGCTACGATGCCCGCCTCGATGAACTGCGGCATGCCTCGCGCGAAGGCAAGGGCTGGCTCGCAGAACTCGAAGCCCGCGAACGCACTGCCACCGGCATCGATTCTCTCAAAATTCACGACGCCGACGCCTTCGGTTACTATATCGAAGTCACGAAGGCCAACTACGCCAAGGTTCCCGCCCACTATGTGCGCAAACAGACCCTGGCCAATGCCGAACGATATGTGACCGATGAGCTCAAGCGCATGGAGGGCACCATACTCGGGGCAGATGAGCGCTCCCGCCAGCTGGAATACGAGCTGTTCTGCGCCCTGCGCGATGAAGTGGCGCAATACATCGAGCGCATACAGACCAGCGCCGAGGCCCTGGCCGAAATCGACGTCCTGCTCAGCCTGGCAGAAACCGCAAGCCGTCACAACTACTGCCGCCCCAAGCTCGATGAAAGCCGCGTGCTGCACATCCGCAACGGGCGACATCCCGTCATTGAACAGGTGCAGAGCGATTGCCCCTTCGTGCCGAATGATACCGAAATGGCCGAGGAACATGACCGCGTGCTCATCCTCACCGGCCCGAACATGGCCGGTAAATCCACCTACATACGCCAGGTGGCCCTTATCACCCTCATGGCGCAGATGGGCTCATACGTGCCGGCTGAAGCTGCCCACATCGGCCTAGTGGACCGCATTTTCTGCCGCGTGGGTGCCAGTGATGACATCGCCCGCGGCCAATCCACCTTCATGGTCGAGATGAGTGAGACAGCCCTCATCCTCAACAACGCCACTCAGCGCTCGCTGGTTATCCTCGATGAAATCGGCCGAGGAACCGCCACATTCGACGGTCTCTCCATCGCTTGGGCCGTAGCAGAGCACCTGCACGACGCTATCGGTTGCCGCACCATGTTTGCCACCCACTACCACGAAATGGTCGATTTGGAGCACACTCATGCCGGAGTAAGCAACCGCCATGTCGAAGTGCGCGAGTGGAAAGATGAAATCGTTTTCCTGCGCAAAGTGCTGCCCGGCCCCGCCGACAAATCATACGGCATTCAGGTGGCACGCCTGGCCGGGCTGCCTGCCCCCATCATCGACCGAGCCAAGCAGATACTGACCCACCTGGAAATGAGCGCGGGCACGCGTGAACCCAAAAATGCCCGCCGCCGCAAATGCCGTGAACACGGCCTGCCCGCGGCTGAACCAACCGCCGACATCACCCAGCTCGATATGTTCGACATGCTCGATGACGGCATATAACCCACTTTCAACCAAACCTCACAACATGCACTCACAATACACACTCAATTACCGCGTGATGTACTACGACACCGACGCCGGCGGCGTGGTACACAACCTGGCCTACCTGCGCTGGGTGGAAGAAGCCCGCACCAAAATGGCCATAGTTCTGGGTATGGACTACGGGGCCATGGCAAAGGAAGGGCGCCACCTCGTGCTGGTGAGCCATGAAGTTCACTACCACTCCCCTGCTTTCCTGGCCGATGAGATTCACGTCAACACCTGTTTGGAGAAAGTGGAAAAGTCATCCATGTTCGTGCGCACCGAAATCCGCCGCGCCGAAAACGACAAACTCTGCGTGAGCGTGCTGCAACGCCTCGCCCTCGTGCAGATGCCCCAGGGTCGCCCCTGCCGCATGCCGGCCGAGTGGGTAGCACTCGCCGCCCCGCAGGAGTGAGCCAGCTCAACGCGTTTCCCCTTCTGTTCCCCATCCGCAAGGCCCCCCTTGCGGATTTTTTCTGCTCGCCTCACGGCACGATTTCCCAACCACCGGCGGCAATGTTGTGACGGCGCAGGTAGTCGCGCTCAGCCGCGGGCATGCGCATGGCCGTCACGCTGCGAACCCCGGCCTGAATAGCGAAGTCGGCAAGGGTGCGGTCACACTCGCGGCATACCAGATGGGCACCACGCAGACCATCAGCAGGTAAATCGGCCGTAGCCTGCCCCGATTGCTCATGCGTGATTTTTTTCTCTGCACTCACCAGCAACAAATCCGCACGATTCTCGCGCAGTGCGGGTAATGCCACACTGGCTGCCGAAGCTCGCTCGGAATCCAAGTCGCACTTGTACTCATATTCTGCATAGCGATGCCAGAAATCGGCATCTGCAACCGACAAAACTGCAGGCTGAGTAATGGCTGCCAGCTGCAGCGCGCGAAGCCGTAACTCATGGTCTTCCTCTGCTGTCAGAGAATCTGCCCTCAGAGCAGATTCGATATAGAGTAGACGCAGCGGCGCGATGATACCCTGCAGCTCAGGGTGAGCGCCAGCATACGCCTGCAGCTCATCATCCAGCAACAGACTGTACGTCTCGCCCCCGGAGGAATGGCGCATGTGTACCAGGGCATACAGGCGCGCCGTGTCATCCTCTGCCCGTTCCCGCACGCGAGCCCAGGCATCTGCCTGACAGCGCTGGAGAGCCAAGCGATAGCAGTTTGTAGCAGACATGGAATTCTGCTCCACGTTGTAAAGCCCCTCCCAGAACGCCGTGAAGAGGAACCACGCCGCATCTGCTGAGCCTGCCTGCAGTGCCTGCAACATCTGCCCCCAGCTCTCTTCGGTAAACTCGCCGAGGAACTTCACCTGCCGCCAAGCCAGCAGGTAGATAGCATCCGCATTGCCGGCCTCGGCAAACTTCTGCAAAACTTCCAGTTGCTCTGCCGTGAGCGGTTCGCCCGTCCTGGCATCGCGTCCCATGGACTCAATCACCCAGGCACTCTGTGCACAGGCTTGTGCTAATTCTTCATCGTCAGCAAACTTTTCCTGCAATGAACGCATGAAACGCGCCGATTTCGAGCCAGCCAATTCCTGAGAGTCCGCTTTCTCCAAGTCATCCGTGTACGCCTGCCCGCTGAACTCCTCCGCCTGCATGAACGTAAAGTCGCAGAATTTCAAAAATACCGGCCCCATGACCTTCATGATTTCCGAATCATTCTCCACGGTAGCCATCCAATCGGCCATTTCCACCCGAGCCATCAGGCGCTGAATCCAGTATTGAGCCTCTCGCTCGCAGCGATCGGGCAAGGTTTGATTCCGGGCAGCCATTTTCAGCGTCAACTTCCGCCCCTGCGGTGTGTTCAGATAATCCTTTTGCGGATTAAACCCGGCTTCAGCCGCCATTTTGAGCAACTTCTCGCGCTCCCCGGGATTTTCCGTATATTCCGCAAGTTTCTGCAGACAGGCCGGGTGCCCCAGCTCAGCCCCGGAGTGTATGGCAGCCTGCGCCAGCTGCTCACCCGCCACGCTGAGATTTTCGGGCAGATTTTCATATAAGTGCCCCAAACGGTAAGCCCCTAATCCCCCGTATTTCTTATCCTCCTTTTCCAGCTGTCGCAGCGCGGCCAGCTGCAGGGGCAGTGCAGTCTCCCCCTGCAGGGCGGCAGCCCGTGCCAGGCTCAGGCGCAGGTTATCGCGCAGACTGCTGTCACTCTGAAGGTACATTTCGGCTACAGCTGCACGCAGGGCGTACTGCATGGCGCGCGGCACATCCACCCCCATAGCGCAATCATCGTAAAGGAAGGTCATCGTCAGAGCGGCCAGCGCATCGGCTTCTCTTGCCGTTTCCGCCAGTTGGGTCGCAACCCTGCGCTGCCACGCGGCATCCTCTATCAACTTCTGCTGTTCATCCGGAGGTAAAGCCAGGAAAGGGAACCCCATCGCTTTCAACATACCCAGCCCCTGCTCCGGTTGCAGCTGCTGCAAGCCCGACTCCCCCTCTTCCACCAATTTCTGCAACAACTCCTCATTCTTGTTCTTCTGAGCCAGCCCCATTTCAATAGTCATACAGAAAGCCCACAGGCGAGGGTAGTCTCGCAAGAGCTCTGCACGCGCAGCCTCATTCCCCGCCCCCTGCTGCGCCACAATGCGAAGGAGACGCGGCATATTCTTCAACAGCTGCATCTGCTCCCGCAATAAACTACTGCACTGCTGAGGAATGGGCAGGCGCAGCAGCAGCTCACGCGCCTGCTCCTTAGGCAGCTCATTCACGCCGCGAAGCACAGGCAGCAAATCGGCAGCAGTTTCAGCATCAGCAGGCACCTGCAACTCAGCGGCAGGTGCAACCAAGGCGGCAGACAGACTCAAAAAGGGCGCAAGGTAGTGTAGTTTCATGACTGAGAACAGTCTACCACACCTGCAAGCGCCCCGCAAGCAGAAAAGATTACAAGCGAATCGTTTCGGGCTCTTATTCGCTCTGGCTAAGCCAATCTACAACGCCGGCGGCAATGGTGCGAGCCAGCTTGCGGGCGTTGGCATCGGAGCGAATGAAATCAACATGGGCTCGATTGTTGACGTAGAATGCCTCGAAAACGATGGCAGGAATGCCGGCGGCATCGAGGGCATTCATCCACCCGGCGGAGGGCTGGGAACCAATATAACGCGGCAGCACTTTGATACCCTTGGACAGCGTGGGGAGCTCTCGGCGCATGGCGGCACAAACACTTTCTGCAAGAGGTGAACCGAGCTTGCGGTTGCAGATGATTAACCCGGCAACAGACTTGCTCTGCCACTTGTGGCCGGTGCTGTTAAGGTGAAGAAACACGACACAGCGGGCCCCCAAATCAATGGCGTGGTCGGCACTGACCATACCGCAGCCTATGTGTTCGGGGTAATGGGTGGAGGGGTAACGCTTAGCGCCTTTATCCGGCTTGTTGAGCTGAACCACACCGGCCGCTTGGCAAGCTGCCAGAATCGGCTTTTTGGTGGGAGCCATGCCACGATTGAGCACCACACAGGGGTACCCCGCCGCCTCGATTGCGGCCTTTACCTCGCCGGCATAGGTACACCAGAACTCGTACTCATTCAATGAACCATCAGGCGTGGCAGCGCCGCTTGCTGTGCTCTGATGACCAATATCCAGCACTACGGGAGCAGTGGCTCCGACGGCCACACCAAACAGACAAAAAATCAGGACAAGAAGTGCTCTCATGCTTCAGGGGTGTAACGATACGTAAATAACGGCGGGAGAAAACGTCGGATTGTACCCCAGAGGGACAGGCAACAACACATACTCACCGTAATCAAGATAGAGCACGGAAGAGTCGCGACAGGGCGTAAAAGGCATGCGGCGTATGCGAGGCCGGCGCCCCTGGGGGTTGGCCATATAGTACTGCAACAAGGCCTCCACACGCTTGCGCTCAGAATCGTTGGTCACGGGGCAAATGTAGAGTTCCACTCCATCTTCCGGAGCAAAATGAGGTCGCAGGGTAAAGCGTCGAGTCTTACGGATATGGCTGATAGTGAACAAATCGCCTCCCTTTCCACAGGTCAGGCGGAAGTCTCCGTCAGGCAGCAGGAAACGATGCAGGTACGGCGCAGGCGAAGACGCATGTTCGCCGACCGCCTCAGCAAGGGCGCCGCTGCTCTGCCATACCGCCCGAGCCTCACAGGGCGAGGAGTGCTGCTCCACGCAACTGATGATTAGCTCACTACGACATTCAGCGCGGTAAATATACCATTCAATCAACGGCACACAGACCAGAGCCGTGAGCACCAGCAACCATACATCCCACCAACGACGCAGGCGACCGTGCTTCGGAACAGTGGGAATAAACGTGAGCGGGAGCTCCATCTGAAGGTCCTCCCCCCCTTCCGCAGCGGCTGCAGCCGCGCGCTCTCGCCGAAGACGGAGCCAATACCGCCCCCAATACGTCCCCAGCATCAACAGCCCCACACTCGGGGCACCCCAAAGCCCAACTATCGCCACCCAATGCAGCACAGGCCACATGGGGTCATACCCCTGCAGGTCACACTCCCATGCGTAAAGTGCACCAGCCAGGCGCTCGATGAGCACACAGCAGCACACCACCATCACCAGGCGGCGCAGAGTTAACAGCCAAGGCTGTCGAATAAATGTGCGCAAGCGTTCCAACATTACCCTGCATTATAGTAATACAAACCGCCGCTTGTCAACGCCAAAAATAAAAAATAACGATTTTCGCGCATTAAATCAGATGAATCGGCAACGCACTGAGCCATTTCCTCTGCATGGAAATCAAATAAAAGAGTTTCGATTCTCAAAAGAACTATTTTCAGCCCAGCCTGTGGCCGAATACAGCAGAGGTGCGCCCGCTGGCTTCGAGCACGGCACGGCGGGCAGCAGGCAGCACATCGCGGGGCAGCTCAGCATAGCCCAAGCGGTCGCGGAAATAGGCCACGGCACTCTGCGATATGGCAAAAATCCACTCAAAGCCCAAGGTTCTGGCGCGCTCCTCAATAAAACGGCACATGGCCCGGCCATAGCCGTGCCCTTCGTAATTCTTCTTAATAAACAGGCAGCCCAGCTCGGCGCAGTTGTCATCCGGGTAGGGATAAAGGGCTACACAGCCCACGATGGTATCGTCGAGCGTGTACACATAGTAGCTGTCGAGGTTTTCGCGAATACTCTCGTAGGTGCGCTCAACCAGTTTGGAGTCAACCACACAGCGGGCAATCATGGAGAGGAGCTCGGGGATGTCATCCTCTTGCAGCAGGCGAATTTCACGGTATGAGTCGGTGTGTACCATGGCCCCCACACCTTCCTCCGAAAAAATCTCATCGAGCAGCGCCCCACGGTGGCGACCATCGAGCAGGTGTACGCGCGGTATGCCGCTGCGGCAAACCTCCGCCGCCTGCAACAAGGTGTCCGCATGAGTGCAGTCAGCACAGGAACCGGCGAAAACATCGCGCTCGAGCACGGCAAAAATGGGCTGACCGCCCCGGCCGGGCACGCCCCCCATCTGCAGGCAAATGTACTTGGCAGCCCCCAGTTGTGCCGCGAGTGCCACACTGCCGGCATCGAACCGACCGTGAGTACCGGAGGCTACAATGGCCACCTGACGGCGCTCCACTATCTGGCGCACGCGGGCAAATGCCGCCTCGCCGGCCGTGAGCGGCAGCTCTGCGGCTGCGGCATGTACCTCGCACAACCCGGCGCGGCGCAGCAGCAAGGCCGTGTCCTCCCCCTCTGCCACCAGCACCAGACGCACACCGATTTCATGCAGGGCGTCTACGTCAAGCAGAGAGTCCACCAGAGGCTCCGCCGCCAGCAGCTCTGCGCAGATATGAACCACGAAGAGCCGCCCGCGAAAGTAAGGCACGTATTCCAGAACTGAGCGAACGTTCATACCGTGCGGCGGAGAGAGTGTGTGGGGAGAGGCAGACGATTCAGCCGGGCCTTTACTCGGATTTCTGCTCAGAGACAGGCTCCGCCTCAACAGGGAGCACCTCGGGCAGCAATTCCTCGTCGCCGGTAGCCATCACACCGGGGTTGGTCTCGCGCTTGATTTTACCCATCACCTTGCGGCGAGGCATGGCCAGTTTCTTCTCCGGCTTCATGTGCACACCGGGCATGGGAGCCCCGCTCACGCTGGTTTCCATGGGCAGCTCCATCTCAGGCATGGGGAGCTCCGTAGTGGCAGGCATGGGCATCTCAGGCATATCGAGCGGCTCAGGAGCAGCAGCGGCGGCCGACTTGGCGCGAGCGGTAATCTGGTTCATCTGCTCACGCAGCATGGAAAGCAGGTCACCGTTGCCGAGGATATCGGTCACATCGGAGGATTCTTCCTCAGCGTTGCTGGTGGGCAGCGAGGCAAGGAAGTCCTCGAAGGCATTGAGGTTCGTGGTGCTGCGGAAGAGGTTGTTGAGAATCTCGAACTGGATATTGTTCATGAGGGTCTCGAAAATCTCGTAAGCCTCCTTCTTGTACTCCACAAGCGGGTCACGCTGGCCCTGGGCACGCAGGCGCACACCTTCGCGCAGGGCGTCCATGTCGGTAATGTGCTGCTGCCAGAGCTTGTCGATGGACTGCAGCATGATGGAACGCTCCATCTGGTCTACACGGTCGGGGCGCTCGCCGGCCACCTTCTTCTCGTACATTTCGCGTACCTTGTCGATGATGATTTGAGCAGCCTCATCGGGAGATTTGGTGAGGAACTCGGAATCAGCCTCGCCCCAACCGAGGGGGAAGGTTGAGTTGACCCACTGCAGCAGGTCTGTACGGCGTACGGTGCCGGTGTTATCCTCGTTGAGGTAAAGGTCGCACTTGGTGCGGGTACCCTCTTCGAGCTGTTCATAAATCATCTCGCGGGGTTCTTCGCAGAGCAGAGCCTCGTTGCGCATACCGTAAACGATGGTGCGCTGCTGGTTCATGACGTCATCATAGTCCAGCACGTGCTTACGCCACATGTAGTTGCGCTGCTCCACGCGTTTCTGGGCGCCTTCGATGATTTTGTTCATCAGGCCGCTTTCCACAGCTTCGCCCTCTTCCATGCCGAAGCGATCCATCACGCGGGTCATACGCTCGCTGCCACCGAAGTTGCGCATGAGGTCATCTTCAAAGGACAGGAAGAACTGCGAGGCACCGGGGTCACCCTGGCGGGAGCAACGGCCACGCAGCTGGCGGTCAATACGGCGGGACTCATAGCGCTCCGTACCCAGCACGAACAGACCGCCCAAGTCGGCTACGCCCTCGCCCAGCTTAATGTCGGTACCACGACCGGCCATGTTGGTCGACACCGTTACGGCACCACGCTGACCGGCACGGGCCACGATGTCGGCTTCGCGCTGGTGGTTCTTGGCATTGAGCACCTCGTGGGGAATACGAGCACCGCTGAGCATGCGCGAGAGGGTTTCGGATGCAATCACGCTCGCGGTACCCACCAGTACGGGCTGGCCTTTCACGTGCAGCTCCTTAATCTTGGCCACCACGGCATTGAACTTCTCGCGGCGAGTCTTGAAGATAAGGTCGTTGAAGTCCTGGCGAATGCAGGGACGATTCGTGGGAATCGGCAGAACGTCGAGCTTGTAGATATCGTGGAATTCGGCGGCCTCAGTCTCAGCAGTACCGGTCATACCGGCCAGGCGGGAGTACAGGCGGAAGTAGTTCTGAATGGTAATGGTGGCATAGGTCATGTTTTCGGCCTCGACCTCCACACCTTCCTTGGCTTCCACAGCCTGGTGCAGACCTTCGCTCCAGCGGCGACCGGGCATTTCACGGCCGGTGTTCTGGTCGATGATGATGACCTTGTCATCTTTCACCACGTATTCCTTGTCCTTCTCGTAGATGGTGTAGGCCTTCAGCAGCTGGCTGATGGTGTGCAGACGGGCGGCATTTTCGTCCAGGCGCTTAATGAGTGCCCCCTTGCGGGCCTCGCGCTCACGCTCGGTGAGGGTTTCATCCTCATCGATATTCACGAATTCGGTGCCGAGGTCAGGCAGCACGAACGCCTCGGGCTTTCCGGGGCTGATAAGCTCGCGGCCCTTCTCCATGAGGTCGGCATCATGCAGCTTTTCATCCAGACAGAAGTAAAGTTCCTCCTTCAGTTTGAAGAGTTCCAGCTTGCGGGGGTCCTGCAGCAGGAACAGCTCATACTTCTCCACCATACGGCGCATCTCCACATCCTCCTGAGAGCGCATGTAGGCGCGGTTGCGGGGCATACCGAGCTTCACCTTGTACAGGCAGCGGCCGGCGGCGGTGGCGTTACCTTCCTTAGCATACTGCTTCGCCTTGGTCATCAGGCCATTGCAAAGCTCAATCTGAGCCTTAACCACCTTTTCGATAAGGGGCTTGAGGGTGTCGTACTGCTGCTCGCGCTCAATGACGGCGGGGCCGGAAATGATGAGGGGGGTACGAGCCTCGTCGATAAGGATAGAGTCCACCTCGTCAATGATGGCGAAGTAGTGCCCGCGCTGCACCTGAGCGCTGCGAGTGGAGGCCATGCCGTTGTCACGCAGGTAGTCGAAACCGAACTCGGCGTTGGTACCGTAGGTGATGTCGCAAGCGTACATCTGGCGGCGCAGATCATTGGGCATCATGCTCTGAATACAGCCAACCGTCAGGCCGAGGTATTTGAAGAGCGCGCCCATCCACATGGAGTCACGGCGAGCCAGGTAGTCGTTGACCGTCACAACGTGCACCCCCAACCCGGTCAGGGCGTTCAGATACACCGGCAGCGTAGCCACGAGGGTCTTACCTTCACCGGTAGCCATCTCAGCGATGAACCCGCGGTGCAGCGCGATACCGCCAATCAACTGCACGTCAAAGTGTATCATGTCCCACTTAATCGGCGTACCGCACACGTCAACCTCCGTACCGCACAGGTTGCGGGCCGCGCACTTGGCAACAGCGAAAGCCTCAGGCATAATCTGCTCAAGGTACTTGGCACGCAGCTTGTCGAACTTCGGCTCAATCTCGGCAAATGCCTTCTTACCGGCTTCAATGGATTCGACCGTAGCCTCTACCGTGGGCAGTTTGGGGAAAATATCTTTAAGTGCCTCAAAACGGGTATTGAGCACTGCGGCATACTGCTGCAACTCCTCCTGCCCGGCAGCCAGAATCACGCCGCGAGTGGGCAAATCAATGGGAGTGAAGCGGTGCAGGTACTTCTGCCACTCAGCTGTTTTACCGACCAGGAAATCGCGGTCTTTGCCCTGCCAGGCGGTTTCAATTTCGAGCATTTTCTTCACGATAGGGCGCAGCTTGCGCACCTCGCGCTGGTTCTTAGAACCTACGATTTTATTGAGAATCCACTTAATCATTATCTTTGACGGTTAAAATTGACGGTAAAGCGAGCCCGGGCGGAACACGCGCTCGCTCATTCTAGCATATCAAGCCTGCTCTGGCAAGCTTAACACCGGATTTCACAGTGCCATGTTGTGTCATGGTAAAATCCGCAACTCCCGGCCAGCTGACAATATAATTCCCACCAAAGCTGTGCATTTTGCATTTTTTGCTTGCAGCGAAGAGTTCTGAAAGCTAGAATACGGGGCATGAAAAAGCCCGTTTGCACCGTCTGTACCGCCCTGCTTTTCAGCTTGCTGAGTGCCACTTCGGCCTGCGCCGGCTGGGGCGATTTGTGGGAAGAAACGAAGAAACTGGAGCAAGATGCCCGCAAGATGGGTCAGCAGGCCCGCGATATCGGCGTGCAGGCCTGGCAGGAGGCCCAGCGTGGCTGGGATTCTCTCGATATCAACGGCGCTCTGCAAGCAGCTTTCGGCAGCGATGTGAATGAACAGTCTGCCCTGGTGGGGCGGTTCTACGATTTGAAACAACCGGTGGACGGCAAATCCCGCCCCTTGCGCCGGCAACAGGTAGTGGAGCTTTTCCGGCAGTTTGACGATAAGAAGTGGGACAGCAAGCTCTTCGAGGGTTACTACTCGCCGAAAGTGAAGCTCTATGCCCCCTACTTCTACCTGCCGCGCTGCAAGGCCGAATATGGCCCCGAGGCTTTCCAGTGCAACGAAAAAGAAGGCAAACCCCGCGTGCGCCCCTCGGATTGGGTGGTGATCTACCGAGGAGTAGTCACGGCACCGGAGAGCGGCACATTCCGTTTTGCCGGCATGGGCGATGACGTGCTGATGGTGCGCTTCAACAACAAGCTCGTGCTGGAAAGCGGCTGGAGCATACCCACCCGTGGCAGCATGACCTTGGGAACCGACAAGAACTACCAGCAAGAAATCAGCTCGCGCAAGGGAGGCCGCGCGCTCTATCAGTACAAAACAACCCCGCACTGGAACCGCATGCTCGGTGGCATACCCACCGGCACTCCCTTCAAGATACAGAAGGGCAAGAAATACCCCATCGAGATTCTCGTGTCGGAAATCCCTGGCAATGAGTTCGGCTTCTGCCTGCTGCTCGAAGAACTGAAGCATGGCAAAAAGGCACCTTACGGCACCTACGAGCCGGATAAATCGCCCACGCTGCACCTCTTCCGCACCAACAAATCGCTCCCCGAACCGGATCGTATCAAAAAAGCCCTCACCGTCGGCGGCAAAAACTACACCATCAACGGCAATATGGAAGGCCCGCCCTTCCGCAAGGACAGCCTCATCTGGGAAGTTGACTTCGCCGAGGCCGAAAAACGCGGACTCTTTGACCGGCTCTTCGGTAAAATAACCGGCAGCGACAAAGATACCGCCATGGGCACCTCGACAGAAGATGACGAAGAGCAGGAAACCAACGAAAAAGAAGAAAATAAGCCGGCCCCCGACAAGCGCGACAAAAGCTCCGCCATGTGGGATTCCCTATTCAGCTGAGCACCTTTCGACAGTGGGCTTTAGCCGAACCCAGCGGCAGATAACAAACTTTTTTGTGGCATTTTTTGGCAAATTCGCTTATTTCTCCTTGCAATGGTAGGAATAACGTGATACCATGCCGCCGCAATCACCAAACACAAGCAATATGAACAGAGACACCATTTGCGTACAGAGCGGTTGGCAGCCCAAAAAGGGCGAGGCCCGTGTGCTGCCGATATTCCAGTCCACCACCTTCAAGTACGAGACGAGCGACCAGATGGCGCGCCTGTTCGACCTTGAGGAAGCAGGCTTCTTCTATACCCGCCTGCAGAACCCGACCAATGAATGTGTGGCGAAGAAAATCGCTGAACTTGAGGGCGGTGTGGCGGCCATTCTGACCTCCTCGGGGCAGGCGGCTTCCTTCTACTCCATCTTCAACATCTGCGAGGCCGGGGACCACTTCATCTCATGCAGCGCCATCTACGGCGGCACCTTCAACCTGTTTGCCGTCACCTTCAAGAAGCTGGGTATCGAGGTCACCTTCGTGGACCAGGATGCCCCCGAGGAAGAAATCCAGAAAGCTTTCCGCCCGAACACTAAGTGCGTGTTCGCAGAGACTATCTCCAACCCCTCTCTGCAGGTGCTTGACATCCGCAAAATGGCCGACATCGCCCACAAGAACGGCGTGCCGCTTATCGTGGACAACACTTTTGCCACCCCCATGAACTGCCGTCCCTTCGAGCACGGTGCCGATATTGTCATGCACTCCACCACCAAGTACATGGATGGCCACGCCACCCAGGTGGGCGGTGTTGTGGTAGACAGCGGCAACTCTGACTGGGCTGCACATGCCGACAAGTTCCCGGGGCTCACGCAGCCGGATGATTCCTACCACGGCTTGGTGTACACCGATGCTTTCGGCAAGGGTGCCTATATCACCAAGTGCACGGTGCAACTCATGCGTGATTTGGGGTCCATCCCCTCGCCGATGAACGCCTTCCTGCTTAACCTGGGCCTTGAAACCCTGCACCTGCGTGTACCCCGCCACTGCGAAAACGCGCAGAAAGTAGCCGAGTTCCTCGAAGCCCAGGAAGATGTGGCCTGGATTAACTTTGCCGGTCTTCCCTCCAACAAATACTACGAGCTGGCACAGCGTCAGTTCGACGGCGGGCGCACCTGCGGCGTGGTAACCTTCGGCATAAAGGGCGGACGCGAGCGCGCCATCAAGTTCATGGACAGCCTGAAGCTTACGGCCATCGTTACCCATGTGGCGGATGCCCGCACCTGCGTGCTGCACCCTGCCAGCCACACCCACCGCCAGCTCACCGATGAGCAGTTGATTGAGGCAGGCGTCAAGCCCGACCTCATCCGCTACTCCGTTGGCATTGAAGCGGCGGAGGATATCATCGCTGACCTGAAGCAGGCCTTCGATGCGATTCGCTAATACCCCTTCACCCAAGTCCCCAAAAAAGCCGCAACGTGTTCGTTGCGGCTTTTTTCATCAACTTGCTTGCATGCACTAGGCCACGGGCAATATATACTCGACCCACAGCGGCACCTCCCCCAGGGTCAACACGGAGCCATCAGGCAGCGAGGTCTGCGGGCTGTAGATATCTATCTGCTCATCATTAATGAACACACCGTTCATGGACTGCAAATCCGTCACGACCAATCCGCCCACACCTATTTCCAGGCGGGCATGCATGCGGGAGACACTTTCATCTGTCAAGACCAAATCACACATCCCCTGCTCTCGCCCTATCACCACACCGCCATCAGCAGCAAGAGCACTGAAGGGGATATCGTGCTCCCAGGGAGAGCCATCTATCAACAGACCGAAAATCCGCAAACTACCGGGCAGCCCCCTGCGGGCCGCAGCCGTTGAAGGTACAAAGGCAGGGTCCGCGCAGCGGCCGACCGACGGCAAGCCACACCCTAACGCCCACTTGCGGCGCAGCACATCGTGCAACGGCAAGGGTTGCAGCAGTACCCCGGGGCGCGCACCGACCACACCGGCACGTTGCCGCCCCATCTCGCTGACGGGCAAAATCCGGTTCGGGCAAGGAGCCTCTGTCTGCCCCCGTTCACCAGCCCCCGCATCGGACATCCCCTTGCACCTGCGAGTCAAGGCATGAGTACGGGCAACAGAAAGCGCAGCCTGTACAGCCGTCAGCTCAGCCCGGAGAGCAGCGCAGCGCATCTCCAGGTCTTCGATAGTTGTTTCAGAGTCTGTTCTACCGGTTCCCATGCTTGGCGAATGTTAGCATATCACACACGGGAGGACAATCAAAAAAGTACCTTAACCACCAATTTCTTCAAAAAAGCCCCCACCCAACAAACGCTCACCCCGGTCGGCATCAGGCGCATAAAAAGCGCAGACCTGTCCGAGCGCCAGCGCACGAACGGGAGCATCGAAATCGAGGCGATACTTATTGTTCCCCAGCGCTGTACACGCCGCGTGCACAGCGGCGGCACGGTAGCGGGGCTGTGCCATAACCCGCTCCGGCAGGGGCTGCAGCGTGTTGGTAACCGAACCGATTACGGCACTGCGGGTATAAAGTCCCGGGGTATCTTCCCCCTCATATCCGAGAATCAGCCTATTGCGCTTAAGGTCTTTACCCACCACCACATAGGCCACGCCCTCGCGGGGGGAAGCCACATGGTGCCCCTTGCGCTGGCCCATGGTGAACAGGTGCAGCCCATCGTGCCGACCAAGCACCCGCCCGTGAATATCGACAATATCACCGGGATTGTCGGGCAGATAATGGCGCAGGAAATCACTCATTTTTACCTGACCAATAAAGCATATACCCTGCGAATCCTTCTTTTCGGCATTCGGCAGACCGAAACGCCGGGCGAGTTCACGCACCTGCGGCTTGGTAATCTGCCCCACCGGGAACACAGCATGCGCAATCTGCTCCGGGCGCATGAGGGCGAGAAAGTATGACTGGTCTTTGTTGCGATCAGCCCCACGCAGCACATAGCTGCCCTCCCCCGGCACATCAAGCCGGTTGGCGTAGTGCCCGGTCGCCACAGAGGTAAACCCCTGCTCAAGGGCGTAATCCAGCAGCACGCCGAACTTCATTTCGCGGTTACAGAGCACGTCAGGGTTCGGGGTGGAGCCGGCGCGATAGCCCTCAATCAGGTAATTCACCACACGGCTGCGGTACTGCTCAATAAGATCCACCACCCGTAGCTCTATACCCAGTTTGCGGCAGACTCCCAGGGCATCCTCAATATCGCGCTCCCAAGGGCATTCGCCGGGTATATTTTCATCATTCACCCAATTTTTCATGTACGCCGCCACAACTTCATGCCCCTGTTCAGTGAGCAGGGCGGCTGCGGCAGCGCTGTCTACGCCGCCACTGAGGGCCACAAGAATCTTAGCCATGATTCGGTTCGGTAACAGGTGTCAGCAAAGAGGGAGTCTCCCCCGAACTCTCAGGGGACAGGCAGCACGGGGGCAACTCACGCGGTGGCAGCAGCCCCTGCTCCGCCAGAAAATCCGTCAGCAGCAGCAGCGCAGTATTCACCACACGCGAATGGTCCGTGTGATTTTCTGCACATATACGTTCAATCTCCTCGAACTCTGCCGTCGGACAGCGAAATATGAACATTTTTTTCTGCATGCGGGGTCATGATAGCAGATACCGCCCCGTTTGGCAAGACTCCTGTGCCCCCCGTCTCTCATTTTTCTCGCTATCAACACGGGCAGCTCGACGGCATGCCTTTCTTTTCCCTTTACTCGGCAGGACAAAAAGGGTAGGATAGTCGCCAGCATGAATACACCATTTACCGACAAGAGCCTCAACATCGTCTGGTCGCAACTTACCCCCGAGCGTGCCCGCACGGAGATTCGCGCCGCCATCGAAACGGCGAAAGCCGCCGTGGCCGAAATCTGCAAGGTGGAGCAGCCCACCTATGAGAACACCTTTGCTGCGCTGGAAAACTCCGGCAGTGACCTCATGCGTGCCTGGGGTCGCCTGTCGCACCTGCAGTCGGTGATGGACTCCCCCGAGCTGCGCGAAGCCATCAATGAACTCATGCCGGAGGTGGTCATATACTCCTCAAGTGTGACCCTCAACCCGCAGCTCTATGCCGTACTGAAACAAGCTGCCGCTCAGCCGTGGGTGGCGGAACTCAGCGCCGTGAAACAGCGTTTTATTGCCGAAACACTGGCCGATTTCCGTGAGAACGGCGCTGACCTGAGCGATGAACAAAAGGTTCGCTATGCCGAGCTTACCACCAAGCTGGCTCAGCTTTCCCAAACATTCGGTGAGCGCGTGCTTGATTCCACCAACGCCTGGGAATACATCACCGCCGACCCTGCCGAGCTTGCCGGCCTGCCCGAGAGCGCCCTTGCCGCTGCCCAGGCAGATGCCCTGAGCAAAGGCCACGGTACAGCCGAGGCCCCGGCCTGGCGCTTCACCCTGCAGTTCACCTCAGTGCAGCCGGTGCTCACCTTTGCCGAAAATGAAGAACTGCGCAGCCGTGTATGGCACGCCATGAATGAAAAAGGTACGGGGCAATTCGACACGCAGCCGCTCATTCACGAAATCATGGCGCTGCGAGCCGAAAAAGCCGCCCTACTGGGCTACGAGCGTTACTCTGACTATGTGACCGCCCGCCGCATGGCAGGCAGCGGCACCACCGCGCTCAACTTCATCAACAACCTGCATGACCGGGTGAAAGCCCCCTTCCTCGCTGAGCAAGAGTCTATCCGCAGCTTTGCCGAACAGACAGCCGGCACGGCCATGCCCATCATGAAGCCCTGGGATATCGGCTACTGGAGCGAGAAACGCCGCAAAGCCCTGTATGACTTCGACAGTGAGGAGCTGCGCCCGTACTTCCCCATGCAGGGCGTGCTCGATGGTATGTTCTCCATCTACGCAGGGCTCTACGGTATACGCTTTGAACAGCGCGCTACCGCCTGTATTCAGGAAGGAGAGACTCTGCCCGAAGGTGCGGTGGAAGTCTGGCACCCCGAGGTACTTTACTACGAGGTGTACGATGAGGAAACCGGCGAGCACCTAGGGTCCTTCTATGCGGACTGGTACCCGCGTGACAGCAAGCGGGGCGGAGCATGGATGAACTGCCTGACTACCGGTTGCCCGCCCATCAACGGGACTCCGCGCCGCCCGCACCTCGCCCTGATGTGCGGCAACATGAGCCGCCCCGTGGGTGACACCCCGGCCCTGCTCACCCACCGCGAGGTTGAAACCGTCTTCCACGAGTTCGGTCACCTGCTCCACCAGATACTCAGCGATGTCGAGGTCGAGAGCCTGGCCGGTTGCAATGTAGCGTGGGATTTCGTAGAGCTGCCCAGTCAAATCAATGAGAACTGGTGCTGGCAGGCAGAGGCGCTCAACCGCTTTGCCCGCCACTGGCAGACCGGTGCCCCCCTGCCCGCCGAGCTGCTGAGCAAGATGCTCGCTGCCCGCAACTGCGGGGCCGCTACCTTTGCCATGCGCCAGCTCTGCTTCGGCAAGATTGACCTTGAGCTGCACACCAACACCGCCACCTACGCAGGGCGCGATATCGAGGAAATCGACCGCGAGATTCTGGCCGACTACCGCATACCCACCACCGAACCGGCCAACACGTCGCTGCGCTGCTTCACCCACATCTTCGACGGGGGCTATGAGTCCGGCTACTACTCCTACAAGTGGGCCGAAATGCTTGAGGCGGACGCCTTCTCCCGATTCGCAAAAGAAGGCATCTTCAACCCCGCCACCGGGCGCGATTTCCGCCGCTGCATTCTCTCTCAGGGTAACAGCCGCCCCGCTGCCGAGCTCTACCGCGACTTTATGCAGCGCGACCCCGACCCGGAAGCCATGCTCCGCCGCGACGGGCTGGCATAAGAGCACAGACAAGTTACGAATGACGATAGGCAAGTTGAGCCAAGCTCTGCCCCGCCCTCCGCGACGGCAGCCGCCGAACTCACCACTTGCCTATCGTAACTTGTAACCCGGCCATCAGTATGTGCTTGACATTTGCGGCTCCATCTGTACAATCCGCGCATGCAGCAGGCACTGGAAATCATGGCCCCGGCGGGGTCTTTCGAATCATTGGCAGCGGCGCTGCGCGCCGGGGCAGACAGCGTGTATTTCGGCGTAGGCATGTTCAACATGCGCGCACGCTCCACAGTTAATTTCACGCCCGAAGACCTGCCGAAAGTCGCCCGGCTGTGCCACGCCTGCGGGGCAAAGGCGTACCTGACCTGCAACGTCATTATTTATGACGAAGAGCTCGAACCCATGCAGGAACTGCTGCGGCAGGCCAAAGCCGCGGGGGTAGACGCCGTGATTGCCGCCGATTTGGCTGTTATCTCCTACGCCCACAGCATCGGGCTTGAGGTGCACATATCCGTGCAGGCCAACGTGTGCAACCTGGCGGCGGTGCGATTCTTTGCTGCCTACGCTGATGTAATGGTGCTGGCTCGTGAGTTGAAACTCAGCCAGATTCGCACCATCATCGATGGCATCAGGCGCGAAAACATCTGCGGCCCCTCCGGTGAACAGGTACGAATCGAAATCTTTGCCCACGGCGCGCTCTGCATCGGCATCTCCGGCAAGTGCGGCATGAGCCTGGCAGCCTACAACCACAGCGCCAACCGCGGCCAGTGCTTCCAGCTCTGTCGCCGTAAGTACCGCGTGACCGATACCGAGACCGGGTTTGAGATGGATATTGATAACCAGTACATCATGTCACCCAAGGACATCTGCACCATCCGCGTGATTGACCAGCTGGTAGAAGCCGGTGTTTCGGTATTCAAGCTCGAAGGTCGCGGGCGCTCGGAGGCCTACGTCTCCACCGTCACCTCGGTTTACAAAGAAGCCGTTACTGCCTGCGCCAAGGGCGAATGGAGCCCCGAAAAGGTTGCCGCTTGGGAAGACAGCTTGCTGCACGTCTTCAACCGCCAATTCTGGCACGGCGGCTACTACCTCGGCGAAGAGTGGGAAACCTGGAGCGGCTGCTCCAACAGTCTGGCCCTCGAACAGCGCCACCACCTCGGCAAAATCATACGCTGGTACCCCAAAGTACAGGTGGCCGACATCAAACTCGAAGCACACCCCCTCTCCCCCGGCGACAAGATTGAAATCACCGGCCCTACGACCGGCATTGTGCGCGTAACAGTGGCAGAAGTGCGCTGTGATGATGAAAACGGCGACACGCAGGTGGTACCCACCGTCCCCAAGGGCGGCAATGCTCTGGTAGTCATACCTGAGAAAGTCCGCCACGGCGATAAGGTGTATCTGGTAACCAGAAGAAAACTGAAGTAAGCTTTTCGCTTCATTTTTACTTGACATTAGTGTGATTATCCATTAAGCTGCGCGCCATGTTCGTAGATCACATTCGTATATATGCCAAAGCCGGCAAGGGCGGGAATGGTCTGGCCAGTTTCCGGCGCGAAAAGTTTGTACCGCGTGGCGGCCCTGATGGCGGCGACGGCGGCGACGGCGGCAGCGTCATCCTGGAGGTCAGCACAGGCACGAATGACCTGCGCAATTATTTCTATGACCCCAAGCTGGTAGCTACTGACGGCATGCCCGGCATGCACGCCCGCAAGCACGGTAGAGACGGCAAAACCGTCATCGGCAAGGTGCCGCCCGGCACTATTGTTTACCGTACCAATGCGGAAACCATGCAAGAGGCTACTTGGCTGGAGCGCGAGGGCGACGGTATTGAGTTCGAGCAGATTGCCGACCTCACCGAACCGGGCGAGCGTTTTGTGCTCTGTCAGGGCGGCAAGGGCGGTCGTGGCAACTGGCACTTCCGTACCGCTACTGACCAGGCGCCCATTAAGTTTGAGTATGGTACTGAGGCCGAGAGCGGTGTTTTCTTCTTCGAGCTGCGCCGCATAGCAGATGCCGGCTTGGTCGGTTACCCGAACGCCGGCAAGAGCACCCTGCTGGGTGCTATCTCCCGCGCTACCCCCAAGGTCGCCAGCTACCCCTTCACCACCTTGCAGCCGATTGTGGGCGTGGTGGAGTTCGAGGATTACTCGCGCTGCATTGTGGCCGATATTCCGGGGATTATCGAGGGTGCGTCCGAAAACCGCGGTCTGGGCCACGAGTTCCTGCGCCATATCATGCGCTGTCAGGTGCTGCTCTTTGTGGTCGATATGACCGGCTTGGAGCATGACCCGGTAGAGGCAATTCAGACCCTGCGCCGAGAGGTCAAGCTCTACTCTGAAGAGCTGGCTGAGCGCCGTTGGATTATCCTGGCCAATAAGATGGATGACCCCACCGCCGTGGAAAATCTGGAAATTCTGCGCCAGCGATTCCCCAAGATTGAGATTCTGCCTATCTCAGCTGCTATGGGTGACGGCATACCCGCGTTCAAAGCGCGCCTTAAAACCCTGCTTTCCGAGTAAATGAAAGTCGCGATTCTGAGCGACATTCACGCCAACCTGGAGGCCCTGCAGGCTGTGCTGGCCGATGCCGCACAGCTACAGGTCACTCACTATGTGGGGCTCGGCGATGTCATCGGCTTCAATGGTGACCCTGCCGCCTGTGTAGAGCTGGCCATGCCGCTCTTCAACGCTGCGGTACGGGGTAACCACGAGCAGGCACTGCTGCAGCGCGGACTCTTCGGAGTACCGCTCTACACAGCCATGATGGATCGCACGGCCGCTATGCTCGGAGCCGAGCTTGTGGCATGCCTGCGCCCCCTGCCCCGCAAAATGAGCTGGCAGGGACTGACGTTGGTACACGCGAGCCCCGCCGCGAGTGAGGATTGGCAGCGCATATCCACCGTGCCCGAGGCTCGCCGTGCGTTTACCGATTTCGACGGGCAGCTCTGTTTCTTCGGCCACACGCACCGCCCGACCATCTTCTGTGAAGGTGAAGGCAAGGTCACCCCTATACCCGTGGTGTATAACAGTGAGGGAACATTCACCCTGCCCCTGCTGAGCGAAAATCGCTACCTCATCAATCCCGGCTCCGTCGGCCAGCCGCGAGATATGGATTATCGCGCTGCCTATGGCATTTATGACAGCGAGTCAGCCGCCCTTACCCTGCGGCGCGTAGACTACGATGTAGACACGGCCGCGGCCAAGATATCGCGCACCGGGTTGCCGGACTCATTCGCCGCCGACCTGAAACGAGGACACACACCCACCGGTGACTGATGGAAAAGCCCCGCCTGCCACTACCCAAGCAAGTGCTGACCTACGCCCTCGGCAGCGCCGTACTCGGCCCCTGGTCACTGCACAGCCTGGCGCGCCATCTCTACCCCAGGCTCAGGGAAGAATTGCAAAAGCAGCAGTACCCCGAGGCCAATAACCTGCCCCTGCTCTGGTGGTTTGCCTGGCCCATTGCCACAGCGCTCGGCTCTGCGGCGAATGACGACACACACGCCATCGCGGCAGCTGTGCTCTACATCATCTGCGGCTGGGTGCAGGCCGGACTGAGTTATTTCATCACCTACCTCTACCCACACGGGCTGCCGCAAGTAGAGCCGACCTACCGCCACTATAAGCTCAATGAATGGCTGGAGGTCTGGCTGCCCACCTCCATCGGCCTGCCGCTGCTACTGCTGGCTGCCGGCTGCGGTGTAGGCACCTGCCTGTTTACAGCACTCGGTATAGTGGCCGTAGCCGCCATGCGAAGCAAACAGTACCGGAGTTAATCTTCCACCCTGGTCAGGCGCTCAGGCAAGGGGGTATACACTGCCGGATTTCCCTGCGCCAAATGCCCGGCAGGCACATCTTCCTTAATAATGGTGCCGGCTGATATCACGCAGTTATCCCCTATGGTTACGCCTTTGAGGATGATGCAATTCATCCCGATGTAACACCGACTGCCGATACGGATAGGGGCTCCCGTCTTCTTCCTGCAACCAAACCAACCGGTCACGGGGGAATACTCATGCTCCTTGCAATCGTACAAGGTACAACCGGCCCCCAGAATGGTATAACGCCCGATAGAAATATGGTTGGCACAGATAATCGTACACCCACTTGCACCGCTGTTATCCGCAAACTCGATTTTTGCCTCGGGCGTAACCGCAGCGAGAGTAATGCGGTGAGTCATGAGCGGGTTGTATTTCTTTTTGGAATGCAGCGTCACATCGTTTCCGATGATAATCTGAGCCCCCCGGCATTTTTTGATGAAGGGAAACCCACTGATAAAACTACGGCGTCCAATCCGTACCCCTCGCATGCGGTACATCACAGCCTTTATGGCATAAAGAAAACGCAGAACAGCAACCTTGGCTTCTTGTATATTCATGTTCACTCTCCTGTTAACTCCTCATATAAGGCAGATATTTTGCGGTACATCACAGCAGCCGACAACTCCTCACGGCAACGCTCAATATCATAGCATCCCATGGTCAGCGAAGTCTCAGCATCAGCCGTTACAGAAAGAACGGCTGAAACCAGCCCCTGCACATCAAGAGGCTCGAAGATGTCACCGGACTTGCCGGGAACGACATACCGTTTGGCCCCACATGCGGACGAAACGATACAAGGAAGCCCCGCTGCCCGAGCTTCTTTCACCGCCGTAGGACCGGTATCTGCCAGGCTCGTGTGAACCATTGCCCAGGCCTGCTGCAAATACCCTGAAATTTCGTGTCGCGCAATCCGCCCCAACGGAACAATATTTTCTGTCAGATTATTATATTTTTCGGGCGACACCCCCATCATATACAATTTTACATGTTGAAGTTCAGGTCGAGAAAAAGCGGCAATAGCTGTTTCAACATTCTTGATGTGAGAATCAGAAGTAAGCATCACACAAAGAGGTTCAGCCGACAATTTACGCTCGACATTAAAAAAGCGTTCTTCGGCAGCATACTCCCACAACCTGACATCAGCCCCCGGTACCAACTCATGAACCCTGTCACCAGACCATTCAGATTCAACAGTAATAACAGGCATAGCCTTCAACACAGACTTCTCAAATCGCGCCTGGCGAACCATAAAAGAACCCATGTTGGCCCGCTGCGCATACGCAGTTAACGCGCCTTGATAGGAGAAAAGTTTTTTTCCCTTAAAATCTTTTGCAATCAACCCATAGCAGCTTTCCGTTCCCCAGGCATGTACCAAATCAGGGGCCAACTGTTTCAACAAGCGCCCAACTCGCCAACGCTCAGGTAAATAACGCATATACTGGGCAAGGGTTTTGCTCCCTGCCGGAAGAAGATACATATACTGCCCATCCACACAACAAGTCTGCATTTTCTTTACATTTTTCGTAAGAGTAATCCAATGCAGCTCATACGGCGAAAGAGTCTCACGAGCAAATGCCTGTTGCAGAGCAGCAAGCCACGGAGCCGGGTGACTCTCAGGCGTCACATTATCAAAATAGTTCCAATACGGATAATCTGACAATATGGCTATGCGCTTTTTATGCGGGTTCTGCATTGGCCTATACTACCCCGCCACTAACGCAGAGTCAAGGTTGTTTTCCTTATAAGACACGAAGAAAGGCAGAACCTTGCGGTTCTGCCTTTCTCTGTTATACGATTTTAAGAGTAACTCTTACTTCTGCTCTTCGGCGGGAGCCTCAGTAGCAGGGGCCTCAGCGGCGGGAGCCTCAGTGGAACCGGTGCCTACGGTTGTAGCGGGAGCCACGGGAGCGGTAAGCTGGGGCAGGTCGATGATCTCGATAAGGGCCATGGGGGCGCTATCGGTCATGCGCTGGCCGAGCTTCACGATGCGGCAGTAGCCGCCCTGACGGTTCTTGGTAGCCTCGGCCACCACGCTGAAGAGCTTGGTGACAACCTTGGGCTGGGGCAGAGTGCCCAGAACCTGACGGCGAGCGTGCAGGGAGCCGTTCTTGGCGAGGGTGATAAGCTTCTCCACATAGGGGCGCAGGGCTTTCGCCTTGGCCAGAGTGGTGGTAATGCGGCCGTGGGAGATGAGGCTGCAAGCCTGGTTGGCAAGCAGGGCCTTACGATGGGAGGCCGTGCGCTGCAGCTTGGCCTTTTTGACGCCGTGTCTCATAGTATTTTATTATGATGTATGGTGTTAATAATGAAGTTTTTTGGAAATAGCGTGGTGCTTTATTCGTCGAAATCGTCCTCGTCCTCATCATCGAAACCGTAGGCCTCGATATTGTGGGAGATGAGGGCCTGCAGGTCGGTAGCGCGGGGCTCGTCGGAGTCGCGCAGACGGGGGCTGCTGCCGGGGGCGGAAAGGAGCTTGGGATCGAACTGCATGCCCAAGGACAGGCCGTGCTGCACGAGCTTCTCCTTAATCTCGTTGAGGGACTTCTTACCGAAGTTGCGGTACTTGAGCATTTCGCTCTCGGTCTTCATGGCGAGCTGACCCACCGTGGTGATGTTAGCGTTGTTCAGGCAGTTAGCAGCACGCACGGAGAGCTCGATTTCGTTCACGCTCATGTTGAGCAGCTTGCGCAGCTGAGCGGTGTTGGCATCTGTATCGCCACCGGCGGCGCGGTCGAAGGATACGCGGCGGCTGTCGCTCTCCACGAACACGTCGAGGTGGTGGCGCATGATGCTGGCGGCCTGCAGCATAGCATCGTTGGGGCTCACGCGGCCGTCGGTCCACACGTCGAGCACGAGCTTGTCGAACTCGGTCATCTGGCCCACACGGGCGTTGTCCACAGCGTACTTCACGCGGGTAACGGGGGAGAAAATGGAGTCAATCGGAATCACGCCGATGGGACGATCCTTGTCGTTGTTGTCGTCAGCGGTGTAGAAGCCACGACCGACATTCACCTCGAAATCGCAGTCGAAGATGGTGCTCTGGTCAAGGTGGCAGATAACCTGATCCTTGTTAACAACGGAGTAGATGTGGTCCTCCTGAATATCGCCGGCGGTCACGACACCCTGCTTGGTAACGCGAAGGGAAAGCGTGCGGGGCTCTTTGCCGTGGTGGGCGAACTTGATTTTCTTGAGGTTAAGGATAATTTCGGTCACATCTTCCACCACACCGGGCAGAGAGGTGAACTCATGCTGGGCACCGGCGATACGCACGCTGGTGATAGCAGCACCCTCGAGGGAGCTCAGCAGCACGCGGCGCAGGGAGTTACCCAGCGTGTGGCCGAAACCGGTCTCGATAGGCTCAGCGATGAAGGTGATATGGTTAGGATCCTCCGGGTCCTCAATGCGCTTGAGGGTGTTCGGAATCTCGAAATGGGCCAGTTCAATGACCTCCTGCTCTTTGTTCAGATCGTCTGACATGATTTTTTGTTTGGTGTGACCGGGTTTCCCCCCATACGAGCCAACTTCCACTGGAAATGGAGGACCAACGGTCGGTTTTATGCAGCTCGCGCGGCGAAGAATACACGCAATTCACTCAATTTGCAAGACTTTTTTTGAAAAATGTCGCATTTTGTTCTATTTTTGCGCAATATCGGCGTTTTTGAACACATTTGCAGTATAAACACCAAAATAATTGCTTGCGCGCGCGCAAATATGATGCTAGATTGCAGGGTATGCAAACGATAATTTCACCGGCAGACGCGCCGAAAACACAGCGAATCGAGCAGGAATGGTACGGCAAGGCCATTGAACCGCCGTATGTGTATTGTTTTACCCTGTCAGCCGACGGCCTGGAATTCTGCGCCGCACGCAAAGCCCCGGCGTTGATTCACCCGGATGGTCAATGCGGTGCATTTCAGGCGGACCTGTGGCGTTACGATGCCGCGGAGTTTTTCATCTCCACCCCTGATGGCGGGCGCTACATGGAGTTCAACCTCAGCCCGAACGGCGCCTGGTGGGCAGCTGTTTTCAGCGCTCCTCGCCAACTGGCCGCCGGTTTCGAGAACTGGCAACCCGGCGGCGTGATAGCCACCGGTGAGTGCAACGGCGAAAGCTGGCAGTGCCGCGCCCTTATCCCCCATGCCGTCTTGCAGGAAGCGGGTATAGACCCGCGTGATTGTCTCCTGACAGCCGCCGCCATCCTGAACTCCCCTGAGCAGGTATTCCTGACCACCGCCCTGCCCTGCGACACACAGCCGGATTTTCACCGCCCCGACCTGTGGGAAAAGTGCATTTGCCATGCGTAAGTTGAATGAGCAGCGGTACCTGCGGCTCTCTCATTCCGCAGGTACCGCGCTCGGCGTACCTTTCAACTATTATGAGATCTCAAACACGGGTTCACAGGGTAGTGAATGAGTATTCACCATAGTATACGCCCCTCCCGACAGCAATCTTTCAGAAAATTGCAAAAAAAATTGCATTTCGACGCCAAAACAAGTAAACTCAGGGCATGAACCGCCCGAAATTCGCCTTTTGCCTGATTGCCTGCACCCTGCTCTGCAGTTGCCTGAGTCAGCAACTCAGCAACCATGTGGCCTATGTGAAACACACCAAGCCGCTGCAGGCGTTGTTCTGGCCTACCCCTACGAAATATCCACACATCATCGACAGCTGGGTACACAAGGGGAGCAAATACACCATACGGGCAAAAAAACAGCAAGCTGTTTACAACTGGCTCATCGAAGTCGAGCACCCGAACGGCGACCGTTTTTGCCATCGTTGCCCCAAGCCCCCTTTCAGCAAAGCCTTGCGGAAACCCACCGCAAGCACCCCAAGCGTGCTCCATCACCACAAGGGTGAGCGCCTTACCCTCACCCTCAAGCACCTGAACAACGCCCGAGTCTCACTCCACGCTCACAATCTGGGCGTCATCTCCCCCAATCAACAGCCTGATTCCGCCGCTACTGCCACCCTCACCCACGCCATACAGCAGGGCGGCCACATTTCCCTGCGCTACTGCAATGGCAAAGAATACCAACTCACCGAATGGGAACAAGAGGCGCTGCGCCGTATTCTCCACGGCGCCATAGCCACCCCACAGCAGGCCGACTACTGCACCCTGCGCTTCCATTCCACCGATGGTACCCTACTCTACGAACTGGCGCTCGGTGAATATTGGCCATACAACGGCGGCCCCCACGGCCCCGGCATACCCACCATGCAGGGCGCCATACTTGCCGGCGATTATCAGAGAAGCTACCTGCACAGCTGGTGGAGTGCCGTCTGCTGCCGCCTCGAACTGCCTGCCGAACCGAATCTCCCGAGCGCCAAAACATCGCGCAGCGGTCCGGGTGTCATCGATGGCACAACCCTCGATATCCTGATGAAAAAGCCCTGATTTGTTAAAAAATTAAAAAAAATGCAAAAAAAGGTAATTCGGGGCTTGAATTTGACAAGATGCATGCTATACTGTATTGACGTATGCATGGTGATTTAGAAAAACTCGTGAGCGCCGGTAAGATTCCGGCAGACTTCGCAGCCAGGCTGGACAAATTCTCTCCCGCCAACTACGTCATGCACCCGGAGTGGGGTGTAGGTAAGGTGGAGGCATGGTCTCTGGCCAAGCAGCGCGTTAAGATTAATTTCGAGAAAAATCCCAATTACGTGATGGGCCTTAAGCTGGCATTCAACCAGCTTACCCCCGTGCCCGCCGGGCACTTCCTCGTCACGTGTTTTGAAGACCCCGCCGGCTGCAAGGCCAAGGCTGAGGGGAAGGAAACGATTCTGGAGTTCATCGCCTTTGTTCTGGAGCACAACTACTCCCTGCGCGAAGGTGTGGAAGAAGTATTGGAAATGCAGCCCGAGGATCTGGAGAAGTACCTCAGCGGCCGTGTGATTGCCGAAGATAACTGGAAAACCTGGTGGGAGAAAGCCCGCGCCGCCATGCGCGACGACCCGCGCTTCCGCCTGCCCACCCGTCGTGGTGAGGCTATCGTCACCCGCGAGGCAGCCAGCGCTGCGGACGCTCTGCTGGCCGACTATACCGATGCCACGACCCTCGAAAGCTGCGTGCGCATACTCGACCAGAGCCGCCTGGAAGTACTGGACGGTGAGTTTGAGATTGCCGCCAAGCTGGTGAAAGCCATGGAGGACGACATCGAGAAGGGTCATGAACCCCAGCACGTGCTGGAGCTCATCATCATTCGCGATGACATTCTCGAAGGCACACACGGCAAGGACGAGGCCAAGCAGGCTCAGTTCGATGCGGCCCTGACCGCTGCCGGTGTCGAGAAGCTCACCACCCTGGCTGAGAAGCTGCAGAGCATCCCCTCCGAAGAGCTGGTGAACTACGTAGGCGAGCTTTCCGTTGCCCGCCAGAATACCGTCTACACCGCCCTGCCGGAAGCCTATCCCGACAGCTGGCTGGCCTACACCACCAACATCTTCCTGTTCGGTGGTACCCGCGCTACGGCCGCTGCGGCAGACTTCATCATCGCCAAGGGTGCCAAGGAGCAACTCTTCGCCGACATCATGAACGGCATCTCGCGCCAGAACCTCAGCCCTGATGTGCTCATCTGGGTCTGCAAAGAGCGCAATGGCCTGGCCAAAGAGCTTGTCGACAAGACCAAGATGGCCCTGGGTGCAGCTATTATCGCCGCTATCGAGAAAGACAGCGCCGAGGGTGGCCCCAACCGCGCCCTGCGTCTGCGCAACCTGCTGATGGACGACAAGGAGCTCGCTCCCGACCTGGTAACCGGCATCTCCGAGCTGGAGGCTCGCCCCTTCGCCAAGTCGCTGTATGACTCTTCCGTGCTGCCTGACCTTGACCGAAACCTGCTGCTGGCCAACATGATGAAGGTGCATCCTTCCCTTCAGGAGGTTGTGCTCTCCCGCGTGCAGGTGAAGGAGAAGCAGAGTCTGTTTGTCTCCCTTCGCTCTTACGCTGCCCGTAAGGCCGAGTACGAGGATATCATCAACGTGCGCATTCCCAAGAACAAGCACGACCTCGAAATCACCCGTGCGGAAGGTGACCTTCGTGAGAACGGCGGTTATCAGGATGCCAAGGCCACCCGCCAGGTGCTCATGCGCCGCTCCGAAGAGCTCTCCCGCCTGCTTTCCCAGGCCGAGCCGACCGACTTCTCGGGTACCAGCTGCGAGCAGACCTGCATGGGCACACAGGTTACCTTCCAGACCGACAAGGGCAAGAAGGTGGTCTACACCATTCTGGGTGCTTGGGATTCCATTCCCGAAGAAAACGTGGTTCCCTACAACTCCAAGCTGGGTGCCAAGCTCATCGGCAACAAGGTAGGCGACAGCCTGCGCCTGCCTGTCGAGTTTGGCGGCGAGCAGGTTAAGATGACTATTAAGTCCATCGCCCCTGCCCCGAAGGAACTCATCTTCCCCGATGAGGCCTGATTCACCTAATCTTCAGATATTCAAAACCGCTGCATGGCAACATGCAGCGGTTTTTCTATATCCGGAGTCAGCGCTTCAATTCATGCGCTCAGAGTTCGGCACAAAGGGGACAAGCCTCGACCATGTGGTCGGGCGCGACCTCCACGAGCGGGGGGCGGGTATTGAGCGTGTGGCCCGTGCGCTCCAGGCGCTGGCAGAAACGGCACCCACGCACATAGTCGCGAATGGGTGCAACCTGGCCGGGAATGGTCGGCAGGTGGCTTTTGCGGGGGTATTCCAGGCGCGGCATGGAGGAAAGCAGCGCTCGGGTATAGGCGTGGCGAGGGTTGGCAAAGAGCTCTTTCACCCCGGCACTCTCCACCACACGCCCGGCATACATGACCACCACACGGTCACAGTTCTGAGCAATCACACCGAGGTCATGCGTAATCAGCACGGCGGAGGAGCCCATCTGCTCGCGCAGCTCCCGAATAAGCGCCAGGATTTGCTGCTGCACCGTGACATCAAGCGCAGTCGTGGGTTCATCTGCAATGATAAGCTCGGGGCGGCAAGCCAGAGCCATGGCGATGACAACACGCTGGCGCATGCCGCCTGAGAGAGAGGCGGGGAATTCCTTTGCGCGAGTCTCGGGGTCAGGCAAGCGCACAAAATGCAGCATGTTGATAGCCTCAAGCCAAGCATGGTCACGGCTCATACCGCGGTGCAGCATAAGGGTTTCGGCAATCTGGTCACCCACACGCTGCACGGGGTTAAGGGCGCTCATCGGCTCCTGAAAGATGAATCCGACCTGCCCACCGCGCAATTCATTGAGGCGGCGGGATTTCATCTTGAGGATATCTTCGCCGTTGAACAGTACCCGACCATCCAGAATACGCCCCGAGGGGCGCGGCAGCAGGCGCACCAGGCTCATAGCCGTTACACTCTTACCGCAGCCACTCTCGCCCACAATCCCCACACACTGCCCTCGCGGCACGCTGAAACTCACATCGTCTACCGCGCGCAGCAGCCCCACCTCTGACTCAAAGGCTGTGGTCAGGTGGTGTACTTCAAGCAGATTGCGAGATGACTTCATATCCGGTTGGTGTTAAGGCTTCAGGACTGAGGAGGCAGAGGAATATCTATTTCCTGCTCCGGGAAGGAGTCCCCATCCGCGCGGGCACGCAAGGTGCGCTCCTGCTCAGCAGGGTCAATCCAGTACAGGTGACTGTCGAGGGGGTCGAAATAACGAGGGGGGCAGAAGTTGCAGTCAGATTCCTGCGGCCATTTGAGCCATCGCCACTGGGCAAAGCGTGTATAAGAGGTAGTCCACCCCGGCACCCAGCAGGCTTCATCGTGTATGAGTTGCTGCACCCGGTGGTGAGCAGCTACCGCCTGGGCCTCCGTCCGGGCGGAATGGCAGGCAAAAATAGCGGCATCCAACTCCGGCGAGGCTGTGGCGGTTACATTGTTACCGGCTTTGGCCGGAGTGCCATCGGGCGCATAAGCATATTGCGACAGGAAGAAGAGCGACGGGTCGGGAGTGATGGGTGAAAATCCCCAGGCAAAGATACCGGCCGTATAATTCTTCTCTTTCATCTTGCCGAAGAATACGGTGTCATCCATCTGCTCAAAACGCAAATCCAGACCACAGGCGGCGGCGTCTTCACGCAACAGGTTCATACAGTTGGCATAGAGCGGGTCTATGCGGGAACTGACCACCACCTGCAATCGGGTACCGTCAGGGCGGCTCAATATACCGTCACCGCCCTCTTCCGTATAACCGGCACGGGCGAAATACTCGCGGGCTTTTTCAGGGGAATAGGGGCGAGCCTTAATTTTATCGTTGGTATAGGGGCCGAAGCCCATGAAGTAAGAGCCCATGCGCTCGTAATCGCCGCGGAACACCGTATTGATAACCTCCTGTATATTCAAGGAGTGCTGCATACCGAGCCGCACATCCCGATTGTCGAAGGGCGGGCGCGAGCAATTGAGGTGAAAACCGAAACTGTTGCGCGGCCAGATGTTATTGAAGTGCACGCGCTGGATGTAGCCGCGGTGCACGGGCTCCACCTCCAGCCCTTCGTACCAGAAATCGGCATCGCGCGCGGTAAAGACATCCAACTGCCCCAGGCGGAACAGTTCACGGGCTTTCGACTGCTCGGCAATGAAGGAATAGACGATTCGGTCGACATTGCAACTGTAGCGAGTGTAGCGACGGTCATTCCCCCACCAGTCAGGCACGCGTTCCAAGGTAAACCGGCGACCCATTACCAGCCCGTCAGCCGCCACACGATAAGCCCCGGTAGTGGGTGCCGGGCGCCACAGGTAGCGAGTGGGGTAATCCGGCCCGAACTCAGCATAGAAACGCGTGCAGCTGGCCGGTATGGCGGCGTAGTAGGGAGCCGCCGGCATAGGCTCCTGCAGGGTGACGGCTATGGCCTCATTCCCGAAAACCGTAATCCGGGAAAAACGGCTCAGGTAATACCCGGCATAGAAGGGCTCTGCGGCGTATTCAGACGTACGCACGAACAAGGCCGTAATGAAATCTCGTGAGGTCAGCGGGGCGCCATTGGTGAAGCGGACATTCGGGTCTATGCGGAAGTAGACGGTGCGGCCATCCGGCGAAATAGCCCATTTCTCAGCAGTACCGGGTATGAGTTTTCCGGTACCGGGGTGAATACGCACCAGAGGGATGTCGACATCATCGTAAAGATAGCGGCGCGTGGAGTTGTTGCTATTGGGGCCGAACTGGCAGAGGGTGCCGGGGAAGGAGCGCTGCAGCGACAGGCGCAGCGTGCCGCCACGCACCGCGTGGGAGCTACCCAACTCGGGTTGCTCACCCCCATCCTGCCACTGCAGCTCGGGGGGCATGTCTTCAAACTTGCGGTACACCAGGTAGTCGCCCTCACGGCGGCGGTCACCCATGGACAGGCTCTTCTTTATCGCGGAGCGCATGGCTACGCGGGCGCTCTCGGTCCCGGTACTGCCGGGGCACCCGGCCAGCGCGCGGCTGAAGGTGCTCACGCTCTCGGTGCGGTGCTCAGCCAGAGTTGTCTGCACATAAGCCTCGTTGCGCCTGTTCCAGCGTTCCGTAAAACCGGCAAACCCCTTGGGCATGGTCCAATCGCGGGCAAACGGAGGAACGGCTTCACTTTCTGCGAAAGCCGCAGGCATGCTCCCATCTGCAGGGGCCTGCCAGGCGGGGCCTTCGGCATCACTCCCGCCATCACAGGCGGTCACCCCCAGCAGGGCACAAATCCCCAGCCCGGCAACCTTCAGGCAGCAGTGCAATCGGCTCAGTCTGGCAGGTTCTCGTTTCATCATTCGTAATAGGTATGCCGACGCGGATCTATAGCCTCTCTCACAGCCTCGCCCACAAACGTGACCAGCACCAGTACCGTAACCAGTGCAAAGAACGCAGACGATACCACCCACGGCGATGAGAGCTTGGAAAGCCCGTCATTGAGCAGCCGCCCCCAGGAAGGATAGGAATCCGGCAGGCCGAAGCCCATGTAGTCCAACCCGGCAAGGGAAAGCACCACGGCGGCAAAACTGAACGGCAGCAGGGTCACAATGATACCGGTGAGGTTGGGCAGGATATGGCGGCAGAGTATATGGAAGATTCCGGCCCCCATCACCCGGGCGGCCGCCACATACTCGCGGGTCTTTTCTTTCATGGTGGCCGTACGCACCAGGTAGGTGATGTGAATCCACCCGAAAGCAGCCAGCACCCCCATGGTAAAGAACATACCGCGCATTTCATGAGGTACGAAGTCCGAAAGAACCATCACAACCAACAGGAACGGCAGCTGAGAAAACACCTCAATCAGACGCTGGGTCACCAAATCAAAGGTACCGGCAAAATACCCCATGAACATGCCCAGCGCCAGACCAATGGCATATATTATCGGCACGTAAAAGAGCGCAGCCTTGATGTTGACCTGCAGGCCACCGAACAAATAGGCCGCAATATCCGCCCCCTGACTGTTCGTGCCCAGCAGGTGATCACCGGTCAGGGGCGGTGCGGGATGGTAATACACACGGCACACACTCTCTGCCGGTGTGAGAGCCAGGAAATCGGCCTCGCTACCATTGCCGTAATAATGGTGTGATTTGAGTTTCCCCTGCTCGTATGTGGCAGAGTACACCTCGCGACCGTCTTCTGACCAGCCTTGGGCATGACCATCAGGCAGGCCGCGGCGGTAACGCAGGCGTAAATGCGCGCGACCATTGGGGTACAGGCGGCTGGCCTGGCCGTTATAAAGAGTCTCGCCATCCGGTTCGTAAAGCAGCCCTTCCCTGAGCGGCAACGGCTCGGAGGGGAAAGGCACGGCGTCCATCGTGGCATCGTAGGGAATCAGCGGCATGAGCACGAGATTAGGCATACCCGGCTTGCCGCACTCAGCTTTGAGCTTACGGTAGTCAGCCTCGGCATGCGCCTCGTTCCCGCTCAGGCCGAACTGGCGGCCGGTATAAATATCTCGACTGAAAGCCGGCAGGTACATGTTCTCCCCATCGCAGACCAACAGAGCACGCTTGCCCACTATGCACTGATCCAACCCGGCCAGCAACAACAGCGCCACCAGCGCCATCAATGACCAGTAACCACGCCGGAACTTGCGGAACTGCGCCCAGCGCCGCTCCACCATGGGAGCCACGCGCATGCTTTCCCGCCGCCGCACCAGCAAATACACCCCGGCGGCAAATATCAGCGCCATGCACAACCAACCGAACCAATGCACACGCCCGTCAGCAGCTGCCAGCGGGCAAGCCTCTGCCGGCAGCGAAAGCAGGTTCATCTCGCGACTCACGGTGAACGGCCATGATAGAGTGGGTAACAACCAGCCATACAGCTCCGCCAGGCTACCCAACACGGCAGCCAGTATCAGCAGAAGGGCGATGATGTTTTTCTTCTTCATCTGTCAAAGCGTATGCGCGGGTCGATGCAAGCTACCAGAATATCCGAAAGCAGATTCCCCACCACAATCAATACCGAGCTGAGCAGCAGCGTACCCATGATGAGTGAGTAATCCTTATCCATAAGCGCCTGAAAACTCAGCATACCGAAACCCTGTATATCAAACACGCGTTCAATGAGCAGCGAGCCGGCCACCACACCGCAAAGCGTGCTGCCCAGGGTGGAGGCCAGCGGTATGACCGAATTGCGGAAAGCGTGCCGCCACACGGCACGGCGGAAAGGCACGCCCTTAGCCACGGCGGTGCGCACATAATCCGCCGAGATATTCTCCATGAGGTTGTTCTTCATCATCATGGTAATCATGGCGAATGAACCCACCACGTAGCAACTGAGGGGCAACACCGTGTGGTGCGCCAGGTCTTTCACCTGCTCCCACAGGCTCATACCGGGAAAATCCGGCGAGGTCAGCCCATAGAGCGGGAACCACTCCAACCGAGCCCCCAGATACACCAGCAGCACGGCCCCCAGGGCAAAGCCGGGCACGGCATAGCCCAGGAAAACGAACAAACTCGACACACCATCAAACCAACTGTTGTGGCTCAATGCCTTGTACACCCCAAGCGGCACACTGATGAGGTATGATATCAACACCCCCAAAATACCGAAATAGAGCGAAACAGGCAGGCGCTCAAACATCATCCCCACCACGGGTTCATTGTATTTGTACGAGCGCCCCAGACTGCCTTGCAGCAACCCATCAAAAGCCTTGCGATATGCCACCACACGCCAGCGGCGACATGTCGGGCTTTCCGCCCGCTCTGCGATGGCAGTTTCATCCGTCACGCCATTGCGGCGAGCCCAGCGCTCCGCGCGCTCAAGCGGGGATTCCAGCCGCATGCGCCAGCCCTCTTCCTCGAACCAGGGTTCCGCCAGGTAATTGACTGAATTCCCCTCACGCTGCACTTCGATAACGGCGCAATTACCGCTGAGAGACGAGATAGTCAGCACAGCGCTGTCATCATCCCCGAATTCGGCCTTGGCAATCTCCACCTCGCGGCGTCGAATCCCCAGCCACTGCAGGTACGCCAGCCACACGGGTTTCTGCAAATTGAACAGTTCTTCCAAACGCTCAATATCGGCCTCGCTGACCATGGTTCCGGTCGGTCCGGCGGAGCGTTCACCGGCCAGGGCTCCGATGGCCTGCTCCTGTAATATGCGCTCCACAGGTCCCCCCGGCACCATTCGCGTAAGGCAAAACACCACAAAGGTGATACCAATCAGCGTGATTGGCATCAACAACAGGCGGCGTATGATGTACTTGCGCATTAACGGGTGTTATTCTATCATATTGTCCCCACCACCGCAAGCACTTAGTACGCCCCGATGCACCATCCTGCAAAATTATGGCACAGGAGTCACATCATCTCACGCCTCGTCATCCATTTCAGACGGTTCTTCTGCCCCATCGGCAAACAGCTCGTAGGCGATGGAATCCACAATCTCCACGTCGGTGAACTCGCCGACAGGCAGAGCGGGGTCAACGTGAATGGTGCCGTCGACGTCGGGGGCATCCCACGGGCCGCGGGCGATACCGGGGGAATCCACCAGCACGCGGATAGTCTGCCCCACGCACTCCTGACCGATTTCATCGGCAATACCGGCCAGAATCATGGAAAGTTCATTCGCGCGGCGCTTGCGGGTGGCGTGGTGTACCTGGCCTTTCATCTTGGCGGCCAGCGAACCTTCCTCCCGCGAGTAGGGGAACACGCCGGCGCGCTCGAAACGGAACTCGCGGATAAAGTCGCGCAGCTCGGCGTGGTCATCTTCCGTCTCGCCGGGCAGACCGCTGATGAACGTGGTACGCAGGCCGATACCGGGTACAGCCGCGCGCAGATCGCGAATGAGGTTGCGGATGTAGTCGCCATCGGTCTTACGGCGCTGTTCCTCAAGTATATGAGCGGCAATGTGCTGCAGGGGGATGTCGACATACTTCACCACCTTGTCGCAGGTGGCGAAAACCTCTATCAACTCACGGCTCCAGTGCGCCGGATGGGTGTAGAGCACGCGAACCCAGAAATCACCGGGTATGGCATTGATTTCTCGCAACAGGCTTGCCAGAGATTCGCCCCGGGCAGAGTCCACCCCGCTGGTCTTGGTGGCCTTCTGCTCCCATTTGTCCATACCGTAGTAGGTCGTATCCTGAGCAATGAGGTTAATCTCGCGGCACCCTTGCTCCACCAGGGCGCGCACCTCGCGCAGGATATTGGCCTGCGGGCGACTGCGATGACCGCCACGTATACGGGGAATCACGCAGTAGGCACAAGCGTGGTTACACCCTTCGGCAATTTTGACATATGCCGTGTGCGGGGACGTCAGGCGGTAGCGCGTGTCACCGAAATCGGGCATGAGTTTAGAAACTTTCGTGCTGTACACCTTCTCTTCCGTGCCATCCAGACAAGCCGTGGCAATCTCAGCAATCTCGCACACCTTGTCCACACCCACAAAACAATCGGCCTCGGGCATGATTTTCACCAAATCCTGAGCATAGCGTTGCGACAGACAACCGGCTACGATGATTTTCTGCTCAGCGGGAGCCTCCCCGGCTTCGCGGGCACGGGCGGCGGCGAAAATGGTATCGATGGCCTCCTGCTTGGCGGGGTCAATGAAAGCACAGGTGTTAATGATGAGTACCGCAGCCTGTTCGGGCTCAGTTTTCACAAAACCCGCGGCCAACATGCGGTCAACCATCACCTCCGAATCCACCAGATTCTTAGCACAACCAAGCGATATTATAGCAAACTGAACGGCCATGCCCGAATCATACCTGAACCGTTTCAAAATTGCAAGCACAACATTCAGGCTTACTGAGCGCCCTTCGGCTGTCGTCCCCCGTTTCCGGGGCGGCTACCCTTTGTTCCACGCAACTACCCGTTGGCTGAAGGTACTGACTACAGCACCATGCGGTGAATCCGCCGTCCCCTGCGCGAGAGAGTCAAAATTGACGTCGAACCCATACAGGTGTGTGGGCGGAGCCGATACAAAATCCTTGCGGTCAATGGAATAGTGTACCGATGTCTCCTGCCCCACGCGACCGTAAGACACGGTGAGGGTGCGGTCGGCATTGGCGCGCACCCACGGGGCCTCGTTTTCATCGAGCAAACGGGCACAGAGTGTTTCATCTTCATATTTCACCACGTGCAAGGCCTTGCCGCTGAAGGGCAAAAGCCCCACGTGAGTCCAGGAAAAACGGCCGAACTGAATCGACTGGCTCTGCACCGCCACAAACACAGCGGCAACTGCCAGAACCGCTGTTACCACCACTGCTGCCGGATACGTTTTCATTCACCGTTCAGACGCCTCGCCGGCACCTGCCGTTCAAAAAAAATGACCGTTGCAGTGACATACCGCAACGGCTGAATAACAAAACAAGCAGCAGTGACTCAACGATGCCGGACTGCCGACACCAGCAGCCAGAGTGCCCACGCGATATCAAGCACGCAAAAGGCATAAAAGGCTATCTGATATCCGCCGGGGGGCATGTGGAGCGCATACCACAGAAAGAACACGCCCAACACTGCAAAAAAAGCACTGCGAATGATTTTTCCCAAACGAGTATTCATGGGTGCAGAAAAGCGCCATCTGCGGGCGGATTCGCCGCCCGCAGACGACTGAAGAGGTTACTTAGTGAGGCCAAGCAGCTCCATCTCGAAAATCAGCGTCGAGTTCGGACCGATGCTGCCGGGGCCGTTGGCACCGTAAGCCAGATTGGCGGGGATAGTCACGCGCCACTTGGCACCCACAGGCATGAGTTTGAGCGCCTCGGTGAAACCGGGGATAACCTGACGGATGTTGAACTTCATAGGCTGACGGGACTGATCGAACACGGTACCATCTACCAGTGTGCCCTTGTACATCACCTCAGCGGTGGGAGCCTCGCCATGCACGGTGGGGTCATACTGCTCCGTACCGCCGGCGGTCAGAACCTCGTACTGAAGGCCGCTCTCGGTGGTAATCACCTCGGGGCGCTTTCCGTTCTCGGCCATGTACCGGCGACCTTTCTCAAGGTTTTCCTCACCGACTTTCTTACCACGCTCCTGCAGCATGGCCACAAAAGCCTGCTGATATTCCTCCACCTTTTCATCGATGATGCTCATGTCAGCCTCGCCGGAGATGCCGTCTTTCACACCTTTTGCCAGCATGTCGGCTACCACGTCATCAGCTTCGATTCCGGGGAGCATCTGCGGCAGCATCTGGCTACCCAGGCGGTACCCGATGAGATACCCCATCACTTCTTTCATTTTGTCCTGATCGGTCATGCGCGCATTCTATCACACCCCCTGCCCCATGACAAGCCGCGGCAAAGTCATAACCTTTCTTTCGGCTTGCTACTGCGGACCGGAAAGTATATACTTGTTACTATGTTTCTGATACTGCATGTGCTCTACCTTGTACCTTTGCTGCTTGCTTTCATCTTGGCATGCATCACGGAGAAGGATACGTGGTATCTGCCCTACCTCAAATGGCTGACATCTCTCACGGCCATTCCTCTGGCCTTGCCGCTCTATGCCTTCTTTTTGTATGCCGGGGCGAACGCGGTGCCTACCTACATCTGCGTCATCACCGGAATCGTCATTTTGGGTATTGTGCTGTATCTGGGCTACCGACTGATTGATATATTCAGGTACTTGCTTGAGTGGCTGAAAAGATAACACCCTCATTTACGCATTTCTTTATTGTCAAACGCCGCGTGATGGGGTAGAATAGCAGGTATGATAAGAAAGCTGGCAGTGGAAGGGGTGACGGTGTTCCCGCAGCGCGAGGTATTTCACTTCGTGCCGGGGGTAAACATCATCGTGGGCGGCAATGATTCCGGTAAAAGCCACCTGATGAAACTGTGCTACGCGCTCACCAAGTGGGGCTGCGATGGCAACCGCCGCGAACTGCCCGAAGTCTGGGCCGAGGAAAAACGCCTGCGCCGCGATTTACTGCGCGTGTTCGGCACCCATAACCTCACCTCACTCACCGCTCGCAATCGCGGCAACGGACAGGCAGCAGTACAGGCCGCACTCGAGGGGAACAAGGTACCGGTCGGCTCAGCGGAGCTGGATTTTCGCTTTTCGGCCGGGCAGGAGGAAGAGGGGCTGCACATCAAGAAGTTACCACAGCGTTTTCTGAGTGAGAACGCCGTCTTCATCTCGCCGCGCGAGGTGCTCTCCATCTACCCCTGCTACATGCAGGCAGGCAAGCGCTACCCGGAACTGCTCGATTCCGCCAGCTGGGAACTCTGCCGCGCACTGGAAGAGGAACCTGCCGGCAGCCCCCTGCCCGAAGCGCTGCGCTACGTGATGAAACAGATAGAAACCCTGCTTTCCGGCAAGTTACAACGGCTCAACGGGCGTTTCTACCTGAAACGCCCCTGCCAGGAACCGCTGGAACTCAATTTAGTGGCGGAGGGCTTCAAGCGAATCGGCACGCTGGGACTGCTTATCGGCAACGGCACAGTGCGCCCGGGTACCACCCTGTTCTGGGATGAACCCGAGATGAACCTCAACACCACCCACCTGCCCTTGCTGGTCAACATCATACTCGGTCTCTGCCGCGCCGGAGTTCAGCTCATGCTCACTACGCACAGTCTCTTTCTGCTGCGTGAGTTGGTCATTCAGCTGGCAGACAGGCAAAACGGCAAGCTCAGCCGCCGATTCTTCGGCCTGCAGCCGCCCGGCGATAACCGGTGCGGCGTGCGCACCTCAGTTGGCAACGCCCTCGATGAAATCGACCACATCGACAGTCTGGACGCCGAAATGGAGCAGGCCGACCGCTACCTCAATATGAACCTCGAACCCGGAGAGCAGGCATAAGCGTGTTTCAGGCCGGTACCAGTTGTGTGGAGGGCTTGCACCGCTTTAATTTCGAAGCCGGGTACTACGTGTGCCGCTTCGAGTGCTCCCCATTCTACTCACACCATGCGCAGAACTTCTGCAGCAGCTGCAAAGAGATGGATTTCGTGCTCTATCACCCGGGCAAAAAAGAGCTCTGGCTCATTGAGGTGAAAGACTACCGCTTCAACGCCCGCCCCAAGGTGAGGGATTTGGTAGACAAGCTGTGCCGCAAGGTGAAAGATTGCCTGTTCCTGCTGCGGGCGGCGGCTATCTGCGCCCCTGAGGAGGAACCGGCCGAGGGAATCTCGCTGCGCGACATTGCCCGCATGAGCCTGCAAGCCAAGCACATACGCATAGCCTTCACCATCGAGCTGGCACGTACCGGGCTTTTCCCGCCCAAGAGCCTGCTGGCCACTATCAAAGATTTGCTCTATCGGCAGATTCGCTTCATTGACCCCGATATGGTCTGCCTGCCCATCACCGAATCAGGCACCGACCCCCGCTGCCCCTGGACTATTACCGCCGCCGGCAATGACCACTCGTCCCGAATTCAGAAACGCATAGAAGAAGCCGCACGAGCCCGCGAAAAAGAGCAACAAATCGCCGCAGAACAAGCCCGCGCGGCCGAACGCCGTGAGCGCAAACGCAAGGCTAAGGCCCGTAAAAGCAACGTCCCGCTCTGGAAACAACGTGCCGCCGAGCGCGAAGCCGGCCAGACAGGCACCCACGCCGACCGCCGGAAAAAGCCCTGATTCCACACCGCTACCCTCATGAAAAGGCTGCTTACCATCCTCATTGTTGCAATCGTGCTGGCTGCACTGGCGGCAGGTGGGTTGTATCTTTCACCCTACGCGCCCTATGTGCGGCAATACCTACCCACCGGTTTCTACCGCAGCCTGCAAACCGAGCCTGACAATTTGGCAGCCATGGCACGCCGGCAAATCGGCGTGACGGTAAAGTATGACCCGGCCTACGAAAAACTGACCTACCCCGGCGGGGATGTGCCCATGGAGCGCGGCGTATGTACGGATGTGGTGATTCGCGCGCTGAGACTCAAAGGGCTCGACCTGCAACAACTCGTACACGAGGACATGAGCCGCCACTTCTCCCGTTACCCCAAAAACTGGGGCTTAAAACGCCCCGACCGCAACATTGACCACCGCCGAGTGCCCAACCTGCAGGTATATTTCACCCGCCGCGGGTGGAGCCTGCCCGTAACGGAAAATCCGGCTGACTACAAACCGGGCGACATCGTAACCTGCCGCACACAAAACGGGCGACCGCACATCATGATAGTGAGCGACCGCGCCACCCTGAGCGGCACCCCCATGGTCATTCACAACATGGGGAACGGCACGCGCGAAAACCCGCAGCTTTTCACCTTCCCTCTGACCGGACATTACCGCCCCATTTACAATAAACCATGAAAACCGTCCTGCCCCTCATCCTTGCCCTGGCCGCCACAGTGTGGGCCGACAGCCGCCTGCCCGAACTCGCCCGCCGACAGATTGGCGTAACGATTGAATACGATGGCTCGTACGAGCGCCTGACCTACCCCGGCGGAGATGTGCCCATCGAGCGCGGCGTGTGCACCGATGTCGTCATCCGCGCCCTGCGCCACCTCGGGTTCGACCTACAGAAAGAGGTACACGAGGACATGAAGCGCAACTTCTCCCGCTACCCCAAGCGCTGGGGGCTTAAGCGCCCCGACAAAAACATCGACCACCGCCGCGTACCCAACCTGCAAACCTTCTTCAAACGCAAAGGTTGGGCGCTGCCCGTCACCGACAACCCGTCAGATTACAAACCCGGCGACCTGGTTACCTGCATTGTGGGCGGCAGCCTGCCCCATATCATGATTGTGAGCGACCGCACCAACGATGACGGCGTGCCGCTCATTATCCACAATATCGGCGGCGGCACAGAGGAGGAAGATGCCCTCTTCACCTTCCCCCTCGACGGGCACTACAGGCCGCGGCTCAAGCAATAAGCGCTCCGGTTATCAGAAGCGGAAATCCACACCGGCACTCACATAGAGAGCGGGGCGGTAGTGGTGGCTGCTGTAAGCATCCTTGTGGGCGTTGCGCTCCAGGAACTGAGCATTTGTCGTCACCGTAGAACCGACCGAGGCAGTAATAATGCGCTTGGTCTGGCCGGGCTGCGAGAAATCATACTCAAAACTACCGCCCACTACGAGCGAACGCACACGGAAAATGCGATCTCCCCGGTCGGTTTCCACCGCCCACACACCACCGCGGGCTGCAACAAAGGGGCCGAACGACAGTCGCTCCGTTGCGCGATACATGGCCTCGAGCTGGTAGCCGTTGAGCTTCACAAGCCAATCTTCACACGGCTGCCACTCAAAGCGCACCATGGGCAGCACAAAAAACTCCGCAAAACGGGGAGATGAAGCCAGACCGAGCGAATAGCTGAAGGTGTCGCTGTGCTTCACGGTGTAAAATGCGTATGCGGCGACATCAAAACCCTTCGCCGTGGCCTCGCAATCTGCCGCCAGCTCAGGAGCCAGACCGTAGGTCCAGCGGTTACCGTTTTCTACAGGAGTAATGAAGGTGACCGGCAGCGCAAAATTGTAGAATACATCATTATGCAAATCCAGTGTGCCGCCGGTGTTAATCACGGAAACTTTGGCATCGAACTGCATATTGAGCATCGTCTTGCCCCACCCGGTCTTGCGCGGGTCCGAAAGCGGCACACAGAGCGCATAGCTCTGCATGCTCAGCTCAGAGCCACCGTGATGGCGCTCCCCCATGCGAGTAAACCACTCGAAGCGAGCGTAGCTGGGCGCTACCCCCGAATCAGGCAGCCCATAGCGCCAGCCCTGCAGACCAGCCAAATCAGCATCGTCTGTCACCTGAGCCGTTACACTCTGAACCCCGGCAGCAGCCAGGGCCACCATCATGGCCTTACTCAATGCTCTCATGCGCAACAGTCTATCACTTTCGTTTGATTTTGGCAAGTGTTATATAATTTTAAGTTTGTTTTTTTCTGATTTAAGCCTATCAGACAAAACCTCTCATGCCGTCAGAGTCTCCCGAAACGATTAAATTTTCGGCCAAAAATTCGGAAAAATTGATAATTTTTGTTCTAAAACGCAAAAAAAGCTAGTGTTCCCTCTAGCATTGTGGTATTATATAGCTGTTCCCTCGAGGGAGAGAGTCTATAATCATACAGAATTGCACAAGCTATGAACGATCTCACAAAACCTTTCAAGCGCCTGCCGGTGGCTCTCATCGGTACCGGTTCCTATGTACCTGAAACCCGCCTGACCAACTCCGACCTGGAGAAGATGGTCGATACTTCCAACGAATGGATTATCGAACGCACCGGTATTGAAGAGCGCCGCATTGCCGCCCCCGGAGAAAAGACCAGCGACATGGCTACCCAAGCCGCCAAGCGAGCCATGGAGGCTGCGGGAGTCACGCCCGAGGAAATCGACCTCATCATCGTCGGCACCGTCACGCCGGATACCTTCACCCCCTCCACCGCCTGCTATGTGCAGGCCAACATCGGCGCCGTGAACGCCGCAGCCTTTGACATCTCGGCAGCGTGCTCCAGTTTCCTCTTTGCGCTGAAGACCGCCGTGCAGTACATCGGTTGCGGTCAGGCCCGCACGGCACTCATCATCGCCTCCGAAAAGCTCAGCCACATTGTGAACTGGGAGGATCGCAGCACCTGCGTGCTCTTCGGTGACGGTGCGGGTGCCGCCGTGCTGCGCACGGGTACGGGCATTGAGGGCGACAGCGCCATTCTTGCTTCCGACATCGGTTCCGACGGCACGCTGACCGACCTGCTGATGGTACCCGGTGGTGGCTCTGCTATCCCGACAACGGAAGAGAATATTCACGAAAAGCTCTACACCCTGGCCATGCGTGGCAACGAGGTGTTCCGCTACGCCGTGGCACACATGAAAGATTCCGCCCTGTCGCTCATCGAGCGCACGGGCATTAAGCCCGAAGAGGTGAACGTGGTGATTCCCCACCAGGCTAACCTGCGTATCATCAACGCCGTTGCTCAACGCCTGGGTATCCCCGTTGACCGTGTATTCATCAACCTGCAGAAGTATGGCAACACCTCCGGTGCCGCCTGCGCCATCGCGCTGGATGAAGCCGTGCGCTCCGGCAAAGCCAAGAAGGGCGATATCGTACTGATGGTCACCTTCGGCGCCGGTCTTACCTGGAGTAGTGCCGCCATCAGGCTCTGATAAGGACAAGTTGCAAGTTACGAAAGACAGGTTTTGTAACTTGTAACTCGCAAACTTTTTGTCATTCCAGCTTACCAGCTACGTCGCGCGTAGCTCAGCTTTCACCGCTGAGCTCGCTCGATTGTATACCGATGACACGCAGGCTGACCCGATTGTCTTCCCCTGCACCTGCCCGGCGGCGTATGCCTTTGTGGTAGCGCTCGTAGCAGCGCAGAGCAAAGAGGCCCGGCGAATCTGGGCCGTGGCAGATGCCCTGCCCATGCAAGAGCGCGTGGCAGCCGAACTGCCGCTCTGGGGAGCGCCCGGCATCTTTGTCCCCGAGCGGGAGATACATGTGAACAACGGGTTGAGTGACCCGGACCTCGCAGCCGAACGTCTGGAAGCCTTGCGCGCTATCGCAGCCACACCGCAGGCCCCACAGGTTGTCGTGGTGACGGCGGCTGCCCTCAACCAGAGCGCGCCGGCCTTTGCCCAAGCCGCGCCGGACACCACAGTGAGTCTGAAAGTGGGCAGCGAACTCTCGCCGGAGAGCCTGTGCACCCGCCTGACTCAGCATGACTTTGAGCGCGTGGAGCAAGTGACCGCCCGCGGTCAGTGGAGCCTGCGCGGCGGTATACTCGACGTCTACCCCCTGCAATCGGCCTGGCCGTTGCGAATCGAGTTCTTCGGTGACGAGGTGGAAAGTATACGCGCCTTCGACATCGACAGCCAGCTCTCCTTCCGCAAACTGGCGGAGGCCGAGCTGGTGCTCGATGAACCGCCGTCTGACCGCCGCCTGCGCGACCTCATCGCCCCGCAGGACTGGGTAATAGCCCTGCCCGGCAGCGGAGAGAGTGGCCATGTGCTCGTATTTGAAACCCCGCCCGAGGTAGCGGATGTTGTACCCGAGCTGGATGAGCTGCACGCCGGCGAGGCGCTTTCCTTCTACGGCGAACCGCTCGGTTCTTTCGACACCGGTGATTTCGTGATGCAGGAGGCCCGCCGCGCCCTTGCCCGCAACAGCCTGCTGCAGTGGCGAGAGCAGAAGTGGCGGGTGGTCATGTATTTCCCCCACGAGGGTGAAAAGAAGCGTTTTGAGGAAATCTGCGGAGAGGATGACGCCTGGCGCGCCGTACAGAGCCGCGACGGCGACCTGCCCTTTGGCTTCACCGTACCGGGAGCCAAGCTCGCGGTGCTCTCTGCCGCTGAGATATTCGGCCGCTACAGCTCACCGCGCGCTCGCAAGCGCGATGACCGCGAGGACCGCCTGCGCCGCGAGCGAGCACAAGCCCCCCTGCGTGAAATTGCACCGGGCGACCTGGTCATTCACTCCGCCCATGGGCTGGGGAGGTTCGTCGGTATCGTGCAAGATGCCAAAACCGGCGAACAGGAACTGCACATCCAGTATGCCGGCGGCGTGCTGCTGCGCATTCCCCTGCAACAGAGCCACCTGGTCAGCAAATATGTGGGACTGGGAGCCAAAGCCCCCGAGCTCTCCCGCCTGGGGGATGCCCGCTGGCGCCGTGCCTGTCAGGCCGCAGAGCGCGCCGTGCAGGACTACGCCGCCCAGTTGCTCGAAGTACAGGCCGAGCGCGAGAGCAATACCGGCTACGCCCACCCCGCGGACTCCTCATGGATGTGGCAGTTTGAAAGCTCATTCCCCTACCGAGAAACCCCGGACCAGCAGCGCGCCATCAACCAGTGCAAGGCCGACATGGAAGCCCCGCGCCCCATGGACCGACTCATCTGCGGCGATGTAGGCTTCGGCAAGACCGAGGTGGCCATACGCGCAGCTTTCAAATGCGTGACCGGCGGGCGACAGGCCGCCATACTGGCCCCCACCACCGTGCTGGCCGACCAGCACTACCGAACCTTCCGCAGCCGCATGAGCGAGTACCCCATCCGCATTGAGCTGCTCAGCCGCTTTACCCCTGCCAAAAAGGCTGCGGAAATCATCGAGGGACTGCGACAGGGAGATGTAGACATTGTTATCGGCACCCATAGGCTCATCTCTAAAACGGTGAACTTCAAGAACCTGGGGCTGGCCGTCATCGACGAAGAACAGCGATTCGGCGTACGCCACAAAGAGCAGTTCAAGCGCATGTTCCGCATGGTCGACATGCTCACGCTCTCCGCCACCCCCATCCCCCGCACCCTCTACGTCGCCCTCATGGGAGCGCGCGACATGAGCACCATCGACACCGCCCCCCTCAACCGCCTGCCCGTACAAACCGCCGTCTGCCCCTACAGCGAAGAACTCATCACCCGCGCCATCGAGCGCGAAATCGCCCGCAACGGCCAAGTGTTTTTCCTGCATAACCGCGTGCAGAGCATACACAAAACCGCCGAAACTCTGCAACGGCTCGTACCGAAAGCCCGCATCGTCATCGGCCACGGGCAAATGGACAAGAGCGAGCTGGAGTGCGTGATGCGCGACTTCGTAGGCCACAAGGCCGATATCCTGCTCTCCACCACCATCATCGAGAGCGGCATTGACATCCCGAACGCCAACACCATCATCATCGACCGTGCCGACCGATTCGGCCTGGCAGACCTCTACCAGCTGCGCGGCCGTGTGGGCCGCGGCGGTCACCGAGCCTATGCCTACCTGCTGCTCCCGCTGGATGCTCTCTGCACCTCCGACGCCCGCAAACGCGTGGCCGCCATCAAGCAATATACCGAGCTGGGCAGCGGCTTCAAAATCGCCATGCGCGACCTCGAAATCCGCGGCGCCGGCAACCTGCTCGGCACCCAGCAGAGCGGCCACATCGCCGCCATCGGTTTCGAGCTTTACTGCCAGTTGCTGCGCCAGTCCATCGAGCGCCTGCAGGGTAAAGTCCCCGCCATACGGGCAGACGCTCAGCTGAAAGCCGACTTCCTCTGCGTGAGCGAGGCCCTGCTCTCCACCCGCCCCGATGCCGACAAACTCATCGGCGCCTTCATCCCCGAGGCCTGGGTCGAGAGCACCCAAACCCGCATGGCCTGCTACACCCAGCTCGCCAAAGCCCTGACAGAAGATGACGTCGATGACCTGGAGCGCCAGTGGATTGACCGTTTCGGTCCCCTGCCCCGCCAGGCACGCCACCTGCTTATCGCCCACAAAATCAAGCTCATCGCCTCGCGCCGCAACATCTCCAACGTCGAAATCTCGGGCCAGAAACTCATGCTCACCCGAAATAAGGACTACATCCTGCTCGACCGCCGTTTCCCCCGACTTTCCAAAATCCGCCCCTCCGATAAACTCCGCGAAACGCTCAAATTCCTGCAGGAGATGTGAGGGCTTGGCAATCATACAGCCCTGCGCCCCATCTCTCCACCTGTTTAATCTAAAAACTTGCGCAGTCTTGATGGTTAGGGTAAAAGGAGAGTCATGGAGTACATCATAGCGTTAAGCCTGCTGGTAGCGGTGGGGGCCTGGGTCGTGGGGGCGTTCATACGGTTGCACCATTTGTATGAGCGAGTGCAGCAGGCGTGGGCAAAATGGCATTTTGCCACGCGACACAGGAATGATTGCCTTGGAGATTTTGTGGCGGTGTTTGCGAGCTATCTGCCGCAGGAAGATATGCTGGCGCGCGATATGCGACGCTGGGCAGAGGACAGCCGCAGGGCGCTGGCCGCCCTGCCGGCTGCGCCAATTCTGGGAGCCGGCCAGGTGCTGGGGCATGCGGAGAACAAGTTGCAGCGCATGATGCGCTATTCCGGGCGCGCGGTGGAAGCTACACCGCTGCTGCGCGAGAATGAGCAGCTGCTGGGGCTTTACCAGGCCATGGCTATATCTCACCGCATGCAGGAAGAAGAAGCCCGCCTGTACAACCGCAGCGTGCATGATTTCAATTCTGCGCTGGATGAGCCGGCCATGCGATTGATTGGCCCGACCCTGGGTTTCTGCCCCATGGATGATTTACATTCGCCAAAATAAATCGACCATGAGCTCAGGCGTAGCAAGCACGGGGGAAATTTTGAGCTCCACCCTGCCCCGACACGAAAAGACCGCAGTCTGCAAAGGCTGCGGTCTTTTCACTTGCGGGCAGAAGCCCGCGCTATTTAATGCTTGCAGAGCTCTTTACTCCACGGTGACCTTGGCGTTGCGGGCCAGCAGGTCGATGACCTTGGAGGTGATGATGCTCAGGCGGATACCGGTCATGCGGTTCTCACGCTGCAGCTTGCGGACGAAAGTCTTCAGGTTCTTCTCGCGAGCCTGCTGAGCCATGTTGGAGATAGCGTCGAGCATCTCAGCATCGGTGGCCGTGATCATCTCGCGGCGGGCAATCTCCTGCAGGGCGAAGTATACGCGCAGGTTGCGCTCCGTCTCAGCCTTGGCCTCCTCGCGCATGGCGTCCATGTCCTTAGCGGCCTCGTAGTTGCCGGACTGAATGGCGGCGTAAACCTTGCGCTGCACGGTGTTCTCGTTCTCACGCTCCACCAGGTCGGCGGGAAGAGCGAAGGAGAGCTGGTCGGCAATCTTCTCGGAAATCTGGTCGGCCTTGGCCTCGTCGTTGCTGCGCTCCTTGGAGCCCTTGAGGTTTTCGCGCACGATGTCGCGGATTTCCTCCATGCTCTTGCCGGGCAGAGCCGTGGCGAAGAGTTCAGCGGTCACCTCGGGCACCTGCTTCTCGCGCACCTCCTTCACGTCGCAAGTGAAGGTAACCTCCTTACCGGCAAGGTCAGAGATGGGGAAGTCCTCTTTCAGCGTAGCGACGATTTCCTTGGTTTCGCCGGCGCTCACGCCTACCAGACCATCAGCCAGCTCGGGGATGAAACGGTCATCCTGCAGGCTTACCCAGTAACCCTCGCGGCCCTCAAGGAAGCCAACGCTCTTGCCGCAGTACTCAGCAACGGGCTTGCCCTCGCAGCTGGTCTTGAAGTCCACCACAACGATGTCACCCTTGGCGCTGGCGCGCTCCACGACCTCGTGCTTGGCGGAAGTCTCAGCATACTTCTGCAGGGTTTCGTCGATTTCAGCCTCGGTCACCTCGGTGCTGGGCACAGTCACCTCGATACCCATGTACTCGGGCAGCTCGAACTCGGGCACCACGGTCAGGGTGCTCTTCAGGGTGTAGGAGCCATCTTCTGCGACACCGCCCTCGGGGGTACCGAAGTCGAGCACCTTGAGGTCGGGGTTCTCATCCAGGCACTTATCCTGAATCTCGCTCTTGAGGCGCATATCAAGCTCTTCGTTGATTTCGCCGGCGTAGCGCTTGGCAATCACGCTCTTGGGAGCTTTGCCGGGGCGGAAGCCGGGCAGGCGCACGCTCTTGGCATAACCGGCCAGGATGTTCTCCTTCACGGTTGTTACATCACTTGCGGGCACGGTAGCGCTCAGGCTAACCTGGCAGTCGCTGATTTTTTCGATGCTGATTTCCATAAATGTATCTATCGAGGTTAAATAAAATTTTCGCGACGCGCATTATACCCCCATACACACACAAAAGCAAGCGCATAGTGTGAGATGACGTATTTTTATGGTGCCTGCCCCTGAAAAACAAGGGAAACGCTGAATAAAGCAAAGTTACATTTTCACTCTCCTCAAAACAATCGACTTACCTTGCATAGATTACGAGGTTTTCAGTGTTTCCCTAATTGTTCCAACGCGTACTGCCGCTGTTGATTGGGGGCTAGTAACGATATTTGTTGACGAGTTCGCAAAGAATGGAGGCATCTCTCTCGCTCAGGAGATGGTACACTCGGCCGGAATCACAGTATTCTTTGATTTTGTGTCTGGCTGAGGTATCTCCCATTTCAGCCAGCCAGTAGAGAGACCATAGATTCTCTCCTATCTCATAGGCTTTGCGGAACCAGACGCGCGCTTTATCGTCATTCTTCTGCACACCCTGACCTTCCAGATAGCACTTGCCTACGTTGTGGTAGCCCCAATGGTAGCCAGCCTCCGCTGAGGCGCGATACCATTTCAGCGCTTCGCTCGTGTTGCGGTGCAAGCCTTGCTTGTCGGCATTACCATTGTAGTAGCAGTCGGCTATTTCGCACATGCTGGGGGCATCTCCCAGTTCGGCAAGTTTCAGCAGTGTCCAGACATTTTCGGGATTGGCTGCTTTTGCCTGGAGGAACCAGTTACGAGCTTCATTGTCAGCTTTCTGCACGCCCTGGCCCTCCATGTAGCACTTGCCGATGTTGAAATAGCCCCAGTGATTGCCGTAGGCTGCCGCCTGTCGATAACATTCCAGAGCTTTGGCCGGGTTATGCTCACAGCCGTTCCGAGCGTAGTAGTAATTGTCTCCCCATTCCACCAGGTCGCGGGGAATTTCATCTGCCAAATTACGGAATCTTTCAGCTTCCGCCTCGTTTCGTTGCATTCCCCAGCTTTCTTTACTACCAGTGGCGTAATATTCGCTGATGCGGCGGGCGGCCGGGGCATCTCCCATGAGCGCCAGCTTTAGTGTTGCCCACGGGTTACCCGCTATTGCTTCCGCTTTACGGAACCACTTGCGCGCTTCATCGTCATCCTTCTTCACGCCTTTTCCTTCCAAATAGCACTTACCCACATTGAAGTAGCCCCAATGGTAACCTAATTCGGCAGCTTTATGGTAATGTTCCAAGGCTTTACCGGCATCCTGAATGTAATCGTTTTGGCCGTTGTAATAATTGTCACCTTTTTGTACCTCAACCTCAGCTAATTTATCGGCATTTGTTTTCCAAAGTGCCGCACCCATTGCAACTGCCTCCTGTGAGTAGTGCCAGCTGTGGGCCGGTAGATGACAGGCCGCCTCCAGCTTCTCTTTGATGAGCGGTATCTTACTGCTGCCTCCTACCAGAAGTAGCATTTCCGGTTTGTATTCGGAGGGGGTTTTGGTGATGAGTCTTTGTAATTTCGATACGGCAGCATCGATATCTGCCTCGATGAGTTTGTTAAAATCTGCCCGGGAAAGTGCTTGGGGCGGGCAGGCTCCCTCTTGGCAGCTAAATCGTAAGGTGGTGTTTTTCTGCGTACTGAGCTGCTCTTTTGCCCTGCGCACTTTGGGGAGCTGGGTGAGGGCATTCAGTGTGCGATGGGTAACTTGTTCACAGTAGTGCCAGAGCCGTTCATCGAATTTTTCACCTCCCATGGTGGTGTCTCCATCGGTCAGGGAGCTGTGGGTATGGATGGTGTCGCCTTCGCGGGTGACGAGGGCGAAGTCGAGCGTGCCGCCACCCCAGTCCACAATGAGTGCACTGCGGTTGAAGGCTTGTGCGGCATTCATGCGGCAGAAGGCCAGGCCGGCAGCCTCCGGCTCCGTGGTGAACTCCACCGTGTCGAACCCGGCATCATGGGCAGCTTGTTTCAGCTCTTCGCATTGAGCGGGGGAGAACTTGACGGGGCGGGTGATGGTGGCCATTGTCACGGGCTCTCCGTGGTACACGAGCTGCTGCACCTGTTCACGGATGTATTGCAGGTATTCCTTCACCAGCACTTTGGCGGTGAGCATGCAAGGCTTGCCTTCATTCAGGTACATGTGCAGCGGGGTGGCAGAACCCAACTGCATCTTAAAGCCGCGCAGGTAAAAGCCATCATTGTCGTTAATCTTGTCGTCTGCATCATTGCCGAAACTCAATTTCCCCATCTTATCCACGAAAATCGTGGTGGGTACATCATCTCGACCGCAACCCAGCCGCAGCGTTTCCGGATGTCCCGTTTGAGGATTGATGTGGCTGACAAGCGTCTTGGTTGTGCCGAAGTCTATTCCGATAGTGTGCATAGGTGATTACGTGTAACGGATTATCAGTTTTTTCATTGTGTACGATTTTGCCAGAGACAGTGCGGTATTCAGCACCTCTGGTGAGAAATTACTCTGTTTCAAGCATTGCATGGCTTTACCCCACTCATCTTTTTTCACATATTCAAACAGGAGCAATTGGTTTATATCATTCTGTTCTCCAGGGCCTTAAATTCGTCGCTTAATTACCCACCTTCCTGTTGTTTCAGACCACTCGATTGATCTGCCGCATTTTTTGCATCTATTTTGTTCTTGTTTAATTTCAAAAACGGAATCGCAGACCTTGCATCTTATATTTAATCCGGTACGGAAGATATAGCCGTTGCTTTTTAGGGCATATCCCATGCTGCAGCGCTTACATTCAGCCTCTTCATCGGATATTTGGACACGGGTGCCGCAGATGTGGCAATTAAAGGTAACAGGAGAGGGCTGCCTGTTGTCCTGGCGCCAGAGCGAAGCTCCAATGGCCACAGCCTCGCGGGAATAGTGCCAGCCACGTGCCGGCAATTTGCTCGCATTTTCCAATCTCTCTTTGATGAGCGGTATCTTGCAGCTGCCTCCCACTAACAGAAGCATCTCGGGTCTGTTTTCAGTGGGAATCCTTTGCACTAGATTCTGAATTTTCTGGACGGCTTTATCAATGTGAGGGCTTATCAGAACATTGAAGTCTTCACGGCTCATATGGAGAGGGGGACAGGTGCCGTTTTCGCAGCTCAGTCGCAGACAGATGTCCTCCTTTGTGCTGAGTTGCTCTTTGCCCCGGCGTATTTTCGGCAATTGAGTGATGGGGTTGAGACTTGTCTCTACCATATGCGCAGCATAGTTCCAGAGCAGCTCATCGAACTTCTCGCCGCCCATGGTGGTATCGCCATCGGTCAGGGCGCTGTGGGTATGGATGGTGTCGCCCTCGCGGGTGACGAGGGCGAAGTCGAGCGTGCCGCCACCCCAGTCTACAACGAGGGCGCTGCGCTTGAACGCCTGCGCGGCATTCATGCGGCAGAAGGCCAGGCCGGCAGCCTCCGGCTCCGTGGTGAACTCCACCGTGTCGAACCCGGCGTCATGGGCTGCTTGTTTCAGCTCTTCGCATTGAGCGGGGGAGAACTTGACGGGGCGGGTGATGGTGGCCATTGTCACGGGCTCTCCATGGTACACGAGCTGCTGCACTTGTTCACGGATGTGCCGCAGGTATTCCTTCACCAGAGCTTTGGCGGTGAGCATGCAAGGCTTGCCGGCATCCAGGTATATGTGCAGCGGGGTGGCAGACCCCAGCTGCATTTTGAAGCCGCGCAGGTAGCAACCGCTGGGCTCCTCTATCATATCCTCCGCATCGTCGCCGAAGAAGAGTCGCCCCGCAGTATCAACATATATGGAGGTGGGCAAGTAATCGTAACCTCGTCCCAACCGCAGAGTTTCGGGAAGTCCCGTTTGCGGATGAATGTGGCTGACGAGTGTTTTCGTTGTGCCAAAATCTATACCGATATGGCGTGCTTTCATTATTGAAAAAGTTGAAGGTTAAACTAGAAAGATATGTAATTTATAACTAAAATACGATTGTATATATTACCCATGTCCATGACGCTACTCCTATAATCCACCAAAAATATGTATTATTCGTTAGTGATTTTTTTGCGCCGGCCTTTCTGAGAAGTGATATGGCGCGAGAGGATTTTTTTGCTGTTGCATAGTCAAGAGGCGTCCAACCTTCGTTGTCTTTTTCATTGACATTAGCGCCATGGTTGAGCAGAATGGGCAGAACCGTTGCGGAATCTGTGAACGCCGCCCAATGGAGAGGCGTCCAACCGTTGTTGTTTTTTTCATGGAGATTAGCGCCATGGTTGAGCAGAATGGGCAGAACCGTTGCGGAATCTTTGAACGCCGCGGAATGGAGAGGCGTCCAACCTTCGTTGTCTTTCTCATTGACATTGGCACCATGGTTGAGCAGAATGGGCAGAACCGTTGCGGAATCTGTCATCACCGCCAAATGGAGAAGCGTCAAACCTTCGTTGTTTTTCTCATTGACATTGGCACCATGGTTGAGCAGAATGGGCAGAACCGTTGCGGAATCTGTTATCACCGCCAAATGGAGAGGCGTCAAACCTTCGTTGTCTTTCTCATGGAGATTAGCGCCATGGTTGAGCAGAATGGGCAGAACCGTTGCGGAATCTGTCAGCACCGCCAAATGGAGAGGCGTCAAACCTTCGTTGTTTTTCTCATTGACATTGGCACCATGGTTGAGCAGAATGGGCAGAACTTTGGCGGCATCGTTCGCCGCCGCAGCATGGAGAGGCGTCCAACCGTTGTTGGCCTTCTCATGGAGATTAGCGCCATGGTTGAGCAGAATGGGCAGAACTTTGGCGGCATCGTACGCCGTCGCAGTATGAAGAGGCGTCAAACCTTCGTTGCTCTTCTCATGGAGATTAGCGCCATGGTTGAGCAGAATGGGCAGAACCGTTGCGGCATCGTTTTGCGCCGCCCAATGGAGAGGCGTCCAACCGTCGTTGTCTTTCTCATGGAGATTGGCGCGATGGTTGAGCGGAATGGGCAGAACCGTTGCGGCATCGTTCGCCGCCGCAGCATGGAGAGGTGTCCAACCGTTGTTGGCCTTCTCATGGAGATTAGCGCCATGGTTAAGCAGAATGGGCAGAACTTTGGCGGCATCGTTCGCTGCTGCAGCATGGAGAGGCGTCCAACCGTCGTTGTCTTTCTCATGGAGATTGGCGCCATGGTTGAGCAGAATGGGCAGAACCGTTGCGGAATCTTTCATCACCGCCCAATGGAGAGGCGTCCTACCGTCGTTGGCTTTCGCATGGAGAGTAGCGCCATGGTTGAGCAGAATGGGCAGAACCGTTGCGGCATCGTTTTGCGCCGCCCAATGGAGAGACGTCCAACCGTCGTTGTTTTTCTCATGGAGATTGGCGCCATGATTGAGCAGAATGGGCAGAACCGTTGCGGCATCGTTAAACGCCGCAGCATGGAGAGGCGTCGAACCGTATTGGCCTTTAGCATGAATATAGGAGCCACCCTCGAGCAGATTGGTGATGACGTCTGCTGCGTTCGCGATTGCAGCGTTGAGAAGCGGGGTGCGGCCATCAACAGTGGTGCTGAGATGGATGTGTGCTCCTGATTGGAAGAGAAGGTCAACAACCTCTGCTAAGTTCTTGTAAGCCGCGTGGCTTAATGGGGTTTCTGAGGAGAGTCCTTCATTGTCATTTATTACGTATGGTGCGTGTAAATCTGCACCTTGCTGTAGCACATCGCGGATGAGAGGAATGTCATTTGCCTCGATAGCTGCTCGCAATCTGCAGGAAAGGGGAGAGGTGATATATGCACCTGCCCCGAACTGGCGTATGGTATCCAGCGCTTTGTTGAGCGGCTCCGGCGTTGGGCTGGTCATGAGAATGCCGGGAAGGGAGGCTTTCATTTTCTCTAGCTCTTCATTGCTGAGATTGATGGAAAGCTTCTGCAGAATTGTTTCTAGCTGAACTTTGTCCGGGATGTCTGAGAGGATAAGTTCGTAATGGTTGTTTGAAGCAGTGGGCGCTTGCTGAGTGGTACTTGCAGCCGGAGTCTTTTTCCACAATGCGGCGCCCATAGCAACAGCCTCGCGCGAGTAGTGCCACCCGAGTGCCGGTAGCTCGCAGATGGTCTCCAGTTTTTTCTTAATGTACGGTATTTTGCAGCAACCTCCCACCAATAGCAGCATTTCGGGGGTGTTTTCTGCCGGTATGCGCTCCAGCAGAGCCTGTATCATTTCTGCAGCCTTATTGATATCCGGTTCTATCAGTTGATTGAAGCCGGTGCGCGTGATATTGATAGGCGGGCAGATGCCGCTGGCGGTACTAAGGCGCAGCGAAACGTCATTGCGGCTGCTGAGTTGTTCTTTAGCCCGACGCACTTTCGGAAGCTGCGTGGTGGGGTTGAGGCCGACAACTCCATGTTGTTTGGTGGATTGTTCGGCATACATCCAGAGCAGCTCATCGAACTTCTCGCCGCCCATGGTGGTATCGCCATCGGTCAGGGCGCTGTGGGTATGGATGGTGTCGCCCTCGCGGGTGACGAGGGCGAAGTCGAGCGTGCCGCCTCCCCAGTCTACAATGAGGGCGCTGCGCTTGAATGCCTGCGCGGCATTCATGCGGCAGAAGGCCAGACCGGCGGCCTCCGGCTCCGTGGTGAGCGCCACTGTGTTGAAGCCGGCGTCATGGGCTGCTTGTTTCAGCTCTTCGCATTGAGCGGGGGAGAACTTGACGGGGCGGGTGATGGTGGCCATTGTCACAGGCTCTCCATGGTACACGAGCTGCTGCACTTGTTCACGGATGTGCCGCAGGTATTCCTTCACCAGCTCTTTGGCGGTGATGATGCATGGCTTGCCTTCATTCAGGTACATGTGCAGAGGGGTAGCAGACCCCAGCTGCATCTTAAAGCCGCGCAGGTAGCAACCGCTGGGCTCTTCTATCATATCCTCCGCATCGTCACCGAAGAAGAATTGCCCCGTGGTGTCAATATAGACCGAGGTGGGCAGATAGGCAGAATCTCGCCCGAGCTTAATAGGTTCCGGGGCATTCGTTTGTGGATTGATGTGGCTGACGAGCGTTTTGCTTGTGCCGAAGTCGATACCGATGGTGTGCATAGTGAGATTTCTTATTATAGGTAACGAGAAATCAGTTTTTTCATTGTTTCAGAATGAGCATAAGAGAGGGCTATTTGCAGAGTTTCCCTGGTAAAGTGTCCGTTTTCTAAGCATTTCATTGCTTTTCCCCAATCGTCCCGTTCTACCAGATGAAATAGTTCGTGGCGATTCTTCTCTGGCTCCGGAGTTGATTCAGTTTGATAGAAATATTGCCTGAAGCTTTCTAATACAGCAGGTAATGCTTGTTCGATAGCTGCTGGTAGCGCAGCTGCTGTGGCCTTGATGTCCAAACCGGTTGTCCCAGTTTGGATACTGGCAATTGCTTTTCCTATTTTTGAGCCGGCGTAGGCGGTCAGGGGTGCCGATAATCCCAGCGTGAAGAAACCGAGAATCCCACCGGTAATGCCGCCGAGTATTTCCCCCGTCGATGAATGAGCGAGAGATTGGGCGTATTTCATGTGGCGAGAAATGCAGTCTTGCACTGCTTGGCTGAGCGGTGCGCAGATAGCTTCGGTTGCATTGTCATTAAATTGAAGTTTGGAAAAAATAGGTTCGTTGCCAACGTAACCATTGTTCAATAAAATCTGAGCGAGTTGTGTTGCGAGCGGTTTCGCATGTTGGTTTATGGCGCTCTGTATTTTAGTGATATAATTGCCCAGATTTTGCTGAAATTGCTCCTCAGTAGATTCCGAATGCAGGTGTAGAGGGTACTTGTGCAGGTCATTATGGAGGCTTTCTACAGCATGTTCTACAAGATGAGAATATTGTTCAGATAAGCTAGGTTGAGATGGTGCGTCATTGATGATTTCAACCTTGGCACCTACTTGGGTGAGCATTTGTACTGCCGTAATGGCGTCTTGCTGGGTGAAGCGGAACGGCAGGATAATAGGTACTGAATCTACCAGTTTTTTTGCTTGTGCAAGTGTGAGATGGGGACATATTTCCCTGAGTACTTTTATGACATCTATCTTGTATTTGCCTGCATTGGAAAGCTTAATCGAGGTTTGGTCTATGCTCTGTGCTGTGTTCCCTTCGTTTGTTTGCTCGTTGATACTAGCTCCATGGTTGAGCAGGAGAGATACAATCGCGTTGTTCTCCTGCTTGGTTGCTATATGAAGGGGCGTCCTACCGTCGTTGTCTTTCTCATCGACATTGGCGCCATGGTTAAGCAGAATGGGCAGAACCGTTGCGGCATCGTTAAACGCCGCAGCATGAAGAGGCGTCCAACCGTTGTTGCCTTTCTCATGGACATTGGCGCCATGGTTGAGCAGAATGGGCAGAACCGTTGCGGCATCGTTAAACGCCGCAGCATGGAGAGGCGTGAAACCTTCGTTGGTTTTCTCATTGACATTGGCACCATGGTTGAGCAGAATGGGCAGAACTTTGGCGGCATCGTTCGCCGCCGCAGCATGGAGAGGCGTCCAATCGTCGTTGTCTTTTTCATTGACATTAGCGCCATGGTTGAGCAGAATGGGCAGAACCGTTGCGGCATCTTTCGCCGCCGCAGCATGAAGAGGCGTCCAACCGTCGTTTGTTTGCGCATTGACATTGGCACCATGGTTAATCAGAAGGGATATAACCGTTTCATCCTCCTGCTCTGTTGCTAAATGAAGGGGAGTCTGGCCTTGGGCGTTCTGGGCTTCAATATTTGCCCCGGCTTGCAGGAGAAGACGCATATTTATATCAGCCGAGCAATCCGCTGCTACGTGGAGCGGGGTGTCACCGCCGTCATCACAAGCGTTGATATTTGCTCCGGACTTGATAAGCAACCGGACGAGCTCCTGGTCAGCATTTATATCTACGACGTAATGGAGCGGGGGGATGCTGTCGTTAGTCGGTCTTTGCTCAATGTTTGCACCAGCCTCTAAAAGCAGCTTGACGAGTTTTGCGTTATGCCTCAACAGCGCATGAGTCAGAGGTGTTTCTATCGAGTCGTCACAAAGATAGGCTGCATTCAAATCAGCTCCTTGTTTCAACAAATCCTGAACGAGAGGGATATTGTCTTGGGCTATGGCTGCCCTCAATCCTACAGAGAGAGGAGCGGTGGCACATGCCTGTAGGCCGTTTTGTTTCAATATTGCCAGCCCCGTGTAGATGGATTGTTTTGTAGCGCTTTTCAGGACGATACCGAAGTGTGAATCTTGAATCTTTTTGATGTCGGTAAGGCTTAGGTCGGGATTGACCTGTTGTAGTATCGGAATAAATACGTTTTTGCCTTTTGTAAGTGATTTTATAACTTCTGCATTTCCTGCCAGAGCAAGCTCATATAAATCCCCTGTCTCGGATGTCGCTATTGTTGGTTGAGAGGTGGGACTATCATCGGCTTTTTCCCACAGGGCAGCCCCCAGTGCCACGGCATCACGCGATTTATCCCACCTGAGAGCGGGTAGGTGGCAGGCTGCTTCCAGCTTTTCCTTAATGAGAGGAATACGGCTGCTCCCGCCAACCAGCAACAGCATCTCGGGTTTATATTCCGCTGGGATGCGAGCTAATAGCTCCTGTACCTTTTGCACGGCCTGATTGATTTCAGCTGCAATCAGCTGATTAAAAACCGAACGGGTAAGGGAAAGCGGAGGACAGGCTCCCATTTCGCCGCTGAGACGTAAGGTGAAACTTTCCCGAGTACTGAGCATTTCTTTTGCCCTGCGTACTTGGGGTAATTGAGTGGTGTGATTTAATGGCGCTTCGATAGTTTGCTGGACGTGAGTCCAGAGTTTTTCATCGAACTTCTCGCCACCCATAGTAGTGTCGCCGTCTGTTAGTTTACTGTGGGTTTTGATTGTGTTGCCATCGCGGGTGACGAGGGCTATATCGAGCGTACCACCCCCCCAGTCTACAATGAGAGCGCTGCGCTTAAACGCTTCGGAAACATTCAGTCGGCAGAATGCCAGACCGGCGGCTTCCGGTTCCGTGGTGAAGGTGACGGCGGAAAAGCCTGCCTCCTGAGCAGCCTGTTTGAGATCCTCGCACTGTGCTGGTGAGAACTTGACAGGGCGTGTGAGGGTGACGCCTGTAATTTTCTCGCCATGATAAACAAGCTCTTCCACCTGGGTGCGAATATGCTGCAGGTACCGTTTTACCACTTCCTTGGCGGTGAGTGAATGAAGTAGCCCCTTGGAAGGATACGTGATTACCGGATTTAGGGTACCCAGCTGCATTTTAAAGCCTCTCAGGTAGATACCCATGCCACTGTCACGCATCACCTCCGCTTCGTCGCCGAAGTAAAAATTCCCCTGCATATCTACATACACTGTAGTGGGCATGTAGGGAGATTCATGCCCGAGATTGACAAGCTGTGGTACTGGTGTTTGAGGCGCCAGGTAGCTGACCAGGGTTTTAGAGGTACCGAAGTCGATACCGATGGTGTGAGTGGTCATATGGAGAGAGCGGTTAAATTAACTTATGCCTGCTGTTGTTGGCTGTACCATTGCATGAGGCACTGATGCAAACGGGTTGCTTTGGCTTTGTCTTCCACGATGGGAGAAGTCTGAAGTCGGTTGATATGCGGTAAAAGTTGCATGAATCGTTCCAGCGTCAGAGCCGAAGATGACTCGGCATTGGGAAGCAATGCTTTGATGTATGCGGTGAACCCATCTGCTGCTTCTTGTGATATGCCGAGGCGTGAGTAATCTTTCAGCCAGGGAATGAGGTCGTGAGCGCCGGTAATGGCATCGGACCAATCGCGTACGCGCAGTCGGAGGCGGTCCAGCGAGCAATACTGTTGTTCCAAGGCGGAGCGTTGCATTTTTGTTTCGGCGCGTTTGTGGTCCATCCATCGCCGAGCCATAGCGTCCTTATCGGCCAGCATGTCGTAGATACGCTCCATCATATCGATATCATGCTGTTGTTTCTCTAGCTCATGTTCAATGCCGGAGTACACCGCATCCATCACCCTGCGAGCTCTCGCGCAGTTTTGTTTCTGCTGAATAACGGAACGCTGTGAGAAAATCTGCTTGTCGAGCAGGGTTTCCAGCTCCTGAAGGCCGCTGAGTTTGTAGATGATTGAAGCCGGGTCTGCCTGCGGATGCCGGTAGAGGTGGCGCAGCATAACGCGGAAACTGGCCAAGGGGCACCCCAGAGAAACCGCTTGTTTGTACAGCATGGCTCGGGGGGCCTCCTCTTCCCATTCATCCTGAAACTTCAGCGTGCTCAGAAGCTCTTTTTCGCAATGGAAGCTCCGGAGGATGGCCTGGCAGTTTTTCCAGAAGACAGGCGGGGCTATTTTTGCCATCATGGCCAGAGGGGCACTTACCGGAATGACGGCAGAAACGAGATCCTTCATAAAGTTTTGGACTCTTGCTGCTTTCGTAAGGATGGAATCCCAGTTGTCTTCATCCCAATAAATGTGGTCCCACTTGTGCAGAACTGCTACGCTGTTATCCAGTGATGAACCAGGCAAGCAGCCTGCGCGGAAGGCCTGAAGATCCGCTTCATCGCTTTCTCGGCCTGTGGGGGAGAAGACATAAAGCAGGGCGTCAGCCGTTTGGCCATTGATGAACTGCTTGGCTATATCTTCATGCTCCTTGGCGGTGGAGCCAGTGCCGGGGGTATCTGTCACATGGATGTCGCGCAGGGCCGGTGCATCCGAGTAAAGCTCGAGCCAGGCAGCCCGGTTGATGCGCTCCAGCACCTCCGGGCTTTTGCCATTCCAGTCGCTTTGCAGGCGCTCCAGAGGAAAGGTTTCCGGCTGTGCATCCTGCCAGTGTACGGTGAATTCATTCAATCTCTCATCAGTGGCGTAGGTAAGGCGGTTAATGGTTGCAGTGGCCTCTTCCACGCCTGTAATAGCCAGACGTTTTCCGACAAGAGCGTTAATGAGGCTGCTCTTGCCGGTCTTCATGCGCCCGAAAATGGCGACATTAAACGGGGATTGCAGGTTGTCTGCTACGGCCCTCAGTTCGTTTTCTTTATCGCGAAGGAACGGGTACGGACTGATGGCATCGGCCAATTGCAGAAGCGATGCCCTGTAGGTGGTATGAATTTTGTTGGCTACCAGAGACGAGGTTGAACTCATTGTCGTCGTGGTGTTTATTTGTTTGCGGGCATCCAGGGTTCCAGCGCTTTCATGATAGAGCGGAGCGTGGCTTCATCTTTTGCCAGTGCGTTTTTAGCCGCTGTCAGCTCAGCTGAGCCCATGCGAGAGCGCTCGACAATATCGTCCTTGATCTTTTTGAGTTCCTGTGTACGTTGGCGGAGAGCTTGGCGCATCGCATCATCAACAGCGTCGTTGAATAGTCTGAAAAGATTTCTTAGCGCATTGGTGATATCGCTGTAAACAGAGGATATGTTTTTGCTTAATCCGTTCAGCGCTAATTGTTTGGCTTGGCGGAGTTCTTGTTCTTCAAGTTCTTTGCCTGCCTCATAGCCGCCCCAGAAAGAGCCAATAAGCCCGCCGATACTGGCGCCGATAGCTGTACCAAGGCCGGGAATGATGCTGCCAACTGCTCCACCTACTAAGGAGCCTATCGACATGCCGACTGAGCCTCCGATAGCTCCGTTTCTGAGACCTTTGAATAGGTCACCACCATCGCTCAAAGCTTGTATTACAGGTGCATAGTGATTATTTGCAGAGAGGGTCAAATCAGTACCACCATTCTGGGAATGAGCTCCGATACGCAGGGCTAATTGTGTGTTCGTTTCATTCCAGAGCGATTTCATGATATTGGCTACGCCTTCTTCGAGTTTTGTACGAATCCCCGTCATACAGGCTGAGGCTCTTTCCGGCATTTTTTCGTGTAATGCAGCAACGACGTCGGCCAGCAGTTCTCTGTCTTCACATGAGTTGATGGCGTCTTCAAGAGAAGAATGCACTTCTCCATTGGGGCGGAGCATAGCACAGTCTCGCTCACACTCTGCCTTCAGCTCTGCAAACTCTCGGTTGATATTTCTGCTCAGCTCCGGCATGGTTTCAGTCTGCCAGTTCATGAGCTCCTGCTCGGCATTGGTGATTGCCTCTCTCGCTTGTCGCTGTTTTTCGGCTGTATCAACTGCGATAGTTTCTTTTCTGGCCGAGATGTTATTGCTAATGGATGTCAGGATGGGGGTTGCCAGGGCGATTGCTTTGCTGGCAAGAATGCGACGCTGTTGGGTGAACAGGTTGTTGTTGACAAAGGTCATCAGTGCAGGGAAGCCGCTGCGCACAAGTCGCTTGAGGTTTTCGTCCTCATCGGCCGAGAATTTACGCAGAGAGTCAACTACAAAGTAGGGTATTTTTTCAGCGGGCGTATTGAAGGCGCGAGAAAGAATGCTCAGGTTGTTTTGGCGGCGTGCCTCGCAGGCTTCTGAATCAACGGCTGATGCTTTTGTCTGCACAAAATACAGGTGCGGGGTAATTTTGCGAACGGTATTCAGGTGCTCCAGCTCCTCCAGACCGATGGGGGACTCCACACTGTCTGTCACGAAGAAAACAGCATCTGCCTTGGGAACATAGTTCCAGGTGATTTTCTTGTGTTCTTTGAAAAGACCGCCCAGTCCGGGAGTGTCGATAATAACCAAGCCACTCTTGAGGAGCGGGGCTGGGGAAATCACTTCAATGAAATCCACCTGTTTTCTGTTGCCGGGGTTGCCGTTTTCTGTGCCGTAGTCGGCAAGTTCCGAGGCTTCAATTTTGACAGGAGCCTTGCCAGTGGCTTTCTCGAAAAAGACTCGATAGCAGGCTTCATGGCCATAATGAACTTTAAATACCGTTGATGTTGCAACATCGGAGGCAACAGGTACGAGGTCTTTTACGCCCAGAAGTGCATTGATGAATGAGGACTTGCCCTTTTTGATTTCACCCATCACCACCAAGCGAAAGATGCCGGCGCCAAAGCGTTTGATTTGTGTGGTGAAATCTTCGCTAATCGGTTCTCCGGTCAGCTGGTTATTAAATTGGGCTGCTGCAAGAATTGATTTTGTAACTTGTTCCATTTTTTGAAGAGGGAGGGGATGATTAATAAGATTAAAGGGCAGCAATCGTGCTGTCGTCAGAGAAGAAGCTTTCGACTAAGTCGTTCGTGAACATGCCGGCATCGGCACCGACCGCAACTGCTGTGATGGGATCGCCGGTCAGTGAGAAGGCTGCGGCACCGGTAAAGCCGGCTATAAATGCGCCCGTAAGGTCGCCCAATATGTCACCCAGAGCTGTGTTCATGTTTTCCGCTGACCCATGCAGGTTTTCGGAAGGCAGGGGAACATCGGTAGCTGTGTAATAACAGTTACTATCCTCCCAGGATTGAAGGAACTTGTCCATAGGATAGGGCTGTCCTTCACCACCGGGTACCCCGGAGTCATTGATAATGACCATGGGATTGGCGGGGTCAGTCACATCGATGCCGGTAACAACAACCGCATGGTTGGCGCCAATGTCTCCGAAATCAATGCCGAATGTTTCGCTCAGCCATTGCTTGAGCTCGGCCAGCGGGCCGTTGTCCCACAGTTCTTCAGAATCAACACCCACAATAACGCCATGCCCCATGGCCAGTTCGCGAGCTAAGTCCGCGACTGAGGCATCCACTACAGTATGGTTGGGAATGCCGTAGGTATCCATCATCTGGCCGATATCGGTCATTGACGTGCCGGCGCCGGGCTGGTACCAGCCGTTGGTGGCCGAGACGTACATGGCATCCTGCTGCGAAAGGGGCGGATTAACAAAGAGGTTGATGATGGAGCGCTCCGCTTCAACAGCACAGTTATCGGGCATAATCTGAAGCTCGCAGTCGATTATTGTCGGGTCGCCAATGGTAAACGGTCCTAGTGCATCGAGAGGAGCCGGATCAAAGACTGGCGTCTCCGTCAGGGGGAGGTCTATTGTTGTAATGTCTTCGATAATATCGCTGATGTTGGGATTAATATCAAACATTGTAATATGGAGTTTGGAGGTTTAAGAGATTCGTTTATAGTTCAACTGCACTTTTGCTGATTGCTACGCTTTGCTTGCGGATGATGCGCCCTGCTATCTTTAGCCCGGAGCTCAGTTTGGCTGTGATGACCGGTTCTGTCCCGGTGGGAAGGTCATATGTGACTTTGCCGATTTTCTGAATTGAGGCATCCCATGAGTCCGAGTCGAGAACTTCGCATCCGAGCTCTATCAGATGTTGGGTTACTCCCCTTGTCAGCTCTGACAGAACGGCGGCATTTTGTTCTGTGTAGGCTCCGTTCATTTCTCTGATTTCATCCAGCAGGGTGACAGCACAGAGTGCCTGGCGAGTCAACTCAGGAGCTTCTTCATCTATTTCGTCCAGACGATCCAGCAACAGCATTTTCAAATCTTCTTCTGTTGCTGAATTGGCGATGTCCCTGAACTTCCCAGTGATAAAAACTGTTGGTTTTTCTTCTTGCTCCGTTACCGGAGTGTCTGCGGAGAATGCCTCGGTTGGCTCAACTGCAGGGGAGACATCTGCGGTTTCTGCGAGGTTTTCTTCTTTCTCTCCTATGCATTCTGGGGCTGTTTCAGATAGGGGACGAGAATCCTCATCGGGAACCGCAGGGGCAATGGATGGGGTGTCATTCATCCGAATGTCTGCCTCCATGTCATCGGTCTCAGGGAGATTCTTCTGGGGAATGACGTCTTTGTGGAGTGTTTGGGGCTCTGGGGGGCAATTGCTCGCCGTTTGCAGAATGGCACTAATCATGGCTTCTGTTTCGGCCTTTTTCCCATTGTTCGTTGGCTGCTTGCTTCTGCGCTTGTAGAGACGACATGCAACAGCCCCTCCACTTAGAGCAACACCAACAATAACTCCTGCTGAAAATGTAATGACGGAATTAATCATGAGAGCTTATTTGGTGTTATTTTTGATAATAGTAATTATTTCTTGGTGGATTATTTGTAAACAGGCGCTATCCTTTTGATACTTACGAAGCCAATTTAGTGTTCTCTCTTGTGTGCATCTGACGTATGTAAGCCTTATATCATTCTTTGCCCTCTGATGTCAATTACATTTTCGCGATTTACAGGGCAACACTTGTAGCAAATACATGCGCAACATTGTATCTATGCCTCGAACTGGTCTGCCTCGTTTTCAAGAGGGGTAATGAGGGCGGATTATTTCAATCCAGGCCGCCCAAGGGATAATACCATCCATGGCCTGCAAAAACTCCTCTCTTCGTGTGAGTTTCTTGCGACTCGCATATTCAATATCCCCCAATGTTAACTGCTTGCCAGCCACCCTTAATATTTTACTACAAGCAGTTTATATTACATATTGAATACCTTTTAAAGCAAATTCTGAGTTATGCGTGGATTTAATCAGTGTTTCCTAAGATTTGCCGAGTTCACCACTCAAGGCTGCAGCATGTGAGCCGGGGTGGGGTCGGCGGACATTTCGCAGAAGAAGCCCGTTGCACCGGTGGTGTGGAGTTCCTGCCAGCCGATAGTTGTGTGGAAACGCCCCAGCAGGGTAGCACTGTGTCCGGGTTCCATGGCGGTAGTGCCGCGCATGAGCTGCAGGAGCACATCGCCAAGCGGGGCGAAGGGGGTGATATTCTGTTGCTTGACCAGGGGTTCGGGTACTGAGATTTCTACCTCCGGCAGACCGTAATCGGGCATTCCCTGTGTAGCCAGCAGGTAAGCACCATCATCCATGCGGCCGAGGGCCACACCGATGAGGTTGAAGGGCATCAGTTCGCCCGGTTCACCCTTGAAGGCAGAGCCGATAAAGGACTGGAACTGCACACCCACCACGCCGGGCATGGTTTCGAACAGGAGGAGGGCGGTCATGGCACGCTCGGCAACCGCCACGGGGTCATCGCCCTCGTTCCCCTGCACTGCCACCTGCACATAGGTGGTGTGGCTCAGAATCTGCTCGATAACCGAATCTTTTATGGGGCTGTCCTTCAGGCTCTCGCGCAGGGCTTCGATGTTCCACGGCTCTGCATGGGCTGTCACGGTCAGGCCGGCCGGCAAAGCGGCAGCGATGGTGGCCACATCGGGCAGCTCACCCTTCACGAACACGCGGCCGCTATATGCCGGCACCGGCACGCGCAGATTGCGGCCGCGCTTACCGCCGGCCTCGGTCAGCAGGCGGCGCAGTTCATCGTTGTTCTCATAGCCCACATGGGTTTCATCACAAGCGAGGTCAAGCGGGGTATTGCCGGCAACGGACATGACATTCGGGTCAGCCCCATACTCGTGCAACAAGTAGCGCAGCATGGCGACAGATTCCGCAGGGTTGTAGTACCAACCATATACCACGGCGTGCAGGGGTGTCTCACCATCCAGCCCGTCAAGCTGCTCAGGGGTCATCACATCGCCGCCGAACTCTTTGAGCACGCGGGCATGCTCAACAGAGCCGTGAATACAGCAGTGCATCCACGGCGACTCCGGCTCTGCGGAGGCTTTCATACCGGCTGCCAACATGGTGCGCAGCATCTCGGGCGAGCCATGTTCGACACAGAGCTGCAGCAGGGCATCATCATCTTCCTCCAGCGTGCGCTCCTGCAGGTGAGCGGCATCTCCCAGCTCCAGCAGCACCTTCAGGCACTCAAGCTGATTCACGCTCACCGCCAGAGTCAGGTAGGTGGTGAGCGCCTCAAAATCATCTTCCACCAACATACCGCGGTGCCGCTGCACCAGTATCCGCAGGGCTGCTACATCGCCCTCCTCTATCGCCTTTATCATCTTGCGGCTCACGCCCATATACTTAAACCAGTACCACGCAAAACAGAGCACAAAGCCCACCAATACCAAACCAATCTTCACCAAGGGTTTCATCCAAAGAGCGTCTTCCATGTCGGCATTCTACCAGATAGGCCAGGTTCCGTCAAGAGATAGTTTCTTTTTTTTAACTAATATACTCTGTAGCGTACACAATAAAGCCTTGCAGGGTACGATTCGCGCGCGTATAATGCCGGGCATGCCAACCGTCAACCTGTCACTCGGAGCCCGCTCATACACCGTACATGTGGAAAATAACTCGCTGGATAGCGTCGGGTATCTCACGGGGCGCCTGCGCCTGAGCGGGAAAGCCGCCGTGATAAGTGACAGCAACGTGTACCCGCTCTACGGCGACAAGGTGGTACAGAGCCTGACAGATGCCGGTTACAGCACCTCGCTGCATGTGTTCGAGGCCGGCGAGGCCAGCAAAAACCTCAGCACGGTGGAGCAGATTGTGAACGAAATGGTAGCCGAAGGGCATGACCGCAGCAGCTTTGTGGTAGCCCTGGGCGGCGGCGTAGTAGGTGATATGGCGGGGTTCATCGCCTCCATTTACTACCGCGGTATTCCCTTCATCCAGATACCCACCACCGTCATGGCCCAGGTGGACAGCTCTGTCGGCGGCAAGACGGCGGTTGATATCGCGGGCGGCAAGAACCTCATCGGCGCGTTCCACCAACCGGCGCTGGTTGTGGCTGACCCCACCACCCTGCTGAGCCTACCGCCCCGCGTGCTGCGCGAGGGTATGGCCGAAATGGTGAAGCACGCGGCCATCCGCAAGCCGCACATGCTGCAAACCCTGCACCGGCTGGCAGATGAAATCGACCTGGGGTTCACCCTGAACACCATCGAGCGCCTACCCGCTATCATTGCCGAGAATATCGCCATTAAAGCCCGAATCGTCGAGGAAGATGAACGAGAAACCCGCGGCGTACGGGCCTACCTGAACCTGGGGCACACCCTCGGCCACGGCATCGAAGCCAGCGTGCCCTACGGCGAGCTGCTGCACGGTGAGGTGGTGAGCCTGGGGCTGCGCGGCGCGCTGTGGCTGAGCCGCAAATACTGCGGTCTGAGTGAGCGAGCCGAACGCGAAGTGCTCGACACCCTGGCAGCACTCGAACTGCCGCTTACCCTGCCCGAAGGGGTGGAGGTTGAGCGGGCGCTGAAGTTCACCGCCAGCGACAAGAAGTTCAGCGGCGGCAACATACGCTTCGTGCTGCTGGCAGCCCCGGGCGAGCCGGTGCTGTCTGAAGAAGTCACCCCCGAAGACCTGGCAGCAGCCATGCAGCTGCTCACCACCCCGGTCGCCCGCTAATCCCCTTTCCAAACTCCAAACTCGAAACAGCCATGACTGATCCGCGTACCACCCAACTGGCCAAGAGCCTGATATCGCATTCCTGCCGCGTGCAGGCCGGCGAGCATGTACTGCTCGAAATCATCGATGCGCCCGATGAAATCGCCATCGAACTCATCCGCGCCGTGCGCGATACCGGTGCCCACCCGCACATCAACCTGCGCCACGGCCGCATCACCCGCGAGATGTTCACCGGCGCCACAGATGACCAATACGCCTCCATCGCCGGCTTTGAGCTGGCAGAAATGCAGGCCATGGATACCTACATCGCCATCCGCGGCGGCCACAACAGCTTCGAAAACTCCAGCGTGCCCTCCGAGCGCATGGCTCT
>JAZRKM010000067.1:0-1570 GCA_045646325.1 Akkermansia sp. | reverse complement strand
TGCGGTCCACTACATCCAGCCAGCCCTCGGGCAGCAGGTACTGCGGCAGTTCAACGAGTATGAAGTCCGGCTCCGCCCCCTGCCTATCCGCCTGCGCGGCCCCAGCAGCCGTTTTCCGCTCACTGTTGCCACCAGACCCTGCGGAAGCGCCACCGGTGATGAGGTGGGCGGGGATGGTAAGGAGCTGCTCCGGCTGCTCCAGGAGGTGGGGGAAGGCTTCGTCGAGCATGTACTCGGCGGCGAGATATAGTTGGAAGGGGCTACCCTGCGGGGCTTGCGCGGAGATTTCGCGGCAGAGCTCGGCGAAGCGCGCGCGGAGGTTGGCCGGGGTGTTGTCGCGGTAGCGGGCCATGATGTGCGGGGTGCAGATGGCGCCGCGCAAACCGAGGGCTTGCTGGGTGCGGACGATTTCCAGCGCGGCCGCCATATCAGCCGCACCATCGTCTACACCGGGCAGCAGGTGGCAGTGCGCGTCCACCCCGCCGGGCAGGAGCCTGCGGAGGGAAAGGCGGCGCTGGAAGAGTGCGAACATGCGGTGTATGCGTGGCACGGTGGCGAAGTTCGGGCGTGTGGCTTTATTTATTGCCGTAGCCGTAGCGGTAGTGGCCGTAGGTGTAGCCGTAGTAGTTGTAGCTGCTGGACTTGAAGTCAACGGCGTTGATAACGTAGGCGGCGTGAGGAAGCTTGCCCTGGTCGGCCATTTTCTGCACTTGGGACAGGTAGCGCTTGTCAATCATGCCGGCGCGCACGAGGTAGAGGGTTATGTCGCAGTGGGCGGCCAGGATGTCGGTATCTGCCAGAATGCCACAGGGCGGAGCGTCGACGATGATAGCATCGTACTTCGCGGCGAGTTCATTGAGCATGTTGCCAAGCAGGGGCTGAGCCAGCAGGGTGATGGGGTGGGGTACGGCGGGGCCGGCGTACAAGATGTCGGCACGGCCGTCGTGCTTGCGGGCGGTTTCCTCATTCTTGGCGGTGGGGATGGCCTGGGGGAGGTTGTGAATAAGGTTGCTCAGCTCGCTCTCTCGGTGCAGCAGGTAGGTGGTCAGGCCGTTGCGGCCTTTACCGCCGAGGTCGTGGGAGAGGGAGCGCTTGCGCAGGTCGGCGTCCACCAGCAGCACTTTGCGGCCGGTTTGGGCGAAGGTGGCGGCAAGGTTGGCGGCAACGAGGGTTTTGCCTTCGTTGGGCATGCTTGAGGTGAGCAGGATGATGTGGCCTCGGCCATCGGGGCGCGGCAGGAAGTTGTCCACATTATTACGGAGGATGTGCAGCCCCTCAGCCATGGTGGAGTGGGGGTCTTGCACGAAGAGCCCCTTGTTGCGGCGCTCGCGGCGGGTGAGCTCGGGCAGCTCTGCCAGTACGGGCAGCGAGCTGTGGGCGGCAATGTCGTGCTTGTTCTTGACTTTGCTGTTGAGCATGCTGATGCCGAGTATGGCCAGCAGGCAAACGGCACCGCCACCCACGGTACCGGCAGCCAGAAATACCTGGGTACGGGGGGCGATGGGGGCATCTGACCCGTGGGCGGTTTCGAGCACACGGGCTCCGGGGGCAAGTCGGATCGTAGCCATGT
>JAZRKM010000066.1:0-15750 GCA_045646325.1 Akkermansia sp. | reverse complement strand
GCATGGCGAAGCCGTAAGCCTGGGGCTGCGCGCAGCGCTTTACCTCTCCCGCAAATACGCCGGATTAAGCGCAGCAGAAGAACGCGACCTGCTCGAAACCCTGCAGGCACTGGAACTGCCCCTCACCTTGCCGACGGGCGTCGATATAGACCGAGCCCTGGCCCTCACCGCAAACGACAAGAAGTTCCTGAACGGCGCCATCCGCTTTGTCCTGCTCAAGCAACTCGGCTACCCCGTCCTCAGCAAGGAAATCACCCAGCAGGACCTCCGAAACGCTATCCAGGTACTCACCACCCCCATTAATCACTAATCATTATTCACTATTCATTTCCCATGACTGATCCCCGCACCACTCAGCTTGCCCAGAATCTCATCCGCCACTCCTGCCGCGTCCAGCCGGGAGAACACGTGCTCCTCGAAATCATCGATGCCCCGGATGAAATCGCCATCGAACTCATCCGCGCCGTGCGCGAAGCCGGCGGTATCCCCCACATCAACCTGCGCCACAGCCGCGTGAGCCGCGAAATGCTCGCCGGTGCCACGGATGCCCAGTACGAGAGCATTGCCCGCTTAGAACTGGCTGAAATGCAGGGTATGGACGCCTACATCGCCATTCGCGGCGGTTGCAACAGCTTCGAGAACTCATCCGTACCGGCGGAGGCCATGCAGCTGGCCATGAAACACATGCGCCCCGTGCACAACCACCGCGTGTGCAAGACCAAATGGTGCGTGCTGCGCTGGCCCACCCCCAGCATGGCGCAAGGTGCCGGCATGAGCACCGAGAGCTTCGAGGATTTCTACTTCCGCTGCTGCCTGGCGGACTACGATGCCCTGAAAGCCGCCATGGACAAGCTGGCCGAGCGCATGATGCAGACGGACGAGGTACACATCGTAGGCCCCGGCACCGACCTGCGCTTCAGCATTAAGGGCATGCCGGCCATCCCCTGCGCCGGTGAAATGAATATCCCCGATGGCGAGGTCTTCACCGCCCCCATCAAAGACAGCGTGAACGGCACCATTCACTACACCGCCCCCACCCTGTTCCAGGGTATCCCCTTTGACGGCATTCGCCTGACCTTCAAGGACGGCAAGATTGTGGAGGCCCACTGCAACGGCAATGACGAGGCACTCAACAAGATACTCGACTCCGACGAGGGCGCACGCTTCATCGGCGAGTTCGCTCTGGGTGTAAACCCCTACATCCTCAAGCCCATGCGCGATATCCTCTTCGATGAAAAAATCGGCGGTTCCTTCCACTTCACCCCCGGCCAGGCCTACGAAAACTGCGACAACGGCAACCGCTCTCAGGTACACTGGGATATGGTCTGCATACAGCGTGCCGACTACGGCGGCGGTGAGATTTACTTCGATGGTGAGCTGATTCGCAAAGACGGCATCTTCACCGACCCCGAGCTGGCCATCCTCAACCCCATCATGGACTGAATATCATGAAAGACCCGAGATATCAGAAACTTGCTGAGCAGGTAGTGGGCTACGCCGTGCGAGTGCAGCCCGGCGAGCATGTGAACCTGCGAATGCTCGATATACCTGATGCCATGGTGGTCGAGCTCATCCGCGCCGTACGCCGCGCCGGCGGTATACCCCATGTGGACATCAGCCACGCTGCCATCAACCGCGAGCTGCAAATGGCCGCCACCGAAGAGCAATATGAGCTCGAGGGCCGCTACCGCCTGCAGCGCGCGCAGGATATGGCCGTCAACATCGTCTTCTACGGCGACTATAACAGCTTCGAGAGCGCCGACGTGCCTGCCGAGTGCATGAAAATCGTCAGCAAGCACATGAAAGCCGCCAGTGACCTGACCGTCAATCAGCGCAAGTGGACGGTGCTTGCCTGGCCCACCCCGAGCATGGCTCAGGCAGCCGGTATGAGCACGGAGGATTTCGAGGATTTCTACTTCCGCTGCTGTCTGGCGGACTATGCCGCCATGAAAGAAGGCATGCAGCTGCTCAAGGCCATGATGGAATCCACCGACGAAGTACACATCGTGGGGCCGGGTACCGACCTGCGCTTCAGCATCAAAGGCGTGCCGGCCATCATCTGCGCCGGTGACTGCAACATACCCGATGGCGAGGTCTACACCGCCCCCGTGCGCGACAGCATCAACGGCACCATCACCTACAACGCCCCCACCATCTACCACGGTATCCCGTTCGATGGGGTTTCCTTCCGCTTCGAAAACGGCAAGATTGTGGAGGCCCACTGCAACGGCAATGACGAGGCGCTCAATAAGATACTCGACACCGATGAGGGCGCCCGCTACATCGGCGAGTTCGCGCTGGGGGTGAACCCGCATGTGCTCAAGCCCATGCGCGACATTCTCTTCGACGAGAAGATTGCCGGCTCCTTCCACCTGACCCCCGGTCAGTGCTATGACGAGGCCCCCAACGGCAACGAATCAGCCATTCACTGGGATTTGGTCTGCATACAGCGCCCGGAATACGGTGGTGGTGAAATCTACTTCGATGGCAAGCTCATCCGCAAGGACGGTATCTTCACCGCCCCTGAGCTGGCCATGTTCAACGCAGCGCAATAACCCACCCTGTCACCCCCCAGATGAAAAACCCGCACCTCATCCGCCGACTGACAGACCACATCATTCGCAACAAGTACCGCTACGTCACCCTCATTCTGGCGGCACAGCTCTGCAAATGCACGGCTGAATTTACCGGCGGACTGTGGGCGGGGAGTCTGGAGTGCAACACCACGGCCCTGCCGGCAGAGACGCTGCCCGGCACCGGGTCGCTGCGCATAGCGCTTGTTACCGACCTTCACAACAACCCGCAGCAGTTCGGCAAAGTAGTGGAATTGCTGCGGGCAGCCAAGCCCGACCTCATCATCTTCGGTGGTGACCTGGTGATGGCTCATGAACGCTTCATGCGCACACGATGGGCTGTCAACGGATTCCGCAATCTCACCGAAATAGCCCCCACTTTTGCCGTACTCGGCAACCACGATTACGAAAAACAGGAACAAGTCGAGCGAGTATATGCGACGGCCGGCGTCACTCTGCTGCGCAATCAGGCTATAGACTGGCGCACTCCATCCGGCGGCACCCTGCGTATCGTCGGGCTGGGCGACTGGAATGAGGGGGATGAAGCTCCCGAGCGCTGCCTGCCCCTCGCCGGACAGGAATCCACCCCGGTTCTGGTGCTCTCACATGACCCCGAAAGCCGCTGGTTGCTGAGAGAATATGACTGGGATCTGATGCTCTCCGGTCACACCCACGGCGGGCAGCTGGGCATCCCCTTCACCGGGCAATACCTGAGCTTCCGTTCCTCCATGCCTGCGGGGCTCTTTGATTTTGAGGGAGGTCGGCGTGTGCTGGTATCGCGCGGGGTCGGCAGTATTTTAAACATGCGTTTCTTCTGCATGCCTGAGGTCAATATCATTGAGCTGGGGTCGACTGCTCAGTAGCAGAGCCCTGCTGTTCCTCCGCCGGAGCCGTGGGGAAAAGCACTTCCACCTTCTCCTGCCACATGTACCAAGCGACCAGAGCATACACTACCGTGAGAGCAATACCGGTGTAGTTCACGATTCGCCCTAACACCTTGCCGTCGATTACCAAACCGGCCACATACACGGCTACAGCCGCAAGCACCGGGATAGAAAGCAGGGAAACCGAAATGTCGTGGTCGTTGAACACAAAGTTAAGCGCAGCCGGGAATACACCCAGCATACCAGCTGCTCCAACGGCATCCCACTTCCCGAAAGCATTGTAATCCTCAGGCTCTTCGCTCATACGCCCCTGAGTATACCCTTCTCCCCACCATTTGGCAACTCTTTTTTAGCCATTGAAGTTTACAAAGCCGGCAGAATAACCCCGGCATTTGCATTATTTGTGCACATTGACCTTGACGAAGGGGAGCCATACGATTAAAATAGCGGCCGTCATGAAAATCCTGATGGCTCTCTTCCGAATTCTCTGTTCTGTTCTTCTTGTCCTGTTCGTACTGGCATGTAAGGATGCCACTGCCGGTCTGCAAGCCGGTGAGCTTTGGCAGCAACTTACCGCTCATGCGGTATCAGATTGGCAGGTACTGGCCTGGACTGCCGGCATTGCACTGGTGCTGAGCCTGGTGCGCGGCCTCGATATTGCCTGGAATGTTATTTTCAGCGCGTTGACCTTCCTGCTGATGGCTGAGCTGATACTTATCGCTGCCGGCATGCCTGCAGCTATCACGCCCCGGCTCTACGCCATTGTTGACTCTGCCGGTTATGCCGGAGTGCTCAATCAATACCCTGTTTTCTGGTGGCTGATACCGAGTCTGTGGCTGCTGGGTTGCCTGTGTGCCCGCAACCAGGTGGCCGTATTCCTGACCGGCGTGGTGTGCTATGGCCTGTGGCTGCTGCTCACTTGGTTGCTGACGCTGGGAGTGAACACCTGGTTGAGCATGGGAGAACCGGCCCCTGCCCAGCTTGCAGAGCTTTTCCGCGCCCACAGCTGGCTGCCGGCAGCGCTGACCGGCCTGTTCCTGCTCGTATATGCCCTGCTGATGGCAATCTTCGAATCTTTCCTGCGTGGTCGCCATAAAAAGCCCTCGGCATGAGATTTATCAGCCTCACCCTCGTATCACTGCTCATGCTCCCCCTGACCACCGGTTGCGAGGCGCCCCCGCCGGAGCAACGCGTGCAGACGGCCCGTCAAAACAGCACCCCCACCCTGGGGCGGCATTTCGGCAAGCCGGTGTTTATCCGAATCATTAAAGAGGATTACGAGTTTGAGCTCTATGTACAGGAGCCCGACCATAGCTGGCAACTCGTAAAAACCTACGAAATCGCCGGCATGAGCGGTGATATCGGCCCCAAGACCCGTGAGGGCGATGAACAGGCCCCCGAGGGATTCTACCGCGTGCGCCCCGGAGCCATGAACCCGCGCAGCAATTACCACCTGTCCTTCAACATCGGCTACCCGAACGCCTATGACCGCTCCCTGGGACGCACCGGTTCCTATATCATGGTGCATGGCAGCGATGTTTCCATAGGCTGCTTCGCGATGACCGACCCGGGAATCGAGGAGATATATACCCTGGTGAACGAGGCCTTCAAAGCCGGTGTAAAATCCGTTCCCGTGCAGATATACCCCTTCCGCATGACGAAAGAGCGCATGGCGGAAGAGGCGTTCAGCGAGCACCATGAGTTCTGGCAGCACCTGCTGCCCGGCTGGGAATATACCGAACAACACGGTGCCCCCTATGACGACAGCGATTCTCGCCTCGACTGACTGGCTACGCAATTCCCCACATGCAGCCCTGTGGATAATCTGCATGCTCCTGCCGCTGCCGGCAGCCTGCTGCATGCTTATCAGCGATGAAGAACAGCGCCATCAGTGCGTGGCCTTTGTTGCCGCCATGCTGGTGAGCATGCTTCTTTTCATTCTGACACTCAACCTGCTGGATTGGGAAGTGGAGGATTTGATTTACCGCCGCTGGCTCCCCAGCTGGGGGCGCCGCCGCCCGGATTTAGCCATTCTGATACTGGGGTGGATATTCGCCTCGTATATTCTTTCCCGGGGCATGCTGCACCTCTACTACAAGTGGCGAGACAGAGCGTCAGAGCAGAGCGACGCAGAAAAGGACGACGAGTAGCGCAAAACTTTGTTCATGCAGGCTCAACAAAACTCGCGCCGAGCAGCGTCTATATAGCGGACAAACAACATATTTCCATGCGCATACCAAGCTATCGCCACATACTTTCCACTACTGCTGTCTGCCTGGCGGCAGCGGTTTGTATGGGTTGCAAGAGCAATACGGTTCAGGTAGACATATCAATGTGTACCAATAACGCTCCGCTTCAGTTCACCTGTTCAAGCATAGAAACGGGGTATTCGCCCATCAAGCGCTTTTTTGACGTTACCGGGGTCGGGTACACTTTTTCGGAAGAACCATACCATTTTACCGGGCAAGGTACTTTCAAAGCCCCCTGCAATGATGCCGGCAAAGCGGAAATCTACCTCTATATCAACCGGCATTACTTCCCTATCAATACCCGGATCTCGTGGACAAACCCAAACGGCGTAAAGTACACACGTCAGCTCACCCTGACCCATGATGATTTTCCCGCAAAGGTGTTAGTCGGGTCAGATGAATCAAATCCGAGCTACTTTTACTCTCTGCGTCTCCACGCAAACGGGCAATTCGACATCCGGAAATTCCATAATGACACCCGCAGAGGCTACCTGTTTTCCTGTGGCATGAAAGCGGTTGAAAACAAGTAAAAACACAGTGACCTATTGATAACTCAAAACCCCGGGCAGCCCCGGGATTTTGAATACAAACTCATTCCATCACACCTCATCACTCAATCTCGATGGTGTCTTTGGCGCGGCGTTCATCGCGCTTACGAGCCTTTTTCTTTTTTGCCTTGTCGCGTTTGGCCTCACGGGCGGCCTTGCGCTCCTCGGGGGTGAGCTTGTGCTTCATATTACCCCACAGGTTGACAAGGGTGGGGGAAAGCCTACCGTAGTCTGTCTCCGGGTCGGCCTTGTGGACTTTTTTGATGTACCCCTTGAGCTGGTTGGCCTGTATGGCTTCTCTGCGGGACTGCCCGATAAGGAGATTGAGAACCGCCTGACGGTCACGCGCGCTATAGGCTTCATCTTCAAAAATGGCCAGGCAATCCTTCTTCATCTGGGCGTAATCAGCCTCGAAATCAGGTTTAATGAAGCCGTCAGGAGTATCCAACTGCTTATACATAAACTTCAACGCGTCAAACTTCTTGCGACGGATACCGCCCAATTTATCAGTGGGGTCGGCCAGCTCCAACTGCTGCAGATAATCCTCCGGGGTGGGAATCGGCAGATTACCAACCTCCACGAGCACCTTGGCTTTTTCCATGCCGACCAGGGGTTCAGCCTTGGCCAGAAGCTCCTGCTGTTTGCGCAGAGCATCAAGGTACTTGCGCATATTTTTCAGGCCCTCCGTACACTCATCATCCGAGCCGAGGTAATCCGAGCCCTGGAATTCAGCGTATTTTTTACCATTCTTATCGAAGAACATAACCGTGGGACACACACTGAAAGCAGGGCCGGGCATATTGCCGCGAATCCGAGAGGCGTCTTCGGCACCCTTGGCCTCAGATCGCTCATAGAAAGGCACTGCCACCATCACAGCGTTACCGGCGGCTTCCTCCGCTGCGGGAGTCTGCCAAAAGGTTTTGAGCAAATGCACACTGCGAGCGTTCCAGTCCGGACCGTAGCAATAAGCTATCACACCGTCACTGCCGGCTTTTTCCACTGCCTCCGGGAAAGTCTCGGCGCGCTGGGCGCCCCAGGAAAACGGTACCAGCAACAGGGCCAGCACGGCAAGAACTTTACTTGACTTTCTTGTTATCATAAATCAGAATTGCTTTGAAATTAATACCTACCAACTGATCTTCACCGGAATCGATTCGGATGAACTTGGCCATGGGGTGGCTGCGCTTAATACAGACACGAATATAGGCTTCAGACGAGCCATCGGGGAGGTCGGTGAGTCGCTTCCAGGTCTGACCATCAGCGGAAATCTCAATGCCCCACGTACGGTAGGAGCCGCAGCCATTGGTCGGAACGATGACGATACCGCCTATGCGTGTCTTCTTGGGTAGCTCCACAGTTACCGTCTGGTGCTTACCGAATGCGGAGTAAATATGGCCACCGTTTTCAGTGAGAGCGGCAGCATGGTTAATGATGCTGCTCTGGTCGTCATTGTATTTGCTGAGTGTGACCAGACCGCCCTCCGACACCAGGTTGCCACCGGTAGGCTCGAATTCGGGCATCTTCGTTGCGGGTTTGAGGTAGTCCTGACTCCAGAGATTAGCCAGTTCCATGTCGCCGATTTCCTCTGCACCACGAATCACACCGCAACTGATGAGGTCTTTCGAATCGGGGTTGGCCTTAATAGCCTCGTCAATCTTGGCCATCAATTTCTTACTGAACGGCTTGCCCTCAGCATGAGCCTTCTTGATAGCCCAGGCAATCATCTGGCAGAACTCAGGGTGCTTAGCCACGTTGTCCACCAGGATGTCCATAAACTTCTCTTTGTGAATGCGAGACTTGCCGAGCGAGTCGTACTGCATATCAAGCAGCAAGTGGAAATCCCACTGTGCTTTTTCATTGACATTCAGATTCTTGAAGTACGCTTCGAAGGCCGCAAGCTTCTGCTTGGGTGAGCGCAGGGTCTTAAGCATGGAGGGGTATATACGCTCCCGCAGGAACTTGGCGCACATTTCCGGGTGCCCGGGCGTGATGGAGCTACAGACGAATTCGTTGACACCAAGCCATTTACGAGGGCGCTTACCCAGCGAACGCGCAGCGGTGTCCATGTAGAAATCCCACACGGGGCGGTAGAGGGGCTGCATCTGCACAGCCAGCTCGAAGAGTTTGAGTGCGTTGACGGGGTTGTTGTACTGCCCCAGCATGGTGGCCAGGGTGCAGACCATCTGGGCGTCTCGCGTGAGCTGCCCCTGCTGATACATGGCAGTCTGCATTTGCAGAGCACTCCAGGTGGTCTCACCCCAGGTATTCCAGTGGGGGTGGCGGTCTTCGGAGAGCGAGTTAGCGCCATGCCATTGACCATCAAAATAGACGGCGTATGCACAGTGCCCGGGCTCACCCATGGTGATTGCAGGCACACCATTGGCACAGGCGGCCGAGGTACCGAAGTGTGACAAACCACCGCACACAGCACCGACATCGCGGGTTTCTTTGGCAAAGTTGTCGGGGTAAATCACGTCAAACGGCTGGTAATACCATTGCGTGAAAATGGAGTCACCATACACGTTCGTGGGCAGATAGGGCACCTGGTAAGCCATGCCGGTATATGCTCTGGCGGGAGCAGCGCAGTTGTCGCGCAGCCAGCGCATGGTATTGGCCGTACCGAAGGGGCTGTTGCCCTTCCAACCACAGCAGTAGTGCATCAGCCAGGTCGGCAGCTGAGCGAAGTAACCGTTCAGGCGGTTCTGGTCGATACTTTCTGCGAAGTACAGGTAGCGCTCGCGGGCAGCGCGGTAGAAGTCTGTCTTGGCCTTTCCTTTTTTACCGGGATATGTCGGCGTCAGATAGCCGAGGTGTTTCATGTTATTACGCTCTTCTTGCGTAAGCTCCTTTTCCTCGCCGTACCAGCCATTGCGGGTGAACTCCACTGCCACCACGCCGGCCACACGGCGTTTCAACCCGACATTGGACGGCTTGTCGCCGCCATCCACCAGTATCTCCTCATCCATCTTGGGGTCGACCTGGCGTAAGTGGGCCAACATGGAAAGTGCAACCTCGCCATAGGTGAGCTCACCATCGTATACAAAATCTGAAATCCATTGCAGGTCATTGAGCAGCGGAGCCAGTGCCTCGCAGGCCTTACGGTCACGCATCAGTTGTGAGAGCACATCGAGATTACAGCGGTTAAGCAGCTCCCACTGGGCCAGCATCAAGCGCACCTCGGGGTCCTCGAGGTATTTCTCCACACTGTCCTGATCAACCCCCTTCAAGCGGGAGCGCAAACGACCGGCCAGACGGCGCTTGAGAATCTTGGGTTGTTTCCACACCGCCGGACTCATCTTGGCTTTGAAGGCGGGTTCACGCACCGGACGCATGCCGTCATCTTCCCCCTGCCCCGTTCCCTTGCGGCGATACTTGGCAATCTGCTCAGGGGTCACATTCTCGCCTTCTACATCGTCATCCTCACCGATAGCCTCCTCTTCACCGTCCTGGAAAGAATCCGGGTCTTCGGCATCTGCAAAGCGATCCAGACCGTCATCAGGCTCACCGGACCAGTCAAAATCCTCACCCTTTGCGGAATCGTCCGATGTGTCAGCGACCGTTTCCTCCGTTTCCACTTTGGGCTTTTCCGTTGTTTGCTCCGTAGGTTTATCCGGTTTAACGGCAACTTTTTCACCCTGACTGAGCATCGGCAGAAGAGCCGGTGCTGCCAGGTAGCCACCGGCAAGACCGAGTGCAAGCATAATCAGGTATACGTATCTGGGCTTCATTTCCCCTATTTATTAGCAAAATAAGCGCTCCGTGTCAAGAAGGATGATACCGAAACACCAAAAACAAAGCAAACGCCCGACCTTGCGCGCAGGGCATATGCCGCACCCGGCCCAGCGCTGAAACGAAAGACGTTTGACAGTGCCCACCCGTATGTGATAAAATGCGCGCGATGGAGACTCTCTACATACTCGATGGCATGGCGCTGATGTACCGCGCCTTCTATGCGTTCATCAACGCCCCCATGCGCACCTCAGCCGGTCTGAACACCTCGGCCATGTTCGGGTTCACGAATACGGTGCTGTCGCTTATCGAAAAAGAGTCGCCTACGCACATTGTTGCTTGTCTCGATCCCTCCGGCCCCACGTTCCGTCACGAGCAGTACCCGGAGTACAAGGCTAACCGTCAAGCTATGCCGCAGGAGCTGCGTGACTCCATCCCCTGGATTATCGAGATTCTGAAAGCCATGCGCATACCCGTAGTGCGGGTGCCGGGCTTCGAGGCAGATGACCTCATTGGCACCTTTACCCGCCTGGCTGATGAGCGCGGTGACATGCACGCCTACATGGTATCGCTCGACAAAGACCTGGGGCAGCTGCTCTCCCCCACCTGTTCTTTCCACAAACCCGGCAAGAAAGGCGCTGATTTTGAGGTGATTCACCAAGCGGACTTCCTGGCCGAATGGGGCATCAGCGAACCGAAGCAAATCATTGATATACTGGCACTCATGGGAGATGCCAGCGACAATATCCCCGGCGTACCCGGCGTGGGAGCCGTGACCGCCCGCAAGCTCGTCGCCCAGTTCGGCAGCGTGCAGAACATGCTGGAACACACAGCCGACATCAAGGGTAAACTGCGCGAGAAAATTGAAACCAACGCAGCCAACGCCCGCCTGTCGTACGAACTCGCCACCATTCGCCGAGACGCCCCCCTGCCCATTACCATAACAGATTGCGCCCGCGTGGGCTATGACATACCGGCCCTGCGCGCCCTCTTTGCTCAACTCGAATTCCGCGGGCTCGACAAGCGACTCGGAGCCGCTGCACCGGATGACCTCTTTGCCTCAGCCGCCGCGGCGGCCGCCCCTGCGCCCGCTGCAGCCGAAGGGCCGCTGCAGCTCGACCTCTTCGCCGCAGCCCCCTCACTGACGGATATCAACAACACCCCGCACACCTACAAACTTATCCGCACGCCTGAAGAACAGGCGGCTCTGGCAGCAGAGCTGACCGCGGCACCTCGCTGGGCGTTCGACACCGAAACAACGGGGCTCGACCCGCTACAGGACCGCATGCTGGGTATGTCATTCTGCCTGAAACCGGGCGAAGCCTATTACGTGCCGGTGGATGACGGTCGCTGCCCGGCGGTTTTCCTGCCCGCCTTTGCAGGCAGTGCTGAGAAAGTGGGCCTGAACCTGAAGTTCGATTTACAGGTGCTGCACACAGCCGGGGCAGAGGTTGCCGGGCCGTTCTTCGACGCCATGTTGGCTCACGCCGCCCTGTACCCCGAACTGCGGCACAACATGGATGACATGGCAGAGGCCCTGTTGAACTACCGCACCGTGCGCCTGAGCGACATCGCCGGCAAAGAGTGCAACACCGCCGCCGTGCCCGTGGAGCAGATGGCTGACTACGCCGCGGAAGATGCCGATGTCACCCTGCGCCTGGCCGATATACTTGCCCCGCAGCTGGAAAGCGCCGGGCAGACAGCGCTGATGCGCGATATTGAGTTCCCGCTGGTGCCGGTTCTGGCAGACATTGAGCAGGAGGGCATGAGGGTAGAGCCGGAGCAGCTGTTGGCGGCCTCTGCCGAGCTGGGTGAGCAGATTACCGCCATTTCAACCCGCATTGACGAGGTTGTGGGCCGCCCCATCAACCTGAACTCTCCCCGCCAGCTGGGTGACTTGCTCTTCGGTGAACTCAAACTGCTGGCCAAGCCGAAAAAAACCAAGACCGGTCAATATGTGACCGATGAAGAGACGCTGCGCAAACTGGCCCCGGCCTATCCCCTGGTTCAAGATATACTCGAATACCGTGAACTCAGCAAGCTCAAGGGAACCTATCTGGACGCCCTCCCCCGCTACATTTCCCCGGTTGATGGGCGGATTCACTCCTCGCTGCAGCAGATGGTGACAGCCACCGGTCGCCTGGCCAGCCAGAACCCCAACTTGCAGAATATCCCCGTACGCTCCGACGCAGGCAAGCTGATACGCCGCGCCTTCATCGCCCGCGGTGAGGAATACAGCATACTCTCCGCCGACTACTCTCAGGTCGAGCTGCGACTCATGGCTGCCCTCTCGGCCGATCCCGCCATGATAGCCGCCTTCACCGAGGGGCGCGATATCCATGCAGAAACCGCTGCACGCATATACGGTGTAGAGCGTGAAGATGTTACACCCGACATGCGCCGAGCTGCCAAGACGGTAAACTTCGGTATCATCTATGGTATATCTGCCTTCGGGCTCTCGCAGCGACTGGATTGCCCCCGAGGAGAAGCAGCCGCGCTCATCGAGAGTTACTTCACCCAATTCCCCGGTGTAAAATCCTGTATGGATTCCCTTATCGCCACCGCCCGTGAGAAGGGATATGCCGAGACCCTCTGCGGCCGCCGCCGTCGCCTGCCCGACCTGAACAGCAGCAACTTTAACCTGCGCGCAGCCGCCGAGCGAAACGCCATCAACACTCCCATTCAGGGCAGCGCAGCCGACATGATAAAAATCGCCATGGTGCGTGTACACAATCTGTTGCGCGGGCGCAAGTCGCGGCTCATCATGCAGATTCACGATGAACTGCTCTTCGACCTTCACCGTGACGAGCATGACCTCATCCCCCAAATCATCGAGACGATGCAGGGTGCTCTCCCCCTGCCCCACGGCGTACCCCTTGAGGTGGAAGCCAACCACGCCCCCAACTGGCTGGAGGCACACTGAATAATATGACATCAACACTTAACATTTAAACTTTTCCATGACAACATTAGTAGGCTTAGGTTATGATATTCACCGCTTCTCGGAAGAGCCGCGCGCGCTGTGGCTCGGCGGAGTGAAAGTACACGAAACAAAGGGGCTTGCCGGCCACAGTGATGCCGATGTGCTCTGCCACGCGCTGGCGGATGCCATATTGGGCGCCATCGGTGAGCCGGATATCGGCTACTGGTTCCCCCCGGGTGATGACAGTTGTCTGAATATCTGCTCACTGCGTATCGTGGAAAAAGCCGTGGAGCTGCTGCACGAACAGGGTGGGCGCGTGGTGAATGTTGATTGCGCCCTCATTGCAGAGGCGCCTAAGATAATGCCCTTCGTGGTACAGATGAAGGAGACTCTCGCCCCCATACTCGGCGTGGCTCCGCGCCGCGTGGGAATAAAGGCCACCACAAATGAAAAACTTGGCGCGCTGGGACGCCGTGAAGGGATGGCCGCCTTTGCCACAGTAGCCGTGCAAGTACCGGAGTAACAGCCATGGATTCAAATCTGGAGCTGGCGGCATTCGCTGCCGTAAAAAATCTGGAGGCCGCCGGGCTCACCCTCGCGACAGCAGAGAGCTGCACCGGCGGACTGATTGCCGCGGCCATCACCGGGGTGCCGGGGGCCTCTGCCGTGTTCCGCTACGGTTGGGTAACCTATTGCAACGAAGCCAAAGAGAGAGAACTCGGCGTACTGCCGGCCCTTATAGATGAACACGGTGTGGTGAGTGAACCTGTTGTAGCCGCCATGGCCGCCGGGGCCATGCGACAAGCCGGGGCCGACATGGCCATAGCAGTCTCCGGCAATGCCGGACCTACTGCAGCCGAAGGTGAGCCGCCGGTCGGCACCGTCTGCCTGGCTATCACCCGCCGGGGTGCAGCCCGCCCGCTCCACACCGAAACCGTCTACCTGCCGGGCATGCCCCGAAACACACTGCGCGCCTACATTGCCGCCAAGGTGCTCAGTCTGGTTGCGGGAGCAACACGGTCATAAATAACACAATTTCGTAACGCCGTTAAAAATTCGGCTCGCAACCATTCACAAAAAAACGGCGAGCCGAACGCTCAATCTTGCGCCTCCCCACCCCGGGGCAATAAGGGAGTAAGGTCACCACGGTGGCCGGGCAATGCGTGCAGGGTGTCGAGCAACCACTGACCGAATACCACACCGCAGCGCTCGCACTCATCCAGGAAGGTATATATCACCGCTGAGAGCTCCCCTTCCCCGGGGGCCGCGATAAACAGCGGTTCGCGCATGACAGGCGGTTGTGCCAACACCTCACCATGCTCAGGCATGTGAACCGAAAGTTCCTCTCGCCAGCGGTAGTGCACCTGCCCAGTTTCTCCTGCGCGGGTCGCGCACATGTAACCAATGGGGCGCTTGCCGCGAATGTCGCTCGTGGGTGCCTCGTACACCTGCAACGATTCCACTTGCTCATGCAGACGAGTATAAAATAATTCATAGAGCGGCAGCAGGGCTTTCACCACTGCCTGCAACCAACCGCTCAGCGTCGATTCATCCACACCGACCAGGCCGAAATCTGAAAAAAACTTTAACTGGCGATACAGCGGCAAACGGGCGAAAAATTTGTTGCACACCGCATGCACCAACAAGCTGTCACCCACGGCCGAATTCCCCAGTGTACACTCAGGCAATCGACAGGTCACGTAATAGGCATCATCCCCGGCCTCGCGTCGCAGAAAACGCGGGTGCTGACAACGTGTCAGAATAAAATGCGCCCCATCGAACTCCAAGCGCTCACTCACATCCTGAGTTTCATCCGTAGCCAGCTCATCGTAATCGAGCATCTTCTTCTGCACCTCGGTCGGTACCAGCTTGCAGGCGCGGCGAATTCCGCTGATAAGTTTCAGCCCCTCGCCCAATCGACAGGGCTCACCATTCGACTGCCCGCGCCGACTCTGCTTCACGGTGCGGGAACGTCGGCACAGGCGCTCAGTGGCGGCAGCCGCCAGAGCTTCTTCGCGAGCTACCTGCAGCGCCGCCACTTCACTCTCGGTGAAGGGAAGTATCATCTGCTCCTGTTCGCTCGCTTGCACGCCGCATACCCTACTACCAAATCGAGCATTTGTCAAGTCACAACTGCTCCCATGGCGGAGCGCAAACGGGACAGTCGCAGTTTCAGATTTGATGATTACCCAACCGCTGTTGAACAAATCAGGATTTATCGAACCAGCCCGCGGGCGCAACGACCAACGAACTCAAAAGCCCCGCGGGGGTGGCAGATGGCCATGACTCAATCCCATGCGGAGGCCTTCTGTCGACCCGCCATCCGGCGGGGCTCCGATATATTTTTCGCTTGCTACCGGAGACTTCGCTGCTAACGCAGCTCCAGCTCCGGCTATTGTCTGTCGTCCTACGGACTCAAAATTCCGCTCTCTATCGCTCGCCCTCACTTCGCTAAATTACCATTTGGCGAAGTCCGGGGTTAGCCCCGCGAGGGGCGGCAGATAGTAGCCGGTGGTGGAGCTGCGCCAGCAGCGAAACCACCGGGAAGAATGAAAAAACGAGAGCCCCGACGCGGAACGCGGAGGCCCGACAGATGACCATGGCTCAATCCCGTGCGGCGGCCTTCTGTCGGCCCGCCATCCGGCGGGGCTCCGATATGTTTTTCTCCGGCTACCGGAGACTTCGCTGCTGACGCAGCTTCGGCTCCGGCTATTGTCTGTCGTCCTACGGACTCAAAATTCCGCTCTCTATCGCTCGCCCTCACTTCGCCAAATTGCCATTTAGCGAAGGCTGCTTTATAGCATGACGTCTTTGCGGCCTTCGTTATTTTAGCGGCAAATAAAA
>JAZRKM010000065.1:0-11062 GCA_045646325.1 Akkermansia sp. | reverse complement strand
ACCGGGAACGGCTGCACCGCACTTGGGGCACTTGCCGAGTTTGGGGGCCTTCCAGGCCTGAGCGGCCAGGCGGGAGCGCTGCTTCATCTTGGACGTTCTGCGTTTCGGAGCTGCCATAGTTCTGTATTCTGGTTAAGATTTCTGTGAGTGAGAGTGGGGCCTTCGCGTCACTTACGCGGGAAATCATCTAAGGCATCCCAGACGCTCTTGCCACTCGGGGTGGCAGAGTTTACACCCGAATGGGGGTCTTTGTCCAGCCTAAAATCACAAATTGTGTCATTTATTTCACATTCAAGGCCTGAAATTTCGCATTTTGGGTACCCCGGGAGCTCAAGAAGCACCTCTTCGCGCAATTCTTCCGTCACATCGACCTCAGCTTTCCCGCGCACATCACACGATATCGTAAGGTCATCCACAGCCACGGTATACTCAAATTCGCGCAGGCAGCGGTCACAGCGCAGGCGGAAGGGAGCGGACACACTGCCACGCAGCACCAACTCCGTTTCGAACAACTGGGCTTCGAGGCGGTAGCTGAGCGCCCCCACACTGGCGGCGCCGGTATCATCCGTGCCGAACAGGGCACCATCAGCCTCGCCCTGCACCCACAGCCCCTCTTCGGGGAATTCCTCAAGCGGTATGATGACTCTTGCTTGCATGCCGCTTATTGTGCCTGCCAACCCCGCGAGTGTCAAGCACCAATTGAAAGATGGTAGACGTTTTCGGAAATACGAAGTATATCAGGGCAGAGACACGGCTTGACTTGAGGGCGGGAATATGCTAGAAAAGCTCATATCAACACATTGCAGAGCCGGAATGAACAACAGGGAACTTTTCAGGGAATTGGAGCAACTGCTGCGGCGCACGCCGGGGTTCTGCACGAACGAAGGGGTATTGATACGCAACAACATCGCGGCGGCGGCCATGGAGCTGCAGCCGGAGCTGCTGCGCCTGCTGCTGGGGCACGAAGGGCTGCGGCAGTATTTCTTTGCCGATGTTGACGGGGTGCAGGTATTTGACAAGGTGAAGTTCCTGCGCTTCGTGGCGAACAAAAACTTTCTGCCCGACAGCTACACCGCCTACCGCAACAGCATAGGCCTGGCAGACGGCACAGGCGACATGCTGGCCGAGCGCCGCCAAGTCGTGCTCAGCTGGCCCTACAAAGACTGCCTGCTGGAGGGCGGGCAGACGCGCGAAGATGCCCGCGGACAAGAGGTATTCTGGAACGAAACCCTGGCGCCGGATGAAATCAACCGCCTGACCGAACCCAAGGCACTCTGCAACTTCCACCGCGTCACCGGCGAAGGGGTACACCCCGTCACCGAACTGAGCGAGCAGGATAACTACATCATCCGCGGCAACAACCTGTTGGCCCTCTACAGCCTGCGCAAGCGCTACGCCGGGCAGGTGAAAATGATTTACATCGACCCGCCCTACAACACGGGCGGTGACAGTTTCGGCTACAACGACACCTTCAACCACAGCACCTGGCTGACGTTCATGCGCAACCGGCTTGAGGTCGCGCGTGACCTGCTCACCCCCGACGGCAGCATCTATGTGCAGCTGGACTGGAACGAGGCGCACTACTGCAAGGTGCTGATGGACGAGATTTTCGGGCGCGATTGTTTCCGCAACGAAATCATCTGGTGCTACACAGGGCCCGGCTCCCCCGGCATGAAACAGCTTAACCGCAAGCACGATACCATACTCTGGTACTCGCGCAGCCCGAATGAGTGGGTCTTCAACGGCAATGACATCCGCCTGCGCTCCGAGGTGCATGCCGGCGGGTTCAAGGGCGAGATGAGCGCCAACGTCAGCAGCAGTTACAGCGAGAAAGGTAAAATCCCCGAGGACTGGTGGGAACTCTTCCACACCCCCGAAGATTTGGCGGATGAAATCCGCCGCCTGAGCGATGAGCAGAAACGAATCGATGACGCTGACTGGTTCAAAGCCGCCGTGGCCGCCCGCATCAAGGTGGATGGCGTGCAGCGCACCGGTTACACGACCGAAAAACCCTACAAGCTCATGGAGCGGCTCATACGCCAGGGCACGAATGAGGGCGACTTGGTGCTGGACTTCTTTGCCGGCAGCGGAACCACCGGCTATGTGGCCGGCTACCTGAACCGCCGCTACATCCTTGTAGAGCAGCTCGAAGACACCGTGAGCATCATGCACCGCCGCTTCCGCGACAACTCACCCGTCTACTGTGAGCCGGCCGCTGCCAACAGCCACTGGGTCGCCGCCATTGCTGCGGCAGACAGCGCTCAGGCGCTGGCAGAAGTACAGGCGGCCATGGCACAGAAGGGCTACCTGAACTGGCGGGTCGATATGCAGGCGCTGGCCGCCACCATCGGGCAGTGTGAGCTGCCGCTGCAGCAGCAGAAATCGCTGCTGCTGGAAAGCCTGGACAAAAATATGCTCTACGTGCCGCTCAGCGAGCTGGAGAGCGATGAGTTCACCCTGAGCCCGACAGACCGGGCTCTCAACCGCGCCTTTTACGCAACCGGGCAGGCATGAGCACTCCCGCCCCAGAGCCGCCAGAGCTGCCCGCCGCCATCACGGCCGGGCTCAATCCCGCCCTGCAGTTGCGCCCCTATCAGGCGGACTGTTTTGCCGCGTGGCTACGCTACTGGCAGCGCTACGGGCAAGACCCCACCGCCCTGCACCACCTGCTCTTTCACATGGCGACGGGCAGCGGCAAGACACTCATCATGGCGGGGCTCATGCTGCACCTCTACACGCAGGGGTACCGCAATTTCCTGTTCTTTGTCAACTCGACCAACATCATCGAAAAAACGCGTGAGAATTTTCTGAATCCGTCCTCGGGCAAGTACCTCTTTGCACCGGTGATAGAGCTGGGCGGGCAGCGCGTGCAGGTGCGTGCGGTGAACAACTTCCGCGAAGCGCAGCCCGACTGCATCAACCTGTGCCTGACCACCATCCAGAAACTGCACTCCGACCTGAACACCGCACGCGAGGGCTGCGCCGCTTATGATGACTTCGCCCAGCAGAGTATCGTCTTCATCTCTGACGAAGCGCACCACATCAACGCCTCCACCCGCAAAAACCGCGCCCCGCACAGCCTCACCCCGCAGCAGCTGGAACTGGCATTCGAGGCGCCGGACTTCGCGCCCAGCTACGAAAATACGGTTTTGCGGCTTTTCAACGCCGAAACCGGCTCGGCGTTACCCAACGTGTTGCTGGATTTTTCGGCCACCATTGATTTCGACAACCACAATCTGGCAGAGAAGTACCGCAACAAGCTGATTTTCGACTACTCACTGCGCCGGTTCCGGCAAGATGGCTACTCCAAGAACATCAGCCTGCAACAAAGCACCCTGCCCCCCATGCAGCGCGCCCTGCTAGCCACCCTGCTCAGCCAGTACAAGCGCAAGCTCTTCGCGAGTATCGGCCTGGAGTGCAAACCGGTCATCCTCTTCAAGTCTCGACTTATCAAAGAGAACGCCGCCTTCCACCGCGAGTTCAGCGCCGCCCTGCGCGCCCTGACCGTGGCAGAACTGGAGCAACTGCGCCATGCCGCTACGGGAGATACCGCGGCCATCTTCGAACACCTGACCGCCACCGGCTACTCACCGGAAAACCTCATTGCCGAGCTGCAAGAGGACTTTTCGGCCGAAAAACTGCTGCTGGTGGACAACACGGAAATCACCCCCGACAAACAACTGCTGCTCAACAGCCTGGAATCGCCGGCCAACAAAATTCGCGCCATCTTCGCCGTCGACATGCTCAATGAGGGGTGGGATGTTCTCAACCTTTGCGACATCGTGCGGCTCTACGACACACAGAGCACCGGCAAACCCGGCGGCAAAACCGTGGCCGAAGCTCAGCTGATAGGCCGAGGGGCGCGCTACCTGCCCTTTGCCGACCGCCGTGCGCCGCATGCCCCCACCGGCCGCCGCAAGTACGATGACGACTGCACCAACCCGCTGCGACTGCTCGAAACCCTGCACTACCACAGCGCCTCCAACAGCCGCTACGTGCAGGAGCTCAACACGGCGCTGGTACACAGCGGCCTGCTGCCGCAGACCGGCATCACCCTGACCGCCGACCTCAAGCCGGAGTTCTGCAACAGTGATTTTTACCGCAGCGGTCGTCTGTACTTCAACCGCTGTGAGCAACACCCCACAGCCGACACCGCCCCCCTGGCAGAGCGCCTGCGTGAGCCGCTCTGCTGCACCCTGCAACTGCGCAAGGGTCGCTGCACTCTGCCGCTGGTCAATCTGGGGCAGCACCTGCTGCGCGCCGCGCTCAACCGCTGCGAGAGCTACAGCTTCGAGCGCCTGCGCAGCCTGTTCCCGGCACTGGGTTCGCTGCGCGAGTTTATCGAGAGCCCGCACTACCTCGCTGGCCTGAGTGTGCAGGTGGAGGGCTGCACCACCCGTACCCCGCTTACGCCGCAACAGCGGCTCCATATCGCCACCGTTGCTCTGCAGCAGCTCGTGCCTCAGCTCCCCCGCCCCGGCCACCGCAGCCACGGCAGGCAACAGCTCAGCTCAGCACCGGCCAGCGAAATGGTGCTCAGCCGCACCATTCAGCGCCACTACGAGCCGGGGCAGTCCCCCGCCGACGGCACCGTCTTTGCCATGTGCGACTGGTTCGCACGCAGTACCTGTGCTCCCGCGCCCGCGGAGCTGCCCCTGCTGCAGGCCCTGCTGAGTGCCACCCCGCAACTGCGCGAGCGTTACCGCAGCATGTGGCTGATACCCAACCACGGCGATGTACGCCTGCACGAACTGGCCACCGGCACGGCCTTCGCACCGAGCTTCATCCTTTGCCTGGTACCGGCTACTCCCGCTGCCGAGCCGCTGCAAATCTACATCGACTGCCGCCCCGAGCACCTGCAGCAGCTCTACCGCCACCGAGCAGCCACCCTCGCCGCCCTGCAGACCTGCGCCGAGAGCACCTTCGCCGGCTCACTCTTCACACGCCCCACCGTCATGGGGCGCGCCCTCTACACACCGCAGGCCGCCGAAGAGTTCGTGCAGGAACTGATGGAAATCGACCTCAGCCATCAGAATTGATTTCTGTACCCCACCGTGGCCTGGAACTCGCTCTGGTGCGAGCGCAGCAGCACGGCACCATCGAGAAAAAGCGTGCCGCTCTCCTGCCCCAACGGCACGGCCAGCCCGGTGCCCAGTTCCACCCCGAAGTCCCCCGGGCGGGCACTCTGCACACGCTCACGCGCGCGGCCGTTCACCAGGGCCACATCGGCCTGACCGCGGCGGTCCCCTATGTCAAAACCGCCTAACACCCTGCACTCCCACACAGATTTGCGGTTGTAGATATTTTCACCGAAGGCGGTCTGCAGGCGAGCGCCCAGGCTCAGGCGCAGGGTGTCCATGCTCTGCGGGTCGACATGAAGGGCGGCATCGCTACCGCTCTCGGTGTAGCTACCCACGCTGCTGTGGCGGTAGCTGATATTGAGCAGGGGTTGCAGGGTAAAGTCAGGTTCGTACACATCGGGCTGCCAGTTGTATGCCAGTTCATACATCAGACCAAAAGAGTGCCCATCGGTCGACCCCCGGGTGTTGTAGTGCAACGAGCCGACATTCACCCGGCGGTCAGGGTCAGCCTGCACCCAACCCAGGGTTGCCGCGACATGGTGAACCCAGGGGCGGCTCAGGTAACGGGCGAAAGCACTCAGGTACCAGGTGCTCACATCGCAATCGAGCCGGTCGGGTGAGGCGGTACTCAGCTCACCATACAGTCCGCTGACCGCAAGCCCGGCGGTAAAAGCCGGATTGACATCCACATCTACCCCCACGGTGCCGCCCCAGCGATTGAACTTGTAGCCGGGTGCATGCCCGGCGGCATCCAGGTGACGGTAATCCCCCTCTGCCTGCACCCAGAAATTGTAGTAGGGCATATCATCATTCACCACGCAGGGGTTCACCCCCATAGCCGCCATACGGTTACGGATATTGCGCAACTGGCGCTCCATGTCCTCCGTCAGAGCGGGCACCAAGGTTGCGGTTGATGCACCGGCCAGCTCCGCCAAAGCCCGGGCTGCGGCCCGCCCCTGCCCGCCAGCCATGAGCAGCTGCAGCTCGGTGTATGCGCGCGACAGGTCGCCATGGCCGGGAGGCTCAGCCTCCCACAGCAGGTGGGCACCGGCGGCGGAGTTTGCCGAGTCCGCATACGGCAACAGCAGGTTGCGGGGGCTGCGCACGGCATGCAGCACCAAGTTGCCGGCGCGGTCGGTGTACAGGTAGCTGCGGCTTGGCAGCAACTGGGCAAAAGGTAGCCCCAGCAGCTCGGTATTCACCTGCCCCTGCACATCAATAGCGGCGCTGTCGCTCACCCGCCCGATAACATAATCACCACTTTTCAGGAAGCGTGCGCCCACCGAGTTGAGGCGCACCGTACTGCGCCCCGGCTCCACGGCCAGCCCATGCAGGCGCAGGCTGTCAGCGAAAGGAGTGTCCGTATCGAACACCAGCTCATTCACCGAGCCTGAGCCCAACGTCAGGGTGCCGAGTGTCAGCCGGCGAGTGGCGATGACATCTGCCGTGAGTGTGCCGGTATTGATGATGCTCCAATCCGCCCCCGGGGCGCTTGTCACATTATCGAGGAAGAGATTACCCCCGTTGTTCAGCGTGGCCCGGCCTCGCAGTTCCCCACTGTAACGGCTCTGCCCGCCGGGTAGCAGGCTGATTTGCGCGCCATTCCCCTGCAAGGTGCTGCCACCCCGCAGCGACAACAACTCCACCCCCGTGGCCGCGCCGAAATCAGCCGCAGCGGCGGGAGCAAGAACCAGGTGCAGGCCGCGGAGCTGCGCTGTGTCGGCCAGGCGGAGCTGCTGCTGTACCGTAAGCCGGGAATTACCGCTGCTCCCCCCGCGCAGCACCCCATCCGTCACCTGCATGGAGTTGACCACATTATCCGCCCCATGCAGAGAGAGTGTTCCTTCCAGCACCCCCGCGGCATCGGCACTCAGGTTACCGCCCAGCACCAGTTCCCCGGGGCCGACCTTCAGCAGCTCAGTACCGGTGCCGCCTGATATGCTGCCCTGCATCACCGTGCGAGCCGGAAGGGTGGGGTATGTACCGTCACCGGTATCAGCCACTGCCTGATTGCTCAGCAACACGGTTACCATACCGCTCTCGCTGGTATTCAGCACAGTCATCATACTCCCCTCTGCCCCCATCAGGTTGTTCACCGTTGCGCGTGTGCGGGGGGCGGAATCCCCGGGCAGGTTGAGGGAGAGCTGCTGGTTTTCATCGATAATCACCCCGGCATACAACCCCAGGGTGGGATAAGTCGTAACCACATGCGGGTCAGTTGTCGCGGCATCTGCCGTCACGAAGTAAATCCCCTCAACCGCACCGCTGACCAGCAGACTGCCCTCAGCCGTGCCGTCCACGCGTAGCCCGTAGGTATTCAGCAAGGTATTGATTCCCAGCTGAGATGGATTAGAGCACGTCAATTCACCGTCCACCAGGGTCAGGTAGCTGGTGACAGGCGGCAACGCATCCCGGTGCTCCAGCAACAGCTCCATCAGTCCCTCGGCACTCAAATCAAGCGTCACATCCTGCCCACCCTGCAACTCCATATCAACCGTACCGCCACTACCCCCCATGATTAGCGGGTTCGCAGCAGCACCGGCCCCTACATTCCCCGTACCGATGGCCAGGTTCAACACCGTGCCGCCCTCACCACCGGCCGTAACGGTGCCGCTCACCCCGGCCAGCGAGGCGCCGGCCGCCATGGTGAGGCTTTCCAACTGCGCTCCGTCTGTGCCGCCCTGCAAATCCAGCGAGCCCTCAACACTCAGCTCGCGGAACTGCGGATTAACCGCCAGGCTCAGACCACCCGCACCATATTTTGACAGCGTGTCACCATCGCTGCGGAACACGCCCAGCGCCACCGCCGTGCCGCCCGGCACGGACACGGCATCAAAATCGGCAAATACAATATCAGCCGCTATATCATAACTTCCGCTCTCAAAAATCAGGCCGCGCTCACCCGTCACCGTTGAGCTGACATTTGCGCCGCCATATCCGCCCGAAACCGTAATCCCCGGGCTGAGGTCCACAGCGGGCGTCAAGCTTACGGTGGTGGCAGTTGTTTGCATAGAGGTTGAACCACCCTGATAACCGGCGGCATACACATTGCCCCCCACGGAACCCGAAAGCAAGCTCAGATGGATACTCCCTTGAGTAATAACGGAAGAAGCACTGTTGCGCAAGGTATGCGAACCACCCGTCACATCGCCGACCGTGCCGTCGGCAAGCACAATGTTCACATCTCCCAGCGTGGCAGTAACCTGAGCATCGTTCTCTCCGTTAATACGATACCCACCCGTCAGGCTGCCATGGAGCACCGCCCCGCCCGACAGCACGATATTCACCTCACCGCAACTCATCGTACAGGCGCCGGTGGTAATGTAGGTAGCCCCCAGCACGGCATCGTTGAACGTGCTACCGCTCAGCGACATCTGCACACCACCCAGCCGCGTGGTCGTACCACCGACGTCCGTCCAGCTCCCGCCCAGCACGATATTGTCAAAAGTACCGCCCGTAACGGAGAGGCGGGACATACCGCTCAATTCCCCCCTGCCGGCATTCACCCACATACCGCCGACCACCCGGGCCGAGCTGCTCTGCGAACCGAGATTCACACTCACTGCGGTATCGCCGGTTATCACCTGAGTATTCGAACTACTGCCGTTAAAACCACCGCCTACGATGTGCTTGGCAAAGACGGATTCCGCGCCACTGTAATCGCTCAAATCAACAGTGACATGGGTACTGCCATCGAGTGTCTGAGTCTGCCAGGTGTTGGTAGCCCAGCCGAAACCGCCCATTATCATATTGTTGGGCAGCTGATTGTAGCCCGCCCCGCTGTTATCGGCCAACGGCACATACACGAAGATGTGCGTATCGCCATTGAACGCACAGTTGCGATTATGGGCCACCACCGTTGCACCCACAATAGAGCCGGTCACAGTCCCTTCCGACACCGTAATATAGGAATTGCCGGTGAAGGAGGCCGACAGACCATCCTTCAAATTACCGCCTACAATGTAGTTCACGCTCGCCCCGGCCACCATGATATGCGAATTCCCCGTAAAATCGAACGTTGCCCCGCCGCCCCAGTTGTCGGCATAGCTGCCCCCCACCAGCATATCGTAAGTGCCGCTCTCTGCAGCTATCCAGCTGTTGCGACTCACCGCCCCTGTAGCGTTGCTCTGCGTGGCGGAAGCCCCGCCCACAATAATCGCCCCGGCACTCCCCGTACCGCGCAGAGTAATAGCCGTGTACGTACCGAAATCATAAGGGCCGGTGCCATCCGGCGGCGGCACCAGGGCCGTCACGCCGCCGCTTGTGATTTCGGCGACATATTGCGGGGCATCGGCATCGGGCGCACCGGCCAGCCCCTCAGCTCCCCAGGCGGGGTCCCAGCTACTGCCCACATCTGCACCGGGGCTCGGCACCGACAGCAGGCTCAACAGTAATATCTGACGTATCGAAAGGGGTAGATGGAGTTTCATACCCGGCCATTATAGCAAGGCAGACGGGTATGAAGTCAATTCAATAGCGCTAACTATTTCACTGTAGCCGCCGGGGTGAGGTAGCTCACCGTCTGAATATCGCTTATACAACGAAATACACAATATGACGGCTTATTATCAACCATATACATTAAATCGGCCGATTATACCCTCTTGTTATCCGAATTATGACAATCTTTTAACTCGTTCAGTATTATCTTTTTTGCTAGACATCGCATGGTAAAAGGGATATACTGTCGGGCAGGTAAGATATAGACCACCATTCAGGCAAACTCCATCATTCACACCGAGAGTTTCACCCTGAAATAACATCCTTCGCCGCTTGCGGCAACTTACAAACACCAAACTCAATAAAAACACCATGTCTGTAGAAGAAGTAACAACAGAAAGCTGGGGCAGCCGCCTCGGCGGCTCCTTCAAGGGAGTGATTACGGGTGGTGTCCTCTTCCTGGCAGGTATTCCCCTGCTGTTCTGGAATGAAGGGCGCGCCGTCAAAACAACCAAAGCTCTCGAAGAGGGCGAGGCCGTCTGCGTATCCGTACCCACGGTGGAGACCATCGATGCCCTCAACGAAGGCAAGCTCATTCACGCCACCGGTACTGCCGTGACGCAGGATGTGCTCACCGATGACCTTTTCAGCGGTATCAGCATGAAAGCCATGAAGCTGCGCCGCGAGGTGGAATACTACCAGTGGGTTGAAACTCAGTCCACCCGCGAGGAAAAACAGGTGGGCGGCAGCGTGAAGAAGATTACCACCTATTCCTACTCCACCAAGTGGGTGAGCGACCCGGTGGATTCCGCCCAGTTCAAGGAGGCCGGCCACAACAACTACGTATTCTATCAGGGCGCTGAGAATAAGCAACAGCAGGCCGCCAACGCCACGTTCGGTGCCTTTGCTCTGACCACGGCTCAGATTGGCCGAATCGGCGGTGAAAAACCCGTTGAGCTGGCTGAAATTCAGTGGCCTGCCGACCTGGCCGGCCGTACCTCCGTGGCCAACAACGTGCTCTACATCGGTGCTCCTGTAGGCTACATGCCCCCCATGCAGCCCGGCATGCAGCCCGGTATGCAGCCCGGCATGATGAACCGCATGACCCCCGCTCCCGGCATGCAGCCCGGCGTGACACCCCCCGGCATGGTGCAGACCCCGGCCACGCAGCCCGTACCGGCTGAGCGAGTCATGGCCCAGGTCGATGTGGTGGACGGCGGTTTTGTGACGGTGCCCACCATTCAGGACCAGCGCATTGATGTGTACGTGATTGACGGTGTGAGCTACATTCTCACCCCCGATGGCAACGCCACTCCGGTCATGCCCAACGGCATCTGCTACCGCAACAATCTGCACGCCATCACCGAAACGGTGCCCGGCAACGGCTTCGTGTACTACCAGGGTTCCCGCAATCCGCTGTACGTCAACATCACCAACTACGGTTCCCTGCCGCTCATCAAGGTGCAGAACAAGGAGTTCGTCCGTGTGCCCGAGGGTGCACTGGTAGCAGTTGTTTCCATGAATGGTGCCCGCCAGGCCTA
>JAZRKM010000064.1:0-116246 GCA_045646325.1 Akkermansia sp. | reverse complement strand
CCCCACCACCACCGGTGCTGCCAAGGCTATCGGTGAGGTGATTCCCCAGCTGAAGGGTCTCCTTAACGGTGCTTCCTTCCGCGTGCCCACTCCGACCGGTTCTCTGACCGACTTCGTGGCTGTCCTGAAGTCCGACGTGACCGTGGAGGAAGTGAACGCCGCCATGAAGGAGGCTGCCGAGGGCCCGCTTAAGGGTATCCTTGAGTACTCCGAGGAGGCTCTCGTGCTCCAGGACATCGTTTCCAACCCCCACTCCTGCATCTTCGACGCCGGCTTCACCTATGTGGTAGGCGGCAACATGGTGAAGGTTTGCGGCTGGTACGACAACGAATGGGGTTACTCCAACCGCGCTGCCGAGGCTATGAAGAAGCTGGGCGACTCCATCGCCTAAGGTTTCATAAAGCCTCAGTTGCATAACTGACTTCGGTGAGGGAAAATACCTTCGGGTGTTTTCCCTCACTTCTTTTTTATACTTTGTTAAGAAGGGGGCAGTACCGGCTATGCCGCAGCTGTTACCCGTACAGGCAAATGGAACGTCCGCACTCCCGGGTGGAAGTGCGGACGTTGAATGATTGATTTCAGGCTGCGTGCTTATGCCTTGGCGGCGAAGGTGTCGCAGCAGGGGCAATCAGCCATGACCCAGTTGGCCTGACCGCTCTCGGCAATGTGTACGAGGGCGTGGTAGGTGTCCTCCTCATCCGCGCCGACCTTGGCGGCAATCGCAGCAGCGGTGGCGGGGGTGGTGCTCAGGGCTGCAGCGGCGTCTGCCAGCAGCTTGAGGAACACGTTGGCGGCCAGCTTACCGGCCTGCACACCGGGCTGGTGGTAGGCGTTGATGTGAATGAGGCTGGCGTAGAAGCTCACGCTGCGCTCGAAGAGGGCGATGAGCATGCCGAGGGTGTAGGCGTTCACCGTGGGGATGGAGATGGTGATGCTCTGGCGGCCGCTCTCGCTGAGGGCCTTGCGGGTGCCGCGAAGGAACCCTTGCAGGTAGTCACCGGCGGTGAAGTTACCCTCAACCTTGACGGTGTCGGTGGGGGCCTGACGCACTTCGATGAAGGTCACGAAGAAGTTGTTCAGACCGTCGCGCAGCTGCTGCACATAGGCGTGCTGGTCGGTGGAACCCTTGTTGCCGTACACGGAGATACCCTGGTTGACGGTCTTGCCGTCGAGGTCGAGCTCCTTGCCGAGAGATTCCATGATGAGCTGCTGCAGGTACTTGGAGAAGAGTACCAGGCTGTCCTTGTAGGGCAGTACCACCATATCCTTCTTACCCTTACCCTCACCGGCGGCATACCAGGCAAGAGCGAGCTTCATGGCAGCGTTGGTGGCAGTGTCGGCCACGCGGGTGCGGGCATCCATGTCGGCGGCGCCTTTCAGCAGCATATCAACATCGACCCCCTGCAGGGCGGCGGGTACCAGACCTACGACCGATGTCTCGGACGTGCGGCCGCCTACCCAGTCTTCCATGGGGAAACGCTTAATCCAGCCCTCAGCCACGGCTACCTTGTCGAGCGTGGAGCCCACGCCGGTCACGGCCACGGCCTGAGCGGCAAAGTTCAGCCCCTTTTCCGCAAAATAGGCCTGGGCGCAGACCATGCCGTTGCGGGTTTCGGGTGTGCCGCCGGACTTGGAGATAACCACGGCGAGCGTCTCGGTGAGCGGCAGGGTGTCGAGCACCTTGTACATGCCGTCCGGATCCGTGTTGTCCAGGAACGCCATGTTAAGCCCGTTGGAGGGCAGGGCATCTGCCACCAGCTCGGGGCCCAGGGCTGAACCGCCGATGCCGATGACCAGGCAGGTGCTGAACTTCTGCCCGTTGGGGGCGAGAATCTTGCCGCTGAGCACATCGGCAGCGAAGGCCTTCAGGTCGGCCAGCGGCTCGTCAATCTTGGCTTTCAGCTCGGCGGTGGGGGCGATGGCGCTGTTGCGCAGCCAGTAATGACCCACCATGCGGTTCTCGTCGGGGTTGGCAATGGTGCCGGCCTCGAGCGCAGCGATGTCACTGTAGGCGCGCTCAATGAGCGGGTTCATCTCTGCCAGAAACTCGGGCGTGAGCGGCAGTTTGGAAAAATCAAGGGAAATCCCCATGTCGGGGTAACGCAGAAGCTGTTGAGCGTACTGTTTCATAACGGGCGCGGATTATACGCCACTGTCTGTCATTTGACAAGCTTTTATTCTGTAATATGGGGGCTATGCGGTTTTATCTCTTGCTATTGGTAGGGGCGGGTGTTACAATTCACCATCTTCATGCCTGCGACATCTGCCGTCACCACCGTTGTGCAACACTCCCCCGAAAGCCCGTCAGGTTTATGGCTTTCACTCTACCGCTGACAGGAGGAATAAGGATGAAATTGCCCGCCTGTTGCGAGACAAGGGAGCTGTTGAATGAAGCTCCGATAGTCGCTATGGAGCATCCGGCGCGGTATCGGGCCAGTTGTGGCGGGGGTAGCGCCCTGCGAGGTCTTTCTTCATTTGCGGGTAGCCGTTGCGCCAGAATGAAACGAGGTCGGAAGTCGTCTGGTACGGGCGCTGGTTGGGAGCCAGAATTTCGACCAGGCACTTCACCCGCCCATCTGCAATGGTGGGGGTGGTGGGTACTCCGAAGAGTAGCTGGCACTTCAGAGCAAAGGTGGGGGTACCGTCCTCTCGGTACAAGAGCTTGACTTCGCGGCCGTTGGGTAACTTGAGGGCTTTGGGGGCGTAGCGGTTCAGGCAATCTTTCTGCCAGGGGGAGAGCCATTCTCCCAGTATGGGCAGCACGGGGCGGGTGGCGATGTCTTTGTAGCACACCGCTCCCTCACACAGCATGGTGATGGCCACCAGGCGGTCCTCTTCGCCAAACTCCGGCAGCTCCAGCTCAGGCATGGCATTGCGCAGGCAGGTCAGGCGGTTAATCCATTGCAGCACGTGGCCATCCCACCCCTCCAGGCGCAAATCGCCGCGCACCACGCGCTCGGCCAGCAGCGGGGCGGCATGCTCGGGCGCCGCATCACCACTTTCTTTCTCGGTGACGACGAGGTCGCGGTAGAGGGTTCGGTGCATGTTCAGCACGCGTTTGCGAGCGGTATCGTAGGTGGGTACATCGTCCTCGTGAGTGCTCAGGTCACTGATTTGCAGTCGGGTGCAGCGACTCAGGCGCGTTTCGACCCCCTTGCCGCCGATTTCGGTGATTTCAGCGGCGAGGAAGATATCTGCCTCTTTCGCGATGGGGGAGGCGATTTTGCCGCTGCGGCGACCGGTGAGTCGGGCTGTAGCGGTGGCACTGCTGTTGCTGGCTGCGACATGGGCGGGGAAAGAGCCGAGCAGGGCGGCGATGACCCCGGCGCGATGGGCGGCAAAGTCCGGCTCAGCGGCTGCTCCGCGGCCCAGCAGCTGGCGATAGGCGGCACTGACCTCACGTGCGGCCCGCGCCATGATACCCAGGCGCGTGCAGGCAGCGGAATCGTAGCGCAGCTCGGCCGCAGCTTGCACGGCGCGCCACTCAGCCTGAAAATCACTGTAGTCGCCCTCATGCTGCAACTTATCACTCAGCCCGCTTGCCATGGCGATGTTTTCACCCTGAATGAGTGCGGCAACGGCGGCCATTTCCGTTTCGCAGCCGAACTCGTGACCGGCAACCATCAGGCGTGCCAGTACGGGGGGCAGGGGGTAGCGCAGCATTTGCCGGCCGGTGGGGCTCAGCCACCCCTGTTCGTTGACGGCCCCCAGCTCCTGCAGCAGTGCCCAGGCTCGTGCCGTTTCGGCTTCGGTCGGGGCATCGGGCCAGCGGAAGCGGCGTATGCCCTCCAGCCCCTTGCAACCCCAGGCCAGCAGGTTGAGGAATGCCATGGAAATGTCGGCTCTGTGTACCTCGGGGACGGGGAATGCGGCGCGGCGGCGGTGCTCGGCTTCGCTCCACAGGCGTATGCAGCGGCCGGGGCCCAGTCGCCCGGCGCGGCCGGTGCGCTGCTCGGCCTGGGCCTGTGAGATGGGGACGATGTGCAGGGTGGATATGCCGCGCAGCGGGTCCCAGCGCCCTTCGCGGGCTGTACCGCTGTCGACCACGGAGCGCACGCCCTCGATGGTGAGCGAGGTTTCGGCGATGTTGGTACTGACGATTACTCTCGGGCGCTCACCGCACTCCACGGCGCGGGCCTGCATGTCGGGCGTGAGCTGGCCGTGCAGGGCGTAGACCTCCCGCCCGTGCATCCAGCCTACGTTTTCGAGAATTTCCACGGTGCGGCGGATTTCGTAGGCTCCCGGCAGGAAGACGAGCACATCGCCGCAGTCGGGCTGCTCAGTCAGTCGGCGCACGGCGGCAGCGCATTGCTCCCACACCGGTGGCATACCCGCATAGCCGCGTGAATCGCGCACCGGCGATGGCGGCATATAGCTGACCTCTACCGGGTAGAGCCTGCCCTCTGCCCGCAGTACCGTGGCTTGTGGCAGGTAGCCCTGCAGTTTGTCCAGTTCGAGCGTCGCGGACATCACGAACACTCCGATATCCGGCCGCGTGCTGTGCTGCAGTTCCAGCACCCGTGCCAGGCACAAATCCCCCGACAGACGGCGCTCATGCACTTCATCAAAGATGACGGCACTCACGCCTGCCAGTTGCGGGTCATCCGTCAGGCGGCGCTCCAGTATGCCATCTGTCATGTAGAGAATGCGCGTGGCGGCACTGGTGCGCGAATCGAAACGCACGGTGTAACCTACCTCCTGCCCGAGTGCGCAGGGGTATTGACGTGCCACATAACCGGCCAGCAGACGGGCGGCCAGCTTGCGTGGCTGCACTACTATGATGGTTCCGCGCTCCGCTACCCCCGCGGCTTGCAGCATGAGCGGCACCCGCGTGGATTTACCACTGCCGGTCGGCGCACTGAGCAACACGCAGAATCCCGGCTCGCGCACGGCTGCCGTTATGTCGGCGCGGATAGCCTCGATGGGGAGAGGGGCTGACATCAGAAATTGTCAGGCATGTCGCGCAGGGCCGGTGCTTCATCCGACGCGGCGGGCGCTGTGTTCGGCCGGGAGCCGGGCTGGATGTTCGGGGTATCGCCTTCGATGATAACCTTCGGAGCCTGAGATTTCTGCTCAGCAAAGAGGTTGTTGAGAGCTGTCTGCAGGGGTAAGCCGGGGTAGCCGATGAAGAGAATGCGGCTGTCGGGGCCAATGAGCACGGCTGTGGGGAGCTGAGTTACACGATAGGCGCGCCCGTTGCTGTTTTCGGCGTCATCCATGTAGCAGTTGGCCACGATGTTGTGCTGCTTCAGTTCGACCAACCAGTCGTTGTGGTTGGGGGAGTGAACCGTGACCGGGCAGAACACCAGCCCCGGGTACTGAGTGGCAAGCTGGTGCTGGCGGCTCACGACATTCAGGCCCATTTGCTCTGAGGGGGACCAAAAGAAGATGAGGTTAGCCTTGCCGGTCACGGGGAAAGTGGCAGGCTTGCCGTCCGTACCGGTCACCGTGAGCTGCGGGGGAATGCTGCCTACACTGAGGTTACGCAGCACATAGGCCATTTCGAGTGCTGTTTCACTGAGGGTGCGGGTGCCGAACATGGCATTCTCAGGGCTGGCGCTCACGGCCTGTTTCAGGAAGTAGAGTTGCTTATTGCGAGCCATGGCTGCGCTGCCCTCGGCCCCTTGAATGGTGGGGTTGCTGAGCATGATACACATGGCCATGGCGGCATTTGCCCGCGAGGTGAGGTCGCGGTTGCGAGTGTAAATCTTCTGCAGCATCTCGTAAACACGCACACTCTGGCTCTCCGAGAGTTTAGCGCAGGCTTCACCGATGTACGGGCTGGAATAGTGCGTGCGGTTCACGCTCTCCAGAAGGGCATTCGCAAAGTACGATACCCGGCGCTCCCGGCCCTTGAATACCTCGGCAAAGGCCTGCGGGTTGTTCAGGAACCACACCACCGCCGGGGCTGCCCAGGGCTGGTCGAACTCGTAGACAGGCACCATCTTGCGCTCATCTCTCGCGCCGTGCATGCGCTGCTCTGCCGTGGGGCGCACCAGCTCCTCGCGTTCCCCTACTTTGCGGCACACGCTCTGCCACAGTTCGGCCGCTACATCCTTACCATCGGGCACACGCACGGCGGCTCGCTGTTCGTCAGTCTTGGCAACCTTTTGCGCAGCCCGATATTCGGCCATCTGCTGTTCCCAGCGGGTGAGCGCTGCGCGCATGGCTGGCTCGGCGGCTCCGGCAACGGTGGCACTCAGCAGAGCAAAAATGGCAAGTAGTGTGCGTTTCTTCATGTGTGCCATTATATAGCGGGCCGAGTACTCTGTCAATCCCGCCGCGAGTCAGTACAGCGGGGAAATTACCCATCACGGGCGTGATGACGTGAATGCGCCTTGACTCATGCAGTTTGTTATCTTATAAGTGCATGTGCCTGTTGAGCAGGCGCTGATACTTCACGATAATTCCACCATACTGAAGAGATGAAACTGAGAATAGCAGTTCAGTCGAAGGGCCGTCTGAATGAGGATACGATGGCAATACTGGCCGAGGCCGGCATAAAGGTGAGTTCCTCGAAGCGCACCTTGTTGGTGGCTGCCCGTAAGTTCCCGATGGAGGTGCTCTACCTGCGCGATGATGATATTCCTGAAACCGTGACCGACGGCGTGGCCGATATCGGTGTAGTGGGGCTCAATGAGTACCTGGAGCGCGGTGGTGACGCGGATATCGTGAAGAATCTGGGCTTCGGCGGTTGCCGCCTGAGCATTGCCATACCGAAGGAGCACGAATACACCGGTCCTCAGTGGTTGCAGGGGCGCCGCATTGCTACTTCGTACCCCGTGATTCTGCGCCGTTGGCTTGAGGAACAGGGGGTTCAGGCCCACATTCACGTTATCACCGGTTCGGTGGAGATTTCAACCGGTATCGGCCTGGCAGATGCGATTTTCGATATCGTGAGCAGTGGTGCCACCCTGGTGAGCAACAACCTGCGAGAAGTTGAAACGGTGCTGGAAAGCGAGGCCGTGCTGATTGCTCACAAGAACCTGTGCCCGGAAAAACGCGAAATTCTTGACAAGCTGCTCTTCCGTATGGATGCCGTGATGACGGCCGCCGACAAGCGCTATGTGCTCATGAATGCTCCCCGCGAGTGTGTGGACAACATCGTGGCGGTGCTGCCCGGGGTGAAAAGCCCCACTATCATGCCGCTTGCGCAGGAGGGCTGGTGCAGCATTCACACCGTGCTGGAGGAGGAGTGTTTCTGGGATATCATCGGTCGCCTGAAAGACGCCGGCGCTCAGGGGATTCTGGTGCTGCCGATTGAAAAGATGATTCTGTAATCTGCCATTTTGCTGATATGAACATTGATTTTGAGAAGAGCGGCGGGTTGGTACCTGCTATTGTGCAGGATGCCGCCACCGCCAAGGTGCTCATGCTCGGCTATATGAATGCCGAGGCTTTCGCCCGCACGCAGGAAACCGGCCGTGTGTGTTTCTGGAGCCGTAGCCGTAATTGCCTGTGGACCAAGGGTGAAACCAGCGGAAATTACCTCGATGTCGTGAGCATGAAGCTTGATTGCGACAACGATACCCTGCTGGTGCAGGCTACCCCCCACGGCCCCGTGTGCCACACCGGTACCGACACCTGCTGGGGCGAGGTGAATGCTGCCAGCCCGCTGTTGTTCCTCACGGAATTGCAGGATTTCATCAATAAGCGCCACGAGGAAATGCCCGAAGGGTCCTACACGACCTCTCTCTTCCGTGATGGCGTGAACCGCATGGCCCAGAAAGTGGGTGAAGAGGCTCTCGAAGCCTGTATCGAGGCCTGCAACGGCACCAACGAGCGCCTGGTTTACGAGGCCTCAGATATGCTCTACCACCTTATCGTGTTGCTTACCTCGAAAGGTCTGCGCATTGAGCAGGTTGTTGACGAGCTTGCAGCCCGCCATAAACCGGGCTGGAAAAAGCACTGACGTATATTAACCCCTTGTGCCGGTTATGAAAGATATCTGCCAAAAATTGACCACAGGCCGCTGGTTTGAGCTGTTTATTGTGGTCATTATTTTGATTAATTCCACTCTGATAGGCGTGGAAACCTACACGGCGAATGTCGTGGTGGCCGCGATTCAGAAGGTGATTCTGGGTATCTTCACCGTGGAAATCCTCATTCGCTATATAGCGGCGGACTCCAACCGGCAATTCTTTACTTCCTGGTGGAATCTCTTTGACCTCACGCTGGTACTCATCGGCCATATCCCGGAGACGTTGATGCCCAACACCTCGATGGCGATGGCTCTGCGAGTACTGCGCGTGTTCCGTGTACTGCGCCTGCTGCGCTCCTGTGAGGAGATTAAGCTGATTATCTCCGTACTCATCAAATCCCTGAGCGCGCTGTTTTACAATCTGGCTTTCTTTTTCATCTTTCTCTACCTGTTCGCCGTCATGGGGGTATCCCTTTTCCGGTTACCGCAGCCGGATACTCTGACGGAACCTGAGCGTGTGAGGTATGAGCAGCTCATGGCCAGGGCACCCCATGCTCCGACCAATTCGCCTGAGCCTTACGGTTCGCTGCATGAGGCCATGTTCACCCTGTTCCGAGTGATGACCGGTGACGACTGGACCGATGTGCGCTACAACCTGCTTACGGCCCGCGAATGCGGTTTGTTGAAGGTGCCGCGCTCCGCGATTACCTTGTTCCACGTTTCCTGGTTCGTCATTTCTGCCTTCCTGTTGCTCAACCTGGTGGTGGGTGCTGTGCTGAACAACTACCAGATTGTCATGGAAGAACAGAAGAAGCGCCGCGAACTGCCCGATACTTGAGGGGCGAATGGCAGCCTGAGACACAAGGCGTAGAAGTATCACTCTCCCAAGAGCCTGAATGGGGCTAAGGTGGGGCGTGACTTTTTTGAGAAGCCTGGCTTCAGTAGGGCGGTGGGGATGGAACCTCACCAGCGCCGCCGTCATGATGGCCGCTGAAGACACAGCCCCTGTATAAAGAGCTAAAGGGAGTGGGTGGATGGTAAAAAAACTCCCCCGCTCCCGTACGAGACAGGGCGGGGGAGGATTGAAACAAGTATCAGTTGGCCACGATGTTGACCAGGCGGCCGGGCACGACGATAACCTTGCGGATGGTCTTGCCATCGGTGAATTCCTTCACGCGGGCGGAGGCAAGGGCGGCAGCCTCTACTTCTTCCTTGGGCGCGTCTGCAGCCACGGTAATCTTGTCGCGCAGCTTGCCGTTCACCTGAATGACGATTTCCTTGGTGTTTTCCACCAGGTATTCAGGGTTGAAGGTCGGCCAGGTCTGCTGGCAGAGCTGGCAGGCGGGCAGGGTGGCAAACTGAGCGCGCAGGCGGCTGTAGAGCTCTTCCGTGATGTGCGGGGCAAAGGGATTGAGCACGTGCAGCAGCTGCACATAGTCGCTCACGGTCACGGTGGCGGCACCTGTCATGGCGTTCGTGCATTCCATCATCTTGGAGATAGCGGTGTTGAAGCTCATGGCCTCAATATCCTCCGTCACCTTCTTAATGGTCTTGTGAACTTCTTTGCGCACGGGGGTGACCTCGCCATTGTCCTCGTCGGTCACCTTGCCGGAGAGCACCCACTCGCCTTCCTGGTTCTCCACCATGGCTACACGCCACACGCGGGCCAGGAATCGGCTGATACCCTCCACACCCTTGGTCTGCCAGGGCTTCACCTCCTTGAGCGGCCCCATGAACATCTCGTACATGCGCAGGGAGTCTGCACCGTACTCGCGCACAATATCATCGGGGTTCACCACGTTGCCGCGGCTCTTGGACATCTTCTGGCTGTCTTCACCGAGAATAAGCCCCTGATTGACGAGTTTGTTGAAGGGCTCGTTCGTGCTCACAAGACCGTAGTCGTAGAGCACCTTGTGCCAGAAACGGGCATAGAGCAGGTGCAGCACGGCGTGCTCGGTGCCGCCGACATAGAGGTCGACGCCGCCGGGGTTGTTGCCGCCCATCCAGTATTTCTCGACCTCGGGGTCGACGAAGGCCTGCTCGTTTTTCGGGTCGAGGTAGCGCAGGTAGTACCAGCAGGAACCGGCCCATTGCGGCATGGTGTTGGTCTCGCGGGTGAAGTTTTCGGAGTACTGAATCCAGTCCGTTGCCTTCACGAGCGGGCCGCGGGGGTCACCGCTGGGTTTGAAGTCTTCCATCTCGGGCTGCAGTAGGGGCAGCTCGCTCTCGGGGATGGCGTAGTGGTTGCCGTCCTGACTGTTCCAGACGATGGGGAAGGGTTCGCCCCAGTAGCGCTGGCGGCTGAAGAGCCAGTCACGCAGCTTGTAGTTTACCTTGCCGCTGCCGTAGCCCTTCTCCTCCAGCCAGGCAATCATCTGCTGCTTGGCCTCGGGCACGCTCAGGCCGTTGAGGTGCTCGGAGTTGACCATGGTGCCGTCGTACCCGCAGAAGTCCTGCCAGGGCGTGTCGGCGGCATCCGGCTGCACCACCTGAATGATGGGCAGAGCGAACTTCACGGCAAATTCATAGTCGCGGCTGTCGTGGGCGGGCACGGCCATGATGGCGCCCGTACCGTAGCCGGTGAGCACATAGTCGGCAATCCAGATGGGGATTTCCTTCCCGTTGACCGGGTTCACGGCGTAGGCTCCGGTGAAGACGCCTGTCTTGTCTTTGCTCTCCGTGCGCTCCAGGTCGCTCTTGGCGGCACAGGCTGTCTGGTAAGCTGTTACGGCCTCCTTCTGCTCAGCCGTTGTGATTTCATTCACCAAATCGTGCTCGGGGGAAAGCACCATGTAGGTGGCGCCGAAGAGGGTGTCCGGGCGGGTGGTGTAAACGGTGATGGTCTTGCCGTTGCAGGTGAAGTTCACCTCGGCACCCATGGATTTACCGATCCAGTTGCGCTGCAGCAACTTGATGCTCTCGGGCCAGTCGAGCGGCTCAAGTTCGTCAATCAGGCGCTCGGCATAGGCGGTAATGCGCAGCATCCACTGGCGCAGCTTGCGGCGCTCAACGATGTGGCCCTTGCTCTTCCACTCTTCCGCCTCTTCGTTGGCGAGCACGGTGCCCATGTCGGGCGACCAGTTCACCATACCCTCGGCCACATAGGCCAGGCGCACGTTGTCAATCTGTTCACGGGTCCAGCCCTTGGCTTCAAGCTCGCTGACGGGGCAGGCTTTCTTCAGCTCGGTGTTGTAGTAAGAGTGGTACAGGCGCAGGAAAATCCACTGAGTCCAGCGCACATAGGCGGGGTCGGTGGTGGCGATTTCGCGATCCCAGTCGTAGGAGAAGCCGAGCATCTTCAGCTGGCGGCGGAAGTTGTCGATATTCGCGTAAGTGGTGATGGAAGGGTGCTGGCCGGTCTTGATGGCATACTGCTCAGCGGGCAGGCCGAAAGAGTCCCAGCCCATGGGGTGCAGTACGTTGTAGCCGGTCATGCGCTTGTAGCGGCTCACAATGTCGGTGGCGGTGTAGCCCTCGGGGTGGCCGACGTGCAGACCGGCACCGCTCGGGTAGGGGAACATATCCAGCACATAGTACTTGGGCTTGTCGGCATCGAACCCCTCTTCGCCGGGGTTAAGCACCTTGAAGGTCTTTTCGGCGTCCCAGGTGGCTTGCCACGCGGGCTCGAATACATCAAAAGGATACGGATTTTTACGTTCAGACATGTCGCGCGAGACTATAGTACAAACCCCCACGAAAATCAAGCCTTTTCGCGCTCAATTCCGACTGCTGCCACAATTTCCGCAAGCCGTTATGTGCAAGGTGCTGTGCAAACATGTTATTTTGAGCCCGAGTGTGCTTTTTTTGCTGACAATGACCGTGAAACATGTTACAGTACAGAATATGAAAAAGCCAGATATTCTCGCCGCCCGTAATCTGGACAGTCGTGCCGAGCAGCACATGCCGGCGACCGTCATTCCCGTCAGCACCGGCAACGCCGTGCTGGACGCCAACCTCTACGATCTTTCCCGCCGTTTCTGCGGCAGCCACAATCCCGATGTGGTGCTGCAGATGCTTGCTACCGTGATGAATGCCGCCGATTCGGATATTGAGGAGCATGACCTCGACATGATGAACCGCACGCTCGATGAAATGTTTGCCGCCGACAAGATGTTCCTGCCCTACCGCAACGTGCGCAAAATCACCTGTTTCGGCTCAGCCCGCATTCAGCCCGATGACCCTTCCTATAAGCAGGCCGTTGATTTCTCCCGCATGGCCTCCGACAACGGTTACATGATTATCACCGGCGGTGGCCCCGGTATCATGCAGGCCTGCAATGAGGGCGCCGGTAAGGATAACTCATTCGGCCTCAATATCACCTTGCCTTTCGAGCAGCACGCCAACCCCTTTGTGGAAGGCAGTGACAAGATGATGGATTTCTACTATTTCTACACCCGTAAACTCAATTTCCTGAAACAGACGGATGCCCTGGTGGCCTTCGAGGGCGGATTCGGCACCATGGATGAAATTTATGAGACGATTACCCTCATGCAAACGGGTAAGTGCTCTATCTTCCCCATTGTGCTGCTTGATATTCCGGGTGAGACATTCTGGTATCGCTGGGCGCGCTTCATTGAAAAAGAACTGCTCAACGAAAATCTCATCTCGCCCAACGACATGCACTTGCTCTACCTCAGTAAGAGTGCGGAGGACGCCATGGCCTACATCGAGCGTTTCTATAAGCGATTCCATTCCTATTACTTCAATGGCGAAATCTGCACCATCCGCCTGATGGAACCGCTGAGCGACAAACTGTTAGAGTGGATTCGGCATGACTACACCGACATCATGCCCAAGGGCGACCTTGTGCAGCTGGAGGAAGACCCCGCCGACCCCGAACCCCTGCTGGCCGCCATGCCTCGCCTGAACTTCACCCTGAAACGCGGTGATTACGCGCGTCTGAAAGATCTCATTGATGTCGTGAACGATTAACCCCCGGCATTCGGGCTTGCCCTGAGACGACAACAGGTAGCCCGAGTTCGCCGCAACAAAAAAACCGTAAGTTGTTAAACTTACGGTTTTTTTAGCGGACAGGGAGGGATTCGAACCCTCGGTACGCTTTTGACGTACACACGATTTCCAAAAGTATGAGGCGTTGTGTTAATGTATTGAAATATAATAGGAAAGCTTTTATCTCGAACTTGGCTGGCGCTTAAAATTGCTCACGTATAGGATGCGCGCTGCCGGAGGTGTGAGGCGGATATAATGAGCCCCCTCAGTGGAGGGGGCTTGGGGGACTAATTATCGCGAGAAATATAGCCTGCTATCTAAGCCGTTTGCCCTGTAAAAGCATAGAACCATAAGCACTGCTGGGAATAACCAGGCGTTAAAAATTAATATATTTTGTCTGTTGTCTTCGTGGATAAATAGTAAAATAAAGGAGGTGAAAATGAAGAGTAGAGAGCAATTTAGTACGGCTTTTAAGTAACCTTGGTATAGTTGCATATAGCCACTATTTTTTAGGCTTTCGACTGTTTTGTTGTTGCTTATTTGTAGTGTGTTGCGGTATATTGCGTTGAATCCCACAAAAATGGAACCGACTGTAATCCCGCATTCTAAAACCTCATTGCTGAGTTTTGGACTATTGCCGAACACGCTACAGATTATAATAGAGAGAAGAGTCACGATGACGCTGTACACATAGGGATAACGCTTTTCAAAGCTCTGATCACCCTCTTGTGCCTGTTGGGTATCTGCCATTTTAGTTGCTGAAGTATTTGCGTTTCCATTGTTTGTAGGCGCTTTTCAGTGCTTTGTACTTTTCTATGAAAGCAACCATGCGATCTCGCCCCACCTGTACGAGGATTTTATCACTAACGCGTGCATTAAGCAAATCTAAAAAGTCGCTACCTCGCTCGTTGTTGGCTTTTTCCTGGGTGACTTTGCACCGTTTGATGGGATACAAAAAGCCGCCTGTACAACTGGTCACAAGATTACATGCCCAGCGTATGATTTTTTTTGCTTCATTAGGGATGCTCTGTTTGTCACTCCACGTTATTGAAATTTCTCCGCTAAAGCTTTTCATGCCTTTGCTTTTCAGAAAAGAGTTAAAGGAGATGCCTTTTTGAAAGGCTGTTTCCTGTAGGAGTGCCGGGCATACGGAAAGCTCAAGTTTGCGGATGAGTCCGCCCTTCAGTACTTGTGTTACTACGTCCTCTTGTATGATGGGGATAAGAGTTATCTGTGCCAGATAGTCTTCCGGCATTTCTTTGGTGATGCAGGAAAGCATGCGGTCGGGTGAAATAGATGAATTTGAACTCTCTGCAATAAAGGCGTTGGTAGATGGGTCGTAGAGTGCTGCCGTTGGATGGGAAAATCCCTCATCTTCCTGCATTTCAAAAGGCGAAATTTCGCCTGAACTGAGGTTTCCTTTCCCGGGGCCGGATGTCATATCAAACTTTGCAAAACCTAATGAATAGGTGCCATCCTGATTAGGTTTGATTTCCGGAAGAGTTGCATAGGTCCCGTCGAAAGGTTCAATCTTCCATATGCGCTCCTTCTTTTCTTTTTGAAGAAGTTTAGCTAGTGCGCTTTCCATTAAGTCTTGAATGCTTAGTGTGTTTTCGTTAAGGCATTCTTCTGCAAAATCAACCTTAAAAGGATAGATGTGCATGTATTTTTTCTTTGGCATGGCTAAGTATGGGGGAATTGTTTGGATGTTTGGAGAAGTGGTTTAGTCAGTGGTTTCGGTGGTGCGGTTTTCGTATGAGGCAATTCTATTTTTGAGGATTTTTATTGTGGTGAGAGTGTTCTCTAATTTTTTTGACAGTTCTTTGCTCTTCTGTATTTCATTGTCCAGTGCTGACAAAAGACGGAGCTCGCGTTCAGAGGCAGCAAAGCGGTCTGCAATAAATAGGTAGATAAAGGGGCCTATGACGGGTATGAGGATAAAAGCAATGATGCACGCTATAATATCCGCTTTGTCTTGAGCCGATATGTTGTGTTTGGTTCTCATTGCAGGTTTTACCAGTGAAAGTCTCTCTCCCCTCGTTTGTATCGTTCCCGGAAAATTTCTTCGGCTCGCTCTTCCAAAGGAACCAGTTCTGCTTCTGCTATTTTCAGGGATTGTTCGAGATAGACCGTCGTTTGTTTTGCTTGAGCGAGTTGTTCTTGAATACACTTTTCCTGCATTCTGCACCAATGAGGAATGGTACAATAGATGTATATGCCACTCGCTGACAATGATACGATGACTATTGTGACGTATATGCCTATAAGAGCGTCCATGGTGTTCCTATTTATTGCATGTGTTTGCTTTATTTTGCTCTTCAAGTCTGTGTTCAGCCTTGCGTATTACGTCAGAGCTAAAGAAAGAGTCTCTAATCTTTCGTATATCACGAAACTGTATGAGCAGGGCCGACGTTAAACTACCGAGAGTACAAATACAAGAAATTAATACAACTATGTCTTTGACTTTCTCCTTATCGTTGATAAATAAAACAAATAAGGTTATACTAAAAAATAAAAACAAAACATATGTCATCAGGAACAAATTCTTTCTTTTTCTATATATTTGTCTTTTTTCTTGTTCTTTTTGTAAATAATAATATGTAAACAACTCCTGTTCAAATATATCATCAATATTACTTGTTCCATTTAATGAATCTACTTCTCTGGATGTTTTTGTAGACTTTTGCACAATATCACACAATTTTATTAATAATTTCGGATTTTGTAATTCCATATTGGATATTATGCTAATTTCTCCATTACTGCTGATAAATGTACATATAATCACATTTTTGTCTTTATTATTAACTTTATATAATTTAATAACACGAAATGGAGAATCCTTATATAAATCCTTTGCTTCCCAGATGCTGGTATGAGACTTTTTTACAAGTAGAAACCTCCAGACAACTGGATGACTCGATACATAATCTATAATTTGCTTTACTTGTGAATCCATGTTCATGATATGCTTTAGTGATTATTATCGCTTGCGTGTTTAATTGCCAAATTTACAGAATGAATAATGTCTGCATAATAACAATTCTTTTTTTCTAACTGTTTTGACAAATTTTTAAAAATTTCCAAGGCCGTTTTATCGATATGTTTACAGGCAACCAGAGTATTAGTAATCTGACTTCTTAATGATAATCGATCTTTATCTTTCATTTTGTCATCTTCTGAGTTTTCTCTTTCGGGAATTATGTTGTTTGTTAAAAAGGAGGATAATGACGTTAATGCGGTATGCGTACGGCGATAATACTTAATGCTAGAAGCCAAACTGGCAACCCACGTAGCGCATAGCAATGATGTAATTCCAACCCAAAAAGAAGTATGTTCAACCACTGTATGCGACCGTTCATCGACGTTTAACCCAATAACATAGACAATTATTGCGGCGAAAACAAGAAAGTATAGAGTGCCAACTATAAACGTTTCTCTACCGTGTTCTTGCGTAGAAAAATCAAACATAGCGGTGTTATTGTTTTTTGAGTTGGGCGAGGATGGCTTCGAGGCCTGCGGTAGCGATAGCGAGCTTTTCGGTGAGTTTAGCTTCGCGGGCTGTTGGTGCGAGCGGTGAAGTTGATGAATCGGTCGGAGAATTGATTCCGAGCAGCCAGTCGATGGAGACGCCGAGGGCAACGGCGATTCGGTAAAGTTCGTATGTGTCGGGGATTCTTTCACCTGTTTTGTATCTGGAAAGTGTTTGTTCTCTTATGTTTGTGTGCTCTGCTAGGTCTTTTTGACGCAAGCCAGATGAACCGAGCGCTTCAGTGAAGCGTACAGAAAATTGCTCGCAAAGTGCATTTTTTTCTTGCATTGTAATGAATCGTGCGGTTAAATATGGGTGTAACCGCGAGACTGGTGACGCAGGAAGCGCGGTTACGATAACGGTATAGTATCAAAAATGAATCGGAAAAGCAATAAAGATGTGGCGGTTACGGCGCGTTATCTTGCCGATAAGGGGTATTCGATAACTCGCGCTGCGCAGAATGTAGGGTGTAGTCCTGCTCACCTGGCGAGGGTGTTGCAGGGGGAACGGGTACCTAGCGCGGCTCTGCAGGAGAAGTTGCTGGCTCTGCCGAAGCTGATGCCGGTTATGTGCCGGGTGGAGTACTAAGGGAAGTCCGCGGCTACGAGAAGTAAGGAGAGCTGAGTTATGGATTTGAGTGGAGTTTCATTTTTGAGTGGCTTTGCTGCCGGTGTTGGAATCGGGTTGTTTGTATCGCGCTTTGATGCAGCGTGCGATAAAAAGCAACAGGCGGGTGTGCCTGCTGCGGCGGGTGTGTTGCCGATTCCGGTATGTTTCCATGTATTGCCTGGCGTAATGGGTGAGCTGGAAGGGGCAGGTATAGGTGCCGGTGAGGTGGTTAAGGGAGGCGATGTTGACGGTGGGTTTGATGACGGCAGCAGAGCGGAGGAGTTCAGTGAGTGGTGCGTAGGGGTTAAGGGGGCTATCCGGGGTGTTGTAAAGGAGGGTGAGGGTTTTGTGGTCCTCACTGTGCGGCGAATGGAGAATGCGCTTTATTTCTTTCTTTGCGAGGATGCGAAGCCAGGCGCGGTGCACGGAAGGTTTGAGGAGGCGGTAAAGCACGCTCAGAAGGGCTGCGAGCATGCGGGCTGTGGCGATGAGGCCGAGGAGGTCTATCCAGTGCATGTGTTCGTGGCAGTATGTGAGCAGTTGGATGAATTGCGCCGGAAGGCAGGCCGTGATGTGGAGAAGTGCCCAGGCTATGCAGATGGTGGCTGCGAGTTGTTTGTTGGTGAGGAGTTCTTTGAGTTTTCCGCAGAGGGTTAGAATGCTTTCCATGGCGATAGTGTAACAGTTTTAGGTTGAATTTACAAGGTTGATACAGGTTATGAGTAATGCAGAGTTAAAGAAGCCTATTTCGCTGGGCGAGGCGGAGGTGTTGCTGAGGCAGTACCACCCTGAGTATGCGTTCACGGAGAACCAGCTGAGGCAGATGTGTTTGCAGCAGTCGATTCCGTTCCTGCCGGTTCCTCGCGGGGGGCGGGTGCGAAAGGTGAGTTATTTTGTGCGAGTTGCCGATTTGGTTGCTTGCTGGAAAAAAATGGAGGTTACTGTTTAACTGATTTTAATTCATGAAGACGATAATAATATTGGTATTGGCTGTGCTGGCGATGGTGTATGTGCCGATGTGGTGCAACCAAGAGCTGGCGCAGGTGGCGGAGTTCGGGGCGAACGGCGCACCGCGGTATCGCTCGCTGAATGGGCTGGAGGCGGCCTGTTACCATAGCGGTGCGACACCGGAGTGTATACGGTTGGGCGTGGATTATGGAGAGCGGGTCAATATCGATGCTGCGGTTTATCATGAACACTAAACAATACACGAAGGCGGGGCTGGAGGCATTGTTGCAGAAAGCGCGTGGACTCAACCGGGAATTGGATAAGAAGTATGAACTCTTCAATTCCCTGAAGGATGTGATGGAAGAGACGACAACCAGGTGTGCTTCGTTGGGCGAAGATGTGAAGGCGGATGTGCGTGAGTGCTCGGAATGGGCGACGCGTTGCGCAGGTCATGCGGTGAAGTGTGCGGAACGTGAGCACCGGACGGGGCTTTATTCAGAGCTTGCGGTCAAGGCAGCAACACGTAAGCGGAACTGGGTGCTGTGGGTTGAAATACCATTGCTGGTGCTACTGCTGTGGCGTTTCGTGGTGGATGTGGCTAATTGGTTTTTCTTGTGAGATCCAACATAATAGGTATTCCCGCCCGGCTCTCAGGCGTTTGAAAAAGAGGGAGCATAATCCGCGTGTAGCATAATAGGTAATGCGCCGAAGCTCAAATGGGGAGTGTGTAGGAGATTTCGGTTCGAGTCCGATTCGCGGCTTCTGCGTCTAGGGGCGTGGACTTCATAAGGTATAAGTTCCGCTGCGCAGCAGGGCGTTTGAAATCTGCTGCACTTAACCAATTAACGATATTAATACTATGACAGATACAAATACGAATGATGGGCAGGCCGATGTGGCTTGCGAGGTGCAGAAGCTGAAGTTCAGTGAGATTATGCAGCTAATGCTCAAAGGTGAGATAGATATGGATAAACCCGGTATTCTATTTGTCGCAGATGAGGAGGACTGTTTAAGCTGGCATGAGGATGAGGGTGCAAATAAGCATGAGACGACTATTTTCCGCTTAAGCGCAAGCGCTATCAGCAAGCTGGTGCGTGGGATGTTCAATTTGAATCCAGATGCGTGGGGTACGGTAGGTGAATGGGCGGCGAAGAATATGCAGGAGAGGGCCGCGCGAAAAGCGATGGAGAAGGCGTTGGAGATTAAGAATGCTTAATGGAGGGGTGTAAGTTATGGCTGTTCAAAAGAAGATTATGCCGACGGATTCTCCTGCCGGGGAGAGGTTTTTCCAGGCGTTGCGAGACTTGCACGATGGTGAGTTGCTGCGACAGTTGGATGAGGGGATTACTGAGTTGACTGCTGCGGTGATGGAGACGGGTGGCAAGGGGCACTTGACGCTGAAGGTTGCTGTGAGCAAGCTGGGTAAGGAGCGCCAGGTGGGTGTGAAGCCGACGCTGAGTCGCTCGATTCCGCAGGAGGAGACGCGGTTGCGCTTGCTGTATGCGGATGAGCAGGGGCGGTTCTGTGTGAATGATCCTGCGCAGGGTGTGTTTGATTTTGATGCTCCGCGTAAGGTGAATGTTACTTCGGTGGAGGTCGCTGCAGATGGCGAGGCACCGGTGAAGGTGAAGATTAACTGATTTATTTAAGACTATGGAAAATACGAAGATTGAGATGGCCGGTGATATGAGCAGGAATCTGCTTACTCCAGGGATGACGAAGGAGATTGTGCCGGGGCGTGCTGCGGTGGTGCATGAGGATTGCCATGTGCGCGATATAGCTCGCTATGCGGACAAGCCGTATCGCGATGCGGGTATGGTGGAGCTGCTGATGCTGCCGACGTTTGTTGACTATGTGCTGGCCCGCAATGTTGCGGGGCTGGTGTTTGTTGACAAGTCGAAGGCTCAGGCTGTGTTTAATCCTGATAGCTGGGGGGATGATGTGGCGCATTTCAGGTGCGAGTGTACGCCGGACTGGGTTGCTTGGCGCGGTAAGGATAAGTGCTGGATGAGCCAGGAGGTGTTCTGCGATTTTCTGGAGGATCAGGAGAAGGTGATTAAGGAGCCTTGCGGGGTGGAGTTGCTGGATTTGGTGGCGAATTTCCGTCAGAAGAGTTCGGTGGAGTTCAGCCGTAGTTATCGCGGGGCGGATGGGCAGACGTGTGTGAGTTACCAGGAGAAGTCGACCGGTGCAAACCGGGATATGGCTCTGCCGAAGGAGTTTGTGCTGCATTTGCCGGTGATTAAGGGTGCTGAGCAGATGACGACTTACGAGGTGCGTGCCCGGCTGAAGGTGCGCATTGATAAGGAGGAGAAGGCGCTGAGGCTGTGTTATGAGCTGATTCGCCCGGATGTGCCGGAGGACAATGCGGTGAGGGATGTGGCTGACTATCTTCGTGAGAAGTTGCCGGGCTGCGATGTTTATGAGGGTGCGGTGCGTAAGTCGCCGTATGATGTGCTGTGTGCGAGGTAGTTTCCTGTCATAGTTGAAGCCGGGAGTGGCTCCTGCCCGGAGGAACAAGTGGAGCCTTAATAAGCCTTGCGCCTGGGGCGATGTGGCTGAAGCAGCAGCCGCGTTTGACGGGTCGGTGCCGTCAGCAGGGATTCCCGCGAGGGACAACAACAATACACATAAGACTATGACAGATACGAATAATATGCAGTTGGCTCTGACTAAGAGCCAGAAGAATGAGGCGCTGGGGAATAACCTGGAGGCTCTGAGCACGGAGATTCAGCGTGCATGGATGGTGCAGGGTAATTTTACCCGAGCTATTGCGTACGGTATGGCTGTGGCTAATCTGCGCGAGGCGTTGGACGAGAAGGTGATGAAGGCTCTGCTGAAGTTGAAGAACAGTAAGCTGGGTTTCCGTACCGACGAGACGATGAATCAGCCGTACCCGATGCCGCTGGTTCGCGATTGCATTATCGATGCTGCTACGCTGGGCTTGCAGTGTGTGGGCAATCAGTTCAATATCATCGGCGGCAATATGTATGTGACGAAGGAGGGCTTCACGTTCCTTCTGCGTCAGCTGAGCCAGCAGGGCGCGCTGCGTGATATGAAGTTTATTTACCATCCGGCTGAAATTAGCGAGAGTTCTACGATGGGCACTAGCCGCAATGGTGAGCAGTACCAGAAGATTGAGCGCGAGGGCCGCGTGATGGTGGAGGTGAGCTGTGTGTACCAGGGCAAGGCTATCCGCGAGCAGCTGGAGTTTGTGATTCGTGTGAATAAGGGTATGAGTCAGGATGCTGTTTTGGGCAAGGCCGAGCGCAAGGCGAAGGCCTGGCTTTACAACTATCTTACAGACCAGGCGATTTCTGATGGTGAGGCCGAAGGGGCGCCTGCGAGTGTGGTCATTGACGCCCCTATTCCTGGGGCTGTGGTGAAGCCGAGTTTTCTGGGTGAGGCTGTGAAAGATGATCTACCGGGACTGGGTGCTACATCCGATGTCGCTGCTCCTACTTATGAGGAGGCTGTTCCTACGTTTGGTCAATTGATTTGAACGGTCTGGATGTTAAGCTGGGATAGTTATGAATGGGATTGTTATGAGTGAGGAGGATGTGCGCAAGGGCTTGCCGAGCGCGAGTGGCTTGCAGCGCTTGGTTCTGTGCCCTGGTAGCTGGATGGCAGAGAAGGCTTGTCCGGAGGGTGAGCAGTCGGAGGCTGCTGCGATGGGTACGCGCTTGCACAAGCACATAGAGGAGGGGACCATGCCGGAGGACGCTGAGGAGGCGGAGGCGGTGGAGTGGTGCCGGAAGTTGGAGGAGGATTTGGCTCGGGAGTATACCGGTGACGCGCTGGTGCTGTTCCGTGAGAGGAGATTATTTGACGCTTGCCAGAGACTCTCCGGTCAGGCTGATGTGGTGTGGGCTCATGAGCGCACGGCTCTGGTGCTGGACTATAAGTTCGGTCGCGGTGAGGTGGTGAGCGCAGAGCAGAATTGCCAGTTGTATGCGCTGGCTCTGCTGGTGTTCGACAATTTCCCTGAGATAGAGACTGTGTATTGCGGTATTCTTCAGCCGTTTGTGTGCAGGAAGCTGCCGAAGCTGGCACGGTTTACGCGGGCTGATGTGAAGGCGCTGCGTCAGTGGATTTATGCGAAGCTGGATGAGGCTGCGAAGCCGGGGGCGAGGTTGTGCCCTGGTGGGACTCAGTGCAAGTATTGCCGGGCTGCGGCGAGTTGTCCTGCGCTGGGGTTGCAGGTGCAGCAGGCGGCGAAGATGGAGCTGACGCGCTGGGAGGAGTGGTCCTTGGAGGACCGGCGCCGAGCATGGGACGCAGCGCGCATGGCGAAGAAGTACGTGGACGCTATTGAGCGCAAGGTTCGTGCGGACTTGGAGGCCGGGGTGGAAATACCAGGGCTTGAGCTGGGGGCGGGCAAGGTGAGCTTCACCATAGCGGATGCCGGTGGTGCATTCTGCGAGTTGAACGCGTTGCTCGACGTAAGCGGCGAGGAGTTCTCTCACTGCTGTTCGGTGAGCATTAGCAAGTTGGATAAGCTGGTGCATGATAAGTTGTCGGCAAAGGCTCCGGAGGGGGTGAAGCAGACGACCAAGGCCAGCAAAGAGTGGTTGCGCGGGACTCTGGAGGAGTACGGAAGCGTGAAATGTACAGCGGGAACCATCAAGGAGACAGGAAAATGAATGCGCTTTTAGTGTGTGGTCGTTTATTTGAGGAGCTCCAAGCAATAGAGCCGTTGCTGATTGGCGGGCACCGGGTGCGTATAACGCGCAGTACGGAGGCTAAATTGAGTTTTGCCGTGCTGCCGATTGGGGCAACTAAGGCTGCGTATTCTGTAGTTCTTCATCCTAAGAATATCAGTAGTGAGTACCAGATTCGCCGAGCGATTGATTCTGTGTGGACTGCGCTCAGTGATGCAGGTTTGGTAAGAAAGGAGAGATATCGTGGCTGAGGTTAGTGCGAAGTTGCTGCGGCGGGTGCCGATGAAGTGTCCTTCCTGTGATTATGTGGCAACATGTTGGAGCCCGTTGCGGGTGTGGTGTCCGATATGCGATTTTCAGATGAAGGCAAAGCCGGGAGAGAGCTCGGCGCAACTGGTTGCCCGATGGAATCACGCAGTAGGAGATGGTGAGGGCTATGTCGAGCTGCTGCAGGAGAATCAGGTAAGGAAGCAACGCCGTCGATGGATGATGGAGGAAGATATATGAGCTCAGTATTTCGATTTGAAGCGGCCCGTGTGGTGCAAAAACCGGAGCTTTGCTACAGGTTTGTGGGGGGCGAGGATAAGCCGTACGCAGATGTGCTGCTGGAGGTGCGTTTGCCCGCGGATCGTGCGGGCAATTCGCAGCTGAGTGTGGTGGAGGTGGAGTCGTGGCTGAAGGTTGCTGAGGCTGCGGCGAAGCTTAATGCCGGTGATGTTGTGAGTGCGAGCGGTTGGGTGAGCGGGCGTAGTTATGTTGACCGGAATGGTCGGCAGCGCTATGCGGTTCGCCTACGCTTGAAGGGGTTGACTGTGCAACGGAAGGGAGAACGCTATGAAGGTGGTGAAGAGTTGGGGTTCTGAAGAGGTAAAGCAAGAACGGCTTACCCATGACAGGCAAGCCGTTCTCTTCAAAATGAACATCTGCGGGACCCCTCCCGCGGATGACTGGATTAAAGCATATTTCTGATTCTATGTCAATACTTTTTTCAAAATGGTATAAAGATTCGCCCCGCCTCGGCGAACCGGGCGGGGCTGGTCTTCACCGCAGCAGTTGGACTGTCTTGACGAGGATGTCGAGTATGTACCAGACAATCGCGAGGATTGTCACTGCTTTGGTGGGGGTGGGTTTGATGTTCATTTTGTGTAAATGCCGCACCCTCACAGCACCACGCCGCTTGGGGCGGCGGGGGGATTATATAGCAGGGGGCTATGGCTGTCAAGTTGGTAAATCTGTTAACTAATGTATATGTATGAAAACTGTTAAAACGAAAGGTGCGCCGATTGAGGTGCTGTATATGGACGAGGCTCGGCGGGTGAGTAGTGCTGCTACTCGCCTGCTGGCTGCGGCCAATGAGGGGAATAAGGCTGCTCTGCTGGTGGAGGCTCATGCTCTGCTGGGGCAGGTGCGGAGCCTGGCGGAGTCGCTGGAGGCGAAGCTGAGGGCGGAAGGGAGATATTGCAATGGCTGAGAATATTACTGTGGCTGTAATCATTATCGCGGGGGAGTTTCTCTCCTGCAATGCCTGGTATCTGCAGGGGAAGATTGATGGGCTTAAAGAGGCCCGGAGGATTGTTGAGAAGCATTTCAACGGAAAGGAGCAGGAATGATATACGCCTATGTCTCCAGTCTCCTCATGTGGCTTTACATGCACTGGAGTATGCACGCTCACATGGCCGGCATTTACAGAGGCTGCAAAGGCAAGACCGCCGAAGCTCAAAAACGGTACGAAAGCTTGCAGACCTACTACGCCGAGGCCGAACGCGCCATCTGGCCGACCTACCTTCATTTCGGAACAATTCTAAACATAAATCACAACCAATGGATGATTCCACATACACTGTAACCCTGACCGAAGCGGAGCGCTCAAGGCTTATAGAAAGGAGCAGGAATGAAAACAATCAATATGGGAGATAAGGTGGAGCTGACTGCTCTACAGTTAATTTACCTGTTGGATGATGCGATGGAGACGCTGTGTCTACGCGCTGAAGATGGGCAGGAGGTGAACACTCTTGTCATTGCCAAAGAGAAGGTTCTGGAGTTGTTTAGGAAGAGGAAGGTAGATGGGCAATGAATGGTGAGTTTGTTTTGACTGTGGCGCTGAGTCGGCCGGGGCGGGTGTTGAGCCCGAATAGTCGGTCGCATTGGGCGGCGAAGCAGCGTGTGGTGCGTGAGGCGCGTGGCCGTGCGCGGTTGCTGATGCTGAAGTCCAGGCGTGATGCGGAGCTTATGTGTTTGCTGCCGGAGGGCTGGAAGCCGAACCGGTATGATGTGACGTGGTTTTTCTGGGGCGGTACGGGGCCTGATGCGGATAATGCGCTGGCTAGTTGCAAGGCGTACCTGGATGGGTGTGCTGATGCGCTGGGGGTGAATGACCGTGTGCTGACGTGTGTGGGGATTCACCGGGTGAAGGATAGGGGACAGGAGGGGACTGTATTGCTGAGGTTCTGGCGAGACTGAAGTCTCGCGCTCCGATAGGAAGGATGAATGATTATGGCTGAAGAAAAGAGTGCATTGGAGTTTGTTGCAGTGCCGATGGCTCTGCGTGAGGGATTGGCTGATGCGCCGATGGAGAAGGTGGGTATGGCTCTCATGCTGGCGTTGTATTGTGGTTTGCAGTGCAATGGCGGGGTGATTGCGGGTGCTCGCTTGTGGTCCAGCAGGCAGACGCTGATACGCGTGGGGTTGGCCAGGATTCCGCTGGAGGATGAGGCGGGATTATGGGAATGGCACGGAGATGATTTGCATGTGTTGCTCTATTCAGTGGAGTATGAGAAGCGGACGATTGCTCGCCGAAAAGCAGGTCGTGTGGCGATTGAAACTCGGTGGAGAAATGCTCAAAAGCTTGAAAATGAGCGTGCTGATACAAACGTATTACCTACGTACTACGATAGTAATACGAACGTAGATACGATGGTTATACAAGGTAAAAGTAAAGGTAAAGATAAAAAGAATAAGGGATGTGTATGTTCAACGGTGGATAGTGAGGCGCAGGCGAAACAGGCGCGCGCTCCATTGGTTGAGGTGGATGAGGGGTATGTGGCGTGGATGGGAGCATTCTGTGAGCACTTGCCAGCTCTGAGGCGTTTGCGTACTTTGCCGCATGATGTGGCTGTGGCGAGTCGTGAGGCGTACAGAGCTTGTCCGGATGCTGCTCAATATGCCGAGCAAGTGGGCCGATATTACGCGGCGGCACCGGATTCTGTGAAGACGTACAGGCCGACGGCGCTGCGGTTTATGTTCGAGGCTCTCCACGACATCGTAGAGCACGCTTGCAGCTGGTGTGCGGTAGATGACTCTCGGCAGCGTAAAAAGGCTGCTACGGAGCGCGCCAGAGCTCAGGAAAGGGCGAATGCGGTGCAGGAGGTGGCGGATGCTATCAGTGCTGAGGAGGCTGAGGCTGAGTTTGCCGCGATGAGAAAGGAGTTGAGGCCATGACGGAAAGGAGAAGTATCGTGGAGGCATTAGCATGGGATTTGGTGGCGTGTGCTCAGAGGCCGCCGTTGCACCCGACGACGTGTGCGGTGCTGAGGATTTTGGCGGTGTTCCGTGTGGTGCCGTTTTCGGTGTTTGCGGCGATGATGCCGTGTGATCTGGAGACGACGAGGCAGCAGTTGCGCCGGTTGCAGGGGCAGGGGCTGGTGGAGCGGCATGTGGTGCAGCCGAGGGGGCGGCATGCGGTGTGTATTTATGCGCTGACGCCGGATGGGTGTCGGATGGTGGAGCTGTGGGAGCGTGCGAAGGAGCAGTTGCTGCAGGCGGTGAATCATGAGTTACAGAAGATTGTTTGAAGGGAAGATTTATGAGCAAGGATAAGAAGAGTTCAGGGTTGACGGCGCATGCGAAGATGTTCTGCAGGTTGATTGCTGTTGAGGGGATGAAGCAGGGGCCTGCTTATGCGCAGGCGTTTGGTTGTAAGGGGAATAGTGCGGGGACGCTGGCGGGCAGGCTGTTGAAGAAGGTTGAGGTGCAACGTGAAATTCAACGTTTATCAACCAGGGCTCAACAGGTGGCTGAGGCTGCGAGTCTGTGGAGTAAGGCGGAGAGGATGGAGAGGTTGCAGGAGTGGGCGGAGAGGTCTGCCGAGGCGGGGGAGATTAATGCTGCGGTTCGGTGTGTGGATGTGCTCAATAAGATGGATGGGGCGTATGAGCCGCAGAAGTTGGAGGTGTCGACCGATGCGGATATGTTGCGGGCGATTCTGAGCCGGACGAATGCGGAGCCGATGGTGCGCGATGAGCCTACACCGTCACGATTTTAATTTTTGAGGAAAGGGGTAGAATGTTGTCATGAACCTGGAATATTTGGGAGCTGAGTTGAATTTGTCGGTGCTGGCCGGTTGTCGGCCGGAGTATGAGTTGGAGTTTTCGTGCGGTGCTGACCGTGTGAGTGTGGCTGATGTGACGTTCACGGGGGTGGTGACGGCTGCGGATGGTACGGTGCTGCCGATTGAGGTACAGCATACGGGTGCCATCAATGTGCTGCGGGTGGTGTTCCCGATGTTGGCGGTGCCGGGCGATTACTTGTGGGAGCTGGCGTACAATGTGGGGGATGGGAAGCGTTGCCGTGTGGCGTTCGGGCGATTGGGTGTGTTGGCGACGTCGCTGACGATGGAGGATGTGAGTAAGGCGCTGAGTGCTCGGCGCATGTCGGTGCGTATGCCGGAGGTTGCGGGAGGACAGGTACAGCTGGAGTGGCAGGGTACGTCGGTGGCGCTGTACGCTGCGAATGAGGCGAAGGCAACGCTGAATGAGGCTCAGGCGATGTTTGCTGAGGCTGAGTCGATGGTGGCGAAGACTCAGCAGATGTTGCAGGGGGCGAAGGAGACTGTGGTGCAGCGTATTATCCTGGATTCGGTGAATGATTTACCGGCAGATGGTCATGGGAATGTGCAGTACCTGGTGCGCAGTGGTTCCGGTTGGGATGTGTATGTATGGGTGAACTCCGGTTCCGGTGAGCAGTGGGTGAATATGGGGACGCAGGCGGAGGCGGTGCTGCTGCAGGCGGATACGGAGACTGCCGGCGCTGTGAGGCTGGCTAAGAGTGTGGCTGACGACGCCGGTGTGATGACGGCTAAGCAGGTGAGGGAGTATGTGCAGGATGGTGCCGGGTATGTGACGGAGGAGGAGCTGGAGCCGTATGCTAAGACGAGAGAGGTAGCTGAGCAGATGGCTGAGCTGCATAAGAATGTGCTCACTGCTGACAATGCGACGAAGTTCGTGGAGATTTCGCGTGCGGAGTTTGATGCTCTGCAGGATAAGGCAAACAACGTTTATTACTTGATTTATGATACAGAGAGCAGATAGGCCGTTCCTGGGTATATGGCGTGGGAACCGTGAGTTTACTGAGCTGCGGCGTGGGAGCCGAGTGCTGTGGCAGAAGGAGGTGCCGGAGGAGCCGAAGGAGAAGTTGACGACGCTGACGCTGACGGCTGCGAGCCCAGCTGATTTGGCGTTGCCGGACTTTGTGCTTTGGGCTATAGGGCAAGGGCATACAGGGCATGTGACGGCAATAATTGGAGGGGAGGTACATTCTCTCGGCGGAGTTGCCCCGTTGCTCTCTGTTCGTTCGGAGGTGTCGGCCAATGATGGGCGCACAGCGACACTGTCTATAGGTGAGGAGAGTGCGTTAAATGTGGAGAGTTTGCGTGTGGGGGAGGCCCTCAGTCTGTCGTTGGTAGTGGAGGCCGGGGAAGTTTGGCTGCCGAAGAAGCTGTCGTCCAATACGTACACTGCGGATCCGTTGCCGTGTTTGTTACCGGATGTGAGATGGGCTCAGTTGGTGGGAGTGGCGTACCGGTATGCTGTCAGTCAATTGGGTGTCGCAGCCAGTACGCTGAAGAACACACTGAATATTCAGCTCAATGGTGTGTCTGTTGGGACGGTTTTGTGTTCTATTGGGGCTGATTGTTCATACAAGCCGGTATGGCGTTTGGGTGTGCCGGAGAGTGCGCTCAACAAGGTACTGGTTGAGACGGATGAGAGGCCTATGGTGTTGGTTGCGGGGAATACGCCGACGAGTTGTTTTGGGAAGGCCGGCACCGGTGTTAAGCTGGTGTGGGGGAGGATTGAGACGGTGATAACATTAATTGTGACTACAAATGCAGACGAGAACATGCTTTAATGGTGGTGAACTGGCGCCAGAGATGGCGGCTCGGTGTGACATTGACGCTTACATGCGCGGGTTGCAGGTGGGCGAGAACTGGCTACTGGGGCAGATGGGTGGTGTGAGGCGCAGGCGTGGCATGTGTGGTGTGACGCAGGCGCTGGGGGCCAACAGTCGGTTGTTTGCTTACAAATATTCCAGCAACTGGGGCTGCTTCATCGTTGAAGTGAACGCGCGCATGGTGCGGGTGATTTTGCCGGACGGCACGGAGCAGGCGAGTTTCTCGAGCGGGCTGGGCGGATGCCCGACGTTCATATTTGACAGCTATGTGACAGCGAGGCAGGTTAATGCACTGCTGTTGCTGTGCTCGCGCAATGCTTGGCCACTGGAGTTGCGACTGAGTGACGCGGGGGTGTGGTCGCTGAAACGCCTGGAACTGACGCATGCTCCGTGGAGGTTCAATGAGCGAAGGGAGAGGCCGCTGACGCTGACGGCTTCAACCGTGATGGGGGTGGAGGCATATGATGTGGAGTTCTCGGCGGACGAGGAGGCGAGCGAAGCTGTGGTGCAGGCGAGTGACACGCTGCGTGCGAGTGTGTGGCTGGAGACGGCTGAGGCCAGTGAGACGAGCAGCGTGATGTGGAAGAAAGCGCGTGTGGTGACGTCTGTGGAGGCTTGTGCAGTGGGTGACATGGTGGCGATATGGTGCGAGAAAGTGCGACAACCGTGGGTGTGCAAGAAAGAGTTCTCTTCCTCCTCCTTCGTGACGGGGTTGGATGATCCGGGAAGTTACCCTGACAATTTCGAGAAGCCGGAGAACGTGGCGGGTTTTGAGGGGGCGAAGGTTGTGGCATCGGTGGGCGGGCTTGGAAATGTGCCTGTTAAAACGAAGTTCATTATTGAGACGGGGTATTGGGAATATTTCACTTGCATTAAGGCATTTCCGGCGGAGGCGATTGCGGAGGGTCTGGGGTATGAGGACTACACGGGGTACTTTGTGCGTGGCATTCCGGTGGGTGAGGCTCTGCCTTGCCGGGGCAAGTGGGAGTTCCTGTGCAGCGGCATCTGGAATGGTAGCTATGAGGTGATTCGTAATTACCGAGGTGCAGAATTGAGTGCTGACTGGGAGAGCGCGGGGGTGAGTTTCTCGCGCTTGTCGGAGCCGAGCAATGAGCAGTTGGCGGGTGACGAGGCTGAAGAGGAGTGTTGGCTGCGGCTGATGTTGACGCGCAGCAAGCACATGGCGGCCACACCGGAGGCTGGATTCCCGAGTGACAGTTGCGGGAACAGGCTGGTTGTGGAGGGGTACCGGCACGATGTGGAGCTGCGGTGGCAGGGCGGTGATTGGGTGTGCGTGAATGCCATCAAGCCTGCACTGAACTGCAGGATGGAGGTGTGGGACTGGTCGTGGTGTGCGTGGAGTAACCGTTACGGTTACCCGGCGGCGTGCGAGGTGTACAGTCAGCGCCTGGTGTTTGCGAGTACGGCGGCTCAGCCACAGACGCTGTGGATGAGCAGGACTGATGATTTGTTCAATTTTGCGATGGGTGACTCGGATGACAGCGCGATTGACCGTACGCTGTACACGACAAGTCAGAATCCTATCGGCTGGATGGTGGAGAGCAATGGCAGGCTGATGCTGGGGACGGCTGACGCGGAGTGGACAATATCGGTGCCGAGTGGGCAGGCGGTGACACCGACGAACCTGTGGTTGACGAGGCATGGCCGTGTGGGATGTGCTGAGGGGCTTTGTTTGCCGGTGGACGACAAGGCGCTGTTTGTGCAGCGTGGCGGAGGTAGGCTGTGGGCGTATGGCTACTCTTTCGAGGTTGATGGGTGCCGTAGCACTGACCTGACGGTGTTTGCTCCGCATGTGCTGCAGGCTCATGGTGGTGCGGTGAGCGCTACGTTGCTGGAGACTCCGGACACCGTGGCGGTGTTTGCTCTGGCGGACGGTCAGGTGGCGCTGTGCACGTACAATACCATGCATGAGGTGCATGCCTGGCACCGGTGGGTGACGGATGGGCGTGTGCTGAGTGTGGCTGCGCTGCCGGATGGGAACCGGGCGGACAGGTTGTTCCTGCTGGTGGAGAGAGCCGACGGCGTGTGGATTGAGGTGGTGGACGAGGATTCGCCCTATGTTGACCGTGGCGACAGGGGGTATACGTCGACGCTAGTGACGACGCCGCTGTACAATCCGCTGGAGCAGCAGGTGCAGAAGTCGCCGAAGGTGCCGGTGAAGGTGTTGTTCGGGGAGGCTTGCGAGACGCGGCACTTGGAGGTGTGCGCGGATGGTGGCAGTTGGAAGAGGGCTGCGCACTGTGCTGCGAGTTTTTCGGCGGGGTGGCATGAGTTGCTGGTGGTGAACCGTTGGGAGGAGACGAACGCGGTGGGAATTAGGTATACTGGGGAATCATGCACGATACTGGCTCTACAGGGATGAATGCGATTGCGGAGGCCGTCCGCCTGATGGATGAGCGGGCGGAATGGCTGGCGGAGGACCACACGAGCACGGCCATCAGGAATGGTGGATTTGCGGTGTGGTTGCCGGAGGTGGTGCTCATAGCGGTGCCGATGGACCCGGTGGGGGGGGAGCACGCTACGACGATGTCGATACTGTTCTGCGGGGGTGACCCGGGGCGCTTGGCTGAGTACGGGGCGCAGTGGGCGGAGCGTGGGTACACGCATGTTTGCTGGTGCCGTGGGTACAAGCGGGGCGCGCAGGCATGGCAGAAGCATGAGCTGGGGCGCTGGGCGAAACTGTGTGCAAGACTGAATCATGGGCGCTGACTGGGAGAGTGATAATTGCTGGGAGAGCCAGGAGTGGAGGCTGAACCATCTTTACTGGATTGAGGTGAAGCATGGTCCGCCTATGAGGTTTAAAATGAACTGGGCGCAGCGGGAGTTCTACCGGAATATGTGGTACCGGAATAATATTCTGAAGGCGCGCCAGTTGGGTATGAGTACGCTGATTAGTTTGGTGATTCTGGACGGGTGTTTGTTCCGGAGCAACTGGCACGCGGGCATCAATGACAAGACGATGGCTGCAGCAGAGGAAAAGTTGGTGAAGATTAAGTTTGCCTATGAGGCGCTGAGGACGCCACCGGCAGATGGTATTGACCATGTGGCGGATAAGGGCGACCGGGAGAGGATTGCTGCGTTCAGCCGGAATATCTATCAGCTGACGAAGCCGGAGGAACAGGCTATCACGGCTACGACCGGGCACTGGGCGACGGGTAGCACAGTGGTGATTGGTACGGCTCTGCGAAGCATGACGCTGCAGTTCCTGCATGTGAGTGAGCTGGGGCATGTGGCGGCGACGGCTCCGAAGAAGGCGATGGAAATCCGAAACGGCAGCTTGCCGACGGTTGGGCAAGGTGGCGTGATAGTGATGGAGTCGACGCACGAGGGTGGCAAGATTGGGCTGAACTACGAGATGACCAGGGCGGCGATGGAGATGGTGGGCAAGAAGCTCACGCCGCTGGATTTTCGGTTCTTTTTCTTCAGCTGGCATGGGCAGCCGGACTATCGGGTGGAGAGTGGCGAGACGCTGTCATTGAGCAAGGAGCTGAGGGATTATTTCGGTGAGCTTGCGGGGCGCGGTATTGTGCTCGACGAGGCTCAGAAACGCTGGTATGCAGCGCAGTTCGGCATCTATGGCTACAGTATGCGCCAGGAGTTCCCGAGCACGCCGGAGGAGGCATTCGAGACGCAGGTGGAGGGGGCGATTTATGGCCTGATGATTTCGGGCTTGCGGGCGGAGGGGCGCGTGCAGCAGGAGTTCACGGCGGACGATGACTGGCCGCTGTACGTGAGCGTAGATATCGGCATGAGTGACTATTCGAGCATGTGGTTGATTCAGCCGAGGGGGGATGGTATGTTCTATGTGCTGGATTGCCACACGGTGAACGGTAAGGGGGTGGAGCACTTGGTGGGTGTTATCCGCAGCTGGGAGGCTTTACACGGGCAGAGTGTGCGCATGGTGTTCCTGCCCCATGACGGAGCGAAGCGCGAGAGCGATGAGGCGCGCTATGTGCAGAAGGTGCAGCGCCAGGGGCTGCCTGCGATGGTGCTGAAGCGTGTGCGCGACGTGTGGCTCGGCATTGACATGACGAAGAGGGTGCTGCGCAAGTGTGTGTTCCATACGAGGTGCAGTGAGCCTCGGCTGGTGGATGGCATCAGCTACATGGCGGGGCTGAATGCGCTGGAGAACTACCGGACGGCACCTGCTGGGAATAACGGTGTGGAGCGACCTGTGCCCTTGCATGACAATGCGAGCCATGCGAGTGACGCGTTCCGTTATTTCTGCGAAGCTTACGACGCGGGGCTGGTGGACAGGAATCTGCTGCAGCGGGCGGTGCGGGAGGAGCGTGGGTTGCAGGTGGGTGTGGCCAGAGGTGTGCCGTGGAGGCGGTAGAAAAAATGGTGAGACGACACCGTCACGATTTTATTTTTCGCTGGAGTGGGTAGAATGAGGGTATGAAAACAACTGTTGAAATAGGTAAGACGTATGCTCTGCGCTCTGAAGCAGGCGGTGAGGTGACCGATGTTGACGGCAAGACGTTGGAGACGCTGGAGCCGAACAAGCAGGTGCACATGACTGCTCAGGAATCTGAGTGGGGTGTGCCTGACGACTGCAAGGTGACGAAGGTAAATTTTAAGCAAGCCCTCGCCGCGCTCGGCCTGCTCGGCGGGGGCGAAAAACTACCTGCGGGGTATACGAGGATAGAGTTCCTCGAGAGTACGGGGGCGCAGAGAGTTGAAGTTGGTTATCCTTGTGACGGTAGAACTGCGTGGAGGTTGAAAACTGAAAATACAGTTGCACGCTCCGCTTCTTTCCCGTATGCGTCAACCTTGGACGGCAAGAATAGACTTGCCGTGGCGATAGCGAATGGTTATTGGCGTTTTGATTATGCCGCAGCTACGCAAAGCACTAGAATACCAGCAACGTTGAACACGGTTTATGAACTTGAGTTAAATAAAAATCGACAATGCGTAATCAATGGAACGGTTGTGCATTCTTTTTCTTCTGTGGACTTTAATGCGGCTCCGTATGCGACTCTTTTTGCTGCGGACAGGGGAGATTACCCATTCACAGGACGCATCTGGTTTTTCAGAGCAGAAAAAGACGGTGCTGAGAAATTAGAGTTAATCCCCGCCATTGCCCCCTCAGGCCGACCTTGCATGTTCGACACAGTGACCCGCATGCAGTTCTATAATTCCGGCACTGGACAATTCATCGCTGGCGTGCAGCACGCTGCGCAGCTGCGCACCGTGCTGCGCAAGCTGCCTGACAGGACAGGACAAGACATGGGGACTCTGACTCTCTCCATTCCAGCCGAGGCCTACACCCCCGAAATGCAGGAACTGCTTGACACTACGAAAGCGCTGAAAAACTGGGAGCTGCCCATTCAGGAGCGCGCCGCTACGGCTGCCACATATTCCCTGCGCCGCGTTCGTAAAGTTGTATGGGTGCGCCGGGTGCCGACAGAAAATGGCAGCTATGTGGACGCTGACGGGGAGCGCTGGCAGGCGGAATGGTGTTCGGCCATTTACTCTCCGCGTGGCAACGACCCGAACCTACATGGCTATGAGCCGTTTGACTCGGTGGAGCAAGCCGCCGATGTGTGGGGGCTGGTGCCCTACACGGAGCCAGAAATGGAGGCAATTGCGGACTAAAGTTCGCTGCTACGAAAGGATATTTAAGACTATGAAAACGAACAAGAAAGAGATTGTAGGGGTCGTGGCGGCTAAGGTGGCCACGACGGCAGCAGGCAAGGCCAAGGAGGCTACGGGCTGGAAGAAGTGGCTGTGGGGCATCGGGGCAGCGGTAGCTGCTGCGGTGGCCTGGTTCTGCTCCGGCGAGCAGCAGGTGCAGCCAGAGGTGGAGGTTCCGGCAGCTGAGGCCAGCCATGACTAACTATATTCAGACGGTCGGCGCTGCGACGCTTGCGGTATTGAGCATACCGCAGGCGGCCGATATTGTGCAGCTGGGTGGTAGCTTGGTGGGCACGGCGCTGCTGGTGTGGATTATCGTGCGCAAGGAGCGGGATTGCGAGAGGCTGCGCACGGAGAACCACGAGCTGAGCCGTGAGCTGGGCAAGAAGTGCAGGAACTGTGAGCTTGCCAAGGCTGCCAATGAGCTGCTGGCGGACGCCGGTAGGGAACACATCAACGAGCGAAATTGACATGAAGATTGCTATGCTGCCGGGGCATTCCCGGAAGAAGGAGGGGGCAGCGGTGTGCGCCGGGTACTATGAGGGCTTCGGTGAGCACGCGCTGGCGAGTCATTATCTGCCGGGGTTGTGCCTTGCGCTGGAGGAGCGCGGTTACGACGTTGTGAAGACGGAGCGTGAGGCGGCCGGTGGAACGTCGCCCAGCTACTCTGCCAAGGCTGCGAATGCTACCGGGGCAGACCTTGCGCTGGAGTGGCATTTCAATTCCTGTGAGGGGGCTGAGGGCTGCGAGGTGCTGTATTATGCCGAGGTGGAGAATCCGCTCGGGCGGGAGTTTGCACAGGTGCTGAGCAATCGCCTGGCGTTGTTGCTGGGTGTGCGTGACAGGGGGGCGAAGCCTATCCGTAGTGAGGCTGACCGAGGGTGGTCGGCATTCAAGAAGAGCGACATGAGGTTCTTTATGGTGGAGCCGTGTTTTGCCGGATCCAACGAGAGTGAGGCTCGGGCATTTGGAACGCTTATAAAGACAGGAACGTGGCAGAGGCGCGTAGCGCGCATTGTGGCAGAGACAATCGAAGAGGTTTTCGGAAAGGATTAATTATGGGAGTAACGGCAGCAATTGTAGGTACGGCGTTGGCCGTGGGTGCCAGCGCGTATACGGCGCACAAGCAGGTGAAGGCTCAGGAGAAGGCTCAGGAGCGAGCTGCAGCTCAGGCGCGTGAGATGGCTAAGAACAATGTGACGGTGCAGACGCGTGCAGCTGAGCCGACGCAGGCGGAGACGCAGGCGGAGCAGAGCGAGGTTGCCCGACAGAACGCGAAGCGACGCCGACAGGGCATCGCTCGCACGGTCATTAACAATGCTCAGCTGACGAGTAGTCTGCTGGGGAATAGCAATAAACTGGGGGGCTGAGGATGAACGAGTATATACGAACAGCGGAGGCGCTGATGGGGACATCCGATGGGCCGTGGCGTGGGTATGTGCGCCACGTCATGCCGAGGCTTATCAGTGCCGGTGACCTGCAGCAGTTGCCGGATGATGGCTTGCCTGATGGCGTGTGCCAGAGGGCGGTGACCGGTCTGCTGAAGCTGGCCAGCGCCCACTCGGTGATGATTACTCCGCGCGGCGTTAACTGGTTTAAGTTCAAGTCTGCGAAGCGGGCGGAGGATATCAGCAGTGATGAGCAGGACTGGTACCAGCGCGTGACGCAGATTGCGCAGAATGAGCTGGAGAGTAGCAATTTCTACGCGGCGAGCATTTCGCTCATTATTGACCGTTGCGCGACGGGGACGGGGCTCATGCTGACGGAGGCCGACGACCGCAACAAGCGCTTACTGTTCACGCATGTGCCTGCGGGTACGTACCGTTTAGCGGAGAATAAGTACCACGAGATTGACACGGTGTGCCGAGAGTTTAAGTTCACGGCGCATCAGGCGGCTCAGGCGTTCGGTGAGGAGGCTCTGGACAAGGACATGAAGGCTGCGCTGGACAGGCCGGAGGAGCGGTACAAGACTGAGTTCAAAATCTGGCACCTGGTGACTCCGCGAAACGTGGCGCATCGGGGTAATGCGGACAGTCTGGTGAACCCGAAGCGCATGCCGTACGCGAGTGTGTACATCGCGCATGGGACGCGCACTGTGCTGAAGGAGGACGGGTACCAGGAGTTCCCGTACATGGCTACGCGGTTCCTGAAGTACGGCAATCAGGTGTATGGCGAGAGTGCGCTGGCACCAGTTCAGCGCGATATTGAGCGCTTGATGGAACTGGAGGACGCCATGACCGAGGCTGCGAAGGCTGCAGCGTTCCCGAGAGTTCTGGCCACTGCCGACATGGTGGGGCAGATTGACATGCGGGCCGGCGGCGTGACAGTGCTTTCGCCCGAGGCGGCGAATTCCGGGTTGCCGAAGGAATGGGCGAGCAGTGCACAGTTCTCGCAGGGCTTGAACCAGATGGAGCTGTTCAACCAGGCGATTGATGACGCGCTGTTTATTAACCAGCTGCAGTCTGTGTCTCAGGTGACGCGCCAGATGACGGCCACCGAGGCGCAGATTCGAGAGAACGAGAAGCTGATGACGTTCTCTCAGACCTTCACGCAGTTTACAGCGGACTTCAAACCGCTGATGGAGCGTGTGTTCTGTCTGCTGTTCAGGATGGAGAAGTACCCGACGGTGGGCATGCCGAAGGATTTGTTTGAGCCGGTAGGGGCTGATGGCAAGGGGCTGAAGATTGCTGCTCCGGAGGTGCGCTACCTCGGGCGCTTGAGCAAGGCGCTGGAGAGCGCACGCGCTCAGGGGTTGATGGAGTCGCTGACTTATGCGCTGGAGATGTTCTCGGCTACGCAAGACCCGGCGTGGATGGATTACTTCAAGCCGTATAATTGCATGCGGTTTATTACGGATGAGAGCAATGTGGACACGGATTGCCTGCGCACGACGGCTGAGGCTCAGGAGCTGCAGGCGCAGCGCGAGATGATTGCTCAGCAGCAGTTGCAGCTGCAGATGTTGCAGCAGCAGGCTGATGTGGCTGCGACGCAGGCGAAGACTAACAACATGATGAGACCATGAACGCGAAACAACGAGAGGAGAGCGGAAAGCGGGAGTACCTGAGACGCTGCAAGGTGCTGGCGGACGGCATCAGCCCGGAGGCGATGAAGCTGCTGCGGGAAATGGCTCACTATGATATGCCGGTGTTCCAGTTCCGTGACCAGCATCTGCAGCCGTTGGCGCAGGACGCGCACACGTTGTCTCTGATGGCTGCGGTGCGTGATGGTGAGCGTGGGCTGGTGCAGACTGTGCTGCGTATGCGCGAGGACGCAGAGTTGAAAGTATAATTGCAGAATTTGGCGAAATTTCTTAAAACATAATTACAGACATGGACGAAGAAACCAATAATACAGATACGCCGGTTGAGGCCGGGGATATTGAGGCAACTCCCGAGGTGCCGGTGGAGACTACTACCGAGGCCGGTGAGGAGGTGCAGAACCCGTTTGACTTCACGGCTGAGCCGGAGGCGGAGAGCGAGGAAAGCGCTGAGGCGGAGGAGCAGCAGGGGGAGTACCTGCTGGACTTCGGCGAGGCTTTCGGCGGTACTGACGATGTGCGCAGCATGATTACGAAGCATGCGCGAGATGCCGGTATCAGTGCGGAAGCGGGGAGTAAGTTTGTGGCTGCGGTATGTCGCGGGCTGAAGGAGGGCGTTATTGCTCAGGGGCAGGCTGCCTACAAGCAGCTTGAGGACGAGTGGGGTGCAGATTTCGGCAGGAACATGAAGGGTACGAAGGCTACGCTGCATGGCATGCTGAAGGAGGGTGTTATCTCCGAAAGCGAGGTGGCGGGGCTGATGAACCCTGCGGTGTTTAAGCTGGTGAACCACCTGCGCTCACGCATGGGTGAGGGGGCAGCGGTCGGCACCAAGCAGGCAGCGAAGGAGGACCCGGCGACGGAGTATGCAAGAATTATGAACGATACGAAGAGCCACGAGTTCCAGGTGCTGATGAACCCGAGCCATCCTGAGTACAAGGCTATCGCCGAGCGCGTGAATAAGCTGGTGGGTAGGCGCCTGTATTAAGCATGTTTTTTTATTCGTGGCGGTGTAATGTGACACCGTCACGATTTTATTTTTGGAAAATGTATGGTAACACAGAGTCGTTATGAGCACTGAACTTAATTTAACTACGGTCCAGATGTATGCTGAGGGACGCGACAAGCAGTTTGTCGAGGCCTTCCAGCAGGAGTCGTCTGACCTTATCAATTACGCCACTGTCGAGCATGTGGGGAATGTGAAGGTACACCTTGTGCCTATCGGCGGTACCCGTGAGTTCGGGCACCGTGGTGCACGCAAGGAGGAAATCAACGCTACGGAGGACAAGTACGGCTGGCGCGCTATTCGTCCGGTTATTATGGATGATTGGGCTGAGCTGAACACTGTTGATCCGAAGTTCCTGGATAATCTGCCCATCAACCTGACGCGCATTGCTGTGAGTCAGGGTAAGGCAGCAGCTCGCGCTACGGACAGCATCCTGATGGGGTCTACCACTTGCACGGTTTCCGGTTCTCCGGTCTACGGCGAGAAGATTGTACGCACTTCCACCACGATTTACTCCGACGCTGTTCTCAATTCTCCGTACAAGGGTGGTACTCCGAGCGGCATCTTCGGTACTGCCTATGACGGTGAGTACGGCGATGTACCTGTTGAGCTGGGGCTGCAGCCGATTGTGATGGGCTCTCCCACTCCGCTGACTCAGTTTAGTCAGTACACTGCCAGCTCTGTGCTGGACCTTGCCCGTACCCCGGTGATTGCCGTGAACTATGTTGAGAGCGGTACTCCGGAGCTTTCTGGGCTGACGAAGGCTAAGGTTCTGGCTGGTATCTCTGCTCTGCGCTGCCGTCATGCTGATGGTCAGCTTGTGCTTTGTATCACGCACAAGCAGGCTTTGCAGCTGATGAATGACCCGGAGATGCGCAATGTTCTGTATGGCTTCCAAGTCATGAAGAATGGTCTGCCTGATTCTATTCTGGGTTGCAAGCTGAAGATTACCGACCATGTGCCGCTGGTGAATGTGGGTGGTCGTTGGGTGCGAGCCTGTCCGCTCTATCACAAGGACGACCTCGTGTATGGCATCTGGGATCAGGTGAGATTCCAGGTGAAGGAACCGGGCAACTACAAGTCGACCATCTATGCCGGTGCCACCATGATGATGGGCGCTACCCGTCGTCGAGACGAGGCTTTCGTGAGCATTCTGTGCGACGAGGGCATTGCAGCCAGCTAATTTCATCCATACGTCTGTACCATGCAGCCGGTTCCCGAGTGGGAACCGGCATTTTTTGTAAGCCTACACCGTCACGATTTTATTTTGGGAGTGAGGCGGTAGAATAGGGGGTATGGATAGAAGGTCTATATTCAGGAGAGCTATGCAATGTATCGGGCAGGCCGAGTACGTGGAGCATGCTCCGACGCAGGATCCTTGCGAGATTGCGTACAAGCCGACGATGTTGGAGGCATGCGCACGGTACAACTGGAGCTTTACGCTGAGGCATGCGAAGTTGGAGAGGGTGAAGATCTGTGAGGCTCATGCGGCATTCGGCAAGGCGCTGTACCGGTTGCCAGTGGATTGTGTGACGGTGACGGCGTGGAAGCGCGTTGACGGGCGCAAGGTGACGTATCCTGAACTGTGTGCGGACGGTGTGTTGGTGCCGCTGAGTGAGTGTGCGGAGGGGTTGTTTGTGGAGTACCACTGCGACCTGATGGGGGATATGAGCGTGCTGGCCGAGGGGCGCTGTGCGTTGTTTGTGGAGGGTGTGGTGAGGCTGTTGGCCAGCAAGGTGTGCATGGCTATCACGAGCAATGCGCACTTGGCTCAGAACCTGAAGGGCGAGGCGGAGGAGTATTTTTACAAGGCTATCTACCAGGACGCGCAGCAGCACTGGAGCAATGACAAGTCGCCGCGTACGCTGCTGCAGAACATGATAAGGAATAAGTGATTATGGGTGCTATAACTTCAGTTGTCGGCGGGCTGGCGCAGGCGGGGCAGTACAGCGCAAAGAGGGACATGGCTCTTGTCAACGGGCGGGCACAGAAGAACGCTGCGTACGCTCAGGCGACGTCTACCGAGCAGGCTGCGAAGGCGAACTTGCGGACGGTGGCGGAGAACATGGCCCGTATGGCGGGGAACCGCCGACGTGACATGGGCGCAGCGCGCAATGCGAATGCTGCCAGCGGGTTCACGTCTGACGGCAGTGGCAGCAAGGCCGAGGAGGTGGCCAACAAGGTGTATACGCAGGCTATGGCCGATTTGGCGCGTAGTGGGAGCACGGCGAGCATGAATGCTGCGGACGCTGCTATCACGCAGCGTAGGCAGGGCGATATGGCTTTGAGGGCTGCGGAGATTGAGGCGGAGCAGTACGCTGCGATGGCGAAGGCCAGCAGGACGGGGGCTTTCATGTCGGCGCTGGGTGGTGTTGTGGGTGCTGTGGGCGGTGCGATTGATGGCTACGGACGCGCTGAGGAGTTCAACAAGGCGAACGCTGCGGCGATTGCTGCCGGTGATGTTAAAGCTGCGAGTTTGTGGCGCAATTCGGTGCTGGGTGGTGTGTATGGTTCGGACGGTGGTGCGGGGCTGTTGGCTGCGACCAATCCGTTCACGGCAGCGTATGCGGGGCAGACGTGGCAGCGCAATCTCATTGGACTGTTTGATAAGGATAATGTTTATCGCAACTGATTATGTACAAGGAGGAAATGTATAATGGTGAGCGCGTGCCTGTGGCTCCTGTGGCGCAGCCGGTGATGCCGCGTGATGTGATGAGTGACGCTGTGGTCGAGGGTATGCGCCATGTGGCTGCTCAGGTTGGGCAGCTGGTGCGTACCGGTGCGCAGCTGGAGGACGCGAAGAATGAGTTTGAGAGTGAGCGTGCGCTGATGGCGCTGCAGGATTCGACTCGCAAGGAGATGGAGCGCAGACTCCATCTGCCTGATGGGCATGAGGAGGCGTTTTTCGACAAGGCGGGGAATATCAGAGAAACTCAGATGTCCGACATGAAGGCACGAGTCGACAAGGCTCTGGGGGGCATTGGTGTGAATATCATTGACCCGGAGAGACGTCAGCAGATGCAGATGAAGGCGGGGCTTGCCGGGGCGCGGTTGCTGGACAGTATCGGGCAGACGTGGGAGTCGGTGCAGCGCGAGAAGATGGAGGGGAGCTGGCGCGATGCGCTGGCGCTGGCGGAGGAACGCGGGCAGCAGGGGGAGGTGTTTTCGCTGATTGATCGCGGCGTTCAGATGGGGATTATTCCGCGTAGCCGAGGTGAGCTGCTGAAGGCTCGCATGGAGAATAAGCGATTGCGTGGTCTGGGTGCAGCTGCGCGCTCGGGGGTGCCACAGGTGGTGACGCTCGGGGGTAAGGAGTACAGTGGGGCGAATGCTGCTCTGGCAATGTCGGCAACCGAGGCAGCGGAGGAATCTGCGAGGGAAGTTATACCTACTGCGGAGGTGCCGCAGGATGGGGCAATGGTGGCTCCGCAGTCTGCGGTGGTTGCTCCGGAGGAGGTAGTGGCTCCGCAGCAGTTGAGTGTGTTTGGCGGACCGATGGTTGTGTCGTCCAACTCGCTGGATGCGTATACGATGCTGCCGGAGAGTGAGCGCACTGCGTTGGTGGATGATTTTGCATTTGACCGCAAGGTGATAACGCAGACGGATGATATGGGCAAGGAGCATTTCAGCTGTCCGGTGACGGCTCCGGAGGCGGTTCAGCGTGTGGCTGCGCAGGCGGAGCTGAAAGGTGAGCTGGATGTGGATACGTGCAGGGGCATGGTGGCGCGCATTACGATGGACTCGGCGGTGGAGAATCCGGAGGTGAGCACGGAGCAGATTTTGAAGCAGTTTGATGACTCGGGTATTTATGCTGCGCTTGGTGCCGGTGACGCTGAGGTTGGCAAGGCGAGGACGCAGGCGATTGTTGAGGAGATGCGCCAGCGCGCTCAGGCGGGTACCACAAAGGTGAACATGGCGACGATTGAGCGCATGGTTAAGGCCAAGGTTCACGAGCCCACGTTTGGTGCCGGGCAGGAGTGGAAGAGCATGGAGGCGCTGGACCCGATGCTGAAGAAGTCTGACGGGAAGTACCCGGAGTGGGAGAAGGGCTCGAATGACGTGCAGCGCAAGAAGTGGTTTGCTCTCTACGATGTCTACAAGAAGTATCGTTCTGTGTATAACCCGTTTGCGGAGGGAGAGGCTGACCGGGATGAGTTCAACGAGAACGCGGGGGCTTTCTATGCCTGGTACAAGGAGAATGTGTACCCGCAACAGAAGAAGGCTGCTCAGGACGCTGCGAAGGACTACTACACGGCAGCTGTCGTGGAGGAGTTGAGAGGGCGCGTGGATGTGAACCAGTCGGGGCAGGCTTTCTATACCGGCTACGCCAACGAGGTGGCGCTGGCGCATGACGTGCTCAGCAAGCCGCTGCCCAGCGATTTGGGCGTTGCCGCTGTGGCGCAGCGCGAGCGGGCTATTCAGCAGGGGGATTCGGTAAGAGCGAGGAGTTTTCGCGATACTGCGGCGGCGGATTACAAGAAGCTGCGAGATCTGAGGTTTGTCGCGGCTCAGAACAGTGCTGCTGCTAAGAAGGCGAAGGAACGGCAGGAGGCTGCTGAGAAGCGCGAGGCGGAGAAGGCTGCCAAGGAAGCGGAGAAAAGGGCTGAGCAGCAGGAGGCTCGTAGGTTGTTCGTTGCACGCTCTCAGCCAAGGGATTCGGCATGGGCATGGGACGGTGAGAATGCTCCGGACGGTGAGCAGCCTCTGTGCACGGTACCGGTGGAGGAGTACCGTCGCTTGCAGCAGGAGCTGGGCTACGATGGCACGCAGTTGGTGTACCTGCGCGTGGGCAACTGTAAGGTGCTGGTGGTCGGCACTAATGACACCGGGAAGATTCAACTCAATACGCCTGCTGTCATGAAGATTCAGGCCAGGCCGAATGCAAAGAAAGGTGAGAAATGGCGCGTAAATGGCCAGCTCGGTTATTCTTATCAATTTACTAATGCTAAATAATTTATATTAATATGCAAACTGATTTTTCTGAAATGAATTCTGATGGGTTTAATGATGATTTTGAGCGTGTGAATTTCCGACGTCAGCGTGCGGAGGTGCTGTGTTCTGCGTTCCTTTATGATGAGGATGAGGAGGCTCGCGCGAAGGTGGACGCCGATGACTATGCGAGCGTGTACAGCGTGCCGAGAATGCGCGGGGATGAGAGCTTGCACGTGCTTGGGCGTGACCTGGCATTGACCGTGGACACGGATTTGGCAGACATGCCGATGGATTTGGCGCAGCGTGCGATTGAGCGCGTGGAGGATGAGGGGCGTCGCAATGGGTACCGTGAGCGGTTTAATCAGCTGGGGGCTATGGGGGGAGATACGGCGCAGGATTATTACAGGCTGTATGCTCAGATTGAGAGGGATGGTGTGCAGCTGAATTACCGTGAACAGAAGCGTGTGCAGAAGGAGCAGGGGGAGCAGCTGGAGCTGTTGGTGGGTGATATGCTCGCCGGGCGTAAGGGGCCACTTTCTCCTGAGGAGTTTGATTTGCTGAATCGAGGGGGGATTCTGTACTCCGACATCGAGCTGGCGGGGTATGTGGCGGGCTTGGCTCGTGCCGGTGTGCCTGCGGAGCAACAGGCGGATATTCTGTATGAGCGCAAGGCGAGTGCAGCTGCCCGTCAGATGGCACTGCAGCAGATTGTGGCGGATGCTCTGGAGGAGGAGCGAAAGACGGGTGAGCGTGGTTTCTTTGAGAATATGGTGGGGCGTTTTTCGGAGACGGGGGAGGCTGTGGAAGAGCTGACTCGGAATCTACTGCCGAGTGATCGCAATATGATTCACCCGAATATGATGAGGGGTGAGGATGGCGAGTGGCTCAGCGGAGAAGAGGTGAGTGAGAAGGTGACGAACCGTGCTGCGTGGCTGGGGCGTGTGCGTGAGGCTGTGGAGCAGGGGCGGGGAATGGCTCGCGAGGAGATTGGGTTCCGTGTTTCGTCGATGCCGGCAAACTTGACTTCTACATTGGTGCACCTTGGCCCGTGGATGGTGCCGCTTATTGCTCAGGGGCCTGCTATGGGTGGGCTGGCTACGGATGCGCTGGCTCATGGTTATGGTGTGCAGCAGGCTGAGCAGGAGGCGGGGAATGGCTCTATCGGTGATAGTCAAATTCTGGGCAAGACGCATGCGGAGGTGTTTGCGGGGACGCTACCGATGATGGCTGCGAGTATGCTGGTGCGCCGAGGTGTGGGGCGTTTGTTGCCACCGACGTTGATGGCGAGGTTTACGAGCCGTACGGGTGGGGCGTATGCTGCGAATGCTTTGGGTACGACGTTTACGTTCGGGACAGTGCTGCCGACGGCTACTAATGTGACGAATGCACTGTATGATACGGTTGCCTGGTGGCAGGATGATAAGTTGGACACGGGGTTGCAGGGGCTGGAGGCACAGGCTGAGCAGATGGGTACTCTCAGTTACTGGGGGGAGCAGGGCTTGCTGGGTGCTGTGCTTGGTGCTCCAGCCACAGGGGCTACGCGCCAACGTGCCAGACGGTATTTGGGGGATTTGAAGGGAGCGCTGCGTGAGGGTATCACGCGCAAGCAGTTTGAGAGTACTATTCATCTGAAGCCGCGTGAGCAGATGCGCCGATTGGCGGAGCTGCGTGAGCAAAATGAGGCGGAGGATTATGAGGGGACGGTTAAACGTGCGGTGAAGGAGAGCGAGGCGTTTGTTGACCGTGAAAAGGCGCAGCAGATGCGCACCGATAAGGCGATTAAGGCGTCGATGGAGGCGATGGGACTCAGTATAGATAATGCTGAGCAGGAGGGTTTTGTTGATTTGTACCACGGTGGTGAGGTGCTGGCGGATGGTACGTTTAAGCGTGGCGAGAAGAAGGTGAGGTTGAGCCGGGTCGATGCCGAGGTGTATTTGCAGGCGGTGATTGGTTACAGGTTGGAGGGGATGGCTCGTGCGATGAAGTCGGCTGCGGGTAATAAGCGTTTGCTGGATGCGTTCCGCGAGACTCTGAAGGGTGAGGTGCGTGTGGAGTGGATGCGTGATGCTGATAATCTGGCGAAGTTTGAGGGCTGGGCGACTCGTGCGAAGGAGCGCATTGAGGTGCGCCAGGCTGAGCTGGAGGCTGATGGGATGGAGGCTGAGCAGGCTCGTCGTGCAGCTGAGGGTGAGGTGCACAAGGATATTTCTGACCGTGGTACGCTGGGTGAGCTGGTGAGCTTTGCGAAGAATATGCGTGAGCGCTATGAGCAGGAGGTTGCTCGTACCGGTAAGGTGATTGCTCCGGAGAATTTCGGTAGTCGTGCGAATGTGACTCGGCAGAAGTTGGAGGGTAGTGGGCAGCTGCGCCGGTTGCTGCGTATTGCTCACGATGCTCGTGTGCATGAGGTGGCTGAGGAGCTTGGCGAGCAGGTTATGTATGATTGGCGTGAGAGTCAGGGGATGAGTGTGCCTGAGGCTTACCGTTACCTGCGCTACTTTGTGGAATGGGCTGAGAAGAGTGAGAATCCTGCTGTGGCGAAGGCTGCGGGTAAGTTGCTGAGTTTGCACAAGACTCAGCCGGAGTTGGATAAGCGGTTGATGAGTGAGGATTTCAATGAGTATGACTTGACGGTGGATGAGTACCGCGCTGTGGAGCGTGAGCTGACGGAGGCGGGGAGTACGCTGATGCTGTCGGAGCTGCGTATGGCTGCAGCTGATGGCAATATGCCGATGTGGGCTCGTGAGTTGTTCGATATGGCTGATTTGGGCTTGTTGGAGTTGGGGCGTGATGTGAATCTGGCTATGGCTCTGGAGCTGGCGCGACAGGAGGGGGTGCTGCCGGAGGTGGCTCAGAAGTTGTTCGGTGTGGGGCGTGGGGCTGTGGAGGCTGCGCTGCGTGTGGAGCCTGAGGCTCCGGAGTACCACCGGGCATGGTATGAGGTTCAGAAGCGCCAGGGCGAGTTGGATGCTGCGTATGGAGCCGGTAAGCTGACGGAGCCGAGTATTACGGATGAGTTCGAGGCTCGGGCGCGTGAGGGTCATGCTGCAGCTGAGCGTGAGCGTGAGGCTGAGGAGGTACGCGCTGCCGAGCAGGCTGCGGAGCGTGTGAGGGAGTTTGAGGAGGCTCCGGAGAATGAGGGGAAGAGCCATGAGGAGGCTGTGCGTGAGGTTGCTGAGCGCGCCGCTGATGCTGCTGTGGAGCGCTTGCGTGGTGAGCCGGGGGCTGAGGCTGATGCTGATTTTGCGGGCGGTAGGTGCTTGGAGATTACCGACGAGGGCGGGCTGGTGTGCAAGAGTGGTCTGCTGGAGGTTGGTAAGCTGAAGGTGCTGCCGAATTTTAAGCTGGGTGCGGATGCTGAGAGTGGTGTGGTGCACCCGCTGCGTGGTGATTACCGGCCTGACCATGACCCGATTCGTGTGTGGCGCCGTGCGGATGGTGAGTTGTTGGTGATAAGTGGCCGACACCGCTTGGATGCTGCGAAGCGGGCGGGGGCGACGCGTATATCGGCCTATGTGTATGAGGAGAGCGGTGCTCGGGATTTGGCATGGGCTCGCCGGTACGATATTGAGAGTAATATCCGTGACAATCAGGCGAGTCCGCTGGAGGTGGCTCTGTATGTGCGTGGTGAGTTTACGGATGGTAAGCCGCTGTCGAATGAGCAGGTGGAGCGTGCCGGTATTGACCGTGAGGGGAAGCTGGGTTCCATCGGTTTCCGCATTGCTCGCCGCGCGGGTGAGTCGGTGATGGATGCGCTGCGTAATGGGAAGATTGATGACCGTGTGGCGCTGTGGATTGCTGATTTCTGTCCGGGGAATGATGCTGTGCAGCGTCGTGGCTTGGAGGCTGCGCTGAGGGATGCGAGTAAGGCTGAGGTGCTGGCTCGTATGGAGGCGGAGTTGGCTAAGCAGCAGATGCAGGAGGAGATGGGGCTTGATGGGGGAATGGATTTGTTCGGCAATACGCTGGACAATGATGCGTTCATGGATTTTGTGGCGCAGTATGTGGTGCGCCGTCGTAATGAGCTTGCGCAGGATGCCAGTTATCTGAATGCTACGGCTAAGAAGAAGAATGCCGAGGCGATGGCGAAGAAGTACGGGGTGGATGTGAAGGATCCTGTGGCGCTGAAGAAGAAGTTGGCGGAGTTGAATGCGCTGCGTGAGCGGTGGAAGAACCCGTACTCGGACGGTGAGCTGATGGATGAGATTCGCAATGCCTGGCGTGCTCGTGAGGGTGCCGATGTGCCGGAGGGGGCTGCTGCCAGTGTGGCTGAGCTGCCGAGTGAGAGGCTGTTCCGGGAGTATGCTGCGAGGGAGTGGCGGTCGGAGCGGACGGATTATTCCGGAATGGTAATGGATAAACCGATGGTGCGGGTGGCTTCTGTTGATGTTCCAGAAGATAAGCCGTCATTGGTAGCGCGGTTGAAAGAGTTGACTGGGCGGAAATTCTATAATAAGTCTGCGGATATGCAGGCTACGATATCGGGCGAGAGTGCCAAGAAGATAGCCCGTGCGGAGGTTGAGACGATTACTAACCTGATGCGGTTGGGGTATACGGAAGCGGAGGCTTCTTATATTCACCGCGCAGCAGCGACAAAGATAGGTGAGCTATATGAGCAGTCTGTGCTGTTCTTTGAGGAGGAGGTGTACCACAAGGCTGATGACCGCAAGGCTGCATGGCATTTCTTTGAGCCGGTGACGGTGGAGTTGAACGGCAGGGATGAAGCGTTCCTTACCAATATCTCGGTAATTGATTTCACGCGCGGAGGTGAGCGTCTGTTCAGTCTGGAGCTGACAATAGAAAACCCCATCAGTAATGTTGAGGATATGGCGGCTCCGGCTAGCGGACGGCAAGCTCAGCACCCTAATGGGGTATCTGACGTGAGAGTAGCTGCTTTTGAGTCGTTTGTCAAGAAAGAAAAGAATCAAATTGAACGAAAGGCGCGAGAAAAGGGTTTGATACCATGGCGTGTAGATGAGGCTCGTATGCATGAGTTGCAGGGAGAAGCCGGAAAGATAGAGAAAGAGATTGAGGCTCTGCTTGCCAAGTTTGGTGGTGATGAGGAGAAGCTGCAAGGTTATCGCCGGGACCAGAAGAAATTGCATGCATTGCGCGAGCGCTTGGCGGCTAAAGAGGTTGCTATTGCTGCGGAATACAAGCCGGAGGAGATGGAGGAAGTGAATCAGCCGATTGCGCCAAATGGGATGCCTAGCCGTTTATCTGTGGATGAGTGGCTGACGGTGCGCACCAAGGCATTTAAGTCGTGGTTCGGTGACTGGGAGAATGCCCCGGCAAATGCGAGCAAGGTGGTGGACGAGAACGGCGAGCCGCTGGTGGTGTATCATGGAAGTTTGCAATGGTTCCAGATATTCAATGATGGGAACGAAAGGCACCAATCCGGTGCTCCTGACGGTACAATTTTCGCGAACGATAACCGTGAGATTGCCGTAAGTTTTGTTGACTACTACGGAGGAAACGCTGAGAATGTAATTCTGAATGCTAATGATGCGCGGCACGCTCGCATGCCGTGGGGAGTTTATCGAAAAGGAGGTATTTATCCTTTGTTTATGAACTTGAAAAATCCGCTTGTGGTGGATTTTGAGGGCATGACTTGGCATGGGGAAAAATATGATATCAAGGATGTTAACTGGTATGCAGTGGAGGCTCGAAAGAAAGGGCATGATGGATTGATTATCCGGAATGTCATAGATGTTGGTTTTAGCGATACGAACGATGTGCCGCCAAGTACGGATTATGTTGCTTTTGAGTCTAATCAGGTAAAGAGCGTCACGGATAACCGAGGGACGTTTGATGCGGATAGTTCTCGGATTGATTTCTCCATCTGCGGGTTGAAAGCGAAGACGTCGCATGAGTACTTGGAGAAGGGTGCGGATTATGTTGACCCTGCCGACGGGCAGCGGAAGTTTGTGATACCGGTGACGGGTGCGCGTTTGCGCAGTGATGTGACGCCGGGTATGGTGAATGTAGCTGCAGGTGGGCACAAGGATGTGAGCTTAGAGTCGCTGTTGCATTACCCTGAGTTGTACCGTGCGTACCCGCAGTTGGCCGGGATGCGTGTGAGGTTGTACCGTCCTGCGGAGGCGACGAGTGTGGGTGGGTATTTCAGCCCTGAGGTGGGGACGAAGCAGGCTGCGTATATTGCGGTGAATGTGGCGTACCGTGACCTAATGCTCAATACTCTGCTGCATGAGAGTCAGCATGCAATTCAGCACTTGGAGGGGTTTGCTGTGGGTGCGGGTAGTTTTGACCAGATGCAGGCACTGGCGTATATCAGCGAGGCTATACGTCAGCGCAAGGCCGAGGGTGTGAATGATGACTGGAGCCGTGATAATTTGGCGTATTTGGAGCAGTTACAGGCGCAGGTGGAGGCAGGAGATGAGACTGCAATAAGCATGACCTATGTGATGAGTCATGGTGAGCAGGAGGCTCGATTTACGGGTGAGGGGTATGGTAAGGTCGGCGCCAATCCGATGGATGATAGTTCTGAGGAGCGTTTGATGCGAGGTGCTCCGAGTTCGTACACGGTGGCGGTTCAGACTCAGGCGACGGATTTGGGCGGTGTGACGTTCCTGAATATGGGGCGGTTCGGTTACTTGCTGGATAGCAGGCTGATGCCTGCGGGTGAGTTCAACTATGACCGCCGTGTGTACCAGATGCGTGAGAATGTGATGCGACGTATGCGAGAGCTGCAGTCGCAGGTTGATGGGGCGTTTGAGGCTGATGGTCTGCGCTTGGCCGCCGAAGGTTTGGCGGTAATTGATAGTGTGGAGGCGCTGCTGCCGAATACGTACCGTGCTTCTTTGGAGCCATACAAGGTGTATTTCAATACGTTTGCGAAGTTGAGGGGGAGTGGTAATCCGGGGGCTGCTGCGGCTACGGTGCCGATGAGCGGTTGGGATATGAGGATGTTCGGGGCGTTCCGTGGGCTGATGGTAAGTCTGCTGAGGGGGAGGGTGGCTCATGGTGAGTTCTGGGAGCATGCGTTCCGTGAGATTCCGGATGCTGAGGCTGGGCTGGAGTCGATGCGTGAGTATTGGGCTGAGGCTCATGAGGAGGTGCAGGCTGAGTATGCTGAGAGGCTGGCCGATGCTCCGAATGCGAAGGCTCGGGCGAAGTTGCAGGCTCAGGTTGAGGCTGAGACGTACAATCGGGTGGAGCTGCAGTTCGGTGAGGAGCTGAACAAGATGTACCAGGCGATGGGCCGTATGCGTGCGGACAAGCTGATGGCGAAGTTTCTGGAGCGTGTGGCGTTGCAGTTGGATGCGTTCCGCAAGGATACGACGCTTGGGCGTATTCGCCGCGTGGTTGATAGGCTGAGGCCGTTGCCGGGTAAGGATGGCAAGCCGGTGAAGGGGCGCATGGCTGCGGATGCTTACAACAAGGTGATGGATACGATGCGCCTGCTGGAGCTGACGAAGGGTGAGAAGCTGGCTTTTGAGCGCACTCGCTATACGGGTGAGGAAGGTTGCCCGGATGGTAAGTTGGTGTGGTCGGAGCTGGAGCCTGATGCTCAGGTGACGGTGCATACGTACGATGCGGAGGGTGAGCGGGTGACGATTTCGTGCACGAAGCAGGAGTATGAGACGTATGCGTGCTTTGATGGTATGACGGCTGCTCAGGCTGAGAGTGCCGGTAAGGCGCTGGGTGAGTTCATAACTACGGGGCGTCAGGCATGGGAAAATATGGAGGAGCTGCGCAAGCAGAGGATTGCGAAGATGTGCAGCCCGTTGATGGAGAAGCACGCGGAGACGCTGAATGATGAGCGCCGACGACTCCACAAGGAGAGGCGTGGGGTGTTGCCGCATGAGAAGGGGTGGCTGACGCGTGAAGGCTTTGCTCGCCGTATACACAGTTTATTCGGTAACTGGATGAATGATGCGCAGTTCTTCGATGCGATGACGGGTGTGCCGGAAGTGGAGGGGTTTGCTCGCGATTTCACGAACCGCATGGCAAAGGCTAAGGTGTACATCGAGGCAAAGGAGAAGGAGCGCCGTGCGATGATGATGGAGGCGGTGTTCGAGGCTAGTGGTGCGAAGTCGGGCAAGGAGGCTCGTGAGTGGATTGATCACGTCAATAAGACGGAGCAGACGGGGATTGTGCTGCGGGCGCAGGAACCGGATTTCTTGGAGCAGGAGACGGGGACTCTGCGTATGCAGTTCCTGGGCTTGCTGCGCCGGAAGACTCACAAGAAGAATTTCTCTCCGAATACGTTTGCTGCGATGATGAAATATCTGTCGAAGCAGGGGGCGGAGGTTGTGCCTGTGCATATTATGCAGGAGGCTATGGCGAAGTATGGGGAGATTGGCGATGCCGAGAAGTCGCGCTTGCATGGCTTGGAGGCTATGACGAGTGTGCTGACGACGCGGGAGTTCGAGCGGTTCCGTAACCTGACTGCAGCTGCTAAGGCTCGCGCTCAAAAGGCGAGGAAGAAGTGGCTGGAGGAGAAGGCTGAGAAGGGTGCTGCTGAGCGCCCTGTGGCTGAGGAGGGACTGGAGTTGACGCGCTCGGAGGCTGCCTATCGTGTGCTGCTGTGCGAGCAGGCTGACTATGAGGAGACGCTGCGCAGGCAGGGGTATACGCAGGAGGTGGTGAACCAGCTGCGGGAGTTTGCGGGCGAGGGGATGATGCGCCTTGCGTACCGCTTGCGTGCGGAGCTGGGGGCTCGTACGCCGCAGATTAAGGAGATGTATGAGCGAGTGTATGGTATGCCGTTCCCGGAGGTGGAGAATTATTTCCGTGCATATTTCAATGTGGGGTATGAGGTGCATTCTGAGTCTATCATGGGCGGTGCCGGTGAGGGGCGCGCTGCGGGTAAGGGGACGGCGAAGATTCTGTATACTCGCCACCACCACAATGCGAAGATTGACCCGACGATGAATGTGCTGACGGCGTTTGAGTGCGCTATGAAGGAGCAGGATATTATGCTGGGGTACGGTGATTTGCCGACGGATATCAGCTCGGTGCTTAATTTCCGCGATGGTGATATGCGGATGAGTGAGGCGCTGGCTAAGGTGTTCAGCAGCCACACTGTGGCGGAGATGAAGACGATAGCGGAGAATATGACTCGGGCGGTTCCTGCAAGCGAGGAGGTGGGGCGCTGGCTGACGCGCTGCCTGTCTGCGATGAGTAGTTCTAGTGCTACTGCTATTCTGAATTATCGTGTGGGTACGCTGTTCAAGCAGGGGACGGCTCTGTTCAATACGCTGGCGGGGTCTGACCGGGTGAGTATGCGGGAGTGGTACAAGGCTGCTGGTCGAGTGCATGCGGGGCTGGGGAAGATATCTATGAAGGAGCTGGCTGCACGCTCTGAGTTGGATGGGCGATTTAAGGGATGGGCTGCCGGTGTAGAGGCGGAGGCGATGTTTGGTGATGCGGATGCTATATCTGCCAAGGGGTCGACAAATGCGGCGGCTCGCGCGGGTATGAGCCTGATGGAGTGGGTTGATATGCGGGCGAATGTGAGGTCGTGTGCGACGCTCTACGATGCGGTTTACAGGAAGACGCAGAAGGAGCACCCGGAACTGAGCCACGAGGAGCTGGATGCTGATGCGATGAATGAGGTGAGACGCGCGCTGGCGTTCAAGAGTCAGCCTCTGGATTGGCGTAGCCGTTCGCTGCAGGCTACGAAGAGGTCGCTGTTTACTATCGGCAATTTGTTCCTGGGCGGTGAGAGTATCAATACTATGGGCAATGTGGTGCGCCTGTTGTCGCGTGGCAAGAAGGGTGACAAGCGCAGGGCTGTGGCTGTGTGGCTGCAGCACGGTATGGCTCTGCAGGTGCTGACGGCTCTCTACAATTGGATGACTGATGATGAGGAGCAGTGGGAGCGCAGGAGCTGGAGGCAGTATGTGGCCGGTAGTGTGCTGGGGCCGTTGGCGGGGCTGCCGTTGGTAAGTGCGGTAGTAGGCATGGGAACCGGTGTGGTAAACGCATTCTTGCCGAAGGAGTGGCGTGTGTGGATGCCGACGCAGAGCTTGCTGCCAATGGCTGACATGGAGCGCGTGGCGAGCGATTTGCGCAAGGTGTTCTGGGGTAAGAAGCCTAGCAGCTGGCAGGATAAGACTATTGCGGTGGAGAACTTTGTGCGCACGCTGGCGATGTTTGGTGTTCTGGCAAGCCGGAATCCAACGACGGTGGGTGGCGCGAAGCTGAAGGCGGCGTCCTACGGCGTGGCCGCGGTGACAAACATACTGGATTTCCTGCTGCGGACAGAGCGTGCGCTGGAGGAGAGAGCTCTGGATTAAGGGGGGGATGCCCATTTATGCGTGGGTCGGCGCATAAATGGGCATAAGTTACATTGAACGGCTAATGGCGGTATCGGCTAATTTAGCCGATGGGGGTAGGATTGCCCAGTAGCACGTGGCATCTGCTGGGGTGGCTGCGGCCCGGTAGTGAATGAAGAGTGTATCGCTCGCTTTGCTGTGCCCGAGGTTGGCTTTGAGCGCGTTAACGTCCTTATGCAGCGCAAGATGATATGTGGCGTATGAGTGGCGGGCTGTGTCGGGGCGACCTTGAAGACCTGCAGCTTTTACCGTTTCTTGGCGTTTACGCAGCCAGTTGGGCGGGCAGATAGATTCTTCCGTCTGGTGGGTGCCTGTGGTGGCCAACCAAGCGGCAAGGGTGGGCTCTAGCTCAATGTTGCGTACCTGCTGAGTCTTGGCAATCGATGGGGTGATATGAATGAACCCTTCGCGTATGTTGCCCCATGTGAGGCGTGTGAGCTCGGTGGGGCGCACACCGGCGAACAGGAGGATGGCAAACGCGGCTATGCAGTCTGCCGGAGCGCAGGACATGAGGCGTGCAGCTTCAGCCGGGGTGAATACGTCGACGCCATCATGCGCGCGGGTGCGTACCTGTTCAACCTTCTCGAAAGGTGATGACTGGAGTAGTTCCTGACGCACGGCCCAACTGAATGCCGGACGGATGGTTCGGAGTGCGTTTGCTTTATACCCGGCAGTGGGAAATCTTGCAGATAACCAGGACTCGATGTCTCGGCCTGATATCTCCGAGATGGCACGACCTTCAAACTCGGTCAGAAAGAGCTTGCTGATGGTGGCGAAGTTGCGCTTGCTGACGGTTGACCAACTGGCTGCTTTGCTTTCGGCAAACTCCTTGCAGAGTTGTTCGGCGGTGACGTGGCGACCGGAGGCCAGCAGGTGGGGGATGGCAAGCTCGACCGCTTTGTCTAGGGTGCAGGTGAGGCCATGCTCAGCGAGGCGCTCCAGCGCGCGCATGGCATCGGAGGTCTGGGCATTGGTGAGAACCATGAGCTTGGACTCGGAGCGGGTGGCCGCGATGAGCTCGCCGCGTTTGCGTTCGGCTTCTGCTTTCGTGTGGAAGTAGGCGTAACCTTTCTTACCGGACGGATTTATCCAGGCCGGTAGAAATATCGCCCAGAAGGTAGACCCCTTAGACGTCATTTTGCGAATATTGAATCTTGCTATTCTCATGGCGTTTCTCGAACTTTCTCGAACTTATAACCTGCGCTAGTTCAATTTTACACGTTTTGCGCGCAAATTCAATCTAAATAATGCAAAAAGAAAAATCCCTACAAGCTGTTAAGCTGTAGGGATTTAGCGGACAGGGAGGGATTCGAACCCTCGGTACGCTTTTGACGTACACACGATTTCCAATCGTGCTCTTTCGACCACTCAGACACCTGCCCAGTCGAACTGTTCTTTTTTTTGCTCCCGGTAAGGGGTGCGCAGCAACTATACGCTAAATCGCCGCGTATTGCAAGCCTAAAATTTCAAAAAACGTGTTTTTTTGAAATTTTGGGGCAGAAATCAGTGCCCACGGGCGGCGATCAGTTCATCATAACGCACGCCGGTACCGCCGAAGAGGTCGAGGGCGCTACCGACGGTGGCGTCGATGGCGCCGTGGGAAAGAGTGTCGATGAGGTCAAAGTCGGCCAGGGTTGAGATGCCGCCGGCGTAGGTCATGGGGCAGCCGCGCCAGGTGCCGAGCATGGTAACGAGTTCGTGGTCGATACCGCTGCAGCGCCCTTCGACATCGGCCGCGTGGATGAGGAACTCATCGCAGCAATCGGCAAGGGCTGACAGGGTAGCGGGGGTGACGGCCAGTTCGGTGAGGGTCTGCCAGCGGTTCATGGCCACGACCCAGCCATCTCTCGTGCGGCGGCAGCTGAGGTCGAGCACGATTCGTTCGCGCCCCACGCGCTCCACCAGTTCACGCAGCACCCGGCGGCGGAAGTGCCCCTCGCTGTCGAATAGAGCACTGGTGACGATGACGTGTGAGGCCCCGAAATCGAGCCATTCTTGCGCGTTGTCGGGGGTGATGCCGCCGCCAATCTGCAGCCCGTCCGGGTAAGCGGCCAGGGCGGCGCGAGCCGCGGCATCGTTACCGGGGCCGAGTTTGATGACGTGCCCGCCACGCAGGCCGTCTTGTTTGTATTTGGCGGCGAACCATTCGGCCGGGTGGTCTGCCACAAAGTTGGTGTGCAGCCCGGTGCCGTCATCGGTCAGGGTGCCGCCGACGATTTGTTTCACGCAGCCGTGGTGCAGGTCGATACAGGGGCGGAATCGGGTCATGCTCGTTCGTATTTATCGACAACATCTTGCAGGAACCCGTGGGAGACGAGCTGCAGCGCCTCTTCGCGCGGTATGCCGCGGCTGAGCAGGTAGAAGAGCTGCTCGTCATCCATGGGGGCACTGGCACTGCCGTGGGAGCAGCGCACTTTGTCGGCCAGAATTTCGAGCCCGGGCAGGGAGTGTACGGTGGCTTTTTCGCTCAGCAGCATGTTACGGTTGGTCTGGTAGGCATCCGTTTGGTGCGCACCGGGGGCTACATAGATATTGCCGGCGAAAATCGCCGTGGCATCACCATCTACCACATTCTTATAGAGTAGGTTGCTGGCGGCTCCGCCTGCATGGTGAATCTGGCGGGTGTGCTGGTCGAGCACCTGGTGGTTGGCGAGCTTGTTGGCCGAGAAGAGCTGAATGTCAGCCCCGGGGGTATAGATTTCTGCCACGGTTTCCTCGCGGGCCCAGTCGCAGGCGGTGAAGTGGGAGTAGTGGGCTACCTTGCCGCCCATGTTCTGAATGTTGGTGATAACCATGCAGCGGGCGCAACCGCCGGGCTGCATCTCTACCTTAAGCTCGGCGCCCTCCGCTACCTGAATGTTGCGAGTAGCGAGGATGGTTCCTTTTTCGCTGCCGTCATATTGCTCGATGACATGGGCTTTCACACCGGGGGCGACCATGATGAAGGTGGCGGGTGTGTAGAGTGTATCTGTCTTGTAACGGAGGCGGATGGGCTCTTTTGTGTCCTCCTCAATATAGAGGGCGTAGCCATCACCGAAGCGCTTGAGGTGCAGGCCAAGCAGGGCATCTGACCCGATGGTGGGCATCAGCTGCTCTGTTTGGAGCAGCTCTGACTCATCGTCACCAACACGCACGGCGGCATCCCCTGCGTTTTGAACTTCGGCTTCGCCCTGAGAGGGGGCGTCGCTCTGCAGCAGCTCGGCCAGGGCAGTGGCGTGCTTGTGGGGGCGGCCGAAGCGCCAATCCTCGTTGAGCCTGTTGGGCAGCACGGCGTTATCAAAGCGTTCCTTGCTGGCGTTGAGGGCCTGCTCCAGCTTTGCCTCGGCCTCAGCCAGGGCGAAGGCTTCTTCCATGCTCATATTCTGCGGAAAATCCATAATTGTGTGCGGTGCAGGGGGTTAGCCGATGGAATCTTCCATCTCCAGGTCGATAAGACGGCGCAATTCGACGGAGTATTCCATGGGGAATTCTTTGACGAGGTCATTGATGAAGCCGTTGACGGCCAAGCTCATGGCCTGGGCTCGGGTCAGGCCGCGCTGCTGCATGTAGAAGAGCATCTCTTCATCCACCTGCGAGACGGAGGCCTCGTGTTGCACGGCACTGGCGTTGCCGTTGACGGTGACAGCGGGGTAGGTATCTGTACGGCTGGCGGCGTTAATGAGCAGGGCGTCGCACTCGGTGTTGTTCTTGCAGCCCTTCATGCCTTTGAGCACGTTTACTTCGCCGCGGTAGCTGGCACGCCCCTCGCCGATGGAGATGGACTTGGCCACGATGTTGGAGGTCGTTTCCGGTGCGGCGTGAATCATGCGCGCGCCGGTATCTTGCAGCTGCCCGCTGTGGGCGAGCGATATACTCACCACTTCACCGCGGGCGCGGCGCCCCTGCAGCACAACAGCCGGGTATTTCATGGTCAGCCCGGAGCCGATGTTGCAGTCAATCCAGCGGATTTCGGCGTCCTCCATGGCAAGGCCGCGCTGAATGACGAGGTTGTACACGTTGGTAGCCCAGTTTTGTACGGTCACATACTGAATCTTGGCTCCTTTCAGTGCCACCAGCTCCACCACGCCGGAGTGCAGGGTGGCGCTGTCGTATTTGGGGGCGGTGCAACCCTCCATGTACATAAGCTCGGCCCCTTCATCTGCAATGATGAGGGTGCGCTCGAACTGCCCCATGCTTTCGGAGTTAATGCGGAAGTAGGCTTGCAGCGGTTGGGCTACCTTTACTCCCTTGGGGACGTAGATGAAGGAGCCGCCGGAAAATGCCGCGTGATTGAGGGCGGAGAACTTGTTGTCGCTCACCGGTATGACCTTGCCGAACCAGGGGCGGAAGATGTGCTCGTACTCGCGCAGGCCCTCTGTGGAGTTCACGAAGATGACGCCCTGCTTGCTGAGCTCCTCGCGCATGTTGTTGTAGGCGGTTTCGGAGTCATATTGGGCATCCACACCGGCGAGGAAGGCGCGTTCCTGCTCGGGCACGCCCAGGCGCTCGAAGGTGCGCTTGACGTCATCCGGTACGTCTTCCCAGCTCTTGTAGGGCATGGTGCCGTGGGAGAGGTAGTAGCGGATTTTGTCGAAGTCCAGGTCATTGATGCCCGCCGGCGCCCAGTGGGTGGGCATGGGCATTTCGTTGAACTTTTTGAGCGCGTCTTTGCGGAATTGTCGCACCCAGTCCGGCTCGCCCTTGGCATCGCAGATGTAGTCGATGGTGGCTTCTGTCAGCCCGAAGCCGGCATCGAACTTGTGGTTCTCGGGGAAGGAGAACTCGCCGCGCGTGTCTATCTGAAAGGGTGTCTCGTCCATCACTCCTCAGCTTTCAGGAAGTCAAAGCCGTACTGTTCGATGTGCTCCACCAGCTCGTACCCGGCGGTGCGGACAATCTGCCCCTTGTAGAGCACGTGTACCACATCGGGTTTAATGTAGTCGAGCAGGCGCTTGTAGTGCGTGATGACCAGGAAACTGCGGAACGGTGCGCGCATGGCGTTCACGCCGTCGGATACGATACGCAGTGCGTCCACATCCAAACCGCTGTCCGTTTCATCCAGTATGGCGTAGCTGGGTTCCAGCATCATCATCTGCAGCACATCGTTGCGCTTTTTCTCGCCGCCGGAAAAACCTTCATTCACGGCGCGGGCGGTGAATTTGGTGTCCATGCCCAGAGCTGCCATCTTGCTGCGCATGGTTTTGTAGAAGCTCACGGCATCCAGTTCCTCCCCCTTGGGCAGGCGGGCCTGCAGGGCGGCGCGCATGAAGTTGGCATTCGTCACGCCCGGAACTTCAACCGGATATTGGAACGCGAGAAAGAGCCCGGCGCGGCTGCGCTCATCCACACTCATGGCGAAGAGATCCTGCCCGTCCAGTTCCGCCGTGCCGGAGATGACTTCGTAATCGGGGTGGCCGCAGAGCACTTTGGACAGGGTACTCTTGCCGGAGCCGTTCGGCCCCATGATGGCATGCACCTGACCCTTGGGGATTTCGAGGTTGATTCCGTTTAATATCTGCGCGCCGTCCTTCACGCGCGCACTGAGGTTGCTGATGACCAGGCTCATTTTATGTTTTCTGACGTGCTGTTTTCAGGAATCTCACCGCGCAGGTAAGCTTCCATGCTCTTAATACGAACGCCTTGCGGCAGATCAAATACATCTTCGGGTGTCAAGCCCTCCTTCATGTGTACATCGATGACCTGATTGGTGGCGTCATCCAGCACATGGACATGGGGCTCAACATTCGGGCAGAACCGACAGGGACCGTTGTCAAAATGCAGCTGGTTGATGAGGCGCTCTGCAGCCAACGACTCAATGCAGTTGTAGACGGTGGCCAGGGATATGCCGGGGTGCTTCTCCTTCGCTCGCTCGTATATCTGGGCGGCGGTCGGGTGGTCGTATGACTGAAGCAGTACTTCGATGACGGCACGGCGCTGGCGTGTCATCCGCACGCCGGCCTTGCGTACCATGAACGCCGCAGTAGCGGTGCGTCGCGTGATTTCTTTGCCGGTGGGGTCTTTTTGCATACTGATTTGGTGGGTTCTTTCTGCTCGCGCTCATTATAGCGATTCTAAGCAGGCGTGGCAAGGCAAAATCGCGTCTCAAATTGCTCCTCATGTCATCTTGGTGCATTTTTATGCTTGCAGTATGGGGCAGAGTGTGGCAAATTGGTGGGGTACAGAGTAGAAAATCTCTCATAATCACCATGTCAGAATGCTCATTTAAGGAGATTGAGGGTGGCGTGACCGCCGCCAAGGGATATGTGGCCAATGCACTCAGCTGTGGCATTAAGAAGCCGACTGCCACTCGCCTGGACCTGGCGCTTGTGTATTCCACCGAGCCGACCACTTCCGCCGGTACCTTTACCACCAACCGCGTGCGGGCTGCCTGTGTGCGCGTGAGCCAGAACCACCTGCGCCGAGGCAATGTGCGCGCCATCGTTGCCAACAGTGGCAATGCCAATGCCTGTACCGGTGCAGCCGGTGTGGCCGTGGCCCGCAAGGAATGCACGATTGTAGCGAAGGAACTGGGGCTCAAGCCCTCCGAGGTAGCCGTCTGCTCGACCGGTGTCATCGGTCTGCCCATGCCCATGGTGCGCATTGAGCCCCGCCTGCCGGAGCTGTGCCAGGACCTTTCCGCCGACAAGGGGCACGATGTTGCCTCCGCCATCATCACCAGCGACACGCGCGAGAAAGAGGTGGCTGTCGAGGTCAATATTGGCGGCAAGGTGGTTCGCATCGGCTCCTGCTGCAAGGGCGCCGGAATGATTGCCCCCTGCATGGCAACCATGATTTGCCTGGTGTGTACGGATGCTGCCGTAAGCCGTGCCGACCTCGATGCAATCGTGCACCGCGGTGTGGAGGAATCGTTCAACCGCATCACCATCGATGGTGACATGAGCACGAACGATACCTGCCTGGTGATGGCCAACGGCGCTTCCGGCGTGGAACTCGCCCCCGGTAAGGAAGGGTGGGAGGTCTTCGTGAAAGCCCTTCATTATGTGATGATGGAGCAGGCCAAGCGAATCGTGCAGGATGGCGAGCGCGTGACCAAGTACGTCACCGTGCGTGTGGTGGGTGCTCCTTCGCTGGCAGAGGCTCGCCGTGTGGCCGAGGGTGTGGCTAAATCTTCGCTCGTTAAGAGCTCGTGGAACGGCGGCGACCCGAACTGGGGGCGCATTATTCACGCGGTCGGGTACAGCGGTACTCGCGTGAAAGAAGAGAAGATTGATATCGATATCGCTGGTTTGCCTGCCTGCCGTGGCGGTGAACAGACCGATACCCCCAGCGATGACCTGCGCGAGCGCGTGCAGGCCCGCGAGTTCGAGGTGCTCATCAACCTCAACCTCGGCAGTGACGAATACGTGGTTTACACGACGGACCTTTCTCCCGAGTATGTGGACTTCAATCGCTCTGAGTACGCTTACTGGAACCAGGCTAAACAGGACGGCCTGACCAAGTAAGAAGCAGTTTTATGGCGGCCGCCCTGCAAAGGGTGGCCGTTTTTTTTGCCTGCTGCCCGCTGTTGCGGGAAAATTACCTTGCAAAACCCGGGCTGATGTGCTATAAATAGCGTAGAAGCGATGTCAAGGACTGCTGTAATCAGTGATATTCACGCAAACTATCATGCGCTGTGCGCGGTGATGGCCGATGCGTTTGATAACGAGCGCTGCACCGAGGTGGTATGCGTGGGAGATATTGTGGGCTACAATGCGTACCCGCGCGAGTGTCTGGACTATATTCGCCAGCTCGGCTGCCCGGTGGTGAAGGGAAATCACGATGAAGAGGTGGTGACACCCTCGGCCGCCAAGATGAATCCTGTTGCGCGCGCTGCGATGGATTGGACCCGCGCTCAACTCAGCCCTGATCAGCTGGAGTGGTTGTCGCGCCTGCAGTACCAGCGCATTGTGCGCCCTCTGGGGGCAGGAAATGCCTCCTTCACCATCGTACACTCGACGCTTGACCAGCCCAAGGTCTGGAGCTATATCGTGAATGCCAACGATGCAGCCGGTAGTTTCTCTCGGCAGTTCTCTCAATTCTGTTTCAATGGCCACACCCACGTGCCCAAGGTGTATATGTGGAACGGGCGCGCCGCCGGGGAGGATTACGACGCGCAGCATAACCTCATCATGTCCGGTTATGCGGAGGTATTGCCCGTGGCCGGTTACAAGTACTGCATTAACGTAGGTTCTGTAGGGCAGCCCCGCGACAATGACCCGCGAGCCTGCTACGCTGTGTATGATTCAGATGCCAATATGGTCATCATTAAACGGGTAGAGTATGATGTTGCAGCCGCACAGGCCGCCATACGCGAGGTCGGGTTGCCTGACTATCTGGCCGATCGCCTGGCACATGGGTGCTGACAAAACATTGAAATTCAAATACGAAGAAAATCATGTTGAAGGATTTGATGCAAAGGGGTATGCCCGCAATCGTTCTTTTTGTGCTGGGGTCACTGCTTGCCCTGTACCTGGTGCCGGCTGAGCTGGAGCAGATGCAGTGGGAGGTACCCGGTATGCCGGATTCATACCCCATCGAACAGATGTGCCGTCCGGTGTTTTTGGCTCTGCTCTGTTACCTGCCTTTCATCGGTGCGCTGTGTTATTCGTTCATGGGGACGATGGATCGCTACATGAGCCGCAACTTCATCAGCTATTTCCTCATGTGCACGGGGATTCTGCTGCTCATTTACATATTGGCCGACTTCACGGACAATATGGAGCGCTTCCGTACGCGTTTTGATGACCCGGTACTGCAGGCGCTGCGCTTCTACTGCTCGCAGCTGCCCATGTTCCTTTACCAGATTTTGCCTTACACGCTCATGATGGGCACGATGTGGTGCCTCAGCAAGCTGTCCGGCACCTGCGAGATAACCGGTATGATGCAGTCCGGCCGCTCGCTGCTGCGCCTCTGCATGCCCGTGTTCCTGTTTGCTGTCATCGTGTCGATGGTGTACGGCATTTTCGGGTTCCACTGGGCCCCCAGTGCCTCTCTCTATCGCCAGATTATTCTCAAACAGGAACAGGCGGATGATGATAATGCCGCTCCCTCCCTCATTTACCGAAGCGAAACATATAAGCGAATCTGGCGCGTTGCCAAGCCCCCGACCATCGCGAATCCCGGTGACCCTCTCCGTAAACTTATTGTGGAGCAGTTCGATTCTGATTCCCGCCTCGTGCGCCAGTATATCGCAGAGCAGGCCGTGTGGAACAAACAGGCGGCAACCTGGACATTCTCCAACGTCTACGTCCGCGAGATGGCCCCGGCTTATGAGCGCGCGCAGGACGACCGCTACGAGCCCGAGCTCGTCTGCGATTTCGGTGAAAAGCCCTACCAGATTATCAGCCCCGGAGCCGGTGGCCGAATTGACGCCATGGGTACCTCGATGCTGTACGAATACATCAAATCCGGCGCCGGTTCGCGCGAAGACCGCGCCAAGAAACGCACCGAATGGCACGTGCGTATTGCAAAGGTTTTCAGCTGTCTGGTGCTGGTGTTGCTGGCCATTCCCAGCTCGGTTACCTTCCAACGCCGCGGCACGATGAAGGGCATTGGTATAGCTGTTGTTCTGGCTGCATTCATGCTGTTCCTCTACAGCGTGTTCCCCTCGCTGGGTGAAGCCGGTCTTATTCAGGCTTGGATTAGTGCCTGGATTCCCAACGTTCTATACGTTATTATCTCCATCTGGCTCTTCCGTAAGAACCTGGCCCATCGCTCCTTCAAGGAATGGCTGCAGGCCAAAATAAAGGGTGAATCATGAGGTGCCCGCGTGGAATCATCTTTGATTTCGATGGGGTGTTGGTAGATACCGAGTGGGCTATCTATCAGTCTTGGGTGCAACTCTATGCCCGCGAAGGACAGCAGATTTCCATCGCCACTTATTCCCCTTGCCTGGGGGCCGGCTATTCGCACTGGAACCCGGCGGATTACCTCGAAAAACTTACCGGTAAAAAGTACGATTGGGAGGTGGAGACTCCCGCCCGTCAGGCTGTACTTGAGGCCGACCTGGCGCGAAACGGGCTGATGCCCGGCGCAATCGAGTTGCTCGACTGGTGTGCCGATCAGGGCATAGGACTGACGGTTGCCAGTTCATCTTCGCGCCGCTGGGTGCAGGGATGGCTGGAGCGCTTGGGGATTTATGACCGCTTTGCCGGGGTCTTTACCCGAACAGACGGTTACCCGGTCAAACCGGACCCGTCGCTTTTCCTCGCCGCTCAGCAGTGCCTGGGGTTGCCCAAGGAAGACTGCCTGATTATTGAGGACTCGGAGAACGGCACCATCTCCGCCCGCAATGCCGGCATACCCTGTGTGGCCATTCCTAACCGCATGACGGAAAGTTCCGACCTTTCCCGCGCAACATATCAACTCCCCTCTCTCTCTGCGCTTCTGAACACCCTTCGCGGTAAATAATCCGCGCCTGAGAGATAGTTGCCGCTGAGGATAATAAATCGCAATTTGGCGAACTGAGAGCAAGCGTCAGTGAGCGGGAAATTGAGTCCGTAGGACGACAGACAGTAGCCGGGTGGTGGAGCTGCGGCAGCAGCGTAACCCCCCGGTAGCGGTAGAAAAGAGGAGGAGCCCCGCCGAATGGCGGGCCGACAGATGGACGGCGCATGGGTTACCGCTCGCCATCTGTCGGCCCTTCCGCGTACCGCGTCGGGGCTTTTATTTAGTTTTCACTCCCAACCCGGGGCTTCGCGAGCCTGTCGGCTCGCTTACCCCGCGCTACTATCTGTCGCCTCTCACCGGGGCTTGTAAGTTCGGCGGCTTTCCACCCGCAGTGGGCGACAAAATTATTGACCTTTTCTCCCCCAAAAAAAAAGCCGTTCTCGCGCGGTGCGGAACGGCTTGTAAAGATGAGTGGGGAAGAATGCTTACTTCTTCTTGCAGGACTTCTTGGCGCAGCTCTTCTTCTTGGGCTTGATGACAGTCTTGAAGGTAGAAGAGGGCTTGAACGCAAGAGTGGAGGAGGCCGGAATGGTCATTTCCTTGCCGGTCTGCGGATTGCGACCGGTGCGCTCGGGGCGGGTCTTCATCTCAAAGGTACCGAAACCGATGAGCTGAACCTTCTCGCCGCCTTTGACGGCATCGGCGATGGCACCAAGTACAGCAGAGAGAGCGGCATCGGCGCATTTCTTCGTTGCGTCCTCGCCAAGCTTTGCCTGAATGCAGTTTACAAGTTGAGTCTTGTTCATAGGACTCTATGATAACATGTGGTGCCTTGATTTCAAGCGAAAAAGTAATAAGACAAGCCAAATTGCACATTTTTTTGCACAATTTGGCTTGTTAAGGTGCTAAAAGGCCTTTGCTGCCTGTAAAATCAAGGTTTTTTCACCATTGGTAACTCTCAATGGCGTCTTTCATTTCGCGCACGGCGGCGGTCAGGCCGGTGAAGATGGAGCGTGCAATGATGGTATGGCCGATATTGAGCTCGGTGAGGTGGGGAACGGCGTTGAGTTCGGCCAGATTGGCTACCTGAATGCCGTGCCCGGCGTGTACTTCCAGCCCCAGTTGGTGCCCCAGCTCCGCCGCAGCAACCAGGCGAGCCGTTTCCGCTGCGCGTTCTGCCCCCAGGGTGTTGGCAAAGCGGCCGGTGTGCAGCTCAATCATGTCTGCACCGATGGCGGCAGAGGCGCGCACCTGCTCCGCTTCCGGGTCGATAAACATACTTACCTTGCTACCGTTGGCTTGCAGGGCACTTACCAGCGGTTGGAGTGTTGCCTCATTTCCGGCTACACTCAGACCTCCCTCGGTGGTGATCTCTTCGCGCCGCTCGGGCACCAGGCACACAAAATCGGGCTTCAGTTCCAGGGCAAACTGCAGCATGGCCTGCGTAGCTCCCATTTCGAGGTTAAGGGGCAGGGGGATGTTGCGGCGCACGGCAAGGGCATCTGCATCCTGCATGTGGCGGCGATCTTCGCGCACGTGCAGGGTGATGGAGTCCGCCCCGCCGGCCATGGCGGCCTGAGCCGCTGCCAGTATGGAGGGTTCCGTATTGTGCGAGTCGAGCATGGTGGCGTAGCGCGCCTGGCGCAGGGTGGCTACATGGTCAATGTTAACTCCGAGGTGCATAGTGGGATTTCTTTTGGCTAAAAAGGCCCTGCGGGTAAGTCCCGCAGGGCCGGGGGAAATGCTGGTTTAGTGCAGGAAGTGGCGGGCACCGGTGAACACCATGGCAATGCCGGCGGCGTTCGCGGCGTCAATCACCTCCTGGTCGCGGATGGAACCGCCGGGCTGAATGCAGGCGGTAGCGCCGGCGTCAATAGCTGTCTGCAGACCGTCTGCGAAGGGGAACAGACCATCGGAGGCAATCACGCTGCCCTTCAGGCTGAGCCCGGCCTGACCGGCCTTCCACACGGCAATCTTGGCGGAGTCCACGCGGCTCATCTGGCCGGCGCCGATACCCAGAGTGCCGTTCTTGTCGGTGAAGACGATGGCGTTCGAGTGAACCTGCTTGCACACACGCCAGGCGAAGCGCATGGCCTCGAGCTCTTCGGCGGTGGGTACGCGGTCGGTTACGACCTTGGCTTCGAGGTTGTCGAGCCCCATGACTTCATCGTCACGCTGCATGGTCATGATGCCGCCGGGAGCCGTGCGCACCATGGGGGTCTTGCAGAATTCGCGCCAAGCGTCGAGGTCGATTCGCATCACGCGGCAGTTCTTCTTCTTCTGCAGAATGGCGCGGGCCTCGGGCTCGTAGTCGGGGGCGATAATCACATCGGTGAAGATGGCGCCGACAATGCGGGCGAGAGCCTCGGTCATCGGACGGTTCATCACGATAACACCGCCGAAGGGAGCCTGCGTGTCGGTCTGGTAAGCGCGCTTCCAAGCCTCTACCAGGTCTTCATCGTCCTGACCCACACCACAGGGGTTGGTGTGCTTCAGAATACCGACGGTCGGGCGGCGGAAGTTCATGATGAGGGAGGCGGCGGCATCCAAATCCAAGATGTTGGTGTAGGAGAGCTCCTTACCCTGCAGCTGGGTGAAAATGGAGTCGAAATCACCGTAGAGTACGCTGGCCTGGTGGGGATTGTCACCGTAGCGCAGAGCCTGATTGAAGGGCAGGGAAAGGGAGAAGTTGTTCTTGGTGCTGTCTTCCGCGCGGTGGCCGAGGTAGTTGGAGATAGCGTTGTCGTAAGCGGAGGTGCGCATGAACACCTTGACGGCAAGCTTCTCACGGGTGCGCAGGGTGGTGTTACCCTGGTGGTTCTCCATTTCCTCGAGAATGGTATCGTAGTCAGTCGGGTCGCTCACAACGGTCACGCTGGCGTAGTTCTTGGCAGCGGAGCGAAGCATGGAGGGGCCGCCGATGTCAATCTTTTCAATAGCCTCGGCCAGAGTCACACCCTCTTTAGCGATGGTTTCTTCGAAGGGGTACAGGTTGACGCAGACCAAATCGATGGTGGGGATGTTGTTGTCGCTTGCCTGCTGCTGGTGCTCAGCGAGATCACGGCGCTGCAGCAGACCGCCGTGCACCTTGGGGTGCAGGGTTTTCACGCGGCCGTCGAAGAGCTCGGGAGCCCCCGTGTAATCCGAAATTTCCGTTACCGGCAGCCCGAGTTCCTGCAGATATTTGCAGGTACCACCCGTGGAGATGAGCTGTACATTCTGGGCCACCAAGCCCTTGGCAAACTTATCAAGCCCGGTTTTGTCGGAGACTGACAGCAGGGCGCGTTCAATTTTCATCGTTTCCATGTTACTGTGATTCGATCTGTTGATTTATTTCCGCCGGCGGCGGTAACGCAGCATACACACAAACGCTCCTTTTTGCAAGCCCAAAATCACTTGAGTGTAAAATTTAAGCGAGCCGGTCACTGTATGTGGCCGGCTCTGCTGAAAATGAATGAGTTTGCAGCTCTCTTACTGCATGAAGATGGGCAGGGGGTTGCCCGTGGTCTGCCAGCTGTAGAGGGCAAGCCCGGCATAGAAAGCGCCGATGAGCACGATGGCAACATAGAAGGTGTTGATTTGCTCCATCTTCTTGTTGTATTGCAGAGTTGCCGTGGTGCGGTCGGGGGAAGCGGCTCGGGGAGCCAGGCGCTTGCCTTTGCCTGCTGTGGCGGTCTTTTTCTTGATGGCCTTCTTCTGGGGCTGCTGAGCGGGTGCGGCAGGGGCAGCGGCGGCGGGCTCTGCGGCGGCTTCGGCGGGAGCGGCGGGTGCGGCTGCAGCTGCGGCAGGTACTTCATCCGGCACGAAGGTGATAGTGGCCTGACCCACCTGGTATACAACACCCGGCTTCATATATTCATTTTCGAGCGGTTGGCCGTCAGCAAAGGTGCCGGCTCCGGAACCGAGGTCGGAGATGGCGTAGCCGTCTGCAAAAAGGGTGATACAGCAGTGCTCGGCGGCGAGGCCCTGAACTTCGGGCATGTCGATACTGCAATCTTCTGATGTACCGATAATTACTTCAACCCCGATTTCATCGGGCAGGTCGTACGAGGCGGTAATGTCGGCGTATGTTACGTTGATGGAGGCCATGTCTGACTCTCAGTATGCCAGATATTGCGCGAAAATCAATCACAAAGTGTACATAAACGTGATTTTTTGCCAATTTTGGCAGTGGGCTTTTGGCGGTGCATTACCCCTGCTGCAGCCAGGAGCAGAATTTCTCAGCCCAGGCTCGGGATATACCGGGCAGTTCGGCTATTTCTTCGGGGGAGCGGGAGCGCAGGTTAGGCAGGGTGCGGAATCGGGCAAGGAGGAGTTCTTTGCGCTTGGGTGTCATGCCGGGGTAGGCATCGAGCCGGCTTTCGCGCACACGGCGGCGCACCAGCAGTTCATTGTAGTTGTTGGCGAATCGGTGGGCTTCATCTCTCAGGCGCTGCAGCAGGCGCAGCGCGCCGCTCTCGCGGCTGAGCACCAGCGGCTCGCTGTGGTGGGGGAAGTAGATTTCCTCATCTCGCTTGGCCAGCCCCACCACGGGCATGTCGGTCAGCCCGACTTCGGCGAGCACCTGCATGGCGGTGGCCAGCTGGCCCTTGCCGCCGTCCACCACCACGAGGTCGGGTACGGTGATGGGGGCTTTTCCCTCGGCGCTGAGTTGCTGCAACCAGGCGTAGGTTCCCATGCCCTCGGGTTTGTCGAATAACGCACTGCTTTCATTCACAATGCGCGAGTAGCGCCGCCGCACGACTTCCAGCATGCTGGCGAAGTCATTTTGCCCGTCGACACCGCGTATGCGGTAGCGGCGGTAGGCTTTGTTGTCGGGCCGCCCGTTGGTGAATCGCACCATCGAGGCGACAATGTGGTTGTCGGAAAGGTTGGAGATATCGAAGCACTCCATCACGGCGGGTGGGGTGGGCATGCCCAGAGCCGTGGCCAGCTCGGCGAGGTCTTCGTCCGGGTTGACTGTACCGGGCAGGTCGCTCATGCCACGGGCAAAACGGCGGGCCGGTTCGAGGGTTTTGATGATATTTTCGCGCACGTCGCGCAATTGGGCGGCGCGCTCGAAGTCGAGAGCCTCGGCGGCGTCCATCATCTCTTGCGTGAGGGCATCGAGGTGCTCCTTGCGGCCGCGACCTTCCAGCAGGCCGAGCGCTGTTTCAAAGTTTGCCCGGTATTCCTCCGTCGATATGCGGCCTATGCAGGGTGCTGAGCAGCAGCGAATCACATCATCGTGACAGTGGCGGTACTGCTCTTCGCCGGGGTGGCGGCAGGTACAGGTGCGCAGGCGGAAACGGTGGTTGAGCCATTCGACCGTTTCTTTCAGTGCGGTGGAGTGTACGAAGGGGCCGATGTAGCGAGCGCCATCATCTTTGCGCAGGCGCACGAGCGAGAAGCGGGGCAGTTCCTCCTGCCGGCTGGCGCGCAGCAGCAGGTAGCGCTTGTCATCGCGCAGTTGCACGTTGTAGTGCGGGCGGTATTCTTTGATGAGCTTCTGCTCCAAAATGAGGGCCTCTTGGTCATTGCGCACTTCGTAGTAATCGAAATCCTCAATGGCGGCAATGAGGGCGCGAGTCTTGCTGTTTTCGAGCGTGGCGCGCGAGGGGGAGAAGTAGTTTGCCAGGCGGCGGTGCAGGTCCTTGGCCTTACCTACATAGATGATACCGCCGCCGCTGCCCTTCATGAGGTATACGCCGGGGCGGTGCGGGGTGCCGCGCCATTTCTGTTTCAGGTTGATAGCGGCCATGGTGGTGCAGGGGGGCTCAGCTTTCCTCCGGCGGCAGCATGAAGAGCAGGCGCTCCATGCCGTGGTGGGTGACCTCATTCCACAGGGCTTTTTCGAGGGTCGATACGCGGGCGGCTCGCTCTTCATCGCTCATGAGGCTCACGGCTTCGTCTCCGAAGTTTTCTACCAGGCTTTGCTCAGCACAGCGGCTCACCAGCTCAGCCCAGAAGGTGTTGTCGCGGTAGTCATCGAGCACGTCGGAGTAGAAAGCACGGTCGATGTAGGCCCGCTTGAAGAACCAGTACCCGCAATCCGGGTTCAGTTCCATGTGCCTGCCGATGGAGGGAACGCCGCGCGCGGCTTTCAGCAGGGCCACACACAGGCGCTGCCAGGCCTCTGCCCGAGGGTTGGCGCCTTCGGGCATCGCCTGCCCGAGCATGGTCAGCACCATGGCGCACATCTCGGCCAGGTGGTGCATTTCGGTTTCGCTCAGCTCGACGTCCAGTTTCGACATAGCAGGGATATTCCGTCAGATAAGTCCCAGCTGCATGCGGGCTTCTTCCGTCATCATGTCCTGATTCCACGGCGGGTCCCACACGAACTCGATATTGACCTCACCCACACCCTCCAGGGCGGAGATGCCGGCTTCGGCCTCGGCCATGAGGTGCGGCCCCATGCTGCAGCCGGGGGCTGTCAGGGTCATGCGCACATGTACGTAGGCTCCGGCTTCTTTCTGGGGGATGACCTCAACCTCGTAAATCAGGCCCAGATTGACGATATCGACGGGGATTTCGGGGTCATACACGCCACCGAGTACTTTCCAGACTTTTTCTTCGAGAGAGAGGTTGCTGAGGTCTTCCTGCGCGACTTCGGCCTGCTCCGGGGCGATGATGCCGGCGCGAGCCGCCTCGTGGCGAGATATGCGCACCAGGCCGATATCGGTTGCAGCGGTGATAGAGTTGCCGAGCATCTGGGTGATGTAGATGCGTGACCCCTCCGGCAAAATGACGGCGTTGCCTGCCGGTACCTGCACGCCGGCGGTTTCTGCCTGTGTGATGACTTCCTGATTGAACATTGCTGTGAGTGAGTGCTCATTATCCCAGATTTCACGCGCGATGCAAGCATAATCTCTGCCACACAGGCGCTAATTGAGTCAACGAGTGGGGAAGAAAAGGGGGCCGCGGATTGACTCCGCGACCCCGTGAGTGTTTATGGATAGGTAGACTTAACCCTCGTAGAGCTCCTGTATGCGCTTAATGAGGGCGAAAGCATGGCTGACCATGGCGCGTGTCTCATTCAGCAGCGTGAGGTAGAGTATGCCGTTGCGCATATCCGTCTCATTGGCAGCACTGTGCATGAGGTGGCGGGTGATGCAGTCGGCGAAGTCATCGCTGAGCTGCTCCGTGGTGCCGAGCATGGCTTTGATACCTGCATAGTCGCCGGCTTTGAGCATGTCGATGAGGTTGGGGTAGAAACGCCCAATCTTCTCCGTGAGGGCCAGCAGGTCGGCAGCCTGCTCTTTGTTCAGGCCGGCGTGGAAGTTGTCGATGTGGTTGTAGCTGGCCTTCACGAGGGTGAGCAGGCGCTCGCAGGTCGTGAGCGAAATCTCCGTGATGCGGAAGATGAGCTGACCGCGGTCTGCCAGTTCAGCCGGTATGGTCGGCAGGGTGGGCAGCACTTCGTTTTCCTTGATAACCTCGAGGTCGCGGTGGATGGAGCGAGCCTTCTTGCGCAGGCGCTTCAGGTCATCGAGATCTTCTTCCACCAGAGCCTTTACCACGGCCTTGTGAATGCCGACCATGCGACCCAGACGGCCGGCAGCGGCAGCGGCAAACTCGTGGACGGAGGCATCTTTGTTCACATCGATGAGGCGAATCTCCTGCTTTTCATCGCTGGTGAAGAACGTGGACTTAATCAACAGCACACCGGCGATGGTGAGCATGGCTATCATACCCCAGGTACCGCCGTAGGCCATGATGAGTGCCACAATCAGGGCTGCCAGACATGCTGCCACACCCGTGAGCAGCCAACCGGCTATCACGGTCAGAACGCCGGTGATGCGGTAGACAGCGCTGTCACGACCCCAGGCTCGGTCTGCCAGCGAGGAACCCATCGATACCATGAAGATAACGTAGGTGGTCGAGAGCGGCAGGCCCAGGTCAGTACCGACCGAGATGAGCAGGGCGGCCAGGGTCAGGTTCACCGAGGCGCGAATCATGTCGTAGTTCGCGCCGGTTTCTTCCTCCGGCGTGAGCGGGGCGAATCGGCGCCCCACGAAATCAGCAATCGGTTTGGGGGTGATACGCACGATGAAGCGCGAGGTGTTGATGGCCGAGCGCACGATGATACGGGCCGGCTGGCTGGAGCCGAAGCGCTCCTTGCCGGTGTTGGAGGAGGAGAGCTTGAGTTCGGTCTCGGTTACCTTGCGGGCCTTTTTCGAGAAGAAAAGGGCTGCGACCATGATGAGACCGGCAGAGATGAGGTAGAGCATGCTGGCGGCAGCACCGTCGCCGGCAAGGATTTCGCCCATCTTCAGGGTATTGACGTTCTCAGCGGTGACGGCGGGGTCGAACAGGGCATCTTTCGAAGCCATGAACACACCGATGAAGTTCACCATGTCGTTACCGGCGAAGGCCAGAGCCAGCGAACCGGTACCGGCCAGTACGGCAATGCGGAGAGTGTTCACCTTGCACACATACTGAAGCAGGGCGGAAAGCGCTACCCACAGCACAGCGGCTGCTGCCATGATGGGGGCGGTGAGCCCCTGGTCGACAAGCACCTGAATGTCCTCTTTAAACACACTGCCTTTCAGGCCTTTGAAGATGATGAAGTAGCTGATGGCCGTGAATGCCAGACCGCACCACAGCGGCCCGATGTAGCGGTACACTTTCTTGTAGCGGAAGCTGAAAATCAGGCGCGATATCCACATGACCAGTGAGCCGACTGTGAATGCAATAGCCACCGAGGCAAAGATGGCGACTATCATCTTGAAGCAGCGCTCCTCGTTGATGTAGTCTGCCAGCGGGCAGGTCAGGAATGAACCGCTGGTGAAGATTGCCATACCAATGGCTGCACCCAGCAGCGAGAATACCAGCGATACGGTCGTGGAGGTCGGCAGACCCAAGGTGTTGAAGGTGTCCAGCAGGATAATGTTACCCACCATTACAGCCAGGTACAGTACCATGACTTCGTGGAAGGTGAACATCTGCGGCTCAATCACGCCGTTGCGTGCCACACTCATCATGCCGCTGGAGAAACAGGCGCCCAGCAGCACGCCGACTGATGCTACGGCTACGGCTTGGTTGTACGTACCGGCACGGCAGCCGATGGAGGAGTTGAGGAAGTTACATGCATCGTTGCTCACGCCCACTATCAGACCGAAAACGGACAAGAGGGCCAACATGCCGAATATGACATAGTAGATTTCCATAGTATATGCCGCTATGCTATCATGCTAATGTGCTATTGACAAGAAAAAACTGATTTTTTTTGTGTGACGATTTTGCCAGAATTTCATCAGTTACGGGTGTAGAGCACGGAGTCAAATCCCTCAAAGCGTTCCAGTACCTCGCGTCGGGTAAAATGTTCGCGGAAGGGAGGGAAATAAGTGTCTGCCTGCCATTCCCCCTGTACTTCTGATACATACAGCGCACTCATGTGCGGCAGCATGAGTTCATATATCTGCGCTCCGCCGATAACCATCACTTCGCTGCTCTGAAGCTCCATTTGCTGCAGGTCGGCGATATCATGAATGACGGTGGCTCCGGGGGCCTCGAACGCGGTGTCGCGGGTCAGCACGATATTCTGCCGGCCGGGCAGGGGGCGGCCGAGGCTCTGCCAGGTCTTGCGGCCCATGAGGATGGGGTGGCCCATGGTCAGGCGTTTGAAGAGCTTGAGGTCGCCGGGCAGGTGCCAGGGCATGGTGTTATTCAGGCCGATGGCGCGGTCGGCGGCCATGGCTACGACTCCTGTAAACGTGATGTTCATGGTATAGGCGCTTAATGTTTTTCGAGCAAGAAGAGGAATTCCGTGACTTTGATGTCGCGGTTACGCAGGTTGCGGCAACCGCGGAAGGTGTTGTACTCGGTCTGCAGCACGGTGACGTTGCCCAGGCTTTGCAGATGGTTCATGAAGTCGGCATATTTCACGAATCCCTCCGAGTTGTAGGAGATGAGGATGAAACGTGCCGGGCAATCCTGCACCAGCCGGAAAAGCTCTGCCTGCGCGGCCTGCGGGCGGTTGTAGGCCGAGCGGTTCCACCCCTGCGGTATGCCGGATTTGACGGATGTGTGCCCGGGGCGCTCATAGTTGGCTATGAGGTTGAGCATGAAATAATTTGAGCCGTAAGGGTGCTGGTTGTAGGGCGGGTCGAGGTAGGCGAAATCCAGCTCGGGCAGGTGGCGCACCAGCTCATTGGCCGGGCGTTGGCTGATGTGGTTTTCGGTGCTGAAGCGTGAGAGCACCGGCAGGCGCAGCTCGATATCTGCCAAGATGCGGCTCAGGGCGTTGCGGGCATCTCCCCCGAACTGCCCAACCCCGGCGCGGTTTTTGTAGAAGCCCTTGAACACCCCGGCCGTGTTGGTGTGGATAGAGGCCTCGCTGAGCAGCGGCCCGAGAAAAAGAGGGCGTATTTCCGGGGCCAGAGCGTGAATGGCGCGGCAGGCGGTGTCGAGGTACATGGCATTGCGCCGCGTGTAGAACACCCGCTCGCCGGGGTGTATATCGGCGTCATTTGCCGGGGCGTATAGCTCGGTGATAAATCCGGGGCTCAGATCCGTGAGTTGCTCTTGCAGGGCCTGAAATTGTGTGCAGAGGGCGCGGTGGTCGAGCTCGGCGGCATTGCTGAGGTAGCAGGCACTGATGGTGCGGGCGTAGTCCTCCAGGTCATTGACGTAGAGTGCTGTGGCATGCTGCTTGAGCATGCGCGCCACGATGCCCGAGCCGGAGAAGGCATCCAGGCAGCTGAGCTTTCGCCCGCCAAGTCGGGCGCGCACCTGCTGCACGCCCTGTTCTATCAGCCCGAGCAGGGCACGCTTGTTGCCGATGTAGGTGATAATCTGCTCACGCAGGTAAGCAGGATTTTCGGCACATTCCATCGGTTCCGTCATGGCTGCAGCAGCGGGCTCACACCGATATGGGGGCTTTGATATGCGGGTGCGGGTCGTAGTTTTCGAGCGTGAAGTCGGCGTAGTCGAAACCGTCTATCGCCGTCACGGCCGGGTTCAGGCGCATGGTGGGCAGGGGGCGCGGCTCGCGGGTGAGCTGCAGGCGTGCCTGCTCCAAGTGGTTTTTGTAGAGGTGCAGGTCACCGAACGTGTGCACGAACTCACGCGCCTCGTACCCGCAGACCTGCGCTGTCATCAACAGCAGCAGGGCATAGCTGGCGATGTTGAACGGTACCCCCAGGAACAAATCGCAGCTGCGCTGGTAGAGCTGCAGGCTCAGCCCGTGCTTCTCGCCCTCGCGTTGGGCGGGTATCACGCAGAACTGGAACAGGCAGTGACAGGGCGGCAGTGCCATATTGTCTACCTCGGCTACATTCCATGCGCTCACGATGTGGCGGCGGCTCCAGGGGTTGTTCTTCAGCCCGTCGATGAGTTTGGCAATCTGGTCAATACTGCCGCCCTCGCCATCGGGCCACTTGCGCCACTGGCTGCCGTACACGGGACCCAGGTCGCCGTTTTCGTCGGCCCATTCGTCCCAGATGCTCACGCCGTGCTCTTGCAGGTAGCGCACGTTGGTACTGCCTTTCAGGAACCAGAGCAGCTCGTAGATGATGGAGCGCAGGTGCAGCTTCTTAGTGGTCAGGCAGGGGAAGCCCTCCCGCAAATCGAAGCGCACCTGACGACCGAACACGCCCACGGTACCGGTACCGGTGCGGTCGTCGCGCCCCACGCCGTTGGTCAGCACATCATCGAGCAGCTCGAGGTACTGTTTCATGGTAGCCTGTCAGTTAGAGGGAAAGTGCGGCGCGAATCTGCAGGGCGTATTTCTCGGCACGCTCGGCAAAGCTCAGCTCCGGGTCACGGTACAGGATACCGCGGGACACATTGATGACGGGCGGGGCCACGCGGGTGCCACCGGTCAGCGCACTCAGGTCGCCGCCCTGGGCGCCCAGACCGGGGATGAGCAGGGGAGCATCCGGCAGCTCGGCCATGAGCTCGGTGCTGGCGTTCGTCAGCCCCATCACCATGCCTACCTCCGTGGCGGCACCCTCGCTGCGGGCGCGCTCCACCATGTCGCCCACCAGCTGGTAGACCTTGCGACCATTGGCCAGCACCTGGCGCTCGATGTCGGCAGAGCCGGCATTGGAGGTCACGGCCAGCAGGTACACGGCCTTGCCCTCGTGGTGCAGGAAGGGCTCCAGAATATCATAGCCCATGAAGGGATTGAGCGTAACCGCATCCACCTGCATGCGCTCAAAGTAGGCCTGCGCGTAGTACTTCTGCGTTTCGCCGATGTCGCCGCGCTTGGCATCCAGAATCACGGGGATATCTTTCGGCATGTCGGGCAGCAGTTCCTCGAGCACCTTCAGCCCGGGCAACCCCATGGCCTCGAAGTAGGCAATATTCGGCTTGTAGGCCGCTGTGTACGGAGCCGTCTCCGCTACTACCTTGCGCAGCCAGTCTGCCAGCTCGTTCATGTTTTCCGTCTGCGGACGGGGGTCGAGCCCCACGCAGAGCGCAGAGCGGGTCGCCTGTATACGTGCCTGTAATTTATCGGTGAATTTCATGCTGAGCCTATACTAGCATAGAGTTACCCCCGTGGCAAGTAAAAATACCCGACAGACGGGGGGCTGTCGGGTGAATGATAACACGAGCTTGGTATGCCGGAAAAGATGGCTCCTTTCCGCGAGTGGATGAAGGGGCTGGCCCGAATCGCTACGCTCAAACGAATAATCGTCGCCAGATAGAGCGTCTTCTGCCGCCGGCTGCCTGTATCAGTAGGGCGCATTCGGTGTGGCCATTCTCGAGCGCTTCATCGAGGGGTGTCCAGCCATGCTTGTCTGCCTTGTTGACGTCGATTCCGGGAGCGGCGAGCAGAAGCCGTACGCATTCGGCGTAGCCATTCCTGGCCGCCGTGTGGAGGGGCGTATTGCCATATTTGTCTGCCATGTTGACGTCGATGCCGGGGGAGGCGAGCAGGAGGCGCACGCGCTCGGTGTGGCCCCAAAAGGCCGCCGTGTGGAGGGGCGTATTGCCATCCTTGTCTGCCTTGTTGGCGTCGATACCGGGGGCGGTTTGCAGGAGGCTCACGCATTCGGTGCGGCCGTTCTCAATCGCTATTTCGAGGGGCGTCCCTCCATACTTGTCCGCTTTGTTGACGTCGATACCGGGGGCAGCCAGCAGGAGCCGAACGCACTCGGTGTGGCCGCTCTGAGCCGCCCTGTAGAGGGGCGTCTTGCCATGCTTGTCTGCCTTGTTGACGTCGATACCGGGGGCAGCCAGCAAGAGGCGCACACACTCGGTGTGGCTCCTTGTGGCCGCCATGTGGAGGGGCGTGTCGCCATATTTGTCCGCTTTGTTGACGTCAATACCGGGGACAGCCAGCAGGTGGCGCACACACTCGGTGTGGCCGCTCTGAGCCGCCCTGTAGAGGGGTGTCCAGCCATCCTTGTTCGCCTTGTTGATGTCGATGCCGGGTGCGGACAGCAGGAGCCGCACGCGCTCGGCTTGGCCCCAAGAGGCCGCCCAGTAGAGGGGCGTGTAGCCATAGTTGTCAACCGCATTGACATTTGCACCGGCGCTGATGAGCAGGCTGAGCAGTTCTTCACCACCCACTCCTGTGGCCTGGTGAAGCTTGTCATTATACTGGGATTCGGTGATATTCCGTTCTGACAGGCGTTGACGTGCTATCTGTTGCGGAGTGAGCGCCGATTGTACCACAACTGTTGGCTGTTTGGTTGGGGGAACGGGGGTGCTGTTGTTATCGCAGTGGAGCGCATTCAGCCAATCCTGTGCACTCTGCCAGCGGTCGGCCGGGCGCATGGTGAAGGCTTTGTCGATGCTGCTGAGCAGTGCCGGAGAGAATCGCCCGCGCAGCTCGGGGCGAGTGGCCAGTAATTCGCTGCCGGGGTCGGCGTAAATTCGGTCGAGGCTGTCCGGCGGTTCCTGCCCGGTAAGCAAGCGGTAACAGGTCGCGCCCACGGCATAAAGGTCGGTCCATGGCCCACGATTACCGCCGTTGGCCCACTGTTCGAGTGGGGCGTAGCCGGGGGTGCCGACTTTGCTGTGCGTGTGGGTGGACATGGTGCTCCGTGCGGCGCCGAAGTCGATGAGGATGGGCGTGCCGTCACTGTCGATGAGGATGTTGGCCGGCTTGATGTCGCGGTGCAATAGGGGCTCAGGCTGCGTGTGCAGGTAGTGCAGGGCACTCAGCAAGGGCAGCAGGATGGAGAGCAGCTGTTGCTCAGTGAGGTCTTGGGGGCGGGGAACTGCTTCATGCAAAGGCTTGCCGCCGATGTAATCCATCACATAATAGGCAGTGCCGAGAGCCCGGAACGCCGTAAGCACCGGCACAATATTCCGGTGGCGCAGGCGCGTGAGCACTTTAGCTTCATTCAGGAAGGCACCCAGAGCCCATTCGTAGTTCTCTTGCCTGCTTTGTCCGGCAGGGCCGGCCATGTGGTTCGCGCTGTTGCGCAGGGAGAATTCACCGGGGAAGTTTTCTTTGATAACCACTCGGCGCCCCGTTATATCTTCCTCAGCCAGATAAGTGATACCGAACCCGCCTTGACCGAGCAGTGCGGTGATGGTATATGTATCTCGCAGCATGTAACCTATAGGCAGAGCTGGTGAGAGGATTTCGGACATGGTGGTAAATGATTTTTCGTGTAGTATGCTATCACTCTGTCCATGAGAAGTCAAGCTCGCAAACAGACAGAGCAGGCGGTAAAGGTTTTTTCAGATTGGTTGAGAGAAGCGGATTCGCTCAACTGAAAAATCGTTCCCAGAAGGAGCGTTTTGTGCCGCCGGCTGCTTGTATCAGACTCGCGCATTCGGTGTGGCCGTTCCTTGCCGCCCGGTAGAGGGGCGTGTCGCCATCTTTGTCCTCCTTGTTGACGTCGATACCGGGCACGGCCAGCAGGAGCCGCACGCACTCGGCGTGGCCACTTTCGGCCGCCCACTGGAGGGGAGTCGTGCCATCCCTGTCCGCCTTGTTGACGTCGATACCGGGGGCCGCCAGCAGGAGCTTCACGCACTCGGTGCGGCCTTTCCATGCCGCCATGAAGAGGGGCGTCCAGCCATCCCTGTCCGCCTTGTTGACCTCGATGCCGGGCACGGCCAGCAGGAGCTTCACGCACTCGGTGCGGCCGTTCCTTGCCGCCCAGGAGAGGGGCGTGTAGCCATCCCTGTCCGCCTTGTTGACGTCGATACCGGGTGCAGCCAGCAGGAGGCTCATGCACTCGGCGTGGCCTTCCCTTGCCGCCCTGTAGAGGGGTGCCCAGCCATACTTGTCTGCCTTGTTGACGTCGATACCGGGGGCTGCCAGCAGGAGCCGAACGCACTCGGCGTGGCCTTCCCTTGCCGCCCAGGAGAGGGGTGTCCTGCCATACTTGTCTGCCTTGTTGACGTCGATTCCGGGAGCGGCGAGCAGATGCCGTACGCATTCGGTGTGGTCATTACAGGCCGCCGCGCGGAGGGGCGTCATACCATACTTGTCTGCCTTGTTGACGTCTGCGCCGGCGGTGATGAGCAGGCTGAGCAGCTCGGAGTTACCACATTCTGCGGCCTCGAGCAGCTGGTTGTTATATTGCGACTCAGTGATATTACGTTTCGACAAGCGTTTGCTGGCTATTTGTTGCGGAGTGAGCGTTGGCTCAACCACAACAGTTGTCTGTTCGGACGGGGCGGAGGTGGGGTTGCTGTTGTTATCGAAGTGGAGAGCATTCAGCCAATCCTGTGCACTCTGCCAGCGGTCTGCGGGGTTGAGTTCGCGGGCTTTGTCGATGCTGCTCAGCAACTCGGCACCGTATGTTCGGCAGAGTTGGGCATCGGCCGCCAGTTTTTCGGGAATATAGCCCGGATTTTTGCCGGTGATGAGTCGGTAACAGCTGGCACCCAGCGCGTAGATATCCCAGTTCGGCTGGGGGGGACAGGCTCCGTTCTCAGAGTTCTGGAGCAACTGCTCAAGCGGGGCGTAACCCATGGTGCCGATGATGGTGGCGGTGTGGGTGCCCTGCGTGGGCCGTGCTTCGCCGAAGTCGATGAGCACGGGTTCACCCGCAGAATTGAGCATGATGTTGCCGGGCTTGATGTCGCGGTGTATGATACTGCGGCTGTGGAGCTCTGCCAGTGCGGGGAGCAGACGGTGCAACAGGTGCTCTACCTCTTGCCGGGGCATCATAGAGCCTGCGGGGCTGAGCTTTTCGAGGGGATTCCCTTCGACCTGTTCCATGACGATATAGGCCGTGTTCATGGCCTTGAAGACCGTCGTCACGCGTACGACGTTGGGGAGCCCCGGCAACTTGCGCAGGGTACGGGCTTCTTTTTCAAAGCTTTCCAGTGACCATCGGTAAAGCTCGCTGTAACCGTTGCGAGCCACGACTTCGTGTGTGCGCAGATTGCGGTCGGCGAATTGCTCGGGATAGTTCTCTTTGATGACAACGGGGAAGTCGGTCATATCTTCCACTGCCAGATAGGTGATACCGAACCCGCCTTGACCGAGCACGGCCTTGATGGTATACATATCACGCAGTTTGTAGCCAATCGGCAGAGTGGGAGAATGAACCTGGGACATGGTGGTAAATGCACTTCCGGCGATATGCTATCATACTTCCCGTGAGAAGTAAAGCTCACAAACAGACAGAGAAGGCGGTAAAGATTGTTTCAGATTGGCTGAGAGAAGTGGATATACTCAACTGAAAAGTTTTTGCCAGAAAGAGCGTTTTCTGCCGCGTGCTGCTCGTATCAGTTGGGCGCATTCGGTGCGGGCATTTTTTTCCGCTATTTCGAGGGGCGTCCATCCATCCTTGTCCGCTTTGTTGACGTTGATGCCGGGGGCAGCCAGCAGGAGCCGCACACACTCGGTGTAGCCATCTCTGGCCGCCCTGTAGAGGGGCGTGGCGCCATAGTTGTCCGCTTTGTTGACGTCGATTCCGGGGGCCGCGAGCAGGAGCTGTATGCACCGGGCGTGGCCCCATGAGGCCGCCATATGGAGGGGCGTCCAGCCATTTTTGCTCGCCTTGTTGACGTCGATACCGGGGGCGGCCAGCAGGAGCCGCACGCACTCGGTGTGGCTTTGCGCTGCCGCCCAGCTAAGGGGAGTGTTGTCAATGCCCAATATGCCTTCTTCATCAGTAGTATTGACATCTGCTCCGGCGGTGATGAGCAGGCTGAGCAGTTTTTTATCACCCACTTTTGCAGCCTCGAGCAGTTTATCATTGTACTGAGCTTCCGTGATAAGCTGTTTTGACAGGCGTTGGCGTGCTATTTGTTGCTGAGTGTGCACCGGCTGCTCCCCAACTGTTGGCTGTTCGGATGGAGGAACCGCGGTGCTGTTGTTATCGAGGGGGAGAGCATTCAGCCAATCTTGCGCACTCTGCCAGCGGTCGGCCGGGCGCATGGTGAAGGCTTTGTCGATGCTGCTGAGCAGAGCCGGAGAGAATCGCCCGCGCAGCTCGGGGCGTGTAGCCAGCAGCGCGCTTTCGGGGTCGGCATATATTCGATCGTGGCAGTCCGGAGGTTCCTGCCCGGTAATCAGGCGGTAACAGGTTGCGCCCACGGCATAAAGGTCGGTCCATGGCCCTCGATTACCGCCGTTGGCCCACTGTTCGAGTGGGGCGTAGCCGGGGGTGCCGACTTTGCTGTGCGTGTGGGTGGACATGGTGCTCCGAGCGGCGCCGAAGTCGATGAGGATGGGTGTGCCGTTACTGTCGATGAGGATGTTGGCCGGCTTGATGTCGCGGTGCAACAGGGGCTCGGGCTGCGTGTGCAGGTAGTGTAGGGCACTCAGTAAGGGGCGCAGGATGGAGAGCAGCTGTTGCTCAGTGAGGTCTTGGGAGTGGGGCGCTGCTTCATGCAAAGGCTTGCCGCCGATATAATCCATCACATAATAGGCAGTACCGAGAGCCCGGAACGCCGTAAGCACCGGCACAATATTCCGGTGGCGCAGGCGCGTGAGCACTTTAGCTTCATTCAGGAAGGCACCCAGAGCCCATTCGTAGTTCTCTTTTCTGCTTTGTCCTGCGGGTCCGGCCGTGTGGTTCGCACTGTTGCGCAGGGAGAATTCACCGGGGTAGTTCTCTTTGATAACCACTCGGCGCCCCGTTACATCTTCCACTGCCAGATAAGTGATACCGAACCCGCCTTGACCAAGCAGTGCGGTGATAGTATACGTATCTCGCAGCATGTAACCTATAGGCAGAGCAGGTGAGAGGATTTCGGACATGGTGGTAAATGCACTTCCGGCGATATGCTATCATACTTCCCGTGAGAAGTAAAGCTCCCAAACAGACAGTGAAGGCGATTTGCAGATTGTTGCAGAGCAGAGGTTAATTGTGCCCATAATCCACCATGTTGCCATGATTTTAGCATAACATTCGGAAAACAAACGCCCCTCGTTCAATCGCCATTTGGCGAGCTGAGAGAGCGCGCGGAAAATTGAGTCCGTAGGACGACAGACAGTAGCCGGGAGGTGGAGCTGCGTAGCAGCGTAACCCCCGGTGTTTGACGAAAAAGATGGGGCAGTCCCGCCGAATGGCGGGCCGACAGATGGCCGCCGCGTGGGATTGGCCCTTGCTATCTGTCGGCCCTCCGCGTTCCGCGTCGGGGCTCTCATCTACTTTTTCTACCTAACCCGGGGCTGCGCGAGCCCGGGGGCTCGCTTACCCCGCGCTACTATCTGCCGCCCCTTGCTGGGCTTTTAAGTTCGGCGGGCGTTCCGCCCGTGGGGAGGGGCGTTCAATCCCGATGGGGTCAATGGTGAGTGAGGGACCACGGGTAAAAAACAGCCGCGCAGGTGAGTACCTGCGCGGCAGAAGTTTTTAATAATATCCGGGGCATCCCGGTTATCCGGCTGATGGGGTCAGACTGTTACGGTCTCGACTTCTTCGACTTCCTCAGCTTCTTCGTCATCAGGGAACTCGGGGTTCGCCGGTTCGGGTTCCGTGGGTTCGGATTCAGCCGGTTCGGTGCCCATCATCTGTTCCTGCTCCTGAATCTGCCGGAGCAGGGCTTCCGGGTCGGCGAATTCGGTTTCGAGCTTCTGCATGGCGGCCTTTTTATCGCGCTCGGGGTAGGTGTAGCGGATAATGCGGGCAAAGCAGTGCTTGACCTTCAGCACGTCCTCCACGGTGCGTATGCCGGCGTCTTGCACGGCGTTGAGCTCATCGACGAGAATCTGGGTCATCTGCGGGCGAATCCAGTCACGGACGCCACGGCGTTCCTTGCTGAGCAGGCTGTTGAGGTATTCGAGCTGTTGGTCGGAACTCCCCATGGATTCGAGCTCGGTGCGAATGGCGGCAATTCGGTCGTAGTCTGCCTGTGAGAGTTCGGCAGCGGCTTGGTCGAAATCCTCCGCTGCGGCATCGGCAGCCTGCTGTTCCTGCCTGGCCTGCAAGACTTGCTGGAGCATGGCGGCGGGGTCCGCGAACTGGATTTCAATTTCGTCCAGAGCCTGATTGCGCTCAAACTCATCGGGTATCATTTCCACCAGCTTGGTGACGAGGGTCTTAGCCTTCAGAATATCAGCTTCTTTTTCTGCTGTCATGAAGAGATCCTCAATCATCTTGTTGATGACCTGGGCCTTGATGGCGCGCAGCAGCTGCCGTGTTTCGCTGAGCAGGTCGCGGTTCTCGCAGTCTTCCAGCACTGCCAGCAGCTTGTCGGGGTTATTCTCATGCTCGGCAAGCTCTTTTTCAATAGCCTGCCATTGCTGCATGGCCTCGGGGGAGAACCCGGTAGAACCGTCAGCAGGTGCTTCTTCGGCCGGGGGCGCGGGCTGCGGCTCCTGAGCCATGCCCGGCAGCGTGAGGGCTGCCAGGCAGAGGGTGGTGAATAGCTTGCGGAGCATAATTACTTCTGCGGTGCAGACGGAGCGGCTTTGACTTTATCGGCAGGTTTACCCTTCAGAATAGCCGCAGGGTTGGCAAAAACTTTTTCTATTTCAGCTGCAACAGCGGCGCGCTGGTCGGCGGGTACGCAATCGAGCAGCTGCTCCGCCAGCGGCTTGACGGCCATGACGTCGGCTTCCGTCTTGGCTTTTTTGAGAGCGTTGTTGATTAAAGCGTTGAGGATAGAGGCCTTTACCTGCAGAAGCGTCTCACGGTTGGCGCCGCTGACTTTGGGCAGGGTTTCGTTCACAACAGCCAGAGCGGCTTCGGGATTGCGGCCGCACTGCATGAGTTTACTCTCCAGCTCTTTCATGGCAGCGCCTTCCTGCATTTTGCTCTGTATGCCGGTGGCGTTTTCGGTGTCAAGCTCAGCAATTTGCTTGGCGAGATTATCGGCAGAGTTCTGCAAATCGGCAGGCAGGCTGCTGTAGACCTCCATGAGAGCCTTGGCTTTCTCCACGCCCTGCAGGGCAGCGGCGGCCTCAATCTTCTTGCCGTTTTCCAGAGCGGCATTCAGCGGCACCATGGTAGCCTGCATGTTGGGCTGGCCACCCACGAAACCACCCAGAACATCGCCGGTAGCATTCAGTACCATGATGGTGGGGAAGCCGCTCACCTTGAACTGGCGGCAGAGAGCTTCATTCCTGGCGTAGTTCGCAGCACCGCCCACGCGGTTGACATCGCGGGGAACGTCAACCTCAACCAGCACGAACTTGTCGGCTGCGTAGGCCTCGAACTCCGGGGTGTCGAACACGGCTTTCTTCAGGCGTATGCAGTAACCGCACCAGTCAGAACCGGTGAAGTCTACCAGCACGGCTTTGTTTTCAGCCGCAGCTTTCGTTTGGGCCGCTGCAAGATCGGTCATCCACTCGGCTGCAAATGCCGGCACCACAATGGCTGCCAGCCCGGCAAGTAACAAGTTCTTGAACATGGCTCTATTATGGCGTCTCTCCCGTGCGTGCGCAAGTCTAAACTGTGCCATACCGGTGCAACTCTGAACTTTATGCTTGCCAGTTGGGGATGGTGTTGCTAAACTGGCAACAACCTCATTGCTCATGAAAACGCACGCACCAACCTCGCCTTTTTCCGTGAAATCTGCCCGCGCTGAGTTATGCCGTTGTTGCCTGACTGTTGTCGGGTTGGGGCTGATTTTTGTCAGTGTCGGGTGTAGTAGTCAGCGTGCGCGGACAGCTGCTCTGCAAGAGCTGCAGACAGCCGGTGTGATTGCCGGGGAAGTGGAGCTGGAGAGTAAACGCCTGCCGGATGGTGCCACGCTGCTGATCGATGCCGCCGAGCGCGGCGATGTGGCGACCGTTCGCCGCCTGTTGACCGCCGGAGCTGATCCGGATGGCCGGGGCTACAAGGTGAACTCGGTACCGCTCACTCGAGTGAAGTCTGCCGAGGTGCTGGAGTTGCTGCTGCAGGCCGGGGCGGATGTGAATGCGGTGGATGCGGTCGGCACCACGCCGCTGGGCTGGGCTGTAGGTCTGGGTAAGATGGAGAATGTGCGCTGTCTGCTGCAGGCGGGGGCGGATGTCAGCCCTGAGCCGCCGGCCACGCCGCCGCTGTTGCAGGCTGTCAATCTGGGAATGGCAGCGCAGCTGCTGGCCGCGGGGGCGGATGTGAACCAGGCGTCTGCAACGGAGGGCACCCCGCTGATGCGCGCTGCCGCCCGCGGCAACAGGGAGCTGGCCGAGCTTTACCTCGGTCTGGGGGCCGATGCCAACGCCCGCGATGGTCGCGGCAACACGGCGTTGCATGTTGCCCGCACGGAGGCGATGGTCGACTTGCTGAAAAACAATGGTGCAGACCCATCTGTGCTCAACAACAGGGGAGAAACCCCGCTGTTCGAAATCATGCACAGCGCTGCCATGGTGCGAGCCTTGGTCGCGGCCGGGGTGCCGCTCAATACCGTATCGGCAGAGCGGAAAATGACAGCCCTGCAGGTTATGCTGGCGGATAACAGGGAGGATGATGAGGCCATTCTTGCGCTCATTGCCGCCGGGGCGGATGTCAAGGGGCGTACCCCTGAGGGGCTGACTACAGTGCAGCAGGCCACCGCCCGCAGCGGTCGGAAACGCTGGGTCATTATTCGCGCGCTTATTCGTGCCGGAGCCGACACGGAATAAGGTTTAGCAACAGCTTTTACCTCTTACGGCGCTCCTGAATGCTGCGGAACATAGCCTCCGGGTCGGCGAAGGTGTTGCGCAGGGATTCAATCATTTCGGCCTTGATGGAGTCCGGGTAGCTGATTTCAGCCTCCTTGAGCACATAGTCGCGTGCCTTGATGATGTCATCCACCGACTTGGCGTTCAGCAACATGGCATTGAGGCAGGGGAAGATGACCACCGAGCGCTTGCGCTCCATGATTCTGTCGCGGTTGAGCGGGTGTGCCTGCGCGAGATAACGCTCAAAGATTTCTGTCTGTTTCTGGAAATTGCGGTGGTAGGCGCGCACCTCGCTCATGAGTTCCTGCATCTGTATGTCGGCTGCGGTGATTTCACGGATTCCGAGGGTATCCTGCGGGTCATACTGCGCGATTTCCTGCTGCAGAGCCACGCGAGCCGCCTTGAAGTTTGACGGGAAATCTTTGTAGATGGCGAAAATGGCCTTGGCGCGTTCCACGCCCTCATATTCGCGGGCATGGGCGAGCTGTTGTCCGCGCTCGCGAGCTTCATCCAGCAGCGGAATCATGGCGGTGATGTGGGGGCGTGCGCCGTTGAAGCCGCCCAGCACCTCGCCGGCGGGATTCAGTACCATGATGGTGGGGAAGCCCGTTACCTCGTACCGGCGGCAGAGCTGCATGCGCTGCTCGCGAACTTCTGCCGGTATGGGCGCGCGGGGGATGTCGACTTCGAGCAGTACAAACTTATCCTCCGCATAAGCGGCGAACTCCGGCTGCTCCAGCACATCCTTGCGCATGCGAATGCAGTAGCCACACCAGTCGCTGCCGGTAAAGTTCACCAAGATGGTCTTGCCGCTCTTCGCGGCTTGTTCTTTCGCCGCCGTCAGGTCAGTGAGCCATTCCGCTGCAAATGCCGGCATGACCATGGCGGCCAGCCCCAGTGTGAAAAACGCATGCTTGAGCATGCTCTTATTCTGCGCTACTTTTGGTATAACTACAAGCTAAAACTGCGCAGATGTCTGATATTTTTACAAAATTCAGCGTATGATGGGGGAATCTTTGCCGGAAAGTGCTTGTTGTCGGGCTTCTCGCGGCATGGCTTTGAGTTCATCGGCCGTGTGGATGTTGAGCCCGGCGGCTCGCAGTCGCTCATAAAGGGCAGGGTGGTAAATGGTGCGGCTGCCGCGGTTTTTTACCCAGGTTTTGCCCTTGCGGGCGGCGCGGTACAGGGTAAATACGCCGTGGGTGTTGTCCACTTGTATGAGGTAGGTCTTGCCGTCAATTCTCACGGCAAGCATGCGGGGGGCACCGAAGGTGGCGTCGTCGGATTTCTCGCCGTCCTGCTGCGGGTCGAAGTCGGCAAAAGCCTCGCTGAAATCAGCCTGAGCTGCTGCGGGGTGCTGTATGTAGCCGTTGGTGCTTTCTTTTACCACTCGGGCATATTCCACCTCGGCAGATACGGTGGTGCAGAGCAGGGCCGACAGGGCAAGCAGGGTAGGTGTATTCATCATCAATAGGGTGGTGCGGAAAGCATAGAGCCCCGGGACGCCCACGGGGCTCTATGCTTGGTGAATGGTTGTTATCTTTTCCCGAATCGGCGATTGCGGCTGCGGAATGACTCCAGCGCGGTATCGAGCTCCGCGCGGCCGAAGTCCGGCCACAGCACATCCGTTACCCAGAGCTCCGCATAGCTGATTTGCCAGAGCAGGTAGTTGGATATGCGCATTTCACCCGAGGTGCGGATGAGTAAATCCGGGTCGGGCATGCCGGCGGTGTAGAGGTTGTTGCTCAGCAGCTCGGGGGTGATGTCTGCCGGGGTGATGTCGCCGCGCTGCACCATCTCGGCCAGCTTGCGGGCAGCGGCTGTGATTTCCTGACGGGAGCCGTATGAGAGCGCCAGCACCACGTTGAGCGCGGTGTTGTTCTTCGTCTTCTCGATACTCTCCTCCAGCTGCTTGCGGCAGTTCTTGGGCAGCATGTGAAGCTCGCCGATAGCGTGCAGACGCACGTTTTTCTCCATCATTTCGGGCAGGCGCTCTTTCAGGAACTTAGCCAGCATGTTCATGAGGTATGTTACCTCAATCTTCGAGCGCCCCCAGTTTTCGGTGGAAAACGCGTAGAGTGTCAGCCAGGGGATTCCCTTTTCAATACACAAATCGATGGTGCGCTGCACGGTTTCACCGCCGCGCTCGTGACCTTTGGCGCGTGCTACCTTGTGTTGCTCCGCCCAGCGGCCATTGCCATCCATGATGATGGCAATGTGCTGCGGCATAATCGGGGTGGAATCAGAGCTCATACTCGCCGTATTCTGCCAATATAGCCTCCACGCGCTCGATGTCTTCGGGGGAATCAACACCGCTGGTGGTCTTGCGGCCGCGATAATCAACCTCCACCATCTTCACGCGCAGGCCGTTGTAGAGGAAACGCATCTGCTCCAGACCTTCCACGGCGCCCAGCTCGTAGTCGCTCTCCGGCAGCTCAAAGTAGTTCTTCAGTGCCGGGTAGGTGTAGGAGTACAGGCCCACGTGGCGGCGTACCGGGCTCTTGGCCAGAGTGGCGCGGGCTTTTTCAGGCTTGCGAATGGCGGGGATGGTGCTCTTCGAGAAGGCCATGGCGTAGCCGTCTTTGTCCACCAACACGGTAGTGCCGCTGTAGGGGGTGGTCTTCTTGCTTTCCACCAGGCGGTCATATTCATTCCAGTCGAGGTGAATGCAGGGGGTGAATACATCGGCCGGTGCTGCCTTCCAGGCATCGATAAGCTGCTGAATCACCCAGGGCGGGCAGAGGGGATTGTCGCCCTGCAGGTTGATGATGAAGGCCGGCGGTTCGGCCTGCTGGCTCACGGCGTCCCAGCAGCGCTCGGTGCCGCTGCGGCAGGTTTCAGCCGTCATGACAGCAGGTATACCGGCGCCGGTGCAGAAGTCGAGTATGCGGGTGTCATCCGTCGCAACGACATAGGAGCAGTCGTCATTGTGACGGCAGATGGATTCGGCAATGTCTGCCACGCGGCGAATCATCTCTTTACCCGCGATTTTGACCAGAGGTTTGCCCGGCAGGCGGGTGGAGGCATAGCGAGCCGGTATAACGATAAGAATGGACTGTGACATAAGTGGTGAAATGTTGTACAGACATTATTCTACCTGTTCAGCGCGCGTTTGCCAAGAAAAAACGTGTGCTCAGGCCGCATAAATACGGTATTTCGCTTGACATGGGTGCGATATGGTTCTAATATTCGCAGTATGAAGTGCACGTATACGGTTTTGGCGTTGTTTGCAGGGGTGGCCTGTGTGGCTCAGGCTGTGACAGAAGAAGAAGTCTGTGCCCAACTGCAGGCAAGGCTTGAAAAGCAGGTGGAACTGCTCAGCTCGGTTCAAGATGCCGCGAGCGCCAAAGCCGTGCTTGCCCCGCTGCGTGAGAATATGGCTGCTCTGGCAGCTCTCAACGGGCAGGTGCCCGAAGACCGGCTCTGGCTCTTTATCGATAACTCGCAGGACATCAAGTTTGTGCTCGTGGAGCAACTTCAGCTGCTCAGTGTGCAGCTGTATCGCATGCTATTGTCAGATTTCTACGGCTGTAGTGAGTTGAAATTGATAATTGCCCCCATGATTACGGTCGCCGAGGGCGCTCAGTGACGCTGGCTTCTTTCTGCCGTAGTAGTTCCTGCAGGTGCTCCAGTTCGGCGTCCATGTATTCCGGCAAGTTCTCGCGGTGGCGTGCCATCTGGCTGAACACCTCATCCCGGTAGCTGATAGCTTCTCGGTATGATTCTTCTTCCGAGCCGTACTGTAAATCCGAAAAATAGCGCGTGATGATACGGCCGCAACGCTGGATACTTACTCTCCAGCCCTGGAAGTCGGTGTTCTCGTATGTGTAACGGGTGATGTTCTTGTTTTTCATGGGTGCTGAGTTTACGGGAGTTCAGACACCCCTTGCCGCCGAATGGTTCAATAACATGCACTTCCATGAGCGGATATGGTAGAAATATAAACCTGCGAATTGCGGTAAAATCCCTCAAAATGGGTTTGACTTTGCCTGACTGATGTGATAGTTTGGTGAAAAGCTGATATGAACGCAATGAATCGCTGCATTCGCCCTGTATTGTTGATTTTGACGGCAGCCCTGGCGCTGACCGCCCCGGTCGTGTATGCCGATGATAAGGATGACTCACCCAAGACCCGTGCAGAAGAACGCCGTGCCTTGCGCGAGGCTGAGAAAAAGGCTAAGGATGAGCTGAAAAAGGCTAAAAAATCCGGAGATCAGGCGGCTATTGCCCAGGCTGAGGCAGAACTGGCAGATATCGAGCTCGCGAAAAAGGGCGGCAATACCAATGTTGACCTCGACAAGGAATTCAATGCACTGAAAGAGGCTCAGGCTCTGCTGGCTGAAGTGAATGACGAAAAGTCCGCCAAGAATGCTGCTAAGAAAATCTCCACCACCTTCGGTCGTCTGGCCGCGCCGATTACGATGTCTGACCATGATATCGAGCAGTGGAGTATCGAGCAGAACAAAGTCAGTGCCCAGATGGAGCGCCTGCGCTCGCAGCCGTACTTTGAGAGTTCGGGATTGCAGGAGGCCTGGACGAATGTGACGGACCCCTATTCACGCAAGCGCGCCCAGCGCGACAAGAGCAGATAATGCGCCTGCCACTCCTGCCAGCCCTGTTGATGTTGCCCGCCTTTGCCATGGAGCAGGGGGGTAGTATCACGCTTGACCCGGCTGAGATGGAGCGCATGAAACAATCTGTGTTCGGCGGTTCGGTCGTGCAGGCACCCACGCCGCAAGCGCCCGGGGCCATTGCCCCTAGCCTGTCACCTGCCACCGCTGAGGAGCAACGCTGGCTGTGCGCTATGGAATCAGCCGGCGATGTGCAGACCATTCTTCTGTTGTCCGTGCTGCAGCAGCTTAACCCCCGCCTGCCGATGGCGGAGTACCCGCGCTTGTATGCCGAGGCACTGGAGCTGCACCGCAGCGCTGCTGCCGGTGACCCGGTGGCCGTGGCGAACCTGGCAGCCTGTCTGCACAGCGGTGCGCTGCCCAACGGCCTGACCTTTTTGCGCGCTGAGCACCTTGCACAGCAGCTCGGGCAACGTGTCGAGGAAAAAAATATCTCAAACCCCAAATAAATGATGATGAAAACCATTAAACTACTCGCCCTGACTCTGGGGCTGCTTGTGATGGGTAGCCACGTGCTGCCTGCTCAGGATGTAGAGCCGACTGCTGAGGAACAGACGGAGACTACACCCAAAAAGAAAAAGAAGGCTAAAAAGAAGAAAGCCAAGGCCAAAGCCGGTGCCGTGGCCAAGGCTCTCAAAAAGGTCAAGCGCGTCAGCGGCCGTGTGAACCAGAATGCTCTCGTCTACATCTACCTGCAATCCGCCAGTTGGTGCGGGCCCTGCAAGCAGGCTATGCCCGGTATCGTGGAGCAGTATAAGGAAATGCGCAAGGATGGTCGCGTGGAAATCGTGCTCGTCGGGCATGACTACACGGCAGAGGGTGTGAAGGAATACATCGAGGGGTACAAGTGCAAGATGCCCGCTGTCTGGAAAGATGCCAAGAATGTTAAGAAGCTTCCCGGTTTTTCCGAAGCTGATGGCATTCCGGATGCTATCATCGTCGATGCCGACGGCAAGGTGCTGCGCAAGGGTTTCCCCACCATGATTATTCCGGCGTGGAAGGAACTTGCGGATTCGGTTGAGGCTGAGAAGGCCGCCGCTGAAGCAGAAGCCGAGGCCGCCGAAGACGGTGAGGAATAAAACCGCGCCCGACTCCGTAAAAATCAATCAGCCTCGGTGCTTTTTACTTGCTGCGTGCGTGAGTGCGTGGTAGGATGGCTGCGCACACAACACCATGGATTTATTCACCCCACATGGGCGCAACGAAGCGCCGCAACAGGAGAAGGCTGAAGTGGGTATGCCGCTGGCCGCGCGCATGCGTCCCGAGTGTCTTGCCGAGGTCGCGGGGCAGCAGCACCTGCTGGCCCCCGGCAAGTTGTTGCGCCGGGCCATAGAAACAGACCGCTTTTCTTCGCTTATTTTCTATGGCCCGCCCGGCGTGGGGAAGACGACACTGGCCTATGTCATTGCCCGGCAGACCAGTGCCTACTTTGTCATGCTCAATGGGGTGGAATCGAACGTGAGCGACATCCGTGAGAAGATTGCTGAGGCCAAGGCTCGGCAGTCATTGCATGGCCAGCGTACCATCCTTTTCGTGGATGAGTTGCACCGTTTCAACAAGGCTCAGCAGGATGTGCTGCTACCCCACCTGGAGCGCGGTACGGTGCGTTTCATCGGTGCTACGACGGAGAATCCATACTTCGCCATCAACTCGGCCATGCTTTCGCGCTCACAGATTTTCCCCCTCGAATCTGTGCCCGACAGCGAAATTGTGGCTCTGTTGCGCCGTGCTGTCGCCGACCCTGAGCGAGGCTTGGGGTACCTGAAGCTCGATGTGGCTGACGAGGCTCTCGCTCACCTGGCGCTGAAGGCAGATGGCGATGTGCGCAAAGCGCTGACGGCCCTCGAAGTCGCCGTGCTCTCCACCCCGGCTGCAGCAGATGGTGTGGTGCATGTCGACCTGGCTGTGGCGGAGGAATCCATCCAGAAAAAAGCCATTCGCTACGATCGTGCAGGGGATGGCCACTACGATACCATCTCTGCGTTCATCAAATCCATGCGCGGCAGCGACCCGGATGCCGCTCTCTACTGGCTTGCCTTCATGCTCAATGCCGGTGAGGATATTCGTTTCATTGCCCGCAGGCTTGTTATCTGCGCCAGTGAAGATGTGGGGTTGGCCGACTCGAACGCGCTGCGTGTAGCCCTGGCCGCTGCTCAGGCGGCGGAGATGGTGGGCATGCCCGAGGCTCGCATCCCCCTGGCACATGCCACCGTTTATATCGCCACTGCTCCCAAGAGCAATGCTGCCTACGCCGGTATCAATGCCGCCCTGCAAGATGTGCGCGAGGGGAAAACTCTCCCCGTTCCCGACCACCTCGCCACCCCCACCCGCAAGAAACTCGCCCGCCTTCGCGGTGTGAGCGCCGAGGCAACCGATTACAAGTACGCCCACGATTTCGGCGACGAGCACTTTGTCCCCCAGGCTTACCTGCCCGAAGGCCGCGTGTATTACACCCCCACTAACAACGGCATGGAGCTGCGTATCTCCGAGCGCATGGCTTACCTGCGCTCCAAGTGGGAAAATCAGTGATGGCGTTGAAAGTTTGAGAGGGGTATATCGCACCCTCCATCGTTGATAAAAAAAGCTCGCCGTGGTGCGGCGAGCTGTGTGTGAGGGGATGATGGCCGTGGGGCTCAGGCGCGGATGACGTAGTCTTCGCGGCGGGGCTTGGGCTCGTGGATGCCACCCTCGGCGGGATAGCCGAGTATGCAGATGGCCAGACCTTCGTACTTGTCCGCCACGCCCCACTTCTGCATGAGTTCGCGGCCTTCAGCGGTGTCGAACATCTCTTTGCCGCGGTTAATCCAGCAGGAACCCAACCCGATGGCGTGGGCGGCGAGCATGAGAGTGCCCATCATCAGCGCGCTGTCATCGCGGCCGGTGTGAACGCTGGTGTCCGTAAAGACGAGCACAGCCGTAGGAGCACCGTACATGGGGTCTTTATCCGGGCCCCAACCCATGAATGAACCGTTGAGAACGGAGAGCTGCTTCAGGGTGGCGGCATCTTGCACAACGACGAGCTGAGGTGTCTGCATGCCGCGCCCGGTGGGGGTCCAGGTAGCGGCCTCGAGCACGGTGTTCAGTTCTTCATCCTTAATCTGCTGCGGCAGGTATTTGCGGCAGCTGCGGCGCGTGCGGATGTCGGTGAGAGTTTCGTTCATTTTTGTGATTATTTGTTAGCGTTAACGTGCTTCTTCCAGTCAGCGAAACGCAAACCGTGACCGCGATAGAGCATTTTGCCGTAAGCATCCACCACCACGATGTGGGGAATGCCGTGAATATCCTGCGGGTAGCCGGGCAGGGCCATTGCCTCGGGCGAACCGTACATAACGGCGGCGAAGGGGGCATTGTAGTGCGCAAGGTACTCAATCGCTTTCTGCGGTGTGCTGTCGCAGGAGAGCAGGATGACCTCCACATCTTTGTTAGCCATCATGTTCGGGTATTCGGCTACCAGTCGGGGGGTGACCATACGGCAGGGGCCGCACCAGCTGGCCGAGGCCAGGAACATGTAATATTTAGCTTCGGTGCTTGGCTTTTTGTTACCCACGAAGTTTGTTTTGGCGATGGCCTGAGCCATGGGGGTGGCGGCAACGGGAGCAGCCGCAACTGCCGGTTCCTGAGCCATGGTCACAGAGGCACAGCTCAGCAAGGCAAGAAAAAAGTTTATGGCTTTCATATATGCGCTCATGCTAGCAGATATGCGGGTTACTGTCAACATAAAAGCAAAATCATGACTTGGGCGGAATTTTTATGCTGGCAATTCGGTAGGAAATCTGCTATAATACGCGCGCTATGTTATCTGACCGTACAAAAGCCGGCATTGAGCGCGCACCGCATCGCAGTCTGATGCGTGCTACGGGCATGACTGATGATGATATCAGGAAGCCCTTTATCGCCATTTGCAACTCCTTCAATGAAGTGATTCCCGGGCACGTGCACCTGAACAAGGTGGCCGAACTCATTAAAGACGAAGTTCGCAAGGCCGGTGGTACCCCTATCGAGTTTAACCTGATTGGTGTGTGTGATGGTATTGCCATGGCTCACCACGGTATGAAGTTTTCTCTTGCCAGCCGCGAGCTGATTGCTGACAGCGTGGAAACGATGCTTAGTGCGCATGCGTTCGACGCCTGCATCTGCATACCCAACTGCGACAAGATTGTACCCGGCATGGTGATGGGTGCGCTGCGCTGCAATATACCGACTATTTTCTGCTCCGGCGGTCCCATGGCTGTGGGCAAGGGACGCAATGGCGAAGATCTCGACCTCAACAGCGTGTTCGAGGCTGTGGCCGCCTGCAATGCCGGTAAGATTTCTGAGGATGACCTGCACTACATCGAGTGCAACGCCTGCCCGGGAGCCGGTTCCTGCTCCGGTATGTTCACCGCCAACTCCATGAACTGCCTGTGCGAAGTGCTCGGTCTGGCGCTGCCCGGCAATGGTACGTTGCTCGCCCTCTCTGAGGAGCGCAAGGAAATGTGGCGTGCCGCTGCCCGCCGTGCAGTCGAGATGGCCCTGCAGGGTGGCCCGCTGCCCCGCGACCTCATTACCGAGGCCGCTATCGACAATGCCTTCACCTGCGATATGGCCATGGGTGGTTCCTCCAACACCGTGCTGCACACGCTGGCCTTCGCCGCTGAGGCCGGGCTGGATTACGACCTGCGCCGCATTGACGAGATTTCCCGCCGCACCCCGAATATCTGCAAGGTGGCTCCCAGCAGCCGCTTCCACATGCACGACGTGCTGCGTGCCGGCGGTATTATGACCGTGCTGGCGGAGATTAACAAAATCCCCGGTGCTCTCAATACCGAGGTGCCCACCGTCAGCGGTAAGACTCTCGGTGAGCAGATAGAGGGCCTTTCCACCCAGGACCCTGTGGTGATTCGCACCATCGACAACGCCTACTCCAAGGATGGCGGTCTGGCTGTGCTGTTCGGCAACCTGGCAGAGCAGGGCGGTATTGTGAAGAAAGCCGGCGTGCTGCCTGAAATGATGGTACACCGCGGGCCCGCTGTCATCTTCGAAAGTCAGGAGGCCGCCTGTGCCGGTATTCTGGCCGATAAAGTGAAACCCGGTGATGTGGTTGTCATCCGCAACGAAGGCCCCAAGGGTGGCCCCGGTATGCAGGAGATGCTGGCCCCCACCAGTTATATCATGGGTAAGGGTCTCGGCAACTGCGTGGCGCTTATTACGGACGGTCGTTTCTCCGGCGCTACGCACGGCGCCTGTATCGGCCACGTCTCGCCCGAGGCTGCTGAGGGCGGCCTTATCGGTCTGCTGAAAGACGGCGATATTATTTCCATCGACATCCCCAACCGCAGCCTCATTGCTGAGCTGAGCGAGGAGGAGATAGCTGCCCGCCGAGCCGACTGGCAGCCCACCATGCAAGAGATTTCCGGTAAGTGGCTCAAGCGCTATCGCAAACTGGCTACCAACGCCAGCCGTGGCGCTGTGCTGCAATAATGGAAAAACACCCCACAACACCAAAACAATGAGCGAAGAAAACAACCAGCTGACCACCTCGGTCAACCCGATTGTGAAATACTTCTCAGAGTTCAAAGTGCTGCGCGAGTGCGGCAAGGACTTCTGGCTGACCAACTTTATTCAGTTCTTTGATGGTCTGTCGTATTTCTCCCTTATCATCGTGTTCACTCTTTTCCTGAAAGATTACTGCGGCTTCCGCGATGCGGACGCTCCTTTCTGGGTGGGTATGTACACGCTTTTCCTGTCCCTGTTCGTCTTTGCCGTAGGTACTATCTGCGATATCATCGGCCTGAAGCGCACCTACCTCATCGGGTTCACCCTGCTGATTGGCGGTCGTCTTATCATGGCGCTGGGGTCGGATTTCGGCACCCAGGTGCTGGAGATGAGCCAGGATGCCTCCCGCTACTTTGTCATTGCGGGTATTGGTATTCTGTCCTTCGGTACGGCATTCATGAGCCCCTGTATCACGACCTCCATCCGTCGTTTCACCACGCTTCGCGCCCGTCCCACAGGTTTCAATTTCTACTACCTGTTCATGAACATCGGCGCCTTGCTGGCCGGTTTTGCCGTGGTGGATCCCATCCGCGAAGCCTGTGACGGTGTGAATGGTCTGTTCTGGGTTATCAACTTCGGTACGGCCTGCAACGTGATTGCTTTCGTCTTCACCCGTTTTATTGACGAAAACCATTACGCCGTGCCCGAGGAGCGCATTGCCAAGAAAGAGGCCGCACAGCGCCGCCCCCTGCAGCTTATCGGCGAGGTGGCCCGCGAGCGCGCTTTCCAGAAACTCATCGTGTTCCTGGTGCTCACGCTGGGTGTGCGTCTGGTGTTTACCCTGCAGTTCCTTGTCATGCCCCAGTACTATACCCGTACTATCGGCGATGACTTTGATCTGGGTATCATCAACTCCTTCAACCCCTTCATCATCATTACCGGTCTTATCATGATTATCCCCATCCTGAACCGTTTCTCCACGGTGAAGCTCATGATTTCCGGTATGTCTATCTCCGCCGCCTCCATGGTTCTGCTGGCCATCCCGCCGGAGTGGTACTTCATCATCCCCGGTATCGAGACAATCGGCCAGGCCTACTTCTTCGCCGTAGCCGCGCAGATTATCATCTTTGCCGCCGGTGAGTTGCTCTTCAGCCCCCGATTCTCCGAATACGTGGCACGCGTGGCACCCAAGGACAAGGTGGCCTCTTACATGTCGCTTTCCGCTCTGCCCATGTTCATCGCCAAGCCGATTAACGGTGTAGTGGGTGGTCTGCTGGTGTCTTACTTCTGTTATGACGGTATCGCCGCCAAGATGGATTCCGGTCACATCGACTTCTGGCACTCGCCTGAGCTGATGTGGACGCTCTATCTCATCATGGCCGTCATTTCCCCGTTGGCCATTATTCTCACCAAGGACAGCTTCGTGTCCGACCACCCGGAGGAGGATGCCGCCGAGAAGGCTGATGAGGCCGAGGCTGCTGCCGAAAAGGAGGAACCCGCCACCCAGAACGCCTAACCCATAGAAAATCTCATATACCATGTCTGATACTAAAATCAACGCCGGGCGTGAGACTCGCGCCAAGTTCTGGCCCGTATTCCTGCCGTATCTGGTGCTGCTCGCTCTGCTGATTGCAGCCTTGATAGCCTCCTTTGCAGCTGTTGAGCTGCGACAGATAGGCAGTATGGCAACCTGTGGGTGTCTACTGGCCATGGCTGTGTATCTCATCTGCATTCAGTGGCATGTTGTGCGCCGCTTGCACGATGCCGGTGTGAGCCGCTTCTTCTTCTGGATGCTCGTCGTCGTGGAAATCCTCTCAGCTGCTCTGGTCGGTCTGCAGGCGTTTGCAGACGGCCCTCAACCGGAGTGGGTGGGCTATGTCTCGATGCTTCTGGTGTGCGGTTTCGGCAGTGTGCTGCATGTGGCCCTGCTGGTGTTCTTCCTGTTGCCCTCTCAGGCCGGTACCAACGACTACGGCGAGAACCCGGAGTTCCCCGGCGTGCCCTTTACCGGCACCTCTTGGGGTGGTATCGTGGAGGATATGCTCAAGCTCCTGCTTGTCATGGGTACTCTGGGCTACCTCTGCAACCTGGCCATGAAACCCTTTGAGCAGGCCAACGTCACCGACTCCCTCGTGTCCCTCATTCGTAAGGGTGCGCTGGAGACCGACAAGAAGACCGGCGAGGAAATCGACAACGTGTACCTGCGTGAGCTGGCAACCGGCGTGAGCGCCGACCCCGCTTTCGTGAACACAAAGGATGCCACCGGCCGTACCCCCCTGATGTGGGCTGTGTATGCTAACTATAATAACCCGCAGGACGCCATTAAGCGCGACCTGGCACGCCTGTACTATGTGCAGAACCTCCTTTCCCAGCCCGGCATCGATGTGCAGGCTAAGGATAAGGACGGCTTTACCGCCATGCACTGGGCTGCCTGGAGCGGTATGCCCTACTGCACCCTGCTGCTGGCAGAGGCCGGGCTGGACATCAATGCTCAGGAGAACAACGGTTTCACCCCCCTCATGCTTGCCGCCATGCGTGGTAACAATGATGTGGTGAAAATGCTGCTCACCCTTGGTGCCCGCAGCGATGTGAAGAACAAGGACGGCATGACCGCCGCTCAGTTGGTGGAGAATGGCGAGGGCGCATACAATAAGCGCGACACCTTCATCTTCACCCTTATCTTCTCCAAGCCCCGCGAGGAGGCCTACAAGGCCACTATGGCTCTGCTGGCTACTCCGCCCGCACCCCGCAGCCTGGGTGAACTTACCGACGACATGGCCCGCATGAGTGGTGAGGCCCGCGCCGAGCGTGTGGGTGCCGCCATCATCGAGACGGACAAGGAAACCGGGCTCACTGTGCTGCTGCAGACTGTGCAGGGGGCTGCTCAGGCCACCAATACGCAGGAGTATGACGCCGCTGTTCACTACTTCGTACTTGGTCAGCTGAAGGCTATCGACAACCTTGAGAAGAAGCTCGCCAAAGAGGACAAGCCCGTGAAGAAGTCCGCCGTTCTTGCAACAGATAAAGACGGCCGCAACGCACTCGATATCGCCCTGCAGTTCGGGCTCAGCAAGTCGGCTGCTCACCTCAGCAAGTTCATGCAGCCCACAGCCCCCGCGCCGGACTCTGCTCCCGCGCAGCCCGATACCCCTGTGCTGCCCACTCCGGCTCTGGACGCAGCCCCGGCTGCTTCCCCTGCAGCTGAACCCGGTGAGGAGGAGATTTCGGTGAACAAGGCCGCTGCTGACTTCGCGCTGCCCGAAGTGAGTGCAGCCCCCGCTACGCTCGATCTGCCGGCTCCCGAGCAGAGCGAGGCTGTTCCCGCCGCTCCTGCTGCTGAGTAATCCTTTTCCCTCTTTTTACGCCTGTCGGTCGCAAAAAAAAACGTCCGGCAGGCGTTTTTATTATGCAAATATTTAATTAAAGTAAAAAAATAGTAGTTTTTGTTGTATTTTTCTTGCTTTTGTTATGTACTCGTGATATAAAATTCTCGGTTAAAGGAAACAACCACATACTAATTATGAAAAAGTCAATTATTCTTGCTCTCGCTCTTGCCGTGCCCGCAATGGCCGGTGATGGAAAAGCTCCCGTGACCGTGGTGGACGTTCCCGCCATCGTTCCGGCTCCCGCCGCTCCCAGCGCCTTCGGCGTGGAAGTAGGTGCTGTTTACACCAGCGCTCTTAACGATGTTGTTGAGGGTGTTGATGGTGTTAACACCTGGGGTGTTGACGTAACAGGTGTATACGAGCTGACTCCCAACTGGGCTACCACCCTGCGTGTGGGTTGGGCTACCGGTTCCGATGACCTCACCCCCGTTGAGGAACTCGAGATTAACACCGTGAACGTCATGGCCGGTATCCGTTACTCTGCTCCCATCACTGAGGCTCTGACCTGGTATGTCGGTGGTGAGATCGGTGTGGGCTATGTGAACTATACCGACACTTTCTACGGTGAGGAAGAGAACTTCGAGGACTGGGGCTTTGCCTACGGTGTTGAGACCGGTCTGCAGTATGCCGTGACTCCCTGCCTGTATCTCTACAGCGCTCTGCACTACGGTGGCAATTTCGCCGAACCCGAGATTGCTGACGGCTACGACACCAAGGCTCACTCCGGTTGGGGTGTTCGCATGGGTCTCGGTGGCAAGTTCTAATCCAACGAGCGACATATAAGTTGTTTATCAGGGTGGGGCGAAAGCCTCACCCTTTTTTCTTGACGTTGATGAATAAATCTGTTAGCTTGTCTTCGGGCTCGATTTCAGCCTTGTTATCATTATGAAAAAGTCAATTATACTTGCTCTCGCTCTTGCCGTGCCTGCAATGGCCGGTGATGCCAAGAATGTAACCGTTACCGTGGTGGATGTACCCGCCATCGTTCCTGCTGCGCCTGCTCCTGCCTTTGCCGTGGAAGTAGCCGGTGTGTACAACATCCAGCAGAATGATATCAATGCCTATTTTGAAGGTATCGATACCTATGGTGTTGATATCACAGGTGTATACAATATCAATGAGAATTGGTCTGTCAACATGCGAGTAGGTTATGCTGAGGGTAGCCGTGATTATTACTATAGCAGCGGTCTGGATCGCCATCACGATGAGATTGAGGTGAACGGTTTGACCGTTATGCCCGGTGTTCGATTCACGGCACCTATCGGTGGCGGTTTTTCATGTTTTGCCGGTGTGAATGCCGGTTATACTCAGTGCGAGCTTGAACTGTCCGAAGTAGATGGTGACTACTCCATCAAGGGAGATGACAGCGGTTTCGTTTATTCCGCTGAGCTTGGTGTGCGTTACGACATCACTGCAAGCATGTATGTGTTCGGTGCTGCTCAGGTCACCGGCTACATGGTCGAGGCCACCGATGGCGGTGAGGAACCCGTGTATGTAGGCGCACGTGCCGGTTTCGGCTGGCAGTTCTGATACGGCGCGCACTCAATCAGTCTTCAATTCGAGGGTGGGCGGAATACCTCACCCTCGTTTTATAAAATCAGCAAAGCCCGATGGTTCATCGGGCTTTGCTGGTTCAAGATGGCTACATAAGTGGGCTCAGTTGGGCCTGACGTAGTCTTTACCGCAGTAGCGGTCGAGAATGCGCTGGGGTGCCTGTGCCATGTCGACGAGTACCAGGCAATCCAGAGTGCCGCCGAAGTCATTATCCACGCCGAACGAGAGCATCTTACCACCCAGTCGCAGGTACTGGCGCAGCAGTACGGGTATGCTCTTGTTGTCCGGTTCCAGGTCGGCTACCAGCCCGGTGAGCAGGCGTAGCTCTGTGAGCGCGGTGGGTACCAGACGCGCATCTTCGCTCAGCAGCTCAATCCCGTCAGGTGGGTACAGGGCTTTCACCTCGCCGGCCAGCTCCTCATTCATGCAATGGGCTTTCAGGTAGGAGAGCATGAGAGCGCGCGAGGCCAGCGTGTATTCGCCGGATATACTGACTGTGCCGTAGAGATAACGGTACTCGGGGTGGCGGGCCAGGTAGTGGCCAATACCCATCCAGAGCGTGTCAAGCGAGGCCGGGTGGCGTTGGTAATCCTTGCAAATGAAGGCGCGGCCCATTTCGAGGCCACGGCGCATCACCTGCAATATGTTTTGGTTGAAGCGGAAGAACTGAGAGTTGTAGATGCCTTTTGCCCCGGCGGAATCGAGAATCTTGTCCGTACGGCCCATACGGTAGGCACCGGCCAGGCGGTTGGCCTTGCTATCCCACATGATGAGGTGGGTGTAGGTTTCGTCATAGCAATCCAGGTCGCAGGCATTGCCCGAGCCTTCGCCGACTGCGCGGAAGGTGTGCTCTCGCTGTATACCGATTTCGCGCATCAGTTTGGGGATTTGGGGGGCCTCTACCGCGTATACCTTCAGGCCGTTTGCGGTTTCGGCGTAAAGGGCATCAGCGGGCAGGGCGTTGATTTCTGCCAGCAATTCATCGGCCGGTGCACTTTGTTCGATAGGCTGCATTTGCCGTGGCGGCGCAGCTGTGGCCGTGGGTGCTTGCGGGTAGCGCTGTAGCATGCTGCTCAGTCGCAGAAAATCAGAGAGTGCCTGGTCATTTTCAGTCATGGCTATAGTAGCGGGAGTTATGGCTTTCCCGAGCCTGATAGTGTGGCGCATACGCCCGTCGCGCAGGATTTCGCGTGCAAGGAAATTGGCGCGTATGCCTTTATTGATGATGGAAAGGAGCTGGAAGAAGATGCCGGTGCGCCCGGATATGTGCATGGGCACAACAGTGGCGCCGGTCTTGCGGATAAGGCTGGCGATGTTCGCCTGCCACGGGTCATCTATCACACGGCGGTCGCGGTGGGAGTAGGTGGCAGCTGACCCGCTGGGGAACACCAGAATGCAGTGCCCGCCTTTCAGCCAGCGCAATATCTCGCGCATGCCTGCCATATTGGCGCGCTTAGCAGCCTCGCCGCCGTACACGTCGACCATGATTTCGTAGGGCACCATGCCGCGAACACATTGCAGAAACTCATTGACCACAATGCGGATATCGCTGCGTACCTTCATCGCGACATCGCCGAACATCAGGCCGTCGGACATACCGTGAGGATGATTGCTCACAATGACGCAGGGGCCTTCCTTCGGTATGTTTTCCAGACCGCTCAGGTCATAGTTCAGGCTCAGGTACTTGCAGGCGAGCTTGAAGAAATTGTCCGTACTGCCGGCCTCCCAGTCGGCTTCGATGTGGTCATGCGCAACGTTGAGGGCATGCAGCCCGAGCTTTTTTTCTGCCCACAGCACCAGCCATGCCGGCAACTTGTCGCCACCTTTCACCAATTTGGTGAGGTCGGTGATTTTTTCTCTTTTTATTGTGCTCACGATGTTGTCGCGTGTATGTTTTGTATTACTCTAGCACACCCCATCTCCCTAGTCAAACATGAATTGAGTTCAGGCTAACATTTTTTTTGCTATTGCACGCTGCGAAGGGCTACTTGGAAGGCTCTCAGGGTGCTGGCCGGGTTCGCGATACCGCGCCCGGCGATGCCGAAGGCGGTGCCGTGGTCGGGGCTTACCCGCAGGCGCGGCAGGCCGATGGTGGCATTCACGGCATTGTCGAAGTCGAGAAGTTTCAGGGGAATGAGCGCTTGATCGTGGTAAGGGGCCACGATGCCGTCGTACAGCCCCTGCGCGGCATCTCGGTACACACAGTCAGGCACACAGGGGCCGCTGAATTGCGCACCCGGTACGGCGGCACGCAGCAGCGGGAGCGCCGGGGCAATGAGGGTGCTTTCTTCGTGCCCGAAGGCGCCGCTCTCACCGTTGTGCGGGTTCAGCCCCGCCAAGGCAATGCGGGGGCAGGGGATGCCTGTGCGTTGCAGGAACCTCGCCAACAGGGTACCCACGCGCACAATTTCTTTTGTTTGCAGCAGGCGCGCTACATCCGCCACGGCCACGTGGGTGGTACACAGCGCTACCGTCAGGTGACGGCCGGTCAGGCACATGGCAAAGTCTTTCACCCCCATACGGTCAGCGAAAAACTCCGTTTGCCCGGGGTAGGCAAAGCCCAGTCGGTGCAGGGCTTCCTTGCAGATAGGGGCTGTCACCACGGCATCGATTGTGCCTTCACGCAGGGCGGCTGCGGCGAGTTCCAGGTGTTCGAGGGCTGCTTGCGCCGTGGCCACGGTCGGTTGGCCGGGGGTACAGTTGATTTCGCGCCCTATCAGTCGATACTCGGCCCCGGTCGGCGCCTGTGCCAGCGCGGCACGTATGACCTCAGGCCCTATGCCGGCCTGGTCCCCCAGGGTATAGCCGATGATGGGGTGCTCCGCGCTCATGGTTCCACCTCCTCGGGCGCATCGTCATCTTGCATATCCGGCAGGGCTGCCGGGGTGACGATGGATTTGGGCTTCTCCTTCACTTTCGTCGGGCGGTAAGAACGCGCTGTGTTGATGTACTCCGTCTCAGAGGCCCGTTGCTCAAATTTCAGCTCTCCGTTTACAGACGTATGGTACACCACCGTCAGCACTACGGCTGCCAGTGTGGGTATCAGTAGCAAGCTGCCCAGGCACGTCTTCATGGGCGCATTCTACCACCTTTCCCAACACTTTTCAAGTCTCGATTGAGCCATTCTCTCTACAGAGCCCGGCGATAGTGGTTTTATTTGTTTGGTGGCGAATGCCGCCGCAAAAAAACTGACCTCCCGCAAGAGGTCAGTTTAACTCACTATATCAATTGTTCTGAATAGTTATTCAGTCCACTTTGGGAATCTTCGGGGTGGGGGCAGCGGTGCTGGTCGGCTTGAAGGTGGTGTTCTTCTTCCAGGTCTGAGTGCGGAAGAAGATGCCGAGCTTGCCGCGCATTTTCAGTGTATCGCCTTCGCGCCACATGGAGCAGCGGTAGACACTGCCCTTCTCAGGGTCGAGAACCTTGCCGCCGTTGTATTCGTCGCCGTCTTTTTCGAGGTCCCAGATGATATCCAGGCCCAGGGTGCTCGGGTTACCGGGGATTTTAGCGGTTGCGCCGGGGTTCTTCAGCAGCTTTACAACACGGCCGTAGACTTTACCCTTGTACTTGTATACCTGCACTACGCTCTTGGCTTCGTTCGTGTCATCATCGATGGTTGTCCAGTAACCTACGACATCGGCACTTACCTGTGCCAACAAGGTGCTCACGGCCATGGCGGCCATCATCAGTAGCTTTTTCATGGTTATATCTTTCTGTTGTTTCTCTCGCTATTTATATGAAGCTAGAGCGGGGTCAAGGTTTTTATAGCGAAAAGTTGGAGCAGAGTCAAGCTTTTTTGTGAAGAATTTTATACTTGTGCAACAGAATACGTTATGATAGAATACAGGCACGCATGAAAAAACAACTTTTCTCTCTTCTGGCAATGGCCGGTTTGCTGGCAGCGCCCATGAGCGCCGTAGCAGACGAACCGGCACCGGGCAGTATTGTGTACAATGGCAACACGTTTGACCCCGGCCCCAACGGACCTGAGTATAAAAAGGCAGCGAATGCCAAATACGGCACGCAGTGGATTGTTGACCTGGTATATGGTTACTGGGCGCTCGACAACGCCATGGACGGCTACAATGAAAATGAGCACATCGCTATTCTGTACACTATTCTGAATCAGCGCCTGATTGAGGACGCCTACAACGGCGGCACCTGGCTGCGCGTGGATTTGGCCGGCTCCTGGGGGCTGAACAATGATTCCGATGACCCCTCTACCTTCTATGCGAACGCTATGGGGATGTGCTCGGGCCTGCATACCGATGTGCTCGACGCGCACGATGCCGCTCTGCTCGAAGTTTCCGTCAAGCATTTCTTTGCCGGCAAGCGTGGTATGGTGGCTGCGGGTATGATTAAGCTCAACAACTATTTCGACCGCGTAGATCACGCCCGATTCACGAATGATAACTTTGAGAGCTCCGGCGTGCTGCCGCTGCCCTATAACAACCTGGCCATTGTGGGGCAGTACGAGCTGGACAGCCGCAATTGGGTGTCTGCAGCCGTTACCCGCATGGGTACCCGCTGGGGCATGAATCCCTTCAACCCCGACCACGCTAATGGATGGGCCATGGTGGGTGAGTACGGTCATATCTTCGGCTACGATGGCCGTGGTAAGGTGCGCGTGAGCCCCTTCTTCTGCACTCAGGATGCTCCGGATGCCGGCGGCCGCATGCATGACCGCAACGCCGTAGGTATCTTCGGAAGTGTGGAATACCAGGTGTGCGACGCCGCTAAGGTTTATGGCCGAGCCGGCTGGGCTTCCGGCGACTACCAGCGCTGCACGGCCGAGCTTTCGGCCGGTGCCACCATCAATCTCTGCCCCTCTCGTCCGAATGACTACCTTGGCATCGGCTATGGTATGTTCAAGGGCGCTGACGGTGCTGCTAATCCGCTGGTGAATGAGTTTGAGAAGATTCTGGAGCTCATGTACCGCGTACAGGTTAACGACTACGTGTACAGCTCCGTGTATTACCACATGATTATGGACGCCGCCTATCGCGACAAGGATTTTGCCTCTGCCGCCGGTGTTCAGGTCGGTATCAACTTCTGATTTCAACCGATTCAGGGGGGCGATCAATCGCCCCCTTTACTGTTTCGGTATTTCGCGCTGATGGGTAACATGCCATCGGCGCTTCTGTTTTTTCCGTTGGAGTGTTCGGCTGAAAGGGAATCCGGCCTCCGTGTGAGGGGCTGATCCGCCCCAAAACCGAACACCCGGCTCGTCAGACGAGCGCGGGTGCAGGTAGAAAGGAGGTTTTGAAGCGGTTTTAGCCGTTCACGCGGCCCAGGTAGGAGCCGTCTTCGGTCTTCACGGAGATGCGCTGACCGGCAGAGATGAACAGGGGAACCTGAACCACGAGACCGGTGGTCATGGTGGCGCTCTTGTAGACGTTGTTGGCGGAGTTGCCCTTCACGCCCTCGGGAGCCTCTGCCACCTCCATGGTGATAGCGGCGGGCAGCTCGATGGAGCACACAACCTCGTCGGTGAAGAGCAGCATGTAGTTCTCACCCTCGATGAGGTAATCCTTCACGGGTTCCACGATATCCTCGGGCACGCAGATATCCTCGAAAGTCTCGTTGTTAAGGAAGTGGTAGCCCATACCGTCCACGTAGGAGAACTCCATCTCCTCGCGGCTGAGCATCACACCCTCAAGGAAGTCGTTGGAGGTAAGGCGCAGGTTGTAGTCCTTCTTGGTGGCGATGCTGCGGATGGTCATCTGCACATAAGATGCCATGCGGGGCGGGGTCTTGAGCTGGCTTTCGCGCACAACACAGATGTCGCCGTTGTAATTCACGGCGTGACCCTTGCGGAGTTGAATAACGGGAACTTTTGCCATAACGCGCGGTAGATTAGCAGAGAGCAGCCATTCAGTCAAGCTTTTTCTCTGAATCCGGCAAGAAAAAAATGTATCTAACTCAAAGCATTTATTGCCGCGAAGTTTCTTGCGGCGCGTCAGGTGGTGTTACTTTTTGCTCATCGCTGAAGGCTTTTTCAATGGCCCGGTATGGGGCCACGACAGTTAACCCGACCGTGTAGAACACAGTATTTGACACAACAGCCACCGGCACTTCTATGAGCCATGAGGCCCAAGCCAGCGGGCGCATGTAGGTATGTAGGGAGGTGGTGGTTCGGCTCAGACGTGGGGTGTAGCACGAGGGCGGACCGTATTCCCGGAGCCGCGGGTTATTCGTATTGGTAAATTGAATCGGTTTGACGTCGCAACGCTTGGCGCGGGTGTAGTCGAATTTTGCTGCGGCAATGTACTTCGGAGCATTTTCGGGCGGCGATTCCACTTTGTGTTGAAGAATGTAGAAAACATCGTCCTTCGAGAGTCTCACCAGATATTTCTCCGTCGGTATACGCTCCAGCTCCTTGCTATCGGTATGGTATAGCCGCCATCCTCGTGTTGTGCCGCATAAACTTTCAAATCTGAATATCTCCAGGTCGCATTGAACAAAGCGCAACTGCATTTCCATGTAGTAGCTTCCGTCCAGAGAATATACCACTAAATCATGAGGGCGGGTGGCCGTATCCTTGCTGTAGACGGATTGAACCCCGATACTATCCACCGTACGGTGAATGCCGGGTACGAGGCAGCTGCTGAGCCCCAGCGCACACAGCGCCATGGAAATGGTGCGGAAAAGGACACCTTTTTTCATAGTTGGTAGTTTTGTTGCCCCGCCCCTGCAAATGTGCAGTGCAGGGGCGGGGTCGGTTGAAAAAATCAGAGACTGAGGGCGAAAGCCTGTTTGGCGCCGATAGCCTTGCTGATGAGGTCGAGGCGCTCAGGGTCGATGGGCTTGTCCGTCTTGATAACGGCGAGTGAGTCGCCGCTGGCGTGGTCGCGGGGGGCGACCATGTTTTCAATGTTGATGCCGGCCTGCGAGATAATCTGACCGATGGTGGCGATGACGCCGGGGCGGTCAGAGTAGCGCAGCACGAGGGTGTGGCCGCTGAGGGTGGCATACAGGTGGTCGAAGTTGTTGATGCGCGACACAACGGGCTCGCCGTCAATCACCACTCCTCGCACGCTGGTAACTTTCTGCTCGGCGTTCTCTTCGGTGAACAGGTCGAGGGTCAGGGCATCGTCGTAAAGCTTGTCGTCCATGGGTTCGCGGGCTTTGTATACGATACCGTGCTCGCGCAGGCTGGCCTCCGCAGCGGCGGGCATGAGCCCTTGCTCGGCACCGGGAACAGCCCCTTGCAGAATCCACGGTGTGAACCACTTGCGGTAGGAGCGCAGGTTGATGTAGAAGGTACACTCAATCTTGCGGATAGGCTTGCACCCGGCGGCCTGGTTGCAGAGCTTGCCGAGCATGGCGGCCAGCTGCAGGTGAGTGGGGCTGAGGTCGCCGGGTTTCTCGGCGTTGATGACGCATGAGGTGTCACCGCTGCTGAAATAGGCCTCCATCTGCGAGGCTGCGCGCATGGCGGCCAGCTTGTTGGCCTCTTTCGTGTTGGCCCCCAGGTGGGGCAGCATAACATCAGCTACATCGGCGCTGGGCTGCTGGGCGGCGGTGTCTTTCGGGTGTACGTCGGTGCAGTAGATGATGTTCTTGCCGGCGGCACGGGCGCGACGGATTGCGTCTTCATCCACCACGCCATAGCGGGAGCAGTTGACGAGCATGGCGCCGTCTTTCATCAGGCTGATAAGGCGGTCGCTGACAAGCCCCTTGGTGGAGGGGCCGCCCGGCACATGCAGCGAGATGATGTCGGCAGAGGCGAAGATTTCATCGATGGTGGAGGGGGTGGCGCCGATGTTGAGAGCGCGCTGCTTGGACAGGAAGTGGTCATAGCCGAGCACGGTGCACTCGAACCCTTGCAAGCGCTTGACGAGCAGACGCCCGATGTTGCCCAGGCCGAGAATGCCCACAGTTTTGCGGGTCAGCTCGCGGCCCATGTACTTCTTCTTGTTCCACTCACCGGCGCGGGTTGTGACATCTGCCGGCACGACATAGCGATAGGCTGCCAGAATCATGGCAATGACTTCTTCTGCCACGGCGTTGGAGTTGGCGCCGGGGGTGTTCATGACGTCCACGCCCTTGGTGCGGGCGTAAACGTAGTCGATGTTGTCGTAGCCGGCACCGGCGCGAATCACGCATTTCAGGCCGGGCAGGGCGTCGATGATGGCGGGTGTCACTTTCTCCGAGCGCACGATGAGCCCGGTGGCATCGGGGTGCTCCGCTACGAGGGTATCGATGGGCGTGGCGTCATCCTGCACTACTTCATAACCGGCAGCGCGCAGGGTGGCGGCTGCGGCTGTATCCAGCTTGGTGGGAATGAGAATTTTCATGTTTTGATAGTTATTGAAATGGGTTAGCACTCGATTTCGTGAACAAAGAGACCGGAGCGCAGTTTCGGCTCGAACCAGGTGGACTTGGGCGGCATGATTTCACCGCTGTCAGCCACGTGGAAAAGGTCAGCCATGGTGACGGGGTACAGGGCGAAAGCCACGCCCTCGCCGGTGCGGTCTTCGAGCTCCTGCAGGCCGCGTATACCGCCAACGAAGTCGATTCGGTTGCTGGTGCGCGGGTCATCGATTCCCAGGATGGGGGCAAGCAGGTTGGCCTGCAGAATGGCACAGTCCAGACTCTCGATGGGATGAGTGGCGTCGAAGCTGCCGTCTTTGGCAGAGATGCTGTACCAAGTGCCACCCAGGCACATACCGAACTCGTGCTTGCGGCGAGGGGCATAGGGAGTTCCTACCGGGGCGGGGGTGACGGTGAACTTGTCGGCGATGGCGCTCATGAACTGCTCCGGGCTCAGGCCGTTGAGGTCACTCACCACGCGGTTGTAGTCCATGATGAAGAGGTCTTCATCGCAGAAGGTGACTGCCATGAGGTAGTTGAACTCCTCCTCCCCGGTGTAGTCGGGGTGCTGGGCGCGGCGCTTGGCACTTACGGCGGCGCTGCTGGCGGTGCGGTGGTGACCGTCGGCAATGTAAAGGGTGGGTACTTCTTCAAATCCCTTGCGGATGGTGTCGATAACCTCGGCATCCGTCACGGGCCAGAGCAGGTGGGTCACTCCGTCATCGCTGGTGAACTCGTACTCCGGCTTGTGGAACTTAATCCACTCGCGTATGGCGGTGGAAATCCCCTCATGCTTGCGGTAGGCCAGGAACACGGGCTCGGTTTGGGCAGAGCAGGTGTCGAAGTGGTTGATTCGGTCGAGTTCCTTCTCCTTGCGGGTGAGTTCGTGCTTGAGAATGGTATTGTTCAGGTATTCATCCACACTAGCGCAGCCTACAATACCGGTCTGTACGCGGCCCCACATCATCTGGCGGTAGATGTAGTAGTAGGGGGCGGCGTCCCTCACAAGAAATCCCTTGCGGATGAACTCCTGAAGGTTGTCGCGGCTCTTTTCGTAGGTTACTGTATCATGAATCTGTTCCTCACTGGTGTCGATATCAGCTCGGCAGATGTGCAGGAAAGAGGAGGCATTGCCCGCAGCCATGGCGCAGGCTTCCTGATGGTTCATGACATCGTAGGGCAGGCTAGAAACCTGCTCAGCGTATTGCTTGGGCGGTCGCACTGCGGCGAAGGGGCGAATAGTGGCCATATTGCGTGAAAATAACGATATGTTATATATAAAACACTATGGAGCCGGAGTCAAGCAAAAACCGCCCCTCATCACCTGAAAGACGGAGTGTTTACGATGTTTGCCCGGCTTCATCGCGCAGCCATGCTGCTGCGGCGGCGCGGGCGAGCTTGCCGGTGGCTGTGCGGGGCAGTTCGGCTACGTGGCGGATAAGTCGTGGGCGGTGGTAGGCGGGCAGCTCGGATATAGCGCGCTGCAGAGCGGCTTCGGCTGCAGCGGGGCCTTCCCATAGCAGTGCGACACATTGACCGAGCACGCGATCGGGCTGCGGGAGTACCAGCAGGGTGAGCCCGGTTGCGGCCCTGAGAGCTTGCTCGATCTCTTCTGCCTGGATTTTCACGCCTCCGCTGTTGATGACGGCACCCTGCCGCCCGAGTATGCGGAAGCGCCCATCGGAGGTAATCTCTGCTATGTCGTGGGTGACGAGCCGCTGTATGTTCAGGTGCGGCGCGCTGATAACCAAGGTGCCATGTGGTGACAGGCTGACCGTTACCCCCGGCAGCGGGCTGTACAGGTCGCTGCGCTCGGGGCCATTCACCCTGCGCAACGCGATGTGTGAGAGGGTTTCGGTCATGCCGTATGAGGCGTAGATGCGTGAGTTTACCTCCTGTAGCTCCGTAGCAAGAGCGGAATCGATAAAACCGCCACCCAGCAGCAGAGTACGCGCCCGCGCCAGCTGTTCCGCTCCGTTGGACTGCTGCAGGGTTGTGACGGCCTGCATGGGCACCAGCGGAGCAAAATCCACAGGCTCCGTCAGTTTTGCAAGCGGCATGGAGCAGGGGTCGCAGAGTACCAGTTCGCAGCCGCTCACCAGGGCCCTCACCACCATCATCTTGCCCGCTATGTAGCGCAGGGGCAGGCAGAGCAGGGCGCGGCTGCCGCGGTGCAGGCCGAATATTTCGCAGCTGAGCCGAGCGCTGGCTCGCATGGCATCTTTCGCCGCATGCATGACTGTCGGCTTGCCGGTCGAGCCGCTGGTGCGCAGCTCTATAGTGGGGGAGGGGCTGTACCAGTCGGTCAGGAAATCAGCCAGTTCCGCCGCAATCCCGCTTTTACCCTGCCGCCATTGTGCCAGGGTGTCGGGGGTGAGGCGTTCTCCATCGATGGAGAGATACTCACACATCGAATCGGTTTTGAATGAGCACGTTGAAGTAGTTCCCGGCTCCCGGTACAGCAATGAGGTGAGCCTCTTCGGGAACGGTCGGGTCGGCCAGTGGCAGCAGGAAATCGCGCTGGCTCATGTACTGCACCACATCGCCTCCCGTGCCTTGCGCCATGTTCATGATGTCGGTGAAGTTCACATCGCAGGTGATGTCACAGTGCCCGGCGAGTGCCGGCAGTTCGTCTGCGCTCAGCAGGGTATGTGCCTTGTACCCGCGCAAGCTGCCCTGCGGGCGGCGGTAATATACCTTGTCATTGGTCTGGCCGTAGTCGATGGTGAGCATTGTGCCCATTTTCCAGTGTTTGTGCCACTCGGCGTACCACTTGTAATAACTCTCGTGTACCTCGATAATCTGCCCCTCTTGTGCCCAGCGCTCAAAGGCTGCCGAGGCCGGCAGCGGGCTGAGCGTAGCTTGGCGCACAATCTTGCCATCTACCACGGCCAGCCCCAGTTCGAGCCATTGCCCGTTTTGGTAGACAAACTGGCGGGCGGGGAAGGCGTCCGGCAGTTCATTGCTGAAGATAAAGGCGCAGCCGTCGGTTTTCTTCAGCGCTTTTTGCACACTGCTCAGCACGGTAACGGAGTGCCCGCCGACCATTCCCTGCAGGTTGCGCAGGGTGCGGGAGCGGTCCACCATGAGATAGCGTGAAAAAATGCGCTCCCACAGCGACATATTGCGGCAGATAGCCATGGCCAAATCGCCGTTGCCGCCACCTAATTCGATGATGGGTAGGCGGCGCTTGTGCACCCGGCAGCTCTCACGCCATTGCTGTACGATTCGGCGTGCCAGCAAATCACACATGGTGGCCGAGGTGGAAAAATCGCCTCGGAAGCCGATATTGCTGATGTTTTTGCTATAGTAACCGCCCTCTTCATCATAGAGCGCCAGCTCCATGAATTCCTCCATGGAAATCCAGTTGCCGTGGGCCAGAATATGGGGGACGATATCCATGCGCAGGACGAGATGTCAGGGCGGTTCAGTTGGAAAGCTCCAGCATGCGCAGCAAGGGCTTTTCGGCACGCAGGCGCAGCTCCTCCGGCACTTTCACCTCGGGGCTCATGTCGCGCAGGCAATCGCGTATTTTTTGCAGCGTGTTCAGCTTCATGTACTCACACTCAGCGCATGAGCATTTCTCGGTGCCTACGCCGATAAACTCTTTGCCCGGAACCAGTTTGCGCAGGCGGTGCAAGATGCCGCTCTCCGTCACGATGATGAAACGCTCCGCCTCACTCTCGCGGCAATAGGGTATCATCTTTTCCGTGGAGCAGATGTGGTCGGCCAGCAGGCGGATGGGTTCCTGACACTCGGGGTGGCAGACAACAGGGGCTCCCGGGTACTGAGCCTTCACTTCCAGTACTTTGTCGCGGGTGAATTGTTCGTGCACGTGGCAGGCCCCGTTCCACAGGGTCATTTCGCGACCGACCTTGCGGGAAGTCCAGGCCCCCAGATTGCGGTCGGGTACGAAAAGAATGGGGCGGTCGGTGGGCGCCGTCTCGATGATTCTCTGCGAGTTACCACTGGTCACAATCACATCTGCCAGGGCCTTCACACCGATGGAGCAGTTCACATAGGCCACAACATAGTAGTTCTTGTCAGCATTTGCCTGCAGGTAGGCGGCCAGTTCATCCGCCGGGCATGATTGCTCCAGTGAGCAGGCGGCATTCAGGTCGGGCAGCAACACGGTGCGGGTCGGGTTGAGAATGCAGGCGGTTTCTGCCATGAAATGCACACCGCAGAAGACGATGACTTCACACTCCGCCTCTTGTGCCTTTCGAGCCAGCGCCAGTGAATCACCTACGAAATCGGCGATATCCTGAATTTCAGGGCGCTGGTAGCTGTGGGCCAGTATGACAGCGTTGCGCTCCTTCTTGAGTTGCTCAATCTGCTGAATCAAATCTGAGTCTGACATGGGCAGAGCCTACCACCAACGCTATCTTTTGTCAATGATAAACACAGTGTGCCCGAAGTAAACGCATTTGAAATATGACACAAACGCGATTTTGCGGAGCGGTTGAAGGCACTGCGTGAACCGGACTCAGAGCAGGTATGAGGCAAGGCCCCACAGAGAAAACGGTATGACGGTGACCCATACAATAATCGCCAGACACGAATTATTGTTAGTTTGGCCGGCCCCGGCGGGGGGAGGAACCGCGGGAAGCGCGGGAACAGCAGGAAGCGCAGGCAACTGTGCGGCCGGTTTGCGATGGCGCGAGAGGGGGACAATCTCTACCTCAACCTGCGGCTCAGCATCGTTGTTCTCCTGTATCGGGGTGGCCTGCTGCGGAGGATAACCGCCCATGACGGTACGCGGCGGCGCGGCGGAGGCACTGGCGGGAACCGGGGCCTGCTGCGCCGCTTGCGGATAGCCGCCCATGACGGTACGCGGGGGCGCGGCGGGGGAACTCGCGGGAACCGAGGCTTGCTGGGCTTCTTGCGGATAGCCGCCCATGACGGTACGCGGCGGCGCGGCGGGGGAACTCGCGGGAACCGAGGCTTGCTGGGCCGCTTGCGGATAGCCACCCATGAAGGTACGCGGGGGCGCGGCCGGGGCGCTTGCTGGAACCGGTGCGGGTTGCGCCGGTTGCGGATAGCCGCCCATGACGGTACGCGGTGGCGCGGCCGGGGCGCTTGCTGGAACCGGTGCGGGTTGCGCCGGTTGCGGATAGCCACCCATGACGGTGCGGGGCGGCGCGGCGGGGGCACTTGCGGGAACCGGTGCAGGTTGCGCGGATTGCGGATAGCCGCCCATGAAGGTGCGGGGCGGCGCGGCGGGGGAACTTGCAGGAACCGGTGCAGGTTGTGCGGATTGCGGATAGCCGCCCATGACGGAAGGCGGGGGCGCGGCGGGGGAACTCGCGGGAACCGGGGCCTGCTGCGCTGCTTGCGGATAGCCGCCCATGACGGTACGAGGCGGCGCGGCGGGGGAACTTGCAGGAACCGGGGCCTGCTGGGCCGCTTGCGGATAGCCACCCATGACGGTGCGGGGCGGTGTGGCCGGGGCGCTTGCGGGGACCGATGCAGGTTGCGCGGATTGCGGATAGTCGCCCATGACGGTGCAGGGCGGCGCGGCCGGTGTATTCGCAGAGCGAGTGCCGATGTTCACCCCTACTGTGACCGGTGTGGGGTTGTCAAGGGCTTTGAGCCACTCTTTGACTGATTGCCAGCAGGTATTCGGGCTGATAGCTTTGTCTATTGTGGCAAGCAGTTGCTGTGAGAATCGGGCCAACAAAGAGTCCTGCCTGCTGAGCAACGGAACATTGCCGGCATAGGTACTCGGTTGGTGACCGGTGAGCAATTCATATAACGTTGCAGCCAGCGCACGCAAATCATCCGCTGCTGATTTGCCCTGAGTAGAATCCGCGTAATCAGAGAATGCCGGGAAACCGTTTTTCTGTATCTGAATGCCGGTGGCAGATATGGCCCCATGAATCACGCCGTCAGTATGTAATTCATCGAGGTTCAGCAGTAAATTCTTCAAGAGATTTCGCAGCCATTCTTCTGTCAATTCCTGACGTTGAGCCGACATGCTCGCAAGGTTTTTCGCGTCAGAAAGTGCCGGACATACACAATAGGCTGTTCCGTGGGCAGCAAATTCATGAATGACCGGAACCCCGGCCGGCAAACATACCGCAGAGAGCTGTCTTGCGCGTTCGCGGAATTGTTCCCTGGAATATTCAAAATCAGCCTTATCGGTGGTGATGAGTATGGTTGTTGTTCCGGCTTGGCGTGTAACCATGTTCTCCGGGGCGTGTTCGCGTATGGTTACTTCGTATTCCATCTGCCTGTTGTACGCCCTGTAGGTATATCCCCGAACATCCTCTGAGAGCAGTTCCTGTATCGTGTACTGCTGCAGCATCGTTCCCTGAGGAAGTGCGTGACGTGCTCCCGCACGGCGGGGCAGAGGGTTGACTAGTACTGTCTGCATGGAAGTTCGTGGATATTTGCTTGACGTTGTATATTGCGTCAGCGGCTGATGGTGTAGTGATAATGTACGGTATAACCGTGGTTGGTATCAGTAGTGGTGTAGAAATATTTCCAGCTGCGTTGGCGAGATGTTCCGGTTGTTTGGACCGTGATGGTTCTGGTCTGAGGGCTGTCTTTTAAATCTTCATCAATAATGTAGATTTCTTTTATACCCTCTTCCGTTATTTCCAGCATCACGCCATCGGCGATTTCAAGCTTGGCAAGTACAGCCGGTTCTGCATCCTCAGCGGGAGCAGACTCAGTGGGTGTGGACTCCGTGGGTGTGGACTCCGTGGGTGTGGACTCCGTGGGTGTGGACTCCGTGGGTGTGGACTCGGTGGGTGTGGACTCGGTGGGTGTGGACTCGGTGGGTGTGGACTCGGTGGGTGTGGACTCGGTGGGTGTGGACTCGGTGGGTGTGGACTCGGTGGGTGTGGAC
>JAZRKM010000063.1:0-6163 GCA_045646325.1 Akkermansia sp. | reverse complement strand
AAATCTTAACCAGAATACAGAACTATGGCAGCTCCGAAACGCAGAACGTCCAAGATGAAGCAGCGCTCCCGCCTGGCCGCTCAGGCCTGGAAGGCCCCCAAACTCGGCAAGTGCCCCAAGTGCGGTGCAGCCGTTCCCGGTCACACAGCTTGTGCCCAGTGCGGTACCTACAAGACCCAGAGTGGGGCTGAGGTGATCGTTAAGCTGGTTGACTAAGTCGCCGGCTTGCGAACAGAACCCCTGCTGAAATACTTCAATCGCCCTGCAGATTTTACTGCCGGGCGGTTTTTGTGTTGACAGAGGTGGGTAGAGTGTGTTAGAGTAAGCTTGAACATACCGCACAATCTCGTATGAAATTAGCTATAGATGCTATGGGCGGCGACAATGCGCCGCAGGTGAATGTTGATGGCGCAGTACAGGCGCTGTCGAAAATGGATTTTCTCAAGAAGTTGTTCCTCGTTGGTGATGAAGCCGTGTTGAAGAAACAGTGCGATGCCGCAGGTATCGGCTCTGACAAGCGGCTTGAAATCGTGCATGCTCCCGAAGTGGTGGGGATGGACGAAAGCGGCCTGGCTGCCGTGCGCCAGAAGAAGAACTCTTCCATGAGCATATCGGTCGATATGGTGAAGAAGGGCGATGCCGATGCCGTGGTGTCCGCCGGTAATACCGGTGCTGCCGTGGCGGCCAGTACCATCAAACTGCGTCTGCTGCAGGGGGTGGAGCGTGCTGGTATCGTATCCCCTCTGCCCAGCATACACGGCTATGTGTTGGTGAGTGATACCGGCGCCAACCCTGATGCCAAGCCCCGCCACCTGGTGGGCTATGCGGTCATGGCTGCCATGATGGCTCGCTACGTCTACAACCGTGAGATGCCGAATGTCGGCGTGATGAGCAACGGAACGGAGGACTGCAAGGGCAGCGAATTCTCCCTGAAGGCGTATGCTCTGCTGCGTGCTCTGGCTGACCGCGAGCTGTTGCCTTTCAATTTCACCGGCAACTGCGAGGGCCACGACCTTTTCGAGACTGAGCTTGATGTTGCCGTGACGGATGGTTTCACCGGCAACATTCTGCTGAAGAGCGTGGAGGCTACGGCGCACGCTTATACCAACTGGATTAAGGCGGGTATCATGAGCAGCACGCTTGCCAAGATGGGCGCGCTCTGCATGCGCTCCGTATTCAAAAACCTCAAAGAGCGCATGAGTGCCGATGCCATCGGCGGCTGCCCCCTCATGGGCGTGAACGGTGTTTCCATCATCGCTCACGGTTCGGCCAATGCTACTGCTATTCTTAACGCCTGCCGTATGGCCGCCGGCATGTTCCGCAACAGCGTGAACGACCGTATCATCGACACCATGGCCAAAATCAACCCCGTGCTCAAAGAGCTCGAGGTCTGATAACGGGTTTCCCCCAAAAAGAAACCGCCGAATTTCCACATCGGGAATTCGGCGGTTTTAAATTTGTTACACGAAATTACTTCATGACCTTGCCGTTACCATCGCAGAAGCAACCGAAGATGAGGCAGATGATGTCGATGAGCTGCCAGATGCCGAAAAGGCCGCAAGTAATGAGCTGCAGGATGCCGGTGATGGGGCGCCCTGCATAGAAGCGGTGAATGCCGCAGATTCCGAAGAAGCTGAGCAGAGAGAGGAGGAGCGCTGTGGTGCGGCTCAGGGGTGATACGTCGTTCATATATATAGTGTGTTTGGGTTGGGGGTATGGTTTATGAGGGAGAGAATCAGCGTGCCAGTACGGCAGGGGTTCCGCTGTTGCCGCAGGCCGAGATGGGACGTACAGCAATGCGGTTGGCCGGGCCGATAAGCCCTGCCGGCAGGGTCACTCTGCGTTGGGCGCCCGGCAACACGCAGAGGGTGTGCCAGGTGCGGCCGTTGCCGGCCTGAATGACCCATTTGCGGGCGGAGTTGTCAATCGGAGCCCAGGCTATCTGCACGGCGTTGCCTCGGTCGCGGGCCTGCGCAGTGGGGCGAGCGGGGCGCACGTTGCCGCACCAGGGCATGGCCGGGGGAACGGCGCAAGAGGTGTAGCGGCGGGCCAGGTAGCTCTGTATGCCGCCGGCATTGCCGCCGATGGAGCGCCAGCTCCAGAAGAGCTGCCCGGAGCTCTGGCGAGCAAGGCGGCGGGAGAGGTCAATCTGGGCATCTATTTCAGAAGCCGGTCGGCCGGGGTCTTCGCTGCTGTTAATGCGGGCGCTGGCGATGCCGGGCCACACGGGGCGCGCGGGGTTGATGGCGCTCCACCAGCGCATGAGGTCAGGGAAGCTCTGGTCGCTGTCGATTCGCCAGTAGAGCTGGGGCGCAAGGTAGTCAACCCAGCCGCGCGAGAGCCACTTGCGGGCATCGCAGGCGAGGTGTTCGTAGGCATTCACCCCGGCTTGCACGCCGCTGGGGTAACCGGGCTGCCAGATACCGAAGGGGCTGATACCCACGCGCACCCAGGGTTTGAGCTGTTTTACGCCGGAGTAGAGTCGCTGCACGAAAGAGTCGATGGCGGCGCGGCGCTGAGCGGGGGTTTTACCGTCGGAGATGTTGTTGTTGGGCGGGTAGGGGTAGAAGTAGTCATCCAGGTGTACGCCGTCGATGTCGTAGCGCCGCACCACGTCCATGATGACACTGAGTACGTGCTGCTGAGCGGCACTGCTGGAGGGGTCGAGTATGGTGGTGGAGCCGGCTTTTTTCAGCAGGCCGGGGCTGCGGCGCGAGATGTGGTTGCGCCCGACGGGGCGGCCGCTGATGGTGGCGCGGAAGGGGTTGAACCAAGCGTGCAGCTCCAGCCCGCGCTTGTGGGCCTCGGTAATGGCGAAGGCGAGCGGGTCATAGCCGGGGTTGACACCGGGGCCGCTCAGCCAGGCGCTCCAGGGCTCCAGGTTGGAGCGGTAGAGGGCATCTCCATTCGGGCGCACCTGCAAGATGATGGCGTTGAGCTTCAGCTGTACAGCTTTGTTGAGGATGGTGAGCAGCTCTTGTTTCTGCTGGGCGGCACTCAGACCGGCGCGGGAGGGCCAGTCGAGGTTGTAGACGGTAGAAACCCACACGGCGCGGAATTCCCGGGGCGGTTCGGGGGCGCCCTCATTCACCTGTTGCCAGGCAGCGCCCTGCAGGGCGGCGAATAAACACAACACAATGAGGCACAGCAGTTTCTTCATGCCTTGCAGCATACTATATGTGTGTGCTCAATGCAAGCGCACAATCTGCCATAAATTCATTTATTCCCCGACTTTGCGGAGCACCCACCGCAGCGCCCGGAATATCACCACGGGGATGAGGTAGAGTAGCAGAGCAAGCTCACCATCCAGCAGAATCAGTACTCCGGCTCCGGGAATAAGAGGTTCTGCCAGAATGCCGCCACTCACAAGGCAGACCGCCGGAATCAGCGGTATAAACGAGGAGTGTTTCCCGTCGCGAATAATGTAACAGTGTGCAATGTTGTAGAAGAAAATACACCAGTTGGCAATGCCGGTGAGCGCACCATAAAGCAGTAGTAACACTCCCGCTCCGCTGATTATCCATTCCGGCATGGTATGTTACAGGTTCCACAGCTCGAAGAGTTCCTCCGGCAGGGTGGTGAGAAAGCGCGAGGGCGGGCAGAACTGGCTGTCGTAGCTGTGACCGTTGTAGCGGGGGAAGCTGAGGTAGAGCTGGTCTTCGGCGCGGGTGACGGCTACGTAGAACAGGCGTGTTTCTTCTTCCATATCATCAGGGTCACCGCTGCTGATAACCTTGTAGTGGGGGAATAGCCCTTCACCCAGGAAGATAACGAATACGACCTTCCATTCCAAGCCCTTGGCCTGGTGGATGGTGGAAAGTGTGACGCAGTCGGCATCGCTCATGCTGTCGTTGTCCACCTCGCTCAGCAGGGCTACCTGGCTCAGGAAGGTGTCCAAATCAGGCATGTCGCCGAGTGATTTGGTGAGTTGGCCGATGTCTTCCAGGCGCTCCTCGTAGTTGTCATACGCGCTGCGCATGTAGGGGGCCATGTAGTTCTGCACGAGCTTGACCAGCTCGGTGGGGGTGAGCTCGCGGTCGGTGGGGTGCAGGCTGTCCATCGAGCTGAGGAACCCGCGCCAGTGCAGAGCGGCTGCTGCGGGAGCTTTGATTTTGCCCATGACCTCGGTGTGAGGGGCGGTGAGGACGGTTTCTCCGGGGTGGGCGGCAAACCAGCTCTCCACGGTGCTGAGCCAGCTCTGCCAGAGTTTGGCGGCCGTGGCATCTCCCACGCGCGGGAAGGTGGCGACAATGCGGCGGAAGGCTACTTCATCTCTCGGGTTGGTGAGCAGGCGCAGCCAGGCTACGATATCTTTGATGTGGGCCTGCTCGAAAAAGCGCAGTCCGCTGGTGATGCGGAAGGGAATGTGGTTGCGTGTGAGCTCCATCTGCACGTCCATGCTGTGGAAGTGGGCGCGGTAGAGCACGGCGATGTCTTTGCCGGGTATGCCGCCGGCCAGCAACTCATCGATGCGCTGGGCAACGAAGCGGGCTTCGGTACGGTTATCGGGCGCGGGGACGATGGCCGGCTTGAGCTTGCCGTCATCACGGGCGGGGCGCAGGGTTTTGACGAACTGGCGGCTGTTTTGTGCGATGGCTGCGTTGGAGATATCGAGAATGGCCGGCACGCTGCGATAGTTAGTCTCGATTTTGTAGACCTCGGCATCGGGGTAGGTGTTGGTGAAGTCGAAGATGTGGTCGACATTGGCCCCGCGCCAGGAGTAGATGCTCTGCGCGTCGTCCCCCACAACCATGAGCGAGGTCGCGCTGCCGCCGGAGAGCAGGGAGATGAGCTCGGCCTGCAGGGTGTTGGTGTCCTGGTACTCATCTACCAGCACATGCAGAAAGCGCTGTTGCAGGTCGGCACGCAGGTCGGGGTGCTCGCGCAGCAGGCGCACGAGGTTGGTGAGCAGGTCATCGAAGTCCATGGCGTTGCTCTCCATTTTTCGCGTGGCATAAGCGGCGTATATTTTGCCGATGGTTTCCTCGAATCGTTCGAGGTGGTCATAGTCATCACTGAGTGTCTGCTGCCAGCTGCGGCCGGTGTTGATGGCCAGGCTGTGCAGGCTCATGAGCACCTCCGGCTTGGGAAAGCGGTCGCTCTTGGTGGTTTTGCCTGAGAATTGCTTGACGAGGGCGCGGAAGAGGGCGCGCTGGTCATCGGCATCGAGTATACTGAAGCCGGGCAGGTAGCCCAGGCGCTGTGCGTGCTGCCGCAGCAGACGGTTGGCTACGGCATGGAAGGTGCCGCCCCATATTTGCCCGCTGCCCTGACCGGTGAGCTGGGCCACGCGTTCGAGCATTTCGCGGGCGGCTTTGTTCGTGAAGGTCAGCAGCAAAATGCGCCAGGGTGGCACGCCGCAATCGAGCAGGCGGGCCACCCTGTAGGTGAGGGTACGGGTTTTGCCGCTGCCGGCACCGGCTATCACGAGGGCATGCCGTGCTTCTGTACAGACGGCGGCATGCTGCTCGGGGTTCAGCTCGGCGGCGTAGTCCCGAGCGCCGGGGGCCGGTCGCAGCGTGTAATTCATGATTCGAAGTCCAAGTAAATCTCAGCACGACGGTTCTCGCCGCGGATATCGTTCACGGTCTGTTCTGAGTCCTGCTCGTTGTACACGCGTCGCGGCTGGCTCTTGCCCAGACCGTGAGTGGTGATTTGCTCAGCCTGCACGCCGAAGCCGACCAGGGCGGCCTTCACGGCCTTTGCGCGGCGCTCGGAGAGCTGCAGGTTGTAGAGCTCGGAGCCCACGTCATCCGTGTGACCGGAGATATTCAGCTTGCCCTGAGTCTGCTTGAGCAGCTCAGCCACAATCTGCAGCTGGCGCAGCGAGCGCGGGGTGAGGTCGGACTCGTTGAACCCGAAGAACAGAGCCAGTGAGTCGCCACCCTTGGGGTTCTTCACGATGGGGAAGTAGCGGCCACCCTCTTCGTTGCCCTGGCTTTCGTAGATGCTCAGCAGGTTGTCGAGCCCCACTTCCTTGACTCGCCAACCGGCCTCGGAGTGGGTGAGCACGAGTGAAATCTGGGCGCTCTGCTGAGCGGGAGCTGCTGCCTGCTGCGGGGCGCCTTCTTCCGCGGGTTCGGGTTCGGGTGCCGGTGCGGTTGAGTTCAGGTAGACGAGGTTGCCAAGTCGGATCGTAGCCATGTCGTTCTGTGAGCCAAGG
>JAZRKM010000062.1:0-23410 GCA_045646325.1 Akkermansia sp. | reverse complement strand
ACGAAATCAAAAGTGAAGCAGCCGCCTGGTGGTCATAGCCTGATGGTCCCACCCGGTCCCATTCCGAACCCGGAAGTGAAACATCAGCACGTCGATGGTAGTCGGACAACAGGTCCCGCGAGAGTAGATAGCTGCCAGGATCCACGAAGCCCGCTAAGCTAACGCTTGGCGGGCTTCTCCGTTTCAAGTATGCGCGGCGATTTGCTGCCGCCTCCACTACGATGGCTTTCGCCATCGTAATCTCGCTGAGCCCGCCAGGGCTCAATCTCGCTCAGCAGAACTGCTGAATCTCGCTTTCGGCGCCAGCCGAAAATCTCGCCTGTTACCGCATGCGCCAAATAACCGGCCAGCACCATCTGCCGCCCCTCTCATTTTTCTTGTCATACTCGGGGCTGCACGAGCCTGACGGCCCGCTTACCCCGCACTACTTTTTGCCGCCCGGCTGGGGCTTTCGAGTTCGGCGTGCGTTTTGCTTGTGGGATGCTTGGCCGATAACCGGATATTTTACAAAATTACCAGCAAATCCGAAACAGCCCCAAATTATGCTTTCGTCTGACGGTTTCACTTGACAATCGCCGGGTGGGGGAGTAAATTCGTAGCCGTATGGCGAAGGATGAGAAGCTGCTGGAGCTGGAGCAACGGCCTGTGTGGCCGCTGCTGGTGAGCTATTCGCTGCCGGCTATCACGGGCATGGCGGCGATGTCCATCTACAACATAGTGGGTGCTATGTATGTGGGGCAGTGGTGCGACGCGTATGCAGTGACGGCGATGGCGCTGGTGTTCCCGGTGATGAACCTGATGGTGGCGGTGGGTACGCTGGTGGGGCTGGGCAGTGCGGCGAGTGCGAGTATAGCGCTGGGGCAGGGTAAGTACCGGCGTGCGGAGCGTATATTGGGGCATTGCCTGATTCTGAGCTTTCTGACCAGTGTGGTGGTGGGTTGGCTGCCGCTGCCGTGGCTGAGCGACATCATGCGGGCATTCGGTGCGGACGAAAATACGCTGCAGCCGTCGGTGGATTACCTGACGGTGCTGATGCTGTGGTTCCCGTTCAACTCGGTGTTTTTGGGGCTGAACCATCTGATGCGCGCGAGCGGTTATCCGAAGAAGGCGATGATAAGCCTGCTGATTTCGATGGTGGTGAATGTGGCAATAGCCCCGCTGTTCATTTATGTATTCGATTGGGGGATAGCGGGCGCCGGTTTGGCGACGGCTGCTGCGCAGACGGTGGGTCTGGCGTGGGTGCTGGCGCATTTCTGCAAGCGGTCGAGTGTGCTGCGTTTCTGCAAGGGTATCTATGCCATTAACTGGCCGCTTACACGGCGTATATGCACGATTGGCATGCCGCCGTGTCTGCTGAATATCGTGGGCTGCGTGGTGGTGCTGGTGTTCAACAAGCTGTTCCTGCACTATGACGGGCAGATGGGTGTGGGTGCCTATGGTGTGGTGAACCGCGTGATTTTCTTCTTTGTGATGATTGTGGCGGGTATCACGCAGGGCATGCAGCCGATTGCGGGGTATAACCTGGGGCTGGGTATGTTCTGCCGTGTGCGGAGGGTGCTGATATATGCCATGCTTTTTGCGAGTGCGGTGACGCTGTTCGGCACGCTGTGCATGCAGCTTTTCCCGCGCGAGATTGTGAGTATGTTCGTGAAAGAGAAGGATGCGAACGCCACGCAGATTATTGAGATTGCGGCCTATGGTATCACGGTCATCAGCCTGATGTTCCCCTTTGTGGGGTCGCAAATGGTCATCAGTAACTTCTTCCAGTCTATCGGCAAGCCGGTGATGAGCATTTTCCTGACTCTTACACGCCAGTTGATTTTCCTGTTGCCCTGCCTGGCGATATTGCCACGCTATATGGGTGAACCGGGTGTATGGTACTCACAGGTGGTGAGCGATGCTCTGGCTGTGATGTTGGGCTTCGTGGTGATTTATCTCTTCATGAAGCGTTATTTCAAGAAGGATGTGTGCCTGCCGACGGAGGTAAATTGATATTTTTATGAAAAAGAGATTGATTGTTGCAACGAGGAATGCCCACAAGGTGCAGGAGATTGCGGCCATGCTGCCGCCGGATTACGAGGTCCACAGTCTGGCGGATTATCCCGCAGCCCCTGAGGTGGAGGAGACGGCCACGACGTTTGCCGGGAATGCGGCTCTGAAGGCCTGCGGTATTTCTGCCATGCTGCCGGGGATGGTGCTGGCGGATGATTCCGGCCTCTGCGTGGATGCTCTGGGCGGCGCACCCGGCGTGATGTCTGCCCGCTATGCGGGGGAGCATGGGAATGATGCCGCAAACAATGCCCGCCTGTTGCGCGAGCTGGCTGCTCTGCCGCAGCCGCACACGGCGCGTTTCATGTGCTGTATGTGCGTGGCTGAGGGGGGGCATGTGCTGGCTGAGTTCACCGGTAAGGTGGAGGGCACTATCACCTCAACCCCGGCCGGTGAGCACGGCTTCGGCTATGACCCGCTCTTTGTTCCCGCCGGTTATGATTGCACCATGGCCCAGCTGAGCGCGGAGCAGAAGAATGCCATCTCTCACCGTGCAGATGCCCTGCAGCAGTTCCTTGACTGGACGAAGGGGAGGTAGGATTTACGATTTTTGTGTTGTTATTCGGCCTGCTGAAGCTGTTGTCAGCTCGGTATGAGGTTGTGGAGCCGAAGTTCTGCGGCCCCGCGCTGCCAGTGTGCCAGCATGGGGCAGGCGTGCTGAAGCATGGGATTGCCGGCGATACGCATGGTATTGATTCCCAGCATGGTGCACTCGTGCTGAGTAGCATCGTCGAGCCGGGGATTATGCTGAGGGTGGTAGCTGTAGAGACACCACCCGGCAGGAATATGGTCATGCCCACGCACCACGCAGCAGATAGCGCGCCCCGTGAGGGTGTGGTGCAGGCGGCGATAGGTGTTCACATCATCCACGCCCATCAGGTTACCGGCAAATCCGCGGCGCGGTGCCAGGCTCTTCAACCCGGGGCGCATGCGGTTCCACAGCATATCATCTGTCCACAGGTCCCACTCATCAGCCGGCACGCTCTCATGCAGCGGGCGCTGAGTCAGGCAGCGGAACTGAGCTATTTGCTTGCGGGCATTCCCCTGTAAATCCGTGTGGGGTAACCCGGCATGCACCAGCAGAATCGAGCCCTCGGGCGGCCCGCCCCCCAGGTTGGTGATTTCAGCCATCACCGGGCGCGAGGCAGCGAGTTCCATGGCCGCGCGGCCCAGCACCTCACTCGCAGCGCGTTCCCCGGGGGTGGAGTACATGAAATTGAGGATGTCGGCTGTCTCCGCCGGGATAACATACGAGCTGAACCCGCCGCGCATGGAGCGTTGCAGCGCGACATCGTGATTTCCCTGCAGGCACAGCAGGCGCACGCCGTCCATCTCGCCGCACATCAGCCAGTCTTCCACCATGGCCAGGCAGGCGAGTTCCTCCGTACCGCGGTCTATGATATCGCCCAGCAGCACCAGGCAGGCCTGTCGGTTGCTTTGCCGGGCACGACTGCTCACCAGGGCAAACGCGCGCAGCAGCACCTCGAAAGACGCATGCAAGTCACCGGCAAACCAGTAATCCACCCCATCTTCCGCGCTCAGTAACACACTGCCCGGCGCCGGTTGTTTTTTTACCCACTCCGTAAATTCACCGGCTATTTCCACCGCCTGTTCCAGGCTGGTGTAGCGCTCCCGCAGCTGCCGCAGGCGGGGTGACTTGAGCAGGGCGGCCAATTCACTTTCCGTGGGCTGCTGCCCCTCCCCTGCCAATTCAACCGCCGGGTAGGGTACCAACAAAGCAGGCACAGACTCAGTTTCGGCGTCAGCCCAGAGCTCCTCTTTCTCGTTTTGAGTGTCCATCATATACGAATGCAACAATACCGGATAAAACTTTACGAAATACCGCGCCGCAGCAGGTTAAAGAGAGCGAGAGTGCGCGACCAGTCGGCCGGGGCATCATCGCTCTCAGGGAATATGCGGCCATCGGGTATGCGGGCGTAGCGTTCGCGCGCACAGGAATGGGCAAGCTCGCGGGAGCCCACGCTGAAATTGGCCCCGAGGGCGAGGAACTCGCGTGCGAGTTCGTGCGGGCCGTTCCAGGCGTGCAGCAGCACACGCGGCAGGGTGTTGCAGCGCGTGCGTTCTTTGAGTATAGCCAGCAGTTCAGCCCAGGCGCGCACGCCATGCAGGTGAACAGTGCGCTCATGGCGAAAGGCAGCCCCGAGGTGAATGTGCAGCAACAGGCGCTGTTGCTCCAGGGTGGCGCGGTGCGCATCGGCGGCATCGAGCCCGGTTTCGCCGACCTCAGCAGCGGGGTAGCGGCTCAGCCAGTCATCCAGCTCGAAGGCCAATTCAGCGGCATCCACCCCCTGCACGTGCCAGGGGTGCACGCCGAAAGCCGGGGTCATGCCGGGGGTGGCAGCCACGCGCTCCCAGTCGGCCATGGTTATAGCGCAAATGGTACCGCCTGCGGGGTTATAGTGGTGTGTATGGTAATCTTTCACGTGAGTTTCTTGTGTTCGGCGTAACTATAATAAGGGCGGGGCTGCGAGGCTGTTGGCGCACCGATGATAACGTGGTCTAACAGGGGAATGCAAAGCACATCGGCAGCCTGCTTGAAGGCGCGAGTCAGCTCATCGTCCTGCGCGCTGGGAGATACATCGCCGCTGGGGTGGTTGTGGGCAATGATAATCTTGGCAGCGTGGTGCTGAAAAACGGGACCGAAGATATTGCGAGGGTGTACCAACAGGCGGCTGAGCGTGCCCGCAGCCACGCGCTCGCGGCGCATCAGCATGCGCTTGGTATCAAGCAGCAGCACAATCATCACCTCTTGCGTCTCGTAGCGCAATTCACCGACCAGCAGGTTGTAGACATCTTCCGCCGTGCGGATAGCGCAGCGCTCTACCCGCTCTCGCGCAGCGCGCTGCCCCAGCTCGAACACCGCGGCCAGCGTGGCAGCCTTCGCCCGGCCCACCCCCTTGTGCAGGCGGACAATATCAGCTGCCTCCATGCTGCCCAGGTCAGCCAGCGAACCGGCGGCACGCTTCAGGCGGGCTGCCAGTTCCAGCACATTGCACCCGGGTAGCCCCGTGCGCAGAAAAAGGGCCAGCAACTCTTCATCACTCAGCGCAGCCCGTCCGGCCGTGAGCAGTTTCTCACGCGGTAATTCCTCGGCGGGCAAATCGCTCAGGCGACAGGAGAGTGTGGGTGCCGGTTCCATGGTTCAGTCACGTAACATCTGCCGCAGGTATCACTCCTCGGGGCGGGAAAGAAAGTCAAAGGTAAGCGGGAACTCATAGCTGGGGTCACCCTGAGCGGCTCGCATCATATCGAGCGCAAAGTAGTAAATCCAGCCCAGAGCGATGGCGGCCATCAGCATCATGCCAATCAGCATGCTGAGGTAATTCCATATAAAGACGGCGACAACCGAGTAGATGAACCACGAGATAGCCGTGTTGAGTCGGCGGCGCGCATAATCAGCCACGTCATCATCCTCATCCCGCCGCCAGAGCAGCCAGCAGACGAGTGGTGCGAACATGAAGATACCGCTTGTGAGCCCCGTGATGAAGTTGGACAGGCTGATGATGATGAATTTGATACGCGATGTCATAGTATATTCAGGGTGTTGTATGTTTTTGTCTATAGTTGGGTTGCTGGCTGAGCCAGTCGGTGAATTCGGGTTGAGGTGCCAGGGGGCCGTGCAGGAATTCATCGAAATGAATCTGCTGGTCAGCCGGGGTAATGGTGAGCTGCCCGGCGCGGCAGATGGCGATACCCTGAGCACGGGTGCCGAGCAGTTTTTTGTGGCAAGGTACAGCGGCGGCACGGCAAGCTGCCGTGATTTCACGGTCGCGCAGCTCGAATTCCGTGGGTGACCAGAAGATGCTCACCCAGCCGTCCCCCTCCGGCAGCAGAAAGAGCTGCATGACGTAGCTTTGCCGGTTATTCCAGGCCAGAAAGTTGAAGTTGGGTTTCACCACAGCCAGGTCATCTTTCTGAGCCAGGGCATGAAAATGAGCAATCAATTCCTCATTGCTCAGGGTATAGGGCGTGGTGGCACGCTTGTGCCGCCGCGGCGGCAGGTTGGCGCGCTTGCGCCCGCGTGCCCGGCTGCGCCCGGCGGCGAAAAGCCACTTAAGCAGCTCCCACAGCGCGTGGCCACCCAGCAGCGCCAGGGCCACCAGTGCCGGTTCAGCCGCCGACATACCCTTGCACCACCACAGCACACCTGCTGTAATGGCTGCCACCGCCGTCACTACGATGCAGAGCATACTGCGCCACAGGCCCAGGTGATCATAAATGAGCACATAGGCCAGGCAAGCCAGGGCGATGGTGATGTTGAGACTTTCGGGCGACATGCAGCGAGGGGGGCCGGGCTGTTACTGTTCCGTCTTGCGATAATCGGGGTGCTGTTGCAGGTGAGCCTTCGCCTCACCCAGCAGGAAGAACGAACCGCAGATGAGCGTGTGCGGCGGCAGCTCTGCCAGCGCCTCGGCCAGAGTCGCCGGGGTGCTGACAGGTGCGCCCGACACGGCGCTGACCTTGCACGCCATCTCGCTCGGGGGAAGTATGCGCGGGCTCTGCACCGGGGGCAGCACCCACTCGCTCACAATCGGGGAAAGCAGGCTGAGCACCTCATCAAGCGCCTTGTCGGCCGAGCCGGCATAAATACAGCGCGCACGCTGCTCGCCGTAGGCCTGCCGCCAGCTCTCCACCAATATGCGGATGGCGGGCGGGTTGTGCGCACCGTCCATGATAACCTGCGGCGCTATCTCCTCGAAACGCCCCGGCCACTGCACCTCGGCCAGCCCGCGGGCCACCTCAGCCTCGCTCGCCAGGAAATGCGGCAGGGCACGCAGGGCAGCCAGAGCCAGGGCTGCATTCTGCCGCTGGTGGGGACCGTGCAGACCCAAGGCATACTCGCACTCATCGGTAACGATTCGGTAATCGGTGTCCATGCGCTGAGCGGCAGCGTGAATGGCGCGCACGCACTCCGGCTGCTGCGGGGCGCTGAGAGCCGGGCGGTGCCAGGCGATGATGGCGGCTTTCTCGGCGGCAATCTCTTCCAAGGTGCTGCCGAGGTACTGCGTGTGGTCCATACCGATGGGGGTGAGCACGGCAACATCTTTCGGCACGGCGTTGGTGGCATCTAGCCGGCCACCCATGCCGGTTTCGAGTATGATGATGTCCACCTCGCGCTCGGCAAAGTAGAGCATCGCCACAGCCAGCACCAACTCGAAGAAGGTAGGCTTGATTTCCCACTCGGCAATAATATCGCGCACGTGGCAGATAAGCCGCGCGGCGTCGGTCTCGGGTATCATCTGCCCGTTCACACGTATACGCTCGCCGAACTCTACCAAATGCGGCGAGGTAAAAAGCCCCGTACTGTAACCGGCCGCTCGCGCCACACTCTCGGCAAAGGCGCAGGTGGAGCCCTTGCCATTCGTGCCGGCGACGTGAATGACGCGTGCCCGCGGGTAGAGTACCCCGCATTCTTTCAGCAGGCGGGTGATACCCTCCAACCCCAGCTTTATGCCAAACATCTGGGTGGAGTACAGCCAGTCGAGCGCTTCTTTGTAGTCTGCCATGGGTCTTTGATGAAATCCGGCGGGCATTTGCCCGCCGGATTCGTTAAATTGCTGCTGATGTAGTGTTTATCAGAAGGGGATATCGTCATCGGCTTCCTCCGGCATGGGGGGTGCGGACTGCTGAGGGGCAGACTGCTGGTAGCCGCCGCCGTTATTACCGTAACCGCCGCCGTTGTTGTAGCCGCCGTTGCTGCGCTGCTGATAGCCACCGCCGTTATTGCCGTAGCCACCGCCATTGTTGTAACCGCCGCCATTGTTGCCGTAGTTGCCGCCATTGTTGTAGCCGCCACCGTTGTTGCGCTGCTGGTAACCGCCGCCATTGCCGTAGTTGCCACCGCCCTGCTGGGCGCCATCGCGACCGCCGAGCAGCTGCAGATTTTCAGCGATAATGCGTATGCGGCTGCGGCGCTGCCCGGTCTGCTTGTCCTCCCAGGTATCCATCTGCAGGCGACCCTCAATGAACACCGGGCGACCCTTGCTCAGATACTGAGCGGCGACTTCACCGGTGCGACCCCAGCATGTGACGTCCAGGAAAGTGGTTTCTTCGCGGCGCTCGCCTTCGTTCGGACCGCTTGAAACGCGGTTGACGGCCAGGCGCAGCTCGGTCAGGGAATTGCCGCGGGGGGTCTGGCGAACCTCCGGATCAGCTGTGAGGTTGCCGATAAGCATGACTTTATTCAGGTTAGCCATAATCGTATACTCTGTAATTGCGTTCTGTGTAGGTAAGTCCCGCTCGCACATGGGCAACACATACGGCAGGAAATAGGTTTCGCCCATCATTCTACCCGCCACCTCCCCCACTTGACAAGCAAAAAAGCAGGAACAGCCGTGATTTTTTTCGGGCACCTCGCATGCTCTCCGCCCGCCACGCTGAACTTTGACCCTGAAAAAACATCTCCGCACTTGTCATGGTATATGTAATGTGTTACCATACGGGTATGAGTGCAGCCTCTGTCGCGACAAAATCCGTGCAACAATCCCCCGAGCTGCCGCCGGGCTTCGAGCTGCTGAACTTCACCATCGAGCGCAAGCTGGGGCGTGGTGGGTTCGGTATCACCTACCTCGCACGCGAGACAGCGAGCGAGCGCCCCGTGGTGATAAAGGAGAACTTCGTGCAAGAGTGCTCCATGCGCAACACGGCCAGTCACACGCTGGTGCCCTCCGGCGATGAAGGGCGTGGTTTGTACGAGTGGGCATTGACTCGCTTTCTGGATGAAGCGAAGGTGCTTATCCGCCTGAGCCACCCCTGTATTGTGCAGGTGCTGACGGTGTTCAAAGCACTGGGGACGGCTTATTATGTGATGCCGCTGGTGAAGGGCGCAGAGCTGGATCAGGCAGCCCCGGCGCCGGGACAAATCAATGAAGCCTGGTTGCGCCCGGTGCTGGAGCAACTGCTCGGCGCGCTCGATTACCTGCACGGGCAGGGACTGCTGCACCGTGATATCAAGCCCTCGAACATTCTGCTGCGCCACGATGGCAGCCCGTTGCTCATCGACTTCGGCACGGCGCGTGTGAAAGATGCCACCCACACCCTCACCCACGTGGGAACGCCGGGCTACAGCCCGTCTGAACAGTTCACTATCCATGGTAAAAACGGCCCCTGGACTGACCTCTACTCACTGGGTGCTACCTGTTACCGCCTCATTACCGGTGAAGTCCCGCAGGATTGTATTTCACGGCTCGAAGATGATGACTTGCGCCCGCTGGCCGGCCGTGCCGAGCTCAGAGGTCGCTTCTCTCACGAGTTCCTGACCGCCATCGACAAGGCCATGAATGTAGCCCGCCGCGACCGCTGGCAGTCTGCACAGGAATGGCTGGCAGCCATGCAGGGCGGGGACGTACCGTGCCCGGCAACGGCTCTCGAACCGGAGCCGGCAGAAGCAGCATCGCAAGCAGCGGATGAATCGGAAGTAATAGGGTTGGGGACTGCCATCGGCAGTGGCGTGCTGGGCGGCATTATCTGGGGTGCTATTACTGGTGGAATCGTTGATGGATTTTCCGGGGTCGTTCGCTGGGCGATTGTCTGGGCGCTGCTATTCCCGATAGGCGCTGTTATCGCCAGAATTGTCGGCAACTCAGTGGGTGGGAGAATGGGGTTGTGTGTCTATCACATCATTCTCCTCGTTTATGGCTTCGTTGTCGGTTTCATGTGCTCAGCTCTGGGGCTTTGAATCTTTTTTACGGGCTGACGCGATTATAGGCTTGCCATTCAGTTAAGAGCATGCTACAATGCACTACCCCGCAGGCCGCGGGGAACAGACTATTTTTCCATCCATGAAAGTTGAACTCATCGAGAAAGCTGCACAGATTGTAGGCGATAACCAGCTGCTGGTCAACATCGTATCCAAGCGCGTGCAGCAGTTGAACCAGGGGGCAGACCCCTTCGTGCCCACCACTCCCGAGATGGGCAGCGGCGATATCGCTCTCACGGAGATTGTGGAGGGTAAGCTCGTATGGCGCGAGGCCGGTGACGAGAGCTCCCATATTTCCGGCGCTGACCTGGAGGACGACCTTTTCATTGACGAGAGCGGCGACATGGGTATTCCCACAGAAGATGACCGCACCATTACCGCCACCATCGGTCTGTAAATCCCCTTTCTGAAACGACATCAGGTCCGGTAGCCGGTGCAGACCCGGTAGCCGGACTTTTTATTTATCACCCCCATACACCACTTCATCACTGCCATGGCCAAAAAGCCCGCACCGCAATCCAACCTCATCGCCAGCAACAAGAAAGCCGACCGCGACTACGAAATACTCGGCAAGCACGAGTGTGGTATCGAGCTGCGCGGTACCGAGGTGAAATCCATACGCGAAGGGCGCGTGAATATAGCGGATGCCTTCGCCCGCGTGGAGAAAGGCCAGCTGTTCCTCTACGGCTGCGACGTGCAGCCCTGGGAGACGGCGGGCAAGTGGTTCCAGCACGAAGCCAAGCGCCCGCGCCGCCTGCTCATGCACAAGCGCGAGATACTGAAACTCGAGATTCAGCAGGCCCAGAAAGGCTTTGCCCTGCCGCTGCTGCGCCTGTACTGGAAAAACGGCAAGGTGAAGGCCGAAATCGGCATCGGCCGCGGCAAAACCCACCGCGACCAGCGCTATGACCTGAAAGCCCGCGTCGAGATGATGGAGGCGCGCCGCGAGGTCACCCGCTTCAACAAAGGGTTCTGATTCTATTCCCCATTCCACCCCATATAGCTATGACGACGAAAACCATACTCATAACAGCCATGTGCGCCCTGGTAGGGCTCAACATGTTGCAGGCAGAGGAAACGGCAACAGCCGTGGCAGCACCCGTGCAGCTCGCCGCCGACAATAAGCTTTCTCACCCCTTTTATCAGGATAAACCCTACCCCGCCTGGTCGCAGATGACCGCTGCTCAGGGGCTGGCCGATGTGCGTGCCGGTCTGGAATTGGCCCGCGAGCGAATCGCCGCCATCTGCCGTGTGCAGCCGCAGGAATCGACCTTCGAGAACACCTTCCTGGCCCTTAATCTCGCCGCAGATGAACTCAGCCAGGCTCAGGGCTACCTGCACCACCTTTCCGCTGTGATGGACAACGAGGAGCTGCGCCGCGTGCAGGAGCAGCTCATACCTGAGCTCACGGCATTCGATGCCGAAATCACCGCCAATGAGCAGCTGTGGACCGTCATCAAAACCGCTGCTGCCCAGCCTTGGGTGAAGGAACTTTCCCCTGCCAAACAGCGCTTCGTGCAGCAGACAATCGATGGGTTTGTGGACGGCGGTGCCGACCTACCCGCCGACAAAAAGGCCCGCAAGGCCGAAATCGAGCAGGAACTCTCACAGCTCACCAACAAGTTCGCTCAAAATGTGCTCGACTCCACCAACGCCTGGAGCCTGCTCATCACCAACAAGGATGAACTTGCCGGCATGAGCGAGGACTGGATGAACAAGGCCCGCGCCGAGGCCCTGGCACGCGGCATGGGTACCGAGCAGACCCCCGCCTGGCTGGTAACACTCGACTACGAGAGCGTGGGTTCCGTGCTGCGCGATTGTGATGTGGAGCTCACCCGCATGATGTGCTGGGAGGGCCAGTCCACCGTGGGTGCCGTGGGGCAGTGGAACAACGAGCCCATCGTCGCCCGTGTAATGGAGCTGCGCCGCGAGCTGGCCGAGCTGCTGGGCTTTGCCACCTACGCTGACCTGACAACCCACCGCCGCATGGTAGGCGGTGGTGAGAATGCCATGCAGTTCATCGACGGCATGGCAGCCAAGGTGCTGCCGGCCTTCCGCGCTGAGATTCAGCGAGTGTTCGATTACGTCTCCGCCAGGGAGGGGCAGCATGTCATGTTCCTCGACCCCTGGGACCGCCGCTACTACCTCAAGAAGATGTCTGAGGAGCTCTACAACTTCGACTCCGAAGAAGTGCGCCCCTACCATCAGGCCGAAACCGTTATTGCCGGCATGTTCTCCATCTACAGCCACTTGCTGGGTGTGAGCATCAGCGAGCTGCCCTCCGCCTGCCTGAACCCCGGCGAAACCTGCCCGGCCGGCGCGGTTGAAGTCTGGCACCCCGAGGTAAAAGTCTACAAGGTAACGGACAACAAGACCGGCGCCCACCTCGGCACCTTCTACATGGACCTCTACCCCCGCGCCAGCAAGCGCTCCGGTGCCTGGGTCATGCCCCTGCGCTACGGTGCCGCCGGGCAGAACGGTGCCCCCCATGAGCCGCACCTCGCCGCCCTGGTCGGCAACCTGACCACTGCCACGGAAGATAAACCGGCCCTTTACTCACACTACGATGTGGAAACCCTCTTCCACGAGTTCGGGCACATGATGCACGCCATGCTGGGCGACACCGAGCTGCAGACCCACTGCGGCACAAGCGTGGCCTGGGACTTCGTGGAGCTGCCCAGCCAGCTCTTCGAGAACTGGACCTGGTACCCCGAGGGTATCGCCCAATATGCCCGCCACTACGAAACAGGCGAACCCATGCCCGCCGAACTGGTGGAAAAACTGCAGAAGAGCCGCTATTTCCTGCCCGCTATCGACACCATGGGCCAGCTCTGCCTCGGCAAGCTCGATATGGAAATGCACATGAACTACGATGAGAAGTTCAAGGGCCAGCCGCTCGATTTGGCCAGTGCCCGCCTGCTGGACGAGTGGACCATTCCCTACTCGCGCAGCGCACCCTCCATCATGCGCCACCTGACCCACTGCATCAACGGTGGTTATGCCGCCGGCTACTATTCCTACAAGTGGGCCGAGGTGCTCTCGGCGGATGCCTTCAGCCGCTTTAAGCGCGAGGGCCTGCTGAATGCCGCCACCGGTGCCGACTTCCGCGAGGCTATCCTCAGCAAGGGCGACAGCAAGCCCGCTGCCGAAGTCTACCGCGACTTCATGGGCCGCGAACCCAACCCCGACGCCCTGCTGCAGGCACAGGGGCTCGTGAAGTAAATGCGGGATTCGTCCGGTACGAAGAGCGAGTCCCGACATAAGAAATGTATTAAATCAGGCAAGATTGCGGTGGCGCAAGCCATCGCAATCTTGCTGTTCAAGCATGAAGCCTGCGCTCGGCGTGCGCGTAAGAGGCCATAAATCCCGATTGGCCGCAAGGAAAAGCCCGGCCCCGGGTGAGGGGTCGGGCTTGACATAAGTCGGTGAAGGGGCTTATCAGGCTTTCAGTTCGGTGCCGAGCTCAATGATGGAATACTCGCCGGGGCGCAGTCTGTAAACAATCTGCAGCACATTGCGGCGGGCATTGCGGTAGAGCACAAAGGGCTTGCCGGAGATTTCAAGCTCCATGATGGCGTCCTCCTTGTACATGGTCTTAAGCTCGTACCCTTCGCGGGAAATACGCACGGGCTTGGGATCCTCGGGCGCATCGAAATCCTCATAATCAAGGATATCTTCCTCGTACACCTTCTCTTCGAATGTGCGAATGCTCTTGGAGCGGTGCGGGCGGAAGTGCTTCATGAGGCGGGTCTTGTGCTTGCGCATGCGGCGCATGATCTTAGTCACCGTCTCATCGATGGCGGCATAGAGGTCAGGACCAACGGTGGAAGCCTGAATGGTAATGTGGTCAGCACAGAATAGCACGATTTCCGCCATCTGGCGGTCTTTCTGCACATCCACTACTACGCGAGCTTCCACGATTTTGGGATAATCGATATGGATAGCCTGAATTTTCTTCGTGGCGAAATCACGAATAGCATCCGTCACATCTACATGACGGCCGGTCACGACAACTTTTGTGTCAACATTTGATGTCTGCATGGTTGGTACCTCCTTCTATGGTTTGGTTGTTTCTATGCAGGATAGGTGGCAAGTATGCCCCTTTCTGCAATATCCACTATATACCCACCTGTCGAGAAAATCAACAAAAAAAGTAAAAAAAAACAAAAATCGGCGGATTTGGCGGCGAACGGTTCGAGCACGCCGCAGAGTCCCGCCGTTGAAGGGTACACAACGAGCCGCCGGCCGCTTGGCGCGCGTGGTCGGGTATCAGCAATCGGCCCCGGTATAAACGGTACCGGGGTAGGTATGAGTGTGCGGCGGGAGCACGCGGCCGGGCAATATAACGCATTTGCAGCCAATACGGCTGTGAGCTCCCACAAAGCAGCCCAGTTTGTTGGTGCCGGTGGGGTGCAGCTCGCCCTGCCAGGGCATGCGGATTTCGCCGGCATCGTGCCTGAAGTTGCTGAATATGCAGCCACCGCCCACGTTGACATCGTCCTCAATCACGGAATCTCCCACATAGGTGAGGTGCGAGATAAAAACCTGATTGCCCAGCAGGGAGTTTTTGACCTCCACCGCATTTCCGATGACGCAGTTATCGCCCACGCTGACGTGGCCGCGCAGGTAGGCATTCGGGCCGATGGTGCAGTTGCGGCCTATGCGCACGCGCCCTTCGATGACGGTGCCGGCTTTCACCACGGAGCCTTCGCCCAGCTCCAGCACGCCGTCTACCACAGCCAGGGGGTGCACACTGCCGCGACAGTCGGGCTGCAGTTGCGTCAGTTGAGCTGCATTTTGCTGCAGGCGTTGCCAAGGGGGTAAGGAGTTCATGGGCGGGGTATTATTTGGCGGATGATTGTACCTGCCGAGGCTCGCCGATGCGCAGGCGGTTGCAGGCGCTCACCATTTGTTCGTAAGCTGAGTAGAGCTGCCCGGGTGCGCGGTCTTCGAAGAGGGGGAGTGGCTGGGCGTGCTGGTAGCGGCGGTCATGGCGGTCGCGTTCCTGCCCGCTGAAGGCGATATTGAGGTCGGCCTGCGGGCACTCACGCCAGGGGCCTCCCACGGCGGCGGCCAGGTCTTTGAAGTGGCGATAGGGCGCGCAATAGACGTTCACCCAGTAATCAATCCTCTCGGCACGTTCACGGGGGTGAGAGCGCTCGCGACAGCTCACGGCATCGAGCGTGACAACAACCGTGCGGCCGTGCGGGTAGTTCAGGTGGCGCAGCACATCCATGCAGGCGGAGGCTCCGTAGCTGTGCCCCACCAGTACCAGGTCAGCCCCGGGGTTAGCCTGCAAGAAGGCGCGCAAATCGCGCTGTATGAGCGAGGTGCTGTGGAAGAGCAGGCAGCCGCGGCCGCCATCCCAGGCGTAAAAGGCGCGCACCTGTTTACCACGCGCGGGCAATGGGGGCATGCACTCGTAAACCCGGCGCAGGTGAGTGAGCACCTGTTCGCTGAAACCGCCTATGAAAACAACGGCTACATCTGCCGGCTCCGTACCCAGGCGTTGTTGCAGGCGACGGCCTATGAACGAAGTGTCAGGCTCGGGGTAAATGCCGGCCGGCGGCGGGGGCTGCTGCTGACAACCTGCCAGCACTCCCGCCAGTAGAGCAACCGCCAAAGCTCTGGGCAGGCGGCTCATGGGCGAATGTCGATAACCTTCATCAGGTGCGGTTTCAGCAACCGGTACAGGTCGCGGCTGTCAGCCTCCGACAGCTCAATGTCGTCCATAATCACCTTGTCACCCTCAACCCTGCCGCCCAGGCACTGGTAGTTGCTGCCGTACAGGTAGAATACACCCTTCACCAGGTCTTCGCGCTGGCCGGGGATGTTGTCGCGGTAGTGGCTTTCGTGTACGACTCGCATTTCCCCATGGCGCAGAATGGTGCGCAGGTGGCGCATTTCACCGACGCTCAGGCGGTGAATCTGCTCCGGTTCCAGCAGGAAACCGGGTATACAGGGAGTCACGGCAATGGCATCCGACGTGAGGGTCTCAGCCACAGAATCCTGTGCAACTGAGCCATAGCGCTGCGCACAAGTCACCAGCAGGGTGCCGCTCACAAGTGATATCAGAATCGCGTATACCGTAGAAGTTTTGCTCATCGTCGTCTCCTTTCCTAATCTGCATTCTAGCGCTTTCGGCTGCGTCATGCAAGCTAAATCGATACCCTGTGGGAACTTTTCCTGCAAAAGCCGGCAATCGTGGTGTTGATTCAGGGGTGCAACTGCGATTTCAGCTCAGCGACCAGGCGCTGCATGCTGCGCGTGAGCAGGGCCACCACTGCATCGAACCCCGCCGGGCCGCCGTAGTACGGGTCAGGAACGGAGCGCTCAGTCTCCCCCTCGCCAAACCACTGCCACATGCCGCGCACGCGCGCTTCGTCCTCAGCATGGCGGGCCAGGGCCAGTATATCCTGCTCATTGTACTCATCTTGCGGGACAATGAGGTCGAATTCGCTGAAATCAGCCCGGCGGAAAGTACGTGCGCGGTGGCCGCCGTAGCTGTAACCGGCACGCTCCAGCGCGGCGAGCATGCGATGGTCGGGCTTGCTGCCGGTGTGGTACGAGGCCGTACCGCATGAGTCCGCCCGCACCAGCCCGGCCAGGCCTTGTTGTGCAGCAACGGCGTTAAAGATAATCTCGGCGGCAGGGCTGCGGCATATATTACCCAGACAGACGAACAATACACGGTATGGGGTGCGGGAACTCATGGTATTCAACATTAAATCTCGAGCGAATGTTAAAAAGCGATTGACGCGGCGGGCGGGTTCTGGTATGAACCCTCTTGTACAGCCACAGTATATCACAGCGCCATGAATATTGCACGCTTGAAATCCCAACCTGAGATTTTTTATTCCCTGCAGGGGGAAGGCCCCCGCTGCGGTACCCCCGCCGTCTTTCTGCGACTGGCCGGTTGCAACCTGCACTGCAGCTGGTGCGACACTCGCTACAGCTGGGCACCGGGCTGTGAGCTGGGGGTAGATGAGGTTGCCGCGCGCCTGCTCAGCTACGGCTGCCCGTCAGTGGTTATCACCGGCGGTGAGCCCCTGCTGCAGGCCGGCGAACTGGCGCGGTTGCTGGCGCTGCTGCCGCCAGATTTTTACATCGAGGTCGAAACCAACGGTACCCTGTCGCCCACTCCGGCACTGGCAGAGCGCGTGAATCAGTGGAATGTTTCGCCCAAACTCGCTCACTCGGGCAACACCCCTGAGCAAGCCCTGCGCCCTGCGGTACTGGCGGACTTTGCCGCCACGGGGCGGGCGTGGTTCAAATTCGTGGTACAGAGTGAGAGCGACTGGTCGGCCATCGCAGCCCTGGGCCTGCCGCAGCAGCGCATCATTCTCATGCCCTGCGCTACAACCCGCGCGGAACTGGCCGCCGCTCGCCCCGGTGTGGCAGCGCTCTGCCTGCAACACCGGGTGCGACTCGGGGACCGCCTGCACATCAGCCTCTGGAACGATGAAAAGGGGGTCTGACGTGCGCGGGTAGGAAAAAAGTTGATTTACATCTGAGCCAGCAGAGCAGCAAAGTTCTGCAGAGCTGTGGCGAGGCGCTGGCTGTTGTAGAACTGGCTGCTGTTGAGCTGATTGACCGCGGAGATGAAGGCAGAACCGACAGCCTGAGCGGCGGGGTCAGATTCGAGGTTGCCCTGCGCAATAGCCAACTCTTCAGCATTCAGCTCGCTTTTAAGGCTTACAAGCGTAGCGGCATATTTTGTGAGCTCTTCGATAGCGGCTGCCACATTGTCCGGATCTTCAGCGATGGACGGCAGGTGAAGCAGCTCCGTCACCCCCCCGAGCAGCGCCTGCTGGGCCTGAATGTAATCCGCCACGGTGAACTGCTGTTCCTGCGCTACCGCAGGAGCCACCAAAACGGCAACTGCAACCGATGAAAAGTATTGATAACGGTTCATGAGCCCCTTATAGCATACCGGCACCTCTCAGGCAAGCTTTTTCACGGCTCATGACCTCTTCCGGTCATTCGTTCACTCTGTTTCGCACCTGCTTATGCAGCATTTTTTCAAATACATCTGCCGGGGCTGCGCAGATTTTAGCTTGCATTAGAGTGAGGTCTAAGGTAGAATATGGACGTTATGAACAGACTCGCAGGAAAAACTGCTATAGTGACAGGTGCCGGTCGTGGTATCGGCAATGCGGTAGCCCGCCGCTTTGCGGAGGAGGGTGCCAAGGTTGTGCTCATCTCCCGCAACCCCGCTTCCTGCGGAGCCGCGGCGGAGGCCATCAATGCCGAATTCCCCGACAGCTGCAAGGCTTTCCCCTGCGACGTGGCAGATGCCGCCGCGGTAGAGGCCTGCGTGAAGGCTGTGCTGGCTGAATACCCCACGGTCGATATTCTGGTGAACAATGCCGGTATTACCCGCGATACCCTGCTGATGCGTATGAAGGAAGCTGATTGGGATGCCGTGATGGACACCAACCTCAAGAGCGTATTCCTCTTTGTGAAGGCCCTGCAGCGCACGCTCATGAAGAGCCCCGCCGGCCGAATCATCAACATGGCCTCCGTTGTCGGGCTGACCGGTAACCTCGGCCAGGCCAACTACGCCGCTTCGAAGGCAGGTGTTATCGGCTTCACCAAATCCATGGCGCAGGAACTCGCCAGCCGAAAAGTAACCTGCAACGCCATTGCCCCCGGTTTCATCGCCACCGATATGACCGATGCCATACCCGAGGCTGCGAAAGAGGCCATCCTCTCCCGCATACCGATGAAGGACCTGGGCAAGCCCGAGGATATCGCCAACTGCGCCCTCTTCCTTGCCAGCGATGAATCCCGCTACATGACCGGCCAGGTGCTGGTATGCGATGGCGGCATGGTCATGTAACATAACAAACTGACTTTATCATTCACCACGCGGAGCCGCTGTCCCTTGCGGGGCAGCGGCTCCTTGTTCGTTCAGTACAGGCGGCTGTTGCCGAAGAGCATGCGGCGAATGACAGCCAGCTCACTGAGTGCGGTGGTCGATACGGTATCGCCCACATGGTCGAGGGTGCGCTGCAGGTCTGACTGCGGCGGGGCAGCGAGTGCATGAGCATCGAGCTCGACATCGAGCACGGCCGGTCCGCGTGCTGCCAGCCAGCGGCGCAGGGCAGGGGCGGCCTCGTCCACCCTGCTCAGTCGCTGCACCTGCAGCCCGAAGGCCGCTGCGCAGGCGGCAAACTCCGCCACGGGCTGTGGCGCCACATCGCCGGTCTGCACCATCTGCGCCCGGGCCGGGGCATAGTTGTACACCAGCACTTTCACGCTGAGGCGCTCTTGCAGCAGGGTGAGCAGCTCAGTCGCTTGGCTGCCGGGAGTGCCGGCATGGCACAGGGCAATGACCTGCCGCGAGGGGCAGGCAGCCTTCGCCCCGATAGCCAGGGGCAACGCGCTGCCGGCCGTGCCGAAATTGAAGGAGGCGATGATACGGCGGTGCCCGAACGCCTGCAGGTAACGAGCTGCCCATATGACCGGCGGGCCGATGTCGACGGCAAAGACGGCATCCGGTTCAGCGTGGCTGCTGAGCAGGCGGGTCAGGTACTCCGGGCGTATGGGGGCCCGCTCATCAACCACGCGCAGCGCACCCTCTATCGCCATCACCGCCCTGCCGTGGCGCATGAGCGAGCGGCTCAGAAATTCCTCCCCCCGCCCGCTGCTGCGCACCAGGGGCAGCAGTCGGGCTGCCGTGCGGGCCACGTCGCCATGCACGGCATGGCACAGCGCTACCCGCCGCCCCAGTGCCACCGCCGACTCATCTACCTGCACCACCCGCCCGTGCCGGGGTAAAAAACAACTGTAGGGAAAATCCGTACCCCACATCACCAGCAAATCGGCCACCTGAATGGCGGCGGGGGCATCCCCCCAGCCCAGCAGACCGACCATCCCCACGGCGCAGGGATTGTCTTTTTCCATTATATCTTTTGCCCGCAGCGTGTAAGCTATGGGGGCACCTATGCGGCGAGCCAGCTCTACCAACAAATCACGGGCACCGGCACAGCCACGCCCGCAAAGAAAGGCCACTTTGTCGCAGTTGTTGATGAGTTCGGCTAGGCGAGCCACGTCTTCCTGAGCGGGCTCGACCACAGCCGCCTGTCGGCCTGTAGGGGCCGGGGGGCAGGGCAGCGCAGCGGGCATATCAACAACATCCGTCGGCATGACAGCCACCCCCGCCCCCGGTGCGGCGCAGGCGGCGCGCAGGGCTGCTGCCACCACTCGCGGGGCCTGTGCCGCCGTATAGGCAGACTCACAGTAAACAGCGCTGTCGCGAAGTGCCGACACGGGATGACATCCCTGAAAATACCGGCCGCCGATGGCAGATACCGGCACGTGCGGTGCCAGTGCCAGCAGGGGAACAGCAGCCCGCGTGGCTTCATACAGCCCATTGAGCAGCTGCATGTTGCCGCCGCCGCTACTGCCGCAGCACACAACAGGTTGCCCGGTTACCATGGCCTCACCCACCGCGGCAAAAGCTGCACTTTCTTCATGCTGCAGCCCTATACAGCGCAGCCCCGGCTCGCGCTGCAGAGACTCCGACAGCGTGCTGAGCGCCACACCGGCCCGACAATAGGCTCGCTGCAGCCCGCCGGCTACCAGCATGGCTGCAATTTCATCTGCTACCGTTTTGCACATCACGACCACCGTTTTGCCTCTACCGGGGCCAAAACGCAAACTAAATCTCCACCTGTTCGCAGCGGCGGTGACTCAGGGGTGAATGTTGTGCTTGAGTATAGCTTCTCGCAGGGCGGCGTTGCGGCTGAACTCAGGGTGGTCTTCCTCTATGTAACGCTCGATGTATTCATCGACGAGTTTGAGTACTTTCTGATTGAGCAGCAATTGCTCGCGTTGCTGAATGGTGGTGCGCTGCTCCGAGGTGAGGGGTGTTTGTGCAGCCTCGGCTTCCTGCTCTGCGTGTTTGATGGCGGCGTGGTATTCCTGTTGGTATGCCAGAAGAGCGGTAGCGAATTTTATTTCATTTTCAGTACCGCGCACAAAGTCCGGTTGCACCAGGTAGCCATGCTCATCGTACTTAATCAGTTGCGCAGGGTGGGTGGCATGAACGGCCGCCATGCGTTTATAAGGGTTAGCCTGTCTTATAGTGTTGATAAAAAGTTCCGTATAGCCCTCGGCCGGGTCTTTATCGGCATAGTTTACCGTTACGAACTCATGAACCAGCTCAGCGACCTTTTCGTTGGCTTTATCTTTCGCCTCGGCCAGGCTGCGGTAGTATTTGCCGGATTTCAGTTTATTATTTTGTTTCAGGGTATTAAGTTCATCTCGTGTCGTATCGAACTCGCTCTGAACAGACTTCACAGCAGTCACGAATGCCTGTTCTCTCGGGGGTAAATCCTCACCGGGTTGGCACTCGAATTCGCCCCAGCTGTCTAAGCGAATCAATTGCATGGGGTGATATGTCGGAAAATCCTGCTCAGCGGGCGGAGCGGGAGTTGCCGACGCTTGCTCTACCGCCGCAGGCTGCGCCGGTGCGGGGTGCTCGGCTCCTTGCTCCGTTACGGTTGCCGTTACATCGGGCTGCTGAGTTTCTGCACCTCCCGGCAGGAACCACCAACCACAGGCTGCTGTGACTATCAGGGCAGCACTGCCGGCAAGTAGCCACCGTCCACGGGCAGGTGACAGTGCGCGCTGCCAGTCAGCTGCACTGCTGTAGCGCTGTGCCGGCTGCTCCGCACATGCACGGCGCAGGGTGCGCTCTATACGGCGCGGCAGGCGCTGCCCTGCCTCCGCCGCCACGCGGCGCAAACTACAGCCCAGGGCATAAATATCCGCTTGCGGGCCGGGAATGGCACCCGGAGTGAACTGCTCCGGTGCTGCATATCCCGGAGTACCCACCTGAGTGGGGGTATGCGTGGGGTCGCTGACCATGGCAGCGTCGAAATCAATGAGCACGGGCAGACCATCTTTGCGCACGATGATGTTGGTCGGCTTAATATCGCGGTGAATCACCCCTGCGCCGTGCAGGTACTCCAGCGCGGAGAGCAATTTGCTGAGCAACCGGCATATGTCTGCGGCTGTGGGGTGCGTGGCAGCCCATTCGCGCAGGGTGGCACCCTCCACATAATCCATCACCAGAAACGCCGTGCCGCAGGCGCTGAAAATTTCGTGCACCTTGACCGCACTTTCATGCTGCAGGCCTGCCAGTATACGTGCGCCGCGGCAAAATGAAGCCAGGGAAAGCTCATAGCCCGCAGCATTGACCACTTGTACCTCTGCCGTGCCGGGTTCGCGACGGCACAACCCGACCGGAAAATGCTCTTTGAGCACTACTTCGCGCTTCAACTCACAGTCGAAGGCACGGTAACTGATGCCGCCGCCACCTAGCCCCTGTACTTCTCGCAGTTCGTATTTCTCGAGCCGGGTACCGACCGGCAGGGTGACATGGGGTAAACTTTCGGTAGTAGCCATGTTGAGGGAACTGTTTTATTGTTGCGGCGGCAGGGTTACCGTGCGTTGTTTCAGGGGCGTGGCTGTTTCGGCAGGTTCTTTCACCAAATCCGAAATAGCCTGCGCAACAAGAATCTCGGGGGTAGAGCCCTCGGCCAGCGCTCGCTCCGTCAGGCGGCGGTACAGTTCGGGAGCCAGTTGCACCGTCAGCGACAGCGTAGCGTTGACGGACACTCCCGCCACGGTATTGCCCGCACCCTCACCGCAGGGCGCGACAGGCAGCTGCACCATCACCCGCTCAATCAGTTGCTGCTTGAGCGGGGGTATGGTTTTCTGGCTCATCCAGTTGCGCACCGTGATTTCCGATACGCCACAGCGTTCCGCCATCCAGCGGTAATCCAGCCCATGGCTGCGCAGCCACTTTTTTACCGCATTCTTGAACTCCGTCTGGTCGCTGCCCATCGTCATGAATGTAAGAATATCACATCGCCCGCCAATGTCAAGGAATTGCCGCCGCCGCAACCCCTATTTCTCCCGCGAAAGCAGCGCTGAAATGCGCCGTGCTACCAGCTCCTCGGGGCTGCACCCCTCAACCAGGGCACGGCGCGCCAGCTGACCGTAGTCCTGCAAGCTCAACTCTATCAGGTAGCCTTTAACTGTATCTTCTTGAGATTTTTTCTTGATATCCTCCGACTTTTGCACGCATGTCTTGCCTACACTTTTTATTTTTATGCCTTTATGCTCTATTTTCATGTTCTGCACTCTCCTGCGCTGCCACTATTATGCCACAGGAAATCTCGCTTGTAAATTATCTTCTTGAGATTTTTTATTGACATTATCGCCGCTTGAGATAAAATAAAGCCGTTCCTCATCAACTCTAACCCCACCACATATCACCATGTTCTGTTCAAAATGCGGAAAAAACATTCCTGACGACTCAAGCTTTTGTCTTCACTGCGGTCAAAGGCAGTCTACAGCCTCTACAGACAATAACATTTCGTTACCTTCTCTGCCACCGATTCCACCACCTGCAAACAAAAAATCAGCCAATGGTTGCAGTGTAGGAGGAGTTGTTATTTTTGTCTTTATAATCCTTCTCGTTATTGGTAGCATATCCAGAATCAAGGAGAAATCAAACAAATCACAAACACCAGCAAACACAACACCGCACATCCAAAAACAGGAAATCATAACTCCCCCCGCAGCAAAGCCCGAGGATACTCCAAAGTCGGCCCCCATCGTTAA
>JAZRKM010000061.1:0-10021 GCA_045646325.1 Akkermansia sp. | reverse complement strand
GAGCGTGGATGCAGGCATTCACGCCCACTTCCTTCATCATGGCGATGTGGGTCTTCACCTCGCTGGTGGCGGGGCGGTAACCGCAGAGCTGGCCGGCGTTCATGTCGACCATGCAGATGTCATCCACGGTCATGAACCCCTTGGAGCAGAGGGTGGGGGAGCAGAGCACCAGGTCCTTTGCCACGCGTACGGACAGGTTGCCACCGTTGCCGTCCACGTATTCGCGGTTCCACAGGCGGCGGCCCATGTCAACCATGCGTTCCTTGATGACGCGGACTTCGGGGCTGTTGAAGAAGGCGTCGATTTCTTCGCGGGTCTGCGGGTCGTAGTTCTCCCAGGGGAAGATGCGATCGGGCAGAGCGGGTTTGATGTAGAGTTCGGGATTAGCCATAATTGTGTGTATTAGTTGTAAAGTTCAGCGTAAGCTGCGCGCTGTTCGCCGGGGTTGATGGTGGTGTAGGTTATGCCGAAGGCATCGCGGCAGCTCTCGGGGGAGTCGTAAATACCGGCCCCGGCGAAAGCGTACATGGAGGCCCCCAGCACCGTGCTTTCGGAGACGTTGGATATGCGGATGGGCAGGCCGAGGATGTCGGCGCGCATCTGGGTCCATACCTTGTTGCGGGCACCGCCGCCTACCAGCAGCAGGTCGCTCGATTTGAAGCCACCCACTTTCTCGAGCTTCTCCAGGCGGTTCTTCAGGCGCAGGGTCAGGGCCTCCATAGCCGCGCGGTAGATGTGAGCACGGGTGCGGCCGAGTACCAGCCCCTGAATGCTGCCGGGTACCGGGTCACTGGGCAGGAAATCGGGGATGAGTTTCACGCCATCGCAACCGGGGGCAATCTTTTCGGCCTCGGCGTCCATGGTGTCGAAACTCTCGCCATTGTAGCAGGTGGCTTTCACCCACTCAATGATACCGCTGGCAATCCACTGCAGGCCGGGGTTGAGCAGGCCGGACTTGCTGTCGTATTCTACGGTGGCTCCGGCGGCGTAGTCGGAGGGCTCGAGGGCGGCCTTGGGCGTGCGCAGCATCAGGATTTCCCAAGTGCCGCTGGAGAGGAAGGGTTGGTTTTCCTGCACACCGCTGCCGAACAGGGCAAATTGTGTGTCGTGGCCGGTGGAAACAACGGGCACGGAGCAGGGGAGCCCCAGCAGTTCGCAGGCGGCAGGGGTGAGGGTGCCGATGACATCGCCGGCATTCACCATGGGCGGGAACAGGCTCTTGCTGATGCCCAGTGTGCCGAGAATTTCATCGCTCCAGTCACCGGTGGTCAGATCGGTCATCTGCGAGGTGCCGGCCATGGTACGGTCGGTGGCCATTACCCCGGTCAGGCGGTGGGCGAGAATGTTCGAGATAAAGAGCCAGGCATGTGCCTGCTCCAGCAGTTCGGGGCGGTTCTCTTTGAGCCAGATGAGTTTGTAAATCGTGTTGAACGCGAACTCACCCACGCCGGAAATGGCGTTGAGTTTTTCCTGGGGCATGTACTGAGCCACGCGTTTCATGACTTCAGCGGTGCGCGGGCATTTCCAGGAAATCACCGGGTAAAGCAGCTCGCCGGCCTCGTTTACCAGAGCACCGTCTACACCGAAGGTGGTGATGGTCACGCCCTTGACCTGCGTGGCGTCAATCTGCGGCAGAATCTCGCGGGCGCAGGTGGCCAGCTGGTTGAGAATGCGGTCGGCATTCCACACGTGGAAATCCGGGTTTTCTGCCCCGGCATCGGTCGAGTTGGGCTGGCTGGATTTGGCCACCAGCTGCCCCTTATCATCAACAAGAATGGCGCGCACATTGGTCGCGCCGCAGTCTAAGCAAAGTACGTATGCCATATCAGGAAAAAAGCAGGCAAGCTGCCGGAGCCGGCTCCGGCAGCTTGCCGTGGTAAATGTGATTAATACTTACCGTAGATGGGGCCGAAGTTGGCGCAGGCGCGGAAGTCTGCACCCTCGGGGTCGGCTGTGCCGAACAGATCCCAAGCGGCCGGGCGGTATACCTTATCCTCGGGTACGTTGTGGGCGTATACGGGGATGCGGAGCATGGAAGCCAGAGTGATGATATCAGCACCGATGTGGCCGTAGGTCCATGCGCCGTGGTTGGCGCCCATGTTGGCCATGACGGTGTAAACATCCTTGAAGCCACCCTTGCCGGTGAGGCGGGGGGCAAACCAAGTGGTGGGCCAACCCGGGTCTGTACGCTGGTCGAGCTTGTCGTTCACGTCCTGAGGCAGGTCGCAGGTCCAGCCTTCCACGATGGTGAGCACGGGGCCCTGACCCTTCACCAGGTTCATGCGAATCATGGTCACGGGTACGTTGCCCTTGGACACGAAGTGGAGGGAGTAGCCGCCGCCGCGGAAGTATTCGCGGTTGGCCGGGCACCATTCGGAGGCACCCATCATAGCCTCGATGTCGGCCTGGGTGGTCTCGCCGGTCTTCTTCATGATGGGAGTGCCATCAGGAGCGGTGGCGTGCATGTTGCCGTCCAGAGCGGTGGAACCGGAGTTGATGAGGTGCATGATACCGTCCTTGGCCAGACCCTCCATGGTGTAACCGGTCACGCGCTTCACAGCAGCGGGACTCCAGTAGGTACGGATGTCGGAGAAGCAGGCGGCGCGGCCGGTGAGCTGGTGGAGCAGCAGCATGCAGACGCCGTTCATGGCATCGTTCTCAGTGGCGAAGGGGATAGCTTCGCGCGGGCCGTTCCAGTCGAAGGTGCTGTTGAGCAGGGACTCTGCCATGTCGCCGTTCGGGTAGAAGTCGGTCCAGTGGCGCTGACCCTGGAAACCACCGCAGATGGCGTTGAAGCCCAGGCCTTCTTCCTCGCGGTCAATAGTCTTGAGGTAGGGGTTGCCGTGCATCATATCGCGGAAGATGATGGTCATGAGGATAGACTCGCGCAGGGTACGTTCCTTCTCCTCGGGGGAGAGCACGAGGTCGGGGCGGTTGCGATCCGGACCAATCTTCACATACTTCTTGGCCCACTCCATGGCGAGGTCGAACTCAGCCTTGTCGTAGATGCCCAGCTCCATGCGGCGGCGTACCTCGGTCATATCGACAGCCTGCACGCGCATGCCCATGTAGCTCTCCCAGAAGGACTGGTCCACGATGGAACCGGCGATACCCATGGAGCAACCACCGATGGAAAGATAGCCTTTGCCACGCAGGGTGGCCACAGTCAGACCGGCGCGAGCGAAGCGCAGAATCTTCTCAGCTACGTCTTCGGGGATGGAGGTGTCGTCAGCATCCTGCACGTCGTGGCCGTAGATGGAGAAGGCGGGTACACCCTTCTGGGCGTAACCGGCCAGAGCGGCGGCGAGGTATACAGCGCCGGGGCGCTCGGTGCCGTTGAAGCCCCAGATAGCCTTGGGTGTGGTGGCGTCGGTTTCGAAGGTTTCGGTGATGTAGCACCAGCAGGGAGTCACGATGAGGGAGCAGCCCACGTTGTTCTCTGCGAACTTCTGGTTGCAGGCAGCGGCTTCAGCCGGGCCACCGATGGTGGTGTCGGCGATGATGCACTTCACGGGCTGGCCGTTGGCGTGGGTGACGTTGGCCTCGATGAGGGCGGCGGCAGCCTTGGCCATGTTCATGGTCTGATCCTCCAGCGATTCACGCACGCCGAGACGGCGGCCGTCAATCGTCGGGCGAATCCCGATGGTCGGTAATGTATCGTACTTCATATATGTAGATTACGGGTTAAATTATTTGGAAGAAGGGGTGGTGGGTTTGCGGAAGATGAGGCTGTAGAGCAGCACAACCGCAAAGCAGATGGTGGGCACGATGAAAGAGGCGCGCACAGCAGCGGAGCTGGTGCCCAGGTTCGTGTCCCAGGTGTTATCGAAGGCAGTCGTCAGCCCGAGCCAGCAGCTCTCGGCATCGCCGATGATACCGGCCATCCACGGGGTGATGAGAGCACCACCGAGAATCGCCATGATGAGGCCGGCAGCACCCAGCTTCACATCGCGCTGGTTCAGACCGCCCAGGGCAATGCCGTAGATGGTCGGGAACATCAGGCTCATGCAGCCGGACATGGCAATCAGGCAGAGCACGTTGGCCGAGAAGCCCAGACCGCCGATGGAGAAGAGGATGTCGGAGGGCAAGTAAATGGTGCCGGCGCAGCAGGCGATTGCGCCTATGGCGAACAGGCTCATCATGCCGGCGGGGTTGAACTTCTTCATGTAGTAGGTGGCAACCCAGCGGCAGACGATGAAGAGGATGAGGGAAATCAGGTAGTAGGTAGCAGCCGTGGCCGGGGTCACACCAAGCTCTTTGCAGCAGTAGACGTTCAGGTAGGTCCAGGCGGCAATCTGCACGCCCACATAGAAGAACTGGGCAATCACGCCGCACCAGTAGCGCGGCTGGCTCAGCAGCGAGAACAGCATGCTGCGGTAGTCACCCACCAGGAACAGGTAGATAATCGGACCGAGCGTGCCGTACAGCACCCAGTGTACCTTGTTCATGTCGGGGAAGATGAAGTAGAGCGCCGTGAGCGGCACAATGGCGAAGAGCGCGGCAATCAGCACGCGCAGGCCGCTGCCTTTGCCCTCGGCCTGTGCATCAGCAGCGCTGGTCGTTGCCGGGGTGTCTTTTGCGCGCAGGAAGAAGAGCCAGATGAGGAATGCAACACCACAGAGCCCTACATAGGGAGCGCATACCCAGAAGAGCTCGTTGTGCACGATTTCGCTGAGCTGCTCGGCCGGCATGGTGGCGCGCTCGTCAGCGGTGGCGGTGTTCAGGTTGCTGAGGATGAGCTGCTGGGCCAGCAGAATGCCGGCAATGGAGCCCACGGGGTTGAACGCCTGCGCGAAGTTGAGGCGGCGCACAGCGGTTGCATCCGGCCCCAGCGAAATGACGTAGGGATTACATGTCGTTTCGAGTACTGAGCAACCGCAGGCTACCACAAAGATGGCGATGAAGTAAATCTCAAAGCTCTGGTGAATGCAGGCCGGTATGTAGCAGAGTGCACCAAGGATGTACACCCCCAGACCAATCAGCACGCCCTTCTTGTAAGAGAATTCCTCGATGAGAATGGAGGCGAAAATGGCCAGTACGGCATAGGCACCGTAGAATGCAACCTGAACCAATGCAGCCTTTTCCTGCGGAATGGTAAAGATATTTTTGAACGCCGGAACCAGGTTATCCGTCATGTTATTCAACAGGCCCCAGAGAGCAAAACAGCTCACGAGCATGAAGAAAATCGAGCGGAACTGGCGCGGCACAACAGTTGTAGCGTCACCTTTTACGTATTTGCTCATACCCCATATACTACCATCTTCTCTTTTCAGGTCAACAAAAAAAGGGCGGTATGCGCGGAAAAAAAAAGCGATACCCGCAGTTGTGTGTTTTTTCGAAATAACAGCTCGCGGCTTTTTTTATTGCTTTAGGTGGGCATATATGCTATTTATATAGCTACACAAGGCCGAATGAATTGTATTCATTCGTTCTTTTCTGTTACATGGAGAAGACTCTTGTGTTCAGAATTAAATTAATCACTTATTTATGAAGCGTTTATTAATTTATGCCGGCTTGTCATGGGCAGCAGTGGCTTCAGCCGGTGAGTTTACGACTTCCGACCATTTGTGGTATAAGCAGCCGGCCGGTGTGCCGAATACGGCTTTGCCCTGGACGGTTACGCCCCATGTTACCGGAAATCTTCCCTCCAAAAAAAATAAGGACACGTGGGAGAGCCAAACCTTGCCGATTGGTAATGGCCGCATGGGCGGTACTGTTTACGGTGGCGACCGTTTGGATTGTGTGGTGCTCAATGAAGTGAGCCTGTGGACCGGTGGGGCGAATGCCAGGAAAAACGGTGAGGAGTATAAATACGGCCCGAAATCGGGTGTGGGAGAGTTCGGCAGCTACCAGCCATTTGCCAACCTTTATGCTGCTTATGAATACGCCGGTTCTCCTGTGGACTATGCGCGCTCTTTGGATTTGCGCCAGGCTGAAGCTGTTACCGAGTTTGCGGCTGACGGCGTGAGGTTCCGCCGCAGCTGCTTTGTGAGCCGCCCTGATGATGTGATGGTTTATACTGCCGAGGCAGATAAACCCGGTGCTATCACGGCTAATCTGGCTCTGGCACCCTACCACAATGTGACGTATCGTAAAGAGGGGAACGACACCATCATCATGCGCGGTACGTTGGCCAACGGTGAGCAGTTCGAGGGGCGCATGAAGGTAGTGACCAAGGGGGGCAGCATGGAGTTGATCTTCCCTGACAGCAAGCTTGAGGTGGTGTACGCCGGTCGCGGCGACGCTGTGCACCCGGTGATTGCTCCCTCTCACTTGCCGCATATCGAGGTGAAAGGTGCTGATTCTGTGCAGATTTACATCACCCTGGCTACTGATTACAAGATGAGCTATGTCGATGCCTGGAAGGGGGAAGATCCCGCCGTGCGCAATACTGCCGTGCTGAATGCTGCCGTTGCCAAGGGGGTGGAGGCTATTCGCGCCGACCATCAGCGTGACTTCGCTTCGTACTATGACCGCATGAGTGTTGATTTCGGTGCGAGCGGTGCTCCGCTGGCTGCTGCACCCACGGATGTGCGTCTGCATTCTTACCGCACTCGCTATGACCGTGGCCTGTCGACGAATGACCCGGATTTGGAAGAGTTGATTTACAACTACGGGCGCTACGTGCTCATTTCCGGCTCTCAACCCGGTAACTTGCCCGTGAATCTTCAGGGTATCTGGAACAACAAGGTGCACGCCCCCTGGGCCTGCGACTACCACAACAACATCAACCTGCAGATGTGCTATTGGGCTGCCGAGGTCGCTAACCTGGCCGAGTGTCACCAGCCGCTCATCGACTTCATTCAGGCCATGGAGCAGCCCCTTGCTGAGAGCACTCGCAAGCATTTCGGGGCTGATGTGCGTGGCTGGACTACCCGAATTTCCCAGAACCCCTGGGGTGCCGGTGGCTGGATTAAGTGGAACCCGCCTGTTAATGCCTGGTATGCTCTGCATATCTGGGACCGCTATCTGTACTCGCAGGACGAGACTTACCTGCGCGATGTGGCCTATCCCCTGCTGAAGAATATCTGCCATTTCTGGGAAGATGAGCTCAAGGAGGTCGGCGCTCAGGGCAAGGGGCTGCAGACCCGCCAGCATGAGCGAGCGAAGCTCCAGGAGCTCACTGTGGACAAACACCCCGAACTGGCCGAAATTAAAGAGGGCGCGCTCGTTTGCCCCATGGGCTGGTCGCATGAATGGGGCCCCCTCGAGGACGGCTGCGCTCATGACCAGCAGCTTATCTGGGAGCTGTTCGACAACACCGTGCGCGCCGCTGAGATTCTGGGCGTGGACGCTGAGTGGGCCGCAGAGTTGGCCTCCAAGCGTGACCGACTGGTGGGCAACCGCATAGCTCCCGGTGGGTACCTGCAGGAATGGATTGTAGACCGCCCCGGCATGGTGGCCAACCATCGCCACACCTCGCACCTCATCGGTGTGTTCCCCGGTACGTCCATTTCGATGACCAAGACACCGGACTTTGCCAAGGCTGCCATGAAGAGCCTGGAGCTGCGCGGCTTGGGGATGGATAATCGCCGCAGTTGGACCTGGCCCTGGCGCACGGCACTCTGGGCTCGCTTCCACCAGCCGGCGAAGGCTTACAGCATGGTGCAGCACTACATTCGCTACAATGTGCTCGATAACCTCTTTGGCGATCATCCCCCCATGCAGATGGACGGCACCTTCGGCATGCCCGGCGGCATGAGCGAGATGCTTATTCAGAGCCATGCCGGTGTTATCGAGCTGCTGCCGGCCATCCCGACCGCCTGGTCAGACGGCCACGTAAAGGGTATTCGCGCCCGCGGCAATATCACCGTTGATATTGAGTGGAAACAGGGCAAGGTGACGGATTATCAGCTCACCACGACAAGCCCGAATCCCTCTCCCGTGACCGTGGTGGTCAATGGTGAGCGTGTGCAGGTGACTCCCTCGGTGCAATCGCCCGCCAAATAAGGGAACCCTCTGAGCTTGTAAATGAAAAAGGCCGTTGCTCCGAAAGGGGCAACGGCCTTTTGATGACATGTCCTCAGCGCTTAGTGAATCAGCTATTCAGAGCAGCTGCCACACCTGAGAACAAACCGCCGATGGCAGAGGCTGTGCTGCCCATGGCCTGTGCTTGAGCTTGTCGGGCGCTCTGGCGGGTCTGCCAGGCGTTCAGGTAGCCTTGCTGGCGCACATTTTCGGCGTTGGTGAGTAGTTCGTTGGCGTTGGTTGTGATTTCGTCTTGCAGGCGGGTAGCGAGGTCGCGCTCACGCACGGCCACGCTTCCTTCAGCGGCAAGATTGGAACCGGCGGCGTCTGCTCTGGCGGAAGCCATGCGGGCGTTGGCATTCCGAGCAGCTCGCTGTTGGTTGGCCGAGGCCGTGTTAATCATGGCTCCGGCTTGTTGGTTGGCGAGTGATTCCTGCTGATCGGCTGTGGATTGCAGGGCGGAACTCTGGTTTTTGTAAGCCCTCGCCTGCATGAGCGAGGGGACGACGGCGGCAGCTGTGGCTGCGGTGGCGGCTAAAACGGTTGTAAATCCCATAACACTCACAGCATACCCTCTGTCCGTGCGGTCTTCAAGCACAGAATGGGCTTCGCGGCGACGTTACCCCCTGCCGCCCTGTTGGGGATCGGGTATAATGCCGGGGATGACGAAGATAAACACGCAGAATACTAAACCGGCAAAGGTTTCAGAATTGGCAAGCCCCATCGCTAGGCAGCCGGCTGTAAATGAAATCACCAGCCAGAGCGGTAGCCAGGTAAGGCTTCGCTGCAGTCTGATAAGGCGCCGGTAGGCCCCCACAAGGTAGATAATGAATAACAATAAGGCCGGGAGAGCCCCGCCATTCGTGGCCTCGATAGTGCCCATCAGCATGAAACATGCCACCACATAAAACCACCACTCGCCCCTGCCGGCCCCTTTCTTTTGGGGGACGGGGGGCAATGCGGCAATCTGGCGGCCGACTGCTTTCTGCCCTACAGGACGCCGGGAAGGCAGATTGACGGGAGCCGTGGGGATAGGGGGTAATTGAGGGGTATTCATACCCTCAATCCACGCGGCGGCTGTCTGCCAGCGCTTTTTATGATTGAGTGAGAGCGCGCGGTCAATCCCGCGTAAAAATACAGGGGTGAAACGCTTGTGTAATTCGGGGAGTTTAGCCAGTGTCAGGCAAGCGGTATCATTCCCCAGGCGGTCGAGACATCGAGGCGGGTTCTGCCCGGTAAGCAGGCGGTAGCAGGTGGCCCCCAAGGCGTAGATGTCAATCCACGGTCCCTTGGCGCCGTTGGTTTGCAGTTGTTCGAGCGGGGTGTACCCGGGGCTTTCGAGTACGGTGGCACTACGCTCGCTGAGCAGGGAGCGCGCAGTGCCGAAGTCGATGAGTACGGCGCGCCCATTGTTGTCGAGCAAGATGTTATTCGGCTTAATGTCGCGGTGCAATAACCCGCAATCATGCACATAACTCAGCGCTTGCAGAATATCGCAGAGCACGGGGCGCAGCCATTGTTCCGTGATTTCGCCGGGGGGCGGTGCGGTTTTGTGCAGCACGCCGCCCTCAATGTGTTCCATCACGTAATAGGCGGTGCCGAGCGCGGTGAAGGCCTCTGTCACCTGTACGATGTTCGGGTGATTGAGTTCAGCCAGCAGTTGGGCTTCTTCCAGAAATCGCTTCAACGCCCAGTCGTATAACTGCTGTTCTTCGCCTGTGCCTGTGGGGGCTACTGTTAACGTAGAGCCTTGGCGGTAAGAAAAACCGGCAGGCATGTTCTCTTTGATAACCACTCGCTTGCCGCCGGGTATATGCTCCGCTAAGTAAGTGATGCCGAACCCTCCTTGCCCCAGCGTGTCGAGTATGCGGTAGCTACCCAGCCTGCAACCGCGGGGCAGGGCGATGTTGATTTCGCTTTTTTGAGTCGTTGGGGTGTTTGCCTGCATGTTACGAGAGTTCTACGCCTTACATGTCAGCGGGTACCCGGCAAAGGTGGCGGCGGGAGCGGGGGTAGAGCCCCCTGATGTGCCGGAGCGGCGGGCGGCGGGGGT